>JANYBW010000011.1 GCA_025360585.1 Actinomycetes bacterium | reverse complement strand
GATATCTATGTTCCCATTTTTTTGTATAGTTTCAAAATAAATTATTGTTTGGTGTATCTATTGCGGATATTCCATATGCTCACCATTTTGATCTTCAATATGGAATATTCTCTTTCCTTTAACTCTTCTCGTAAACAGTGGAACTTGCCGACTCCCTCGGTCCGAAGCCTCAGTTCTTTCAGATTTCTGCGGGATATTTAGTACAGCATTTTTGTAGGCAATTTACAAAGCCATTTGACTTTCTAAAAGAAAGTCGAGTGGCTTTCTCCATTGAGGCAATAAGTCTCAAATGCAGAAAATCTGCGTGGATTCCATCCAGTTGAGAGAAAGAGGAATGGAATGAATATGAATAAATTGTTATCGACTGTCGAATTGGCTGAGTTTCTTGGCGTACCGGTGAACACTATCTACAAGTGGAATTATCGCTTGCAAGGCCCACCTAAATTTAAAATCGGAAAGTACCTGCGCTATGACAGATTGGAGGTGCTGCAGTGGCTTGAGGGTCACCGCAGCGGTGCTCTCGAACGGATCATGTCTCAGGTATCGGCAATGATGGGCCAGGTCCGTTTGGTCGAGGGAGGCTGAGATGTCGCACATCCAGAAAATGGCTAACGGAAAATACAAAGCCCGCTATAACGAGCCTGACGGTAGGGAGCGGAGCCGGACGTTCGTTAAGAAGGGACAAGCGGAGGCTTTTCTTGCGGAGAAGGACTACGAGCTGCTTGCGGGCACGTATCTCGACCCGTCAAAGGGCAAGAAGCTGTTTCGAGATCACGCCAATGAGTGGCAATCGCTTCAGATGCATCGCATAACCACTACGGATCAGGTTGACCGCATTTTGCGTCGTCAGATACTGCCCTCATTCGGAGCGCAACCGCTGGATCGCATTACCCGCTCTCAAGTCCAGAGTTGGGTCAAGGAACTCCAAGGTACTTTGGGGCCGGAAACCATTGGCACCGTGTTCCGTTGGTTCTCGTGCATGATGAAAAGTGCGGTGGATACGGGGCTGCTTCGTGATTCGCCGTGTAACGGCGTGAAGCCTCCCAAGACAAACAAGGTTCCAATTCTCCCGATTCGAACCGATGCGATTTTGAAGCTTGTCGAAGAGATCCCAGATCGCTTCAAGGCATTGGTGACGTTTGCTGCCACCACTGGGCTTCGCCAAGGTGAGGTCTTCGGCGTTCCTTTGCAGAATGTCGATTTTGTAAACCAAACAGTCAGAGTGACCCAGCAAGTGATCTGGATCGCTGGAACTGGGCCCCTGATCGGGCCACCAAAAACGAAAGCATCCATGCGGTCAGTGCCGCTGGCCGCAATCACTCTCGACCACTTGCAGAATCACATAGACCAGTTTGGGATCGGAGAGGAAGACCTGATTTTCTCGTTTGACGACGGCAAGAAGATTCCTCGCAATCGGTTCAACGATCGGATTTGGGTTCCTGCGAGGAAAAGGGCCGGGCTAGGAAAGGAGGTTGTCTTCCACGCATTGCGCCACCACTATGCGTCGTTGCTGATTTACTCCGGCGAGTCAGTGAAGTCCGTGCAGTCCTACATGGGGCATGCAACTGCTTCGGAAACGCTTGATAGGTATGGCCACCTTTGGCCTGAATCACACGATTCCACCCGCAATGCCGTTCAGTCCGCTTTTAGCGGACTGACGGCCTGCGGACGGCCTGGACGAACCAGACCGATGCATTCCCCCAGGTCAGACGTAGGTTGGTGGCGAGTTGGCCGATACGCCGGATTCTGTCTTCGGTGCTTGCGCACCGGAGGCGGCCATCCATCTGCGCGGACAGTTACCTGCCCGCTCTAGCGGTCTACCCGGCAACATAAGACGGGCAGTCTGTTGCCTGCTTGACCTTGCTCCGGATGGGGTTTACCGAGCTACCCCAGTCACCTGGGGTACTGGTGCGCTCTTACCGCACCGTTGCACCCTTACCTGTGGTGCGGAGCCGTTGCCCTGCACCCATCGGCGGTCTGTTTTCTGTTGCACTTTCCTGCGGGTCGCCCCGACTGGCCGTTAACCAGCATCCTGCCCTGTGGAGTCCGGACGTTCCTCGACGAAGTCTGCTGTGTTACCACAACACCAGCGCCGCGGCCGCCTGGCCAACTCGCCACCAAACCCGGACGTTACACGCCGCGAGTCCATGCCCACGCTCATGCAATGGTCCGAAACCGATTCTGGTCACTGTGAAACGCCTTGGAAGCTGGACGGTAGGGACCAGCGCGAGAGGAGTTAGGTATGAAGTTCGGCGTGGGGCACTCGGAAACCGTCGCGCAACAGCGGGCGGATCTCGCGACGTTTGCTACCGATGATGAACCCTGCCCCAACGAGATAGACGACTCCCACGATGACGCGAGTGATTTGCTCGGCGTCGCCCTTCAAGACCCCTTGCAAGATGAATTGCACGATGAAGAGGCTCAAGAGGCCCTGGGCTTCGCGTTTACTCATCGAACGATCGGCCACGATCGCGATCGCAAAGACGCTCTGCGCTGCAGTCACGAAAAGCTCCGAGCGTTGGAGTGCATCGAGCGGTAGGCCATGCCAGCTGCTCGAAGAAATCGCGAAGACGATCGGGAGCGTGCCGACCAGCAACGTCCATTGGTTGACTTTGGATGAAATCAGCGCGCCGAGTGCGGAGTTCGCGTTGAGGCGCCATGCGAATAAACCGGCAACCAAGAGTTCGGGTGCTTCCGAAGCGAGTGGTGCGAGCCACTTCACCAAGAGGAATTCGCTGATACCTGCTTCTCGGCCGGAGGCCACCAACGCCTCCGCGAAATGTTCCGCGCACAGCAAAATAATGCCGGCCGCGATAATAAACATCACCGCAACGATGGTCCGACGTCGCGCCTGAGATTGTTGGCCAATCAACAATGCAGGACCGACTAAATGCGGTTCTTCCGATGGCGATCCCGCGATCCGAACGAGATAGCCGACGAAGATCGAAACCAGTACGACCGCGTCGATGAGGCCAAGCTGGGACCGCAACGGCAACGTGAGTCCGTAACCCGCTGCGAGCACTAAGAACGCGATTTCGATCGCGTGCGAACGATCGAGGTTCACTGCGGACTCGTCCACATCATGTTCGTTGGAAAGATCAACGCCGCGCCGACGCAACGTCTTGGCGCGCGACACCGCGAGCAGCACGACCATCGACCAGCCGACTCCGATGAGAAGCTGGTTCCCACCGGTCATGTTGGCCAACGCGAGATGACAGTTATTCGTTGCGGTGCCAACCGCGCATCGGCCAAGCCGGGCGTAGTCGTTACCGGCTTTGGAGGTGAACACGAAATCGACTGCGTATTCGGGCAACACCGCGATCAATGCGAGCAAGGCCAATGCGAGACCCGCCGACATATCGAGCTGGACCGCCTCCGCAGCCCAGGCCAACATAAACGCCGCCGACACAACTGCGAGCCCGAAGAGCGCGGCAGCAAGCCCGCTGGCAATATCGGCGCCAGATAGTCGTACGGCAATTCCAGGAACCGCGAATGCACCGACCGCGGCCATCACGAAAAGCTGTTTGCGGGCGCCAGCTGGCGAGGAACCAAGCAGTGGAGAATCCGCTGTTGGGGTGGCATGCGGCAACGGGCTAGGCATCGCCACCACCTTAGATGGCCCAGCCGTGAACGAACTGGCTGCACCGGGCCTCAGGATCGGTCAAACACTGCCGATCGAAAATTCATGACTGACTGGCGAGAGCGCGGCAATTGTCGTGGCGCCGACCTCGATCTCTTTTTTGCCGAAGACGATGACGTGTTTTTGATACGCGAAGCGAAACGGCTCTGCGAAACGTGCGCGGTCATGGAACCGTGTTTGGAACGCGCCTTGGCCGATCGCGAAAAGATCGGGGTTTGGGGAGGCCGAACGGCGGCAGAACGGCGCAGTATTTTGCGCCGGCGCGGCCGTTCCGCGGCTGCGTAGTTACAGTCGCGAGCTAACGGCTCGGGTTTCGCGTTTACGCCGTAACGTTCACAACAACGAAGACGCCGCCAATCGTCACGAAGTAACGACCGGGCTTCAATGACGCGCCTTGACGGGTTCCGTCGGTTGTAGCGACGATTGTGAAACCGGGCCAGGTCTGGGATTGGCCAGGATTCAATGTCACGATCTGGTTGCCTTGCGCACACACCGAGGCGAAGGCCGCGAAACTGCTGGGATGGCCAGGGCAGCTCGGAGCCGTAACCGGGCCGGGGCCGGTGCCTGAGTTCGTTGCCGTGACCGAAACAGTTGCTTGGCCACCGGACTGCACGCGGATGCTCGCCGGGCTCGCGCTCCACACAATATTTGGTTTTTTCGCGATGGTTGTTGTAGTGGGCGGCGGTGCAGTCGTGGTTGTTGGCGCTGGCTTTGTGGTTGTGGTTGTTGGCGGGGCTGTGGTTGTGGTTTCGACAATGCTCGTCGTCGTGGGTTCGGCGGTCGATGTTGTGGCGTCGGGGATCGAAGACGACGAAAATCCAAGCACTCCGCCAGTCGGCCGGGTTGAGGTGTTGGGCAGTAGCCGAATTTTTGCGGTGCCAGAATCGTCGGTGAACCGTGTCAGCGCGACGCCTACGACCACAACAGTGATCACCAACGCGCCGATCGTGGTCAGCATGACACTGCGGCGTTGTTGGCGAATCTCTTCGAGTCTCGCTTGGCGAGACATTTCAGTTTCGGGGTTACCCACGGGTGCACTACCTCGTTGCAGGCTGGAGGACTTCTGATGGTGACACGATCGGTGCGCGAAGCACAATGACCCTGAGGTCACATTATTCACATCTACGGCTCAGTTGTGACATCTGCTACCGCGAGAAGTGCCCGGTAGGCTCGCATCCCGATGGATTTTAACCTTTCTCCCGAAATGGCCGAGCTTCAGGCAACTGTTCGGCGCATTGCGCAAGACAAAGTCAAACCTCGTGCTCGCGGCATCGATGAGACCCAGGAGTACCCCCAGGACATCTTTGAAGTGTTTCGAGATGCCGGTTTGCTCGGTCTCTGCGTGCCTGAGGAATACGGTGGCAGCGGCGCAGGAATCTTGGGTTTGACGATCGCGATTGAAGAAGTCGCGAAATACTCAAATGCAGTGGCACTGATGTTGCTGCTCACGCGGCTGCCAACTGGCCCCGTACTGATCGCGGGCAGCGAAGCCCAAAAGGACTATTACGTGCGCGGGGTGGCTGAGGGCACGATGCGCGCGGGTTTCGGTCTCTCCGAACCGGGCGCAGGTAGCGACGTTGCTGGAATGCGCACCAAAGCCGTCCAAGACGGCGACGATTGGGTACTGAACGGTACGAAGTGTTGGATGTCGGGGATCGTGCAAGCTGATTGGTACACCGTCTTTGCTAAGACTGGCCCCGCCGACAGCCGCCTCCATGACTCGATTTCCTGTTTCATCGTGGAACGAGGAATGCCAGGCGTCAGCATTGGGCACATCGATGAAAAGATGGGCGTCAAGGGCGTTGATACTGGTGAGCTCCTGCTCGACAATGTGCGCGTTCCCGCCAAGAACTTGATCGGCGAAATCGGCGGTTTCCGGCTTGCGATGTTGGGCCTGAATGCGATGCGCCCAATTGTTGCCGCGCGCGGCATCGGTCTCGCCGAAGGCGCGTTGATGTACGCAGTTGAGTACGTGAAACAGCGCGAAGCGTTTGGTCGCACGATCGCCGATATGCAAGGCATCCAATGGAAAATCGCGGAACTTGCAACCCAGATTGAAGCGGCGCGGCTACTTACATACCGTTCCGCGGTCATGGCCGATGCGGGCCAATACACCAAGGAATACGTGCCCTATTTGTCGATGGCGAAGTACTACGCCACCGAGGTTGCGGTGAAAACCGCGGGCGAAGCATTACAGATGCTGGGTGCGGCGGGCTACATGAAGGAACACCCCACCGAACTTTGGTACCGCGACGCACGGCAACTGACGATCGTCGAAGGTACGAGCCAGATCCAATTGGGCCTGATCGCGAAAGGCGTGCTCGGCCACGATTTGTGGTGGGACTGATGGCCAGCATCATCACGCCAACGTTGGCGAAACTGGTCGCGCGCGTCGATTTGGATGCCGCGGAAATTGAAGCCGTCGGCGCGCACATCCTCGCCGGCGATGCAACCGATGTTGAAATTGCTGGCTTTATCGTTGCGCTGCGCACCAAAGGCGAAACGATTGAAGAACTGAGTGCACTCGTTCGGGCGTTGCAACGAATCTCGTTGCGCGTCGACGTTGCGCCGGGTGCGATCGACACGTGTGGCACCGGCGGCGATCGGTCCGGCACGATCAATGTCTCGACGATCGCCGCGATCATCGCGGCGGGCGCGGGCGCGCGGGTTGTGAAACACGGCAATCGTGCGGCATCCAGCCAGTGTGGTTCGGCCGACGTGTTGGAAACGCTCGGCATTCCGATCGATCTAGGACCCGTTGCCGTCGCGCGGTGCGTGCAAGAAGTTGGCATCGGGTTTTGTTTCGCGCCGCGTTACAAACCGGCGATGCGCTTTATCGGCCCGGTGCGCGCGCAACTCGGCGTGCCGACCACCTTCAATTTTCTCGGCCCCCTCGCGAACCCTGCGCACGTTTTGCGGCAATGTGTAGGTGTGAGCGATCCGGCGATGGCGCAGCGCGTTGCGCACGTACTGGCTGCAAATGGGGCGGAACACGCCATGGTGTTTTGTGGCGCAGACGGCCTCGATGAATTGACCACGACCACAACGTCGCACGTGATCGAATTTCGCGACGGCGAGTACCGCGAATACGAACTTGATCCCACGGCGTACGGCTTTGCCCGAGTTGCCCCCATCGCGCTCGTCGGCGGAGATGCACAACATAATGCCGGTGTGGTGAACGACGTTCTCAGCGGTCAGCCCGGTCCCGCCCGCGATATCGCAGTGCTGAACGCCTCGGCTGCGCTCCAAGTGGCTGGCCTCGCCGATGGTTGGGAAGCTGGCGTTTCCATGGCGCAGGCTGCGATTGATTCGGGCGCTGGCGCCTCGACGCTGCAAACCTGGCGTACTCTGGCGACATCGTTGGGAACTGATACGGGGGAAGGATCATGACCGACAACCAGATGTTGCAATGCCCAGATTGTTCGCATCGACATGCTGTCGATGGGCTTGGCGCGGTCGAAACCTTCGGCTGCCAAGGCTGCGGCCGTCCGTTGAAAGTTCCCGCTTCGTTGCGTGGCGGGGTCTCCGCTGGCGCGATGGGCGTAGCGACCGGATCGGAATCAGTCTCCACTGATCGTTACGGAGCCAGCCCAGGGCCGCAAAACTCTGGCGATTCCGGATGGGATCCGACGACGGTCATGCCGACCGTCGATGACCCGTCGAGCGATCCCAGCTTGGTGGATGCCAATGTGGACTGGGGCGCCACGAAGTCTGGGCGTTCCGCGCAGACAACCGCGGCTACCCAGCCCATCAGTATCTGGATCCGTTTATTGATCTGGGTGCTCGCGGTCCCGGTCGGGTTGGCCGTCGTATTCAGTTTGGCCAAACGATTTCATATCGTCACGAGCCAACAGCTCATCGATACGTTTTCAGCACAAGGCTGGCATCGTTTCGCTCCGATCGCGAAGGTTTTGCCGTTCGCCGCGTTGCTGATCGCATTGATCGTGCAAGGTACCGTGACCTTCTTTGAACGGCGGGCCGCCGCGGCCGCGACGGGTGCTGAGAGCCGATCCGAGACCCGCACCGCAGGATCAACGCCGAACGGGCTCGAAACTCGCGACGTTCGGTAACGGCGACGCGAACACCCCGTCGACTGCATTGATCGTCCAGGCTCGTGCTTTACGAGCGAACGCATTGGCGACGATCAGGAGTTCGTCGATCGCTTCGGGCTTCACCGGGAGGCCAGGATCGGGCCGTTCTGAACCAACGTCCAGGTTCGCCGGGCCAGCTTCAATCACCATCCGTCCGTAACGAAACTCGGCGCGCGAACCGTCGTCGCGGCGCAGCTCGACCCGCTCGACGTGGCGGATTGCTTCGACCGCGTTGCGGCGGCGCAACGCTCGCGTGAGGGCCGCGAGCCGATCGCGAGTAGCCGCGGCTTCTTCGTATCGTTCGGCTTCAGCGAGCTGTCGCATGCGCGTTTCGAGCGGTTCGATCAGGAGCTCTGGTTGTGCTTCCAACAGCGCGGCGCGCACCACACGCACTGCCGCTTGGTATTGCGTATCGTCGGTGAGGCCTGCGCACGGACACGCAGCCACACCCAGCTGTGCGCTCGTACACGCCGACGTGCACGCCGGGAGTTGTGTCCGTTTGCCGATCCGGGTTGAGCAGCGGCGCAACGGTACGGCGGTTTCGATCGCTTCACGCACAAGGTGCGCCATCGTCGAAGATGGCAACGGCCCGAGATAAATGCCATCGTTGGCTTTGATGCTGCGCGTCACGATGACCCGCGGGAAACGTTCATCGGTGAGCTTGACGTAGCTGTACTTCTTGGTGTCCTTGCCCTGCCGGTTGAAGCGGGGCTGCCACTGTTGAATCAGCCGGATTTCGCGTATTGCAGCCTCGAGCGGATCGTGACACACCACGTGATCGATCGTGACGGTTTCGCGCAACAATTGTGGGATCTTTTTACGATCGTCGCCGGAGAAATACGAACGCACACGACTCCGTAGATTGGTTGCTTTACCGACGTACAACGGGCGCCGATCGCGATCACGAAAGATGTACACACCAGGAGCTCGCGGCAACGATGCAGTCAGGCCCAATTTTTGTGCGCTCGGATGGGCATGCATCGACGGCACGGCTAACAGATCATCGAGTCCGAGTACGCCGTAACTCGCGGCGCGTTCCAACAACACGTGAAAAACTTCCGCAGTCGCTTGGGCATCGGCCATCGCTCGGTGATTCGGTTCGGTGGGTACGCGGAGATAACGAGCGAGCGTGCCGAGTTTAAGATTCGGGGTTTCGTCGCGAACTAATCGTCGTGCGAGTGCAAGCGTGTCGGTGCGGCGGTGGGTGAGAATCGGATAGCCGAGATTGCGCAGCGCAGTATCCAAGAACCCGATATCGAAACGCACGTTGTGGCCCACGATGACGGCATCCCCGAGAAACTCCAGGAAGGCCGGAACCACCTCGGCGATTTTTGGTGCAGGCAACACCATCGATTCGGTAATGCCGGTCAGCACCGTGATGAGCGGTGGGATCGCAATGCCCGGATTCACGAGAGTTTCGAACGTGCCGAGCCTCACGCCGCCCCGCATTTTGACGGCACCAATTTCGGTGATCGCATCGGCGCCGGGCGAGCCACCAGTCGTTTCGAGATCGACCACGACGAAGGTGATTTCGTGCAGGGGAGTACCGAGATCGTCGAAGCTGCGTTGCTGGGTTCCGAACATACGTTTGGAGCGTACACCCGTTCGGGTTTGAATTGGTCGGTCGACTCGCCTTGCTCCGCTGCGGCGCCCTGGCGGGACGCTCCCTCGGGTTTGAATTGGTCGGTCGACTCGCCTTGCTCCGCTGCGGCGCCCTGGCGGGACGCTCCCTCGGGTTTGAATTG
>JANYBW010000008.1 GCA_025360585.1 Actinomycetes bacterium | reverse complement strand
CTACTGATTATGTGCCGAGCCTGCAACGTGAATTCGGCGGCTTCGTCGTTGAGCGCAACGCGGACAATGCGATCGTGGAAGTCGACGTGCGCCATTACGTTTCGTTCCTCAATCGGTTGCTCGGATTTCGCGAGCACGCGCAGCTCATCGGCCCGCCGGTGCTGATCGACGTTCTCCGTTCACATCTGCAACAGGCTGCGGCAGGCAACTGATGCCGCCCATTTCGAAACGTCAACAATTCCAAGCACTCATGGCCGTGTTGGCCATCGTTGAAGAACGGCGTTCAGTGTCGATTGTCGACGCTAGCGCGGAAGTAGGCGTGGCGGTCGATCAGCTCCGACCATTGTTGAACCATGTGTTGTATCTCGAATTTCGTGACAACAACGATGAACTAATCAGCAAGACAGCAGCGTTCCTCCTCGATGAACACGACGAACTCGTCATGACCGACCAACACTGGCTGCGCAACCTCGCCGCGATTCCGCCGTCGCCGTCAGTAGCGTTGCGGCTCCTTGTCGCGTGCACGGTGATGCGATCTCTCGACGATACGGCGCAGCGTCCACTCGACACAGCGATCGCGAAACTCGAACGGCTCGTCGCGGCCGACGTCGTCGTTCCTGTTGATCGTCCGCCGATGCTCGACATCTGTGAACACGCGCGTTCGCTTCGTCGGACACTGCGCATCCGCTACCTCAAGGATGCATTGAGCGAGGTCACCGATCGTGAAATCGCGCCATGGTCGGTGTATTCAAATTGGGGGAAGTGGTATGCGTATGGCCCCGATTTCGGAGACGACATCGCGAAATCGTTTCGAGTAGATCGCATCCTGACCGCCGAGCTCGGCGAACACGAGTTCGATGCACCAGACATTGTGACTGAGTTCCCGGAACTCTTTAACCTCGAGGAGTACGCCCGCACGGTCCGGGTTCGAATCGACCCAGGCGCCCTTGACGGACTCCCGAATCCTTTACGGTTGGGGCCCCGAATCGACATCGGCGACGGACGCGTGGAAGTAGACCTGACCGTGTTCAGCGACCAGCGGCTCGAGAACTTGCTCCTCATGCTCCCCGTTGGCACCGACATTCTTGACGCACCCGAATACGCGAACTCGAGACGCGCAGCTGCCGCCGAACTCCTGGAGCTGTACTCCGCCTAGCCCTAAGCGTTGGGTTGCTTGACGTCGTTGGGCGAAGGGATCGCCTGCGCTCTGAGCGTTCATGTCCCACCTCTTTGAGAGAGTTCTTCTCGACGAGAGGGGTCACACATGCGAACCGCAACTAATACACAATTGTCCGGTAAAGCATCGCACCGGTGCGAAGGCCGTCGGCGTCACGTCGGATCTTGGACGGCGAAGCCGAGTGCCGCGGCAACATTGGTCCAAGCCCGCCCTATCGCTCGCAACGCGCTGCATGAAGGTGTCGTTGTCTATGCCCCGATTGCCTTCGACGACGGCGTCGGTTCCAAGACACGGCCGTGCGTCGTACTCAATTGCACACAACACGAAGTAACAGTCTTTCCGCTCACAACATCGAAACGAGATCTCACACGTGCGGGTTGGATTCCCTTGGTTGATTGGGTCGCAGCGAATTTGTCGAGACCGTGCCGAGCGAAGCCTATTCCGGTAGTGATCGAACGCCGCGAACTCATTGTGGTGATCGGCGAACTCAGTGACCGTGATCGACGCGCTGTCGCCGGCGACAAACTGGTGCTTCCATGAGTTCCGAACGGTGCGCGCTCACGCCGGACTCCGGTCGTCGTCGTTCGTGTCCCACCCCACGCCGATACTCACTACCTCGCTACGAAAGGGTCCGCTATGAAAGCTGACGTCCGCCTAGACCACCAACTCCTCGCCGTTGAAGGCGAACACGATGTGCACGCAATGCTCGAAATCACAGTGCCGCAAGGCAACGTCACCGCACGCGCTCCACTGCACCTCGCGCTCGTCATTGACCGTTCCGGTTCCATGCACGGCGGGCGGCTCGATGCTGCGAAAGACGCAGCGCGGTATCTCGCGCAACGACTCCAACCGACCGATCAACTCGCAGTCATCACCTACGACGATCAAGTCGAACTTGTACGGGCCCTTGGCCCAATCGCAGACAGCAGTCTGCTCGAGACACAGATCAACGCGATCCAAACCGGTGGCAGTACGAACCTCTCGGGCGGCTGGCTCAAAGGCATCGAAGAAGTCGGACGCGCGACTGGCGAAGGAATCCGACGAGTGTTGCTCCTCACCGATGGACACGCCAACGTCGGCATCATGGAACCCGCCGCGCTCGTCGGCATCGCGAAGGGCTCGAAGAGTCAATGTTCCACAACCACTATTGGTTTTGGTGAAGGCTTCGACGAAGACCTACTTGCCACAATCGCGGATGCTGCCGACGGCGCGACCTACTACGCCGAAACGGTCGAAGACGCGCCCGCCATCTTCACCGAAGAGTTCGACGGACTCGCCAGCGTCATGGCGCAAAACCTCAGCGTAGAAATCCGCCCGACCGACTCCGTCAAAGTCCTCGGCGTCCTCAACGATTACCCGCTTGTTGACGTTCCCGGCGGAATGCAACTCCAGATCGGCGACGTGTTCGGCGGCGAAACCCGACGGATCATCCTGCAACTCCACATCCCACAAGTCGCAGCTCTTGGCGTCGCACGAGTGTGTGATCTTGTCGTGCGCTACGTGACGACGCATGCACCGATTGCGCAGTACGAACTCATCGTGCCCGTGACGGTCAATCTCGTCAGCGCCGACGAAGCCACGGCCGCAGGAGCCGATCACGAAGTAACCGAACACGTCACGCTGCTCACCGCAGCACGAGCTCGCCGCGACGCACGCGATGCGGCCGACCGTGGCGACTACGGCACGGCACGTTCCATCATCCACTGCGCCGCAACATCACTGCGCGCCGCCGCACCATGCGCGGCGATCGGCGACGAACTCCTCGCCGAAGCCGAAGCACTCGAAATGCACGCAGCGACCATGGCAGCCGACGTCTACGACGCCACCGCCAGCAAACGGCTCCACAACGAAGCCCGCCGCTCAAGCCGCGGCCGCAAACCCTGATGTTCGGCGGTGCGCATTCCTGGGTATGTGCGAATGTGTTGAGCCAAAAGGCTTCTAAATGCGCCATGTCGACACTGCGATACCGACGAGGAGGCTCGGCACGCGATTCGACAGAATGGTCCAAGGCGCTTGCCCGTGCAAGGATGTCACGATGATCAAGGCGGTCACGTTCAACCTCGGGTGCGGCGGGCCGCATCCGCAATCCCGTATTGATGCAGCTTTCGCGTGGGTGACGTCGGCGAGAGATCAATACGACCTTGTGTTCGCGCAGGAGACCCCTGGTGATGAATGGCTCGTGCTCTGGGGTGGGACGCACGATGTGTATCTATTTACTGCTCCGAAGTATCGGGTCCGGTCAGCGATACTTGTTCGTCGAACGGCGTTGGAATCGCGGTCATTCCGTTTTGTCAGCGAGAAGTACCACGACTCCTACGTCGCAGTTTGTCAGGTACGAGCCGGCGAGGAGTGGCTCACTTGTATGAGCGTGCACGCAAGCCCATCCGAGGTGGCAGACAAGTGGCTCGTCGACTGGCCCGATCTGTTGACACGTCCTACTCCGCGCGCGGGATTGGGACTTTGGGATTCCGACATGTTGTTGACGTCCATTGCTGTGGTTGCTAGTCAAGGCCCTGCGCTGATCGCTGGTGATTGGAACGAAGCCCGCGACTGGGACTTGACTCACGCCGACGGCAGTGGAGCCGCGTTTTTCGAACGTGTCCACGACCTTGGGATCATCGACTGCACCTGGAGCCAGTGGAACCAAACTGAACGTGCAACCTGCCTCCCCGAACGAGGTGTCTCATTGCAGGTCGATCGGATATTTGCCACGAAGGAAACTGCAGTAGCGATAAGTGATTGCGTAGTCGAGCCATTGCCAATGCCCGAGTTCGACCACATGCCCATCACGTTCTTACTTGAGATAATCAATCCTGCGCTCCTCCCCCGCTCCTCCCCCAACCCTCCCCGAAATCACGGCAAATGATGGGTAATGGAGGTGTCGAGCGGTTATTGCTCCTGGCCCGGTTGCACTGTAAATGACCAGGTCAGTGGCCTAATTTGGCTGGCGCCCTCGGCAGGATTCGAACCTGCGCACACGGCTCCGGAGGCCGATGCTCTATCCCCTGAGCTACGAGGGCAGGGACGGTCAGCGTATCGCACACCGCGGTGGTGATTCTGAGCCAAACTGTCGACGATGGGCATCGCGGCTGACCAAACCGAACAGGATGATGGAGTGATTTCGCATGCATTGGTGTTGTGCACGCGTCACCGAAGTGCCGACGTTGTTGGTGCGTTAGCGACAGTCGCGATTCAAACCCTTATCCCGCCGGTGGTGTTGGTGGTTGACTCCAGCGACGATGAATCGACCCGCGATGTCGTCATCTCAGCGGAAGTGACGTGGCCGGGAACCTCGGAGCTGCGGTATATCCACACGACGCCGTCGTTGACCCATCAGCGCGCAATCGGGATCGCGAATACTGCAAGCGAAGTGGTTCATTTCATCGACGATGATGTGCGTCTCGACTCTGGTTACATCGCTGGGGTCATGGCAGTGTTTGCGCACTCGGTGAACTCGGAGCGGCCCGAGCAACCAAGCACGAGAATGATTGCTGGTGTCGGCGGATACATGACCGGCCAAGGCGCGAAACTGAAGGTGAAGCGATTCGATCGTTGGTTTGGCCTCGATAGCGATCACGAAGGTGCCGTGCTACCGAGCGGGCGAAACATCCCGATCGTGACCGAGCCAAAACGTGCGGTAGACGTTGCGTGGTTGACGGGCGCGGCGATGTCGTTTCGAAGGTCCGCGCTCGAATTGGAACCTCCCGACGAAATCGGATTTCCCTTCGAAGGTGAAGACGTCGATCTTTCGTTTCGTATTGGTATGCACGGCCGCTTAATAGTCACGCCAACCGCGCGTTACTCGCATCTCGAATCGTCTGCTAATCGCGTTGCGGGCGCGCAACAAGCCAGGGCTGAATTGTGCGCGCGTTTGTTGCGAGTAGCGAACAATCCGCAGCGATTGTCGCATCGTCGTGCTGTTGTTGCAGGCGTTGCGCAGTTGATCAAGTTCAGCGTCGCGGGATTCATCACCGCGTCGCCGCGACGCCTGCAACTCGCGCGGGGTACTGCGCAAGCGTTACGACATCGTGAGTAGACGCGAAATCTGACGATTGAGTGCATCGAGCGTGGCGCGTGCCGCGGCATCGATGGTGCTCGCCCCACCTGAAACGCCATAGAGGACGTTCTGTGCTTCGCCATCGGGCACAACGATTTCGACCATCACCACGACGGTATCGGGGGAATCGATTGGCCGGGCCCAGTTCGCGGTGGGGTTGATATCGACGCCGAGATTGTGTACTGCATCGATCGTCGCGTTCGCGGCCGAAATCAGGCCCGCGCTCGCGGGCGCACGACCGATGGTACGCCGACCGGCTAGCACCAGATGAACTTCGAGTTCATCGGTATCGGGAAAAGAAAGCACCGCAAGCAGCCGAGGGCGAAATTCGTCTTCAAGAGGCGCGGCTTGACCGACCGACCCAGCATTCGCAGCCGGGCCGATCGGTGTGACTTTATCGTTTGTTTCTGGGGCCAATGTTGGGGCATCGCGCCAGCGCACAACCTCAACGGCGACCGGCCGATCACTGTGGCGAGTTGCAATGCGGGTGGCTGCGATTGGCAACGGCACGTCGTGGTCGTCCGTGCTGGTTCGATCAGCGGCGAGGTGCAACTGCACCATCAAGACATCACCACGGTCATCGAAACCCGCGGCGCGCACGCCCGGAAGTTTGCGTAACTCGAATTCAAGATCGTCGAGAGTCATCGCACTGCCTTGCGGGATTGTTTATGTTCGAAGAGCCGGCCATCGGCCAAGTTGAAGAGCGTATCGAAGCTGTCGGCTTCGTCGGGGCACACCGCGACGCCATAGGAAAATTCGGGTGGTAGATCGCGAAGACCCGGCGTGTTGCGGAGCCGCTCTACCAATGTGGGAACGGTTTCGGCGACGGTGTCGGGAAGGATGAGTGCGAACTCATCGCCGCCGATGCGCGCCGCGTTGTCGCCGTAACGCAATGTGCGGCGCATGCGATCGCCAAGGTCGCGAATCGCGAGATCGCCGGCGGAATGGCCGTCGGTGTCGTTGATGACTTTGAGTTTGTCCATGTCGAGCAATACCAGCGTGAACGGCCAGCCGTAACGCACCGAACGCGCAACGGCCATTTCGAGGAGGCGATCGAAGCTGCGACGGTCGTAGAGGCCAGTGAGCGGATCGTGCCAAGCGTCGTAACGCAGTACGTCCATGCGGAGACCCAAAATGCACATTGATTCAATGAGCCTTCGATCGAAGTCGCCTTCGGGAAGCGCCGGCTCGGTATAGAGGCCCGCGGGTGCACTCAACAATGCTTCATCGTCTTCGTCGAGGACGCGGCGCCCCGCGCGAAATACCTGGCGGCCGAGATTCGGCTCGTCGATGACGATCGCAGCATCGTCGAGATTGTGCTGGGCGACGAGCGCGTCGAGCGCGCGGTAAATGATGGCGAGCCCAGATTCATTGGCGGCTAGATCAGCCGCAAGATCGCTCGTAAGTTTCTTATCCACCGCCCCAGCTTCCTTTGCTGCGATTGGTTCGATTGCTGGCAACGGGTTCATGTCGGGGATGAGCGCACTCAAACCGCGGCGTTCTCCAGACGTTTCCGTCACCTGTGCTCCTTGATGCGTCCTGGCTAAGTCTTGCAGGTTGTGGTGCGGATTGTGGCGATGACAGTACGCATTGTGACCTTATTACTGCCTACTCCACTTTGTTGCTCCACCATATCCTGCCCGACCTGCCCTGAATAGTCACGATTCGCACCTTTTCTAAATACAGTGGCACATGTCAGCCCTCCGATAACCTTTGTAGCTCCCCTAGAGAGTTCTGAGGCGAATTCCGTGATCCGCGACCAGCTCATTGAGGCCCTCCGCGGCGCGATTGCCAGCGCCGGGCTCCCTGCCGTGCCGGGGGAATTGGCCCTCGATATCCCAAAATCCCGCGAACACGGCGATTTCTCCGCGAATGCCGCGATGCAGCTTGCGAAGCCAACGGGTCGCAAACCCCGTGAAATCGCCGAAGCGATCCAGGCTGCGTTGCTTGGAGCGGGCGTACCCCACCTGGCGGGTGTCGAAATTGCGGGGCCAGGGTTTTTGAATCTCCGGCTCGCTCCGAGCTGGCTCAGCGACGTTCTTCGGTCGGTGATTGCCGCGGACGCTGCCTACGGTCGCAGTGAGGTGCTTGCTGGTCGCAATATCAACCTTGAATTTGTATCAGCGAATCCGACCGGCCCGTTGCACGCAGGCGGCGGGCGTTGGATCGCGGCCGGCGACGCGATCGCGAACTTGCTCGCGACGCAAGGCGCTCGAGTGCATCGCGAGTATTACCTCAATGACACGGGGAATCAGCTCGCCACATTTCGAGCCTCGCTCTACGCTCGCTACACAAACGGCGAGTTGCCCGAAGACGGCTATGTCGGTCAATACATGGTTGATATCGCGCAATCGTTACGCGCCGAGCATGGCGGTGCGCTCGATGCCGAAGCACTATGCGAGCTTGGCTTGCAAGCCATAGTCGCAGGAATCCGCGACGATTTAGCGCGTATCGGCGTGCAGTTCGAGACGTGGTTTAGCGAGCGAACCCTCCACGAACGCGGCGACGTACAAGAAGTACTCGAAGCATTAGACGCCCAAGGCGCCACGTTTTCCCAAGACGGCGCCATCTGGATTCGCACCACCGATTTTGGCGATCAACGCGATCGCGTTCTGCTGAAAAGCGATGGAACCACCACGTATTTGTGCAATGACTACGCGTACCACCGCGACAAATTTGCTCGCGGCTTTACGCATCTCATCAACATCTGGGGCGCGGACCATCACGGTCAAGTGAAGTCCCTCCAAGCCGGGGTTGCCGCGCTCACCGGCAAAACGGGCGAACCGGAAATCATTCTCGGCCAGCTGGTGAAGTTGATTCGCGGCGGTGAAGAAATCAAGTTGAGTAAGCGAGCTGGCAATATCGTGACCCTCGCCGACATTCTTGACGAAGTCGATGCTGACGTGGCGCGCATGACCTTTTTGCTCCAGAGCCTCGACACGAAACAGACCTTCGATCTCGATGTCGTGACCTCGCAGTCCATGGATAACCCGGTGTATTACGTGCAGATGGCCCATGCTCGGATCGCATCGATTGGTCGCAAGGCTGCCGAAGCTGGCGTGATTCGTAACGATCTCGAACGTGCCGATCTCTCGTTACTCACCCACGAGCGCGAAAGCGAGTTGCTCCGTGCCCTCGCGCAATACCCCGACGTTTTAGCTGAGGCTGCCGAGGCTCGCGCTCCACATCGGCTCACGCACTGGGTGCTCGATTTCGCGGCACGGTTTCACGGCTTCTACCGCGATTGTCGTGTGCTCGGTGTCGAACCTGAGCTCACGCAAGCCCGGCTCTGGCTCGCGGAATCTTGTCGGATCGGTTTATCGAACGCGCTTGCGGTACTCGGCGTGAGCGCGCCAGAAATTATGGCGCGCCTGGAAGTAGATGATGAAGCCGGCGATACGCCCGAGTCCGCGGTATCGGCATGATCAACGACGACACCACTGCTTCCAAAGACCCGATTGACTTATCGCTCTTGCCGAGATCGGCACGGATCGATACGAACGGCCGAATGTCGATTGGTGGCCGCGATCTTGAAGCGCTGGCCGTGGAGTTCGGCACACCGCTCTTCGTCTACGACGAAGCCGAAATCCGGGCGCGTTGTCGCGAATACAAAGATAGTTTCCGCGGCGCGGTCGCGTATGCGAGTAAGGCATTTCTGTGCACCGCGATGGCGAAGATCATCGTAGAAGAAGGCCTCGACATCGATGTCGCGTCCGGTGGCGAACTCCACGTCGCGCTTTCCGCCGGCATGCCTGCGGATCGCATTGTCATGCACGGTAACAACAAATCGCTCGAGGAGCTCCGAGCCGCGATGACTGTTGGCGTCAAGCACATCGTGGTTGATAGTCACGATGAACTCGATCGGATCGGCCATCTGGTCAACGACGAATCGCTCGCGCCGCCCGCAGTCTTGGTACGCGTGAATCCCGGAGTGGATGCGCATACCCATGAATACCTTGCGACAGGTGCGGTCGATTCGAAGTTTGGTTTCGCGCTCATTGAAGGCGTCGCCGCGAATGCGGTGGAACGGATCGTCCGGGAACGCACCGCTCATTTTACCGGTTTGCACATCCATATTGGTTCACAAATTTTTGTCCGCGATGGTTTCACTGCCGCGCTCGATCGCATGGTCGCGTTGATCGCGCAAATTGAACGATCGGTCGGCGTGACTGTTGATGAACTCAATGTTGGCGGTGGTTTAGGCGTCCGGTACACGCTCGCCGATGACGGCATCGATATCGGCGCGCACGCGGCGCTGATTCACGAAGACCTAGGTGCGGCGTTGGCAACGATCGGTGCGCGCTCGATCCCAACGTTGGCGACCGAACCAGGGCGATCCATCGTTGCGACGGCGGGGATGACGTTGTACCGGATCGGTACGATGAAGACCGTCCCCGGTATTCGCACCTACATTTCGGTCGACGGTGGCATGAGCGACAATGCGCGCCCCGCGCTCTACGGCGCCCGCTACGAAGCCTTTCTCGTTGATCGAGCGGACGCTTCTCGCGATCTGACGGCGACGATTGCGGGCAAGCATTGCGAACAAGGCGATCTCTTGGTCCGCGACGCTCAACTCCCGAGCGATGTCGCGATCGGTGATGTTGTGTGCACGCCGTGCACCGGCGCGTACGGATACGCCATGGCGAGCAACTACAACAAAGTGCCGCGACCGGCCGTGGTTTTTGTTGCCGATGGTCACGCACGGGTTGTGATTCGCAGGGAAACCCCAGACGACTTGTTGCGGCTCGACCGGTAGCGAGCAAGCAAACCAACCTTGGCGCAATCCTGCGCCGTCGCTATATGCAAAATTCTGCACGTCGTGGTGATGGCGCAGTTACCTATTGTCGTGCGAAACTGGTCTTCAACCGGTCGGAGTAGGGCACGGTTGCTCAGCGCAAGCAGGGTTGAGTAAAAGAAACCACTTCCGTCGGCGAGCTGCTGGGCGGGCTGGGACTGGACGTCGTGTGGAGTGCACCCCGCCTTCGCGAGCCAGTCAGAGTCCCAGCGCTCGTCGACGGCGCGGTTTTGTTGCGATTCCGCTTCGTTGTGTGCGCTGCGATCCGCGAGACTGTCGCTATGGACGATGGAGTCGTGCGAATCGGAATTTTGGGGTGCGGCAATGTCGGGGGCGCGCTCGTTCGGCTGATCGACGACAATGCCGATCTCATCTCCCGGCGCAGTGGCTTGCGGCTTGTGGTCACCAAGGTGGCCGTCCGGGACTTGTCGCGGGATCGAAACCTCACCTTTGCACCCGGCGTGCTGACGAACGACGTGGCGTCGGTGGTGCAGTCCGACGAAGTCGATTTGGTGGTCGAACTCATCGGCGGGATCGAGCCCGCTCGGTCATTGATCCTTGACGCGCTCAAGCTCGCGAAGCCCGTCGTGACTGGCAACAAGGAACTCCTTGCCAACGGCGGCGCGGAAATTTATGAAGCGGCCGCAATCGCGGGCGTCGATGTCTTGTTCGAAGCTTCGGTGGCCGGAGGCATTCCGTTGATGCGGCCGTTGCGCGAAAGTCTCGCGGGTGAACGCATCTTGCGCGTCATGGGAATTGTCAACGGCACCACGAATTTCATTCTCACTCAGATGACGGAACACGGTTCATCGTTCGCAGACGCGTTGGCGGAGGCCCAAAACCTAGGTTTCGCGGAGCGTGACCCAACCGCCGATGTTGAGGGCTACGACGCGGCCGCGAAAGCGGCAATTATCGCCAGCGTCGCGTTCGGAGCACGCGTGGTTGCCGGCGATGTGTATCGCGAAGGCATTAGCGGGGTATCGGCGAGTGACATTGCCGCGGCGCGTGAATTGGGTTATGTCATCAAGCTGCTCGCGGTCGCGGAAGAACGCGATGGAGCAGTCACGGTGCGCGTGCACCCGACGATGGTGCCCAACGCACACCCGCTGGCTGCTGTGCGCGGTAGCTTCAATGCCGTCTTTATCGAGGGCGAGTCAGTCGGCGATCTGATGCTGTACGGCCGCGGCGCCGGTGGCGACCCAACGGCGATTGCCGTACTCGGCGACGTAATCGATGCGGCCACGAATCTCCATCGTGGTTCGCGGGGCGCCACGCTCGGCACATTGGTACACAAACCAATACGACCCATTGACGAAGTGCAATCACAGTTCTATTTGACTGTCGATGTTGAAGATCGTCCGGGAGTGCTCGCAGCGATCGCAAGCGCTTTCGGTACCCATGGAGTGTCGATTCAATCGATGCATCAACAAGGTGAAGGCGATGAAGCTCACCTCATTTTTGTAACGCATCTTGCTCCCGAAGCCGCGTTGGCCGCAACGATTCATGAAGTGCGAGAGCTCGATACAGTGAAGCGAATCGGATCAGTCTTGCGAGTTATTGGGAGCGGAACATGAGTGCCGGCGGTCGTAGCTACCCATGGCCAGGTTTGATCGAGGCGTATCGGCCTCGCCTTCCCGTGAGCGAAGCGACGCCAGTCATCACGTTGCTCGAAGGCAACACGCCGCTGATCCCGGCGCCGCGCATTTCGCAGCGAACTGGTTGCGAGGTGTACCTCAAAGTTGAAGGCGCAAACCCGACCGGTTCCTTCAAAGACCGCGGCATGACGGTTGCTATTTCGAAAGCAGTTGAAGACGGCGCCAAGGTGGTTGTGTGTGCCTCAACCGGCAATACTTCGGCCTCGGCCGCCGCGTATGCAGCGCGCGCAGGGTTGTTGTGCGCGGTGCTCATCCCTGAAGGTCACGTCGCGCTTGGGAAACTCGCGCAGGCACTGATTCATGGCGCGAAAACCCTGCAAATCCGGGGTAATTTCGACGACGCACTCAACCTAGTTCGTGATCTTGGAACCCGCGACGGTGTGACGATCGTGAATTCGATCAACCCGTATCGGATCGAAGGCCAAAAGACGGGCGCGTTCGAAATTGTTGATGCGTTCGGCGATGCCCCGCATGTGCATTGCATCCCAGTCGGCAATGCGGGCAATATCACCGCCTATTGGAAGGGCTATTGCGAATATGCCGCCGACGGTGTCGCGACTCGCAAGCCCCGCATGTTGGGATGGCAAGCGGCAGGTTCAGCCCCGCTCGTGAGTGGCGAACCCGTTGCGCATCCCGAGACGATCGCGACGGCAATCCGTATTGGTAACCCAGCCTCGTGGCAGCAAGCTATCGATGCCCGCGATGAATCGGGTGGCCACATCGGTGCCGTCACCGATCAAGAAATTCTCGAGGCGTATCGCTTCTTGGCCCGTAGCGAGGCGATTTTTGTTGAGCCGGCTTCAGCTGCATCGGTCGCGGGTCTGTTCAAAGCCGCGGATTTCAACTTGGTCGAACCCGGCGAACGGGTGGTGTGCACGGTGACGGGCCATGGCCTCAAGGACCCAAACCGAGCGATCGCTGAAGTCGATGCGGGCAAGACCGTCGATGCTAATGCCGATCAAGTGCTTGAGGCCCTTGGCCTGTAGCGGCTAACAACAGCGAACGTCGATGCGTGCGACGGTACCCGCGCGCGAAAGTACGTAGACGTTGCCGTCGTTGTCTTCTCCGAAACTGGTCGGCTGATCCACATGCAGGTTGAGATCGGCATGTGCGGGATGGGCGAGGCCCGGCCGGGCATCAATGCCGATCAAATTTCCGGCGCAAAAATCGGCGAAGATGTAGATACCTTGCAACGTCGGCACTGAGGCGCCGCGAAATACCGCACCGCCAGTGACCGAGCAGTTGCCATTGTCATGGGCATAATCCAAGACGGGATCGACCGCACCCGCCGGTCGTTTGGCCCCGTTGAAATCGTGAGTGCCTTCGCGTCGGTTCCATCCAAAATTGATGCCGGATTTGTTGGCCGCGGCGTGGTCGATTTCCTCGTAGAGATTTTGGCCAACGTCGGCGATCCAGAGATCGTTGGTTGTCCGGTCGAAGGAGAATCGCCACGGATTGCGCAGGCCCCAATGCCAAATCTCGGGGCGCGCTCCAGCTTGATGCGCGAATGGGTTATCGGCAGGAGCGGAATACGGCGACTTGCCATTCGGCCGAGGATCGATCCGCAGAATCTTGCCGAGTAACGAGGAGAGATTTTGACCGTTGCGAAACGGATCGTTTGCAAGCCCACCGTCACCGAACGCGATGTACAGCATTCCGTCGCGGCCAACTGCGAGTTGACCGCCGTTGTGATTGGCAAATGGTTGTTTCTGGACGAGCAACTGACGTTTGGTGGTCGCGATTGCGCGGCCATCGCGGTCTATCGAGTATTCGTCGATATGGGAATCGCCGACCGGATCTGTGTAGTCGATGTAGAGGCGGAGCCCATCGAGCGAGAACGCAATACCGAGCAATCCTTGTTCATTACCCTGTGAGACTGCGCCATGGAGGTCAAGCGCGATCATTGTCGCAATGTCAGGCTTGAGTGGATCGAACGCAACCACGCGGCCAGTGTTTTGTTCCGCGACATACACGAATCGCGAACCGTGTCGACTGGTAAAGGCCACTGGGCTTTTGAGGCCTTTAGCCACGACACTTAGGGAGAGCGGGTTGTTTGTGGTTCCGGCAACGAGACGAGCCGGGACCGCATTGGGTGCGACTGTGGTTGGGCTCAGCGTTGTGGTTGTTGCCGGGCGGCTCGACAATGCGGGAGCCGTGGACGTTGTTCCGATCGGAGGAAGTGGCGGACCGGCCTGTGATTTTGGATTGCTTGAGCTACAGCTCGTCGCGATCACGATGCTACCGATGAGGCTGAAAAGGAGTCTGCGCACCGACCCACTGTAAGACCGAAGTCGACCATGTTGCGTTGTCGGGCGTCGCGGGGTGTACAGTACGAAGCGTTCCACCAGCGGTGCGGGTACCCGGGGAAATTTTCGGCAACTGCATCGATCTCTGAAAATGCCTCGTATTTCTCCGCGCGATGCCGATCAGAGTGTTGGGGGAATGAACGTCGGTGAATAGTCCCGGCAAATTTTCCGATCCGCACACCGCGCCCGCAACCGCGAGCCCGACAGCGAGACGGCGACCTCGAATTTTGTCGCCGGGAGTCGACCATGAGCGACCAGACCTTCGAGCGTTCCGCGCTAGGTGGTAAAGACCGTGACCAATTGCAGGCCATCGCCAATGCGGTTGGTCTCAAAGGCGTGAGCCGCATGAAAAAAGCGGATCTCGTCGAGGCAATTGTTGGAGCCGGCGGCGGTGGGGCACCGCAAAGCAACGGCACAAGCCGCAGCGGCAATAGCCGGCAAAAGGCCGACGCGGCCGCGACTTCAGCCGCCACAACCGCGACTCCAACCGCCACAACCGCCACAACCGCGCCGGCCGCCCGCCCGCCCGCCGCGGCCGCGAACACCGTCTCGAGCGAAGCCTCGCCGGAGAAGAAACGCATTCGTAGCGCGCGAGCATCCGAACTGGATCCGATTGCACGAATTGCCGCGGAAGAAGAATCGCTGGGCCGCTCAAACAGCAATACGTCGGAAGAACCACTTCCGATTATTCGGCCCCGGCGTAATTTCAACAATGCGACCCCGTCGACGAAGCCAGACGATGCAACGGCACCGAGCTCGCTAGAAGCCAATGGCGCCGCGAACAGCAGTGACCTTCCGACCTCGGCACTCGCTCCGGCACCGACGCCCACGGTGGGCACCACAGGCGCGGGGCAACCCCAGCAACAAAATCAAGCGCGCAATCAAGGGCGCCAACAACAAAACCCTGGACGCCAAGACCGGAACCAAGGTGACCGGAACCAGGGTGACCGGAACCAGGGTGACCGGAACCAGGGTGACCGGAACCAGGGTGACCGGAACCAAGGTGACCGGAACCAAGGTGACCGGAACCAGGGCGACCGGAACCAGGGCGACCGGAACCAGGGCGACCGGAACCAAGGTGACCGGAACCAGGGCGGTCGGGGCCAAACCCAGCCGAATGATGATTGGGATGCCAACAGTTCCGCGAAGAGCCGCCGGAATCGTCGGCGCGGCAAGAACAAAGATGGCGGTCGCGAGCCCCAACCCGATGTCGATACTTCGCAGTACTCCGGCGAGGTCATCGATATTTCGGGGCTACTAGATCTCCGCGACGAAGGGTACGGATTTCTTCGTTCCAGCGGTTTTCAGCCTGGCCGTAACGATTCGTACGTCTCGGCATCGCAGGTACGCAAGTTCTCGTTGCGTAAAGGCGACCACATTCAAGGTGGCACGCGGCCCGCATCGTCGACGGAGAAGTATCCAGCGCTGTTGCGCGTCGATTTGATCAACGGGGTGACTCCCGACGAAGCGCGTGACCGCGCTCGTTTCGAAGATCTCACGCCGTTGTTTCCCGATATGCAGCTGCGCCTTGAGTTGCCCGACTCTCCGCTCGAGCTCACCGGTCGCATAATCGACCTCGTGTCGCCGATCGGAAAAGGTCAACGTGCGTTGGTGGTTTCGCCACCGAAGGCCGGCAAGACGACGATCATGAAACACATCGTCTATTCGATCGAACGCAACAACCCTGAGTGTCATGTCATGGTGCTTCTCGTCGATGAACGGCCCGAAGAAGTCACCGATATGAAGCGCCATGTCTTGCGCGCGGAAGTGGTTTCCAGCACCTTCGATCGTCCTTCTGATGAGCATTGCCACGTTGCGGAACTCACCATCGAACGAGCGAAGCGCCTCGTGGAAATGGGCCGCGACGTTGTGATCGTGCTCGACGGCATCACGCGTTTGGCCCGCGCGTACAACTTGTCGGCTCCTGCGACGGGTCGAATCATGTCGGGGGGTATCGATGCCGGCGCGCTGTATCCGCCGAAGCGATTCTTTGGCGCGGCTCGTAACGTTGAAGAAGGCGGTTCGCTGACGATCATCGCTACGGCGCTGGTCGAGACGAACTCGAAAATGGATGAGCACATATTCGAAGAGTTCAAGGGAACCGGCAACCTCGAGCTGAAGCTCGAACGTCGGCTCGCGGATCGCCGGATCTTTCCTTCGATTGATGTGCAAGCATCGGGAACCCGCCAAGAACAGCTGCTGTTCGAACGCAACCAGTTGCAGCAAGTTTGGAAGCTCCGCCGTGTCCTTGCGGCCCTGGACGGCGATTCCGGCCGAGACGGATTTTCGGGCAAGGGGCTTGAGCTGCTCATCGAGAAACTCCGCACGACCCGCACGAATGCTGAGTTCCTCAACGAAATCGCTAAGAGCGCGACCTAACAATCCGACTGCCTGGGAATGCCTGGCGTTCGCCGTGGGTTCGGGACAGCCCGTACCCATTCTCTACACTGGAACTCGCTATGAAGACTGACATCCACCCGAAGTACGTCGATTGCCGCGTGCACTGCTCTTGCGGTAACGAATTCGTCACCCGCTCGACCGAAACCACGCTGCGCGTCGAGCTGTGTTCGGAATGCCATCCCTTCTATACGGGTCGCCAAAAACTGGTGGATACCGGTGGTCGGGTTGAGCGCTTCCAGAAGCGTTACGCCAAAGCCAAAAAGGCGTAACCGATCGCAGCCGCGAGGCTGCGAATTCGCTGAGGGGCTCGGTAAGGTCTACGCGAGGCAGTCTCGGAGAAAGGTTGCCATCGGCGCGGTCATGATGTGGTCGTTGGCTGATCCGAAGTTGTTGAGCACCTGTCCGTGGTTGAGGCTGCCCGCATCAACTTCTTGCACCGATGAGCCGTTGGCCCGCAGCCGTGCTGCGAAATCGCGTTGCACAATGTGTTGCCCACCGCGCTCGGCGATAAACCATTTGGCGACGTTGTTTCTGTCGTTGGCGTTTTCGAATGCGGACGCAGCGCGCCAGGTATTCGAATCCGCGGTATAGACCCTTCGGATCAGCGCGGCGCTGGCATTGCTCGGCGGGTTCGCCATCATGCCTACGAGATCCAGGCTGGAAGCGTCGAGTACAACTACACATCGCAACGCGTTCGTTGTGATGCCGGTGTTGGCCCATACTCGCGGAGTCGTTCCAACTTCTGCGACCATCGAAGCTCCGGTTGAGTGGCCCATGAGTGCGATCCGGGAACCATCGGCCCCAAAACTCCCCGCGTGACTTCGCACCCAGGCGATCGCCGCGGCGACATCGTTGTCGAAAACTGGATACGTAACCCGAAGGCTGTAGTCCGCAGCGACGAACGTGTAGCCCTGGCCGTTCAGCCAGCTGATGACCCTGCTCGAAATCTGCGACTTGTTGCCGCAGCAATACCCGCCGCCGTGCACGAACATCACGACGGGCGCGTTGCACCGAACCGTGGTCGGGTAAATGTCGAGCCCTGCCGCTCCGAAGGAGACATCGTGGCGCTCAGCCCGGGTCGCGGAATTGCATTGCGCGGCCGTCGATGGCGACGGCGAAGGCGTCATGCTGGGCCGCGGATGTTGGGGTGATGTCGTGGCAACCGATGCAGGCGTTGATTGGTGTGAAGTCGAACCACAGCAGGGTCCCGAACGAGCTGGAAGTCGTGCTGTATTCGAGCTGGAGCACGCGGCGAAAACGATTGCCGCACCCGCCACTGAGCAGGAAACTCGACGCGATCGCGTGACGGTTGAAATGCAGCGGTGTGTGAACGCTGCAACCGAACGCGAAGAGATAGTCATCGTTGGCGCAAGGTAGTGGTGCGGGTAGGGCTGTTGGAGTCACGCAGTTGAGAATTGCACGGGTAGTGCAAATACTTTACGATGAAGGACATGAGCAACCGGCAAATCGCGTGGACTGAAACAGAACTGCTTGCGACCGACGCGATTGCCGAGCCGCTGCTCGCGAATGGTCGCCGATGCCACGGCGGATTTAACGCGCAGGGTGAATACGTATCGCCTCGCACAGCCGGTCGGTGGCCGGCAATTCGGCAATGGCAACGTGCTCACGAGGAGCAATCAGGGCGCACGATTCTGGATGCGCCACTCGACCAATGGCCGAAACCGTTTCCGAGCGTGTCGCAAACGAAGTTCTTGTTGCGAAACGGGATCACCTTGCCAACCGCCGCGATGCTTACCCGCATCGGAACCGTTGAAGGTTTTGGTGGATTGATTCGTGAAGTAGGGATTGGCGATCTGCAACCCCATTTTGATGACTCGATCGCAAACACCGCGTTGAGTCACCTGGAGACCGGTCTCTTTGAAGCCCATGCCCGCGATGAAGTTGGTTTCGAAAACGAAGCTGGTCACAAAGAGATGTGGTTCGCTGCGCGTGATATTGCGTTCGATCACGCGTATAGCCAAGACGAAACGTCGGCGATGTTACTGCGCGCGGGTTTCGGCGCGCCAGCCGCAAGTGGTGAGGTCGGCGCCGCACCCGCGCCGCCCGCGCGTCTTGTGCATGAGATCGATGGCGGCCTCGAGTCGATGCTCAGGTTCATGATTGGCCTTATGTTTATTGAGGTTTCCGCGTTCCATACCTTTGCTTGGGCCGAAGCCGTGCTGAGCGATTCTGAACTCGTCGCCGGTGATGGGGAAGCGGCGCTACTGGTGCAGTACATCCGCAGTGATGAAGCGCCGCATATCGCGTACTTGCAGACCGCGCTGACCGAAACCCGCGACCGGACGATGACGACGATTGATGGCGGCACGATCGCGGGCAGCGTGGTGATTCAGCGCCTGTGGGACAGTGCGCTCGCTGATTCGTTGGGGCCGCGCCGTGAGGCATTCCGCCAGAGCAACATCGACGAAGTTCGTTTCGCAGTGCGCCATCGTACCGACGGCGAAGACTTGTTGCGTGAGTTCTTGTCGCTCAGTGAGGCCCCGACCGCATAGCGCCGTACCGGTCTGTAAGCCGAGAGCATTCGGAAAGCAACAGTCAGGGTTGCGAAACACTCTGTTCATACTTGGCCCATGAAGTCGAAACACTGGTTTTCTACGGTAGAGCCGTTCGACCGACTGGTCCCACGCGATGAGGAGGGGCAGCAGCCCATGAAAGCTCAATCCCTATTTTTGGTGGCGCTCACACTTGCGCTCTTGTTGCCAGCGATGTTTCGCCGGCACCACCGCCGTGAGCGAGCACTCTTTGGAGTGACGAAACGGATTCGCCGCCGCGTGGTAGGCGTGTCGGCGATTTCCGCGGCGGTGTTGTGCCTTGGTCTCGGGGGAGTTGCGCTCGCCGAAAACGGTGATGCCAATGGCGCCAATACCGGAAATACCGATACTGCGGGCCAGACGATACTGCCCAAGGAGACGAAGGCTGCCGACGCTCCTGCGGTAATTGCGAAACAGCTGGCCAAAACAAATACGGCCCTCAACCTCACGTGGTTGATGGTTGGCGGTGTGCTCGTGTTGTTCATGCAAGCCGGGTTCGCATTGGTCGAAGGCGGGTTCACGCGTGCGAAAAATGCTGCTCACACGATGATGATGAATCTCGTCATCTTCGCCCTGGGCGTGGTGGGCTGGTTCGTGTGTGGTTACGCGCTGATGTTTGGTGCCACCTCAAATGCAACGTTGGGCATAAGTGCGATATCGAGTCCAATCCATATCGGTTCGTGGAACGTGCTCGCCAAAGGCGGGTTCTTCCTCGGTGGAGCGGCGTACGACGTTTCGATTCTTGCGTTCTTTTTCTTTCAGCTCGTCTTCATGGACGCAACCGCCACCATTCCTACGGGTGCGATGGCTGAACGCTGGAAGTTCTCGTCGTTTTGCTGCTGGGGGCTCTTTGCTTCGGCGATTCTCTACCCGGTCTACGGCAACTGGGTCTGGGGCGGCGGTTGGCTGTCGCAGCTCGGTACGCTCGGCCCGAAGTGGGGTCATGGGGCAGTCGATTTCGCAGGCTCGGGTGTGGTGCACGCAATGGGTGGTGTGGCGGCGTTCTGGGGCGCCAAGATCCTGGGTGCTCGCATCGGGAAATTCGATAAGGACGGTAAGGCTCGAGCGATCCCAGGCCATCACCTTCCCATGGCGTTCTTGGGTGCATTCATCTTGCTTGTTGGCTGGATGGGCTTCAACGGCGCGTCAACGTTCGCTTCCACCGACCTGCGCTTCACGGTAGTCATCACAAACACGATCCTGGCTTCGGCCTTCGGAACATTGTCCGCGATGTGTTTCGTATGGAAGAAATTCGGTAAGCCCGACCCATCAATGACCGTCAACGGATTGCTGGCCGGTTTGGTTGCGATTACCGCTCCGTGTGCGTTCGTTGCTCCTTGGGCCGCGGCGACGATCGGTGTGATCGCTGGCCTGCTGATGGTGCAGGTTGTGTTGTTCGTTGAAAACAAGCTTAAGGTCGACGACCCGGTCGGCGCGATTGCGGTGCACGGTGCGAATGGTCTGTTCGGTGTCATTGCCGTAGGAATTTTCGCGGACGGTAAATACGGCCAAGGCGTCAACGGTGTCGCGACTGGTGTCAAAGGCATCTTCTACGGCGATGCTGGTCAACTTGCGGCGCAGGTCACCTCCGCGTTGGTTCTGGTGTTGTGGTGCAGCTTGGCGTGTATTGCGTTCTTCAAGATTCTCGACAAGACAGTCGGGATGCGTTCTGATCCCGAACACGAGCTTGTAGGCCTTGATGGTCCGGAAATGGGTGCGATTGCGTACCCAGATTTTGTGGAAGCTCCGGGATCGTTCGCGGCAAGCTGATACTCAACGACAGCGATTTGTGATGAAGGGCGGCGGATTTTCCGCCGCCCTTCATATTGTTCTACAAAGGAATTGTGCCCGCGATGGTTTGTCCGGACGTTTCGGCCTGAGAAGGGCGCGCAACCCAGCACCCCGGTAACCTCGAAACAATGTTCGAGCATCTTCAAGAATTAGTCGCGGAGCTCGACAAGCTCGAGGCGATCCTGCCCGATATCTACGCGTCGGGCGAGCAATATGCCATTCGGGATGCGGGACGGCGCGAAAAAGAACTGCGCCCCGTGGTGACTGCCTTTCTTGCGTATCGCGGTGCTGAGGCCGATATTGCCGGTGGGCGCGAGATGCTCAAAGGCGAAGGTGATCCCGATATGCGGGCATTCATCGAAACGGAAATCGATGAACAGCACGCGAAATTGGAAGCCCTGGAAGCGGAACTCAAAGAACTGTTGTTGCCGCGCGATCCCAATGAAGGCCGCAATGTCATCGTTGAAATCCAAGGCACGGAAGGTGGCGAAGAAGCAAACCTGTGGGCAGGGGATCTGTTTCGGATGTACCAACGGTTTGTGGAGCGCCAATCGTTGAAGATGGAAATTCTTGCCGGCCAGCCGTCCGAACACGGCGGCTATCGCGACGTCACGTTCATGGTCAAAGGCGATAATGCGTGGGGCCGCTTGAAATACGAGGGCGGCCCGCATCGCGTGCAGCGGGTTCCGAGCACCGAGAGTCAAGGGCGTATCCATACGAGCGCAGCAACAGTCGCGATTTTGCCCGAGGCCGAAGAAGTCGATATCGAAATCGATCACAATGATCTCCAAATCGATGTCTATCGAGCCGGCGGACCCGGCGGCCAATCCGTGAACACAACGGACTCTGCGGTGCGTATTACTCACCGCCCGACTGGTGTCGTCGCTCAGTGCCAAGACGAACGCAGCCAATTGCAAAACCGGGAACGGGCAATGCAGATTCTGCGTTCGCGGCTACTGAAACTCGAACAAGATCGTAAAGATGCGGAGCTTTCCGATATCCGGCGGGTGCAAGTTGGCGGCGGCGGACGATCCGAAAAGATCCGTACCTATAACTTCAAAGAGAACCGGGTTACCGATCATCGCATTGGGTTGACGATCTATTCGCTTGACCGCGTGTTGCAAGGCGAACTCGACGACGTCATCGACGCGCTGGCCGCCGATGAACGGCGCCGACAACTCAGCGGCGAGTAGCTCTCGTGGAAGTCTCGTGGTCGGACCAACGCGATGAGGTTGCGGCGGCATTACTCGCTGGTGGCGTCGTTTCGTACGAAATTGAATCGCGATGGATTATCGAGCACGTGTCGGGCGCGACTCCTTTGGAATGGCCAGAGCTACAACGCACGGCAGTTCCGTTGCGGCTGGCTACCAAGTGCGACGAGCTTGTTCGCCGGCGCGTGAGCGGCGAGCCGCTCCAGTACGCGTTGGGCGAATGGTCGTTTCGCGACTTCGACTTAATGGTCGACTCACGGGTGCTCATCCCTAGACCAGAAACTGAGTGGGTCGTTGAGGTTGCGCTCGCCGAAGCGCAGCGTTGCGGTCTGCGGATCGGCAAGTCTGCGTACGGCCGCCAAGCCCATGAGCACGTCGCGGATATGGGAACTGGCTCGGGCGCAATCGCGATCGCACTCGAGCGCGCCTTGCCGGACGCAAACGTATGGGCATGCGATCGATCAGCGGAAGCGCTGGCCGTTGCTGCGCATAACGCAATGGGCAACGCGACGCATCGGGTGCAAACGGCGATGGGGGATTGGTTCGACGCGCTCCCCGAGCATCTGCTGGGTGCGTTTGCGTTGATCGTTTCGAATCCGCCGTATATCAGCGAAGCCGAATACGTTGAGCTCGCGCCCGAGGTTCGCGATCACGAGCCCAAATCTGCGTTGGTGAGTGGTGTTAGCGGGCTTGAATCGATCGAATTGCTTCTGCGAGCCGCGCCGCGTTGGTTACGGGAACATGCCGCGTTTGTCTGTGAGATTGCGCCGCATCAGCGCGACGACGCGATCGCGATTGGTGATTCAACCGGTGCGTACCGAGAAGTGTTTGTGATCGATGACCTAACCGGCCGGCCGCGAGCGCTGGTCGCCCGTCGCGGCTAACCCGTCGCGGCTCGGTTTGCCCCTCGTGTCGTTCATCGTTTGGCTAATCATCGGGGCGTTCGTGTTGATCCATGCGTTGCAGATAAGCGCGGTCGATTGCCATCCAGATTGTTTTCGAAAATGGATACCAAACGATTGGTCCGAGCACTGCGACCGGCGCCATGATCGCAAGGGTCAACGCAATGTTGACCTTCGGCAGCGTGAACGCCAAGATAACACCGAACGTCGCGATGATGAGCCCACCGACGCAGACGAAGTTGATCGCGAGGGCTCCAGCCCAGTAGCCCGATTCGCGTTCGAAGTGCAGGCCGCAACGCGGGCAGTCGTCGATGATCGTCGTCCAGCGTTGAAAGATTTTGCCGGATCCGCAGCGCGGGCATCGCCGAGTGAAACCGCGCACCATGACTGTCGATCGTTTCGGTTGAGCTCCCGTGGGCTTGGCACTGATTTCAGGCATGAAACGCCTTTAATTATCGAGAGCATTGGTCTCGCCGCGGGTAGAGATGGAGACGCTGCGACCTTCCCACGGGGTTTCGCACATGCTGCGCATTGCATCGGCATCGGTGGAGTTTGCAATGGCGCGTTTTCCATCGGGCGTGCGGCCGGCGATGATCGCTACGGTCGGATTCGTGTCGCGGTCGATGGCAACTGATGTGGCTTCGATCGTGATGGTTCCCGTGTACGCGTTGGCTTGTTCGACGATCGGAATCGCGTCGACTTCGGCTTGAGTCTTCGCGGGATCGATCCGGCGATAGCCATTTGTTGGTGGTGTTGTGCTCCATAAAGCGGCTGAATGTTTCGTCGCGTACCAGCCGAGCGCGGTAGTCAAGCCGTACGAGCCCGGATCAGCCCGCAACGCGTTGACCATTTGGGCAACACCATGGGTCGGGTAGTTGTTCACAGGGCCACCCGCGAAACACAATCCTCCGGTGACCGTTAATGGTCGGGAGTCGCCGCCGCTGGAACCACGAAGCCCGATCGATTTCATCGCTAGCTGTACCGCGCTCGGAAAACAGGAATACAAATCGAACCGCGCGACATCATCGAGCGCAACGCCAGATGCCTGTAACACCGCACGAACATTGACTCCGATCGCCACACTGTCTGCGAGCGATGGCCGTTCGCTGACCCACCAGTGGTCGTGCGCGTCGGCTCCGGCGTGTAAAAACACCAACTGTTCAGCCGGGACGCCCGCAGCGCGTGCAGTGTCGTATGACGTCAGCATCACTGCTGCACCCTGGTCCACGTCGATGTTGGCGCACATGCGCTTGGTATACGGAAACACGACCATACGGTTCGCGCGAGATGGTGTTGCGATATCGCTACTGGAAAGTGGCGTCGCTCGCCACGCATTGGGGTTGTTCGCAGCGACCGTGGCAAATTCGCTCCAGAGGTCGCCAACGAATTGCTGATGTTCAGTGATGCTGTGCCCAGCCGCGGCGCGCAGTGCGGTTTCGAACAACGGATACACCATCGTCGGGGCGAACATTTGGTGGGCCATTTCCCACGCGTTGGTGCCAGCAGTATCCACGCCAAACGTGTCTGCGCATTCTGGGTCCTCGTAACTCGGCCAAACGAGCTCGACCTTCGGTTCCTTTCGGGCTGACCAACGAGCGTGCATCGACTCCGCGCCACCGACAACGATTATGTCCGCTCGGTTCGTCCGAATGCGCTCAGCCATCTCGTTGATCAACAATTGCGGGCTGTTTCCGCCCGTAGTGCTGAGTGCTGTACGAGCGGTCGTGAGCCCGAGCTCGCGAGCAACGACTGCAGCTGGATCTCCATAGGGCCAAGAGACGATGCCCACCGCGGCGATCGTGTCGATGCGGTTCGCGAGGCCATGGCCGGCATCGGCACTCGCCAGGCGTACAGCCTCGCCAAAGAGCTCAACGGGAGTGCGGGCTTCGCTGGCCGGGCAGTCTTGATTCAGCTGGCCAACACCGACGACAACTGGGGTTCGAGGATCGATTGTCACGGCGTCACGCTACGAGTCGCTGCGAAGCCGCGCCGAACGCTCGGGTGCTCTCGCTCAGAAGCAGCTTCTTAGATGGCGCGCCAAAAGGCGACGGGTTCTGGCTGATCTCGACGAAGCG
>JANYBW010000001.1 GCA_025360585.1 Actinomycetes bacterium | reverse complement strand
GCGTTGCAGGGCTGGCCACAAAATGCTGATCGAAAACGCGACGATTCCGAGCAACAACAGCGTCGGCAAGGTTGCGTTGGTTGGGATCGGCCCAATGTTCGCGATCGGCGTCCATTCTGGAGCGCTCAAGGCGTAGCGAAGTTGGGGTGCCTTGTTCGCGCTACTGGTTGTCGGAGTCGGGTTCGCGGTTGAAGGCGGCGCGGATACCGGTTCGGTGATGGAAGGGGTTGGCGTCGTGCAACAAGTGCCCGAACCACCGCTATAACTGGTAGTAGGTGTTGTGGTTTGGCCAGTGGTTTGGCCAGTCGTGGTCGTCGTGCGGTGAGGAGGCGGTGGCGTGGGATCGGCGAGAGGTTTGATTGAATTGATGACGGCTTGCGCTTCGGCAACGAGATCACTCGGCAAGGGTAAATAGCCGAGCGCTAGATCGGATTGTCCCTGAGTGATTGCGTAGTTCAGAGCCTGTTTCAGGTGCACCGCTTTGGCTTTATCGCCGACCAGTTTGCCCGCGGCATCTGTGGCTGCAACCGTGGTGCGGACCATCGCGTAGTCGATTTTGGTGAGTGGATAGGCGTTTGGTTGGGGCGATGCGGGATCACTAACGAGGACGCCATCCAGCGTCGTCATTGCTTTGAGGCCGGCGGCCAAACCAGTGGCGTCGGGAGCGATGGCGTTTCCCGCATTGTTGACCAACTTTGCCATGGGTAGGCCAAATCGGATCGCGTTGCTGCGCGAGAGTATCCCGATGTAGCCCTGACCAGTTGCCTGAGAATTGTCTGGCTTTGCTCGGTAGAACACGTGCCGCGCGATTTCTTGTTCGCTGTTGAGCAGCAGAAACCCGTCGTCGTTCGTTTTGGTGAAGAGATCGACGGGGTATGGCGGGTTTTTAAGTTCATTGCTCACGGTCACGCCATTGATTCTTGCGCCGCCGACGAATGCTTTGGCCGACGGGTCGTGAATTATCCAGTTCGTGGTGATCCGCGCTTCTGCGTTGGTGCCAGTTCGCAGCAGCGGTTGTGAGGCCGAGTCGGGCCACGTGTGGCCCGGGTTGAGCTTCTGGAACTCTGGGTCCTGAAAAAAACTCAGGAGCCCGGAGTCGGTGACCAGCATTGCCGCGAGTCTCGGGGTCAAGGTCATGTCCGTGATCGGTTGGCGCGTGCTGGCGTCGGTGATGTTGAACGCGAATACCGAAGCGTTAATCGCCATCGGTGCATAAGCAATCGACGCGGTATTTTGGCCCGCAGCGATCTCGGACGGCGTAGCGCCGAGCGACGTGAACGCGACATCATCAAGCCCATTGATCAAGTCCAGTCGCGCCTCGACCGAATTTGATTCCGCAAAGTCCAACGAAATCGGTGTACTTCCGCCGCACTGCGACGCTGACCACCGATAGAACTGCTGAGCGATCGAAGCTTCGCCGATCGCCGTGACGTCAAACGTTGGCGGCGGCGTGCAGTCGGTGGTTGCAGGGGCAAAAGAAATTGGTGCGACGACGGCTTCCGGCGGTAGCCCGGTTGCAGGTATTCCGTTCGTACTGTCGAACGCGACGATGCTGCACGGGTTCGTCTGATCGCATCCCAATTGGGGCAGGGAAGCGGAATTTCGAACCTCGAAATTCACGGACCCCGAGAAGTCGTCTCCGGTGATCCCGGTCTGGACGGTGTTGCCATCTTTGGAGCTTGGGAACGGATCGTTTTGATAGCAATCGGCGAGCGACGAGGGATTCGCCTTGCATTGAAAGACCCAGACCGCTTGTCCGCCGATTTGGGTTGGATTGGTGAAATTGTCCCAGCGAACATTCACCACTTGGTTCCCTAGGCCCTGCGATGGGGTCACCGTGAGTGATGGGGTTGGAGTGTTGGCTGCGCGTCGAGCGGGCTGAGCGCTCAGGGCTGCGGCGTGGGTCGAGATCAGTGCAGCAACGAACGGCATTGCTACCAGCACTCGCCGCACGCGCATTAGCGAGCCGAGTTGTTTCGGAATCTTCATGATGCCAGAAAAGCACGGGCCGCGCCGCGGAACGAGACTCGTCGCCAGTTGTTCACCTGGCATTCAACTGAGGGCAAGGTCCCGGAAAGGTCGGTGGTGTGGAATGCCTCATCGTGAGCACCTTGGTGATTTCGGACGAAACCCGCGAGCAAGAACTTCGGGTCGAAATTCGCAGCGAACGCAGCATCTCCGATCGGACCTTTCGGGGGTTCGGCTATTTTGCGGGCTGGGTCACGTTGGCGCTCATGGGGCTGATCGGCGGCTTCTTGCTGTACCGATCAATCGATGCATTTCGCTCGGCCGGATTTTCGTTCTTTACCGAGACTGCATGGTCGCCTACCGCGGCTGGTGGGCGTTTTGGCATCGCGGCGGTGCTTTTGGGAACGGTAGTTATCGCGCTACTTGCGCTTTGCCTTGCAGTTCCAACCGCGATCGGTACCGCGCTGTTTGTGACCGAGTACGCGCCGCGGCGCGTGACGGCAGCCTTGACTTCCTTGATCGATTTGCTCGCTGCGATCCCGAGCTTGATTTATGGCATCTGGGGAGCTGCGATCTTGCAAGGCCGAGTGGTGTACTTGAGTCGCTTCCTTTCGGATCACATGGGTTGGTTCCCTCCTTTTCATACGACCTCGATCCTGGGTAAGAACGTCCCGACCGCTTTAAGTGATTTTTCAGCGTCGGCGTTTTTGGCGGGAATCGTGGTGGCCCTCATGATTTTGCCGATTTGTACCGCGGTGATGCGCGAGGTGTTCGCGCAGGCACCCCCTGGTGAAAAAGAAGGCGCCCTTGCGCTCGGCGGAACTCGCTGGGGTGTGATCCGCGATGTCGTGTTGCCGTTTGGGAAGGGTGGGATCATTGGGGGAGCGATGCTCGGATTGGGTCGGGCCCTGGGGGAGACGGTCGCCGTCGCCCTGATCATTTCTCGCACGACTGATGTGCACGATCTCCTGCAGATACTGAAAACCGGTGGGAACTCGATCGCGTCGTTGATTGCAAGGAGTTGGGCAGAATCGCAAGGCGTCGCGACAAGCGCGTTGATGGCGGCTGGCTTGGTCCTGTTTGCGGTGACGTTGGTCGTGAACACTGGAGCCTCGCTCATAGTGTCGCGATCGCGTAGTGGCTTGGCAACGGAGATCTAGTCGTGCCGACCCTTGACCTCATTGTGGATGAGCCGATGATTCACGAATCAGAACCGAACGTTGTTCTCGGCGACGTCGATGATCGCATCCAGATTCGAACGGTTGATCGAGACGCGGTGATCAGCTACGCCGGCGGCGGGAGTGCGGCGATCGCTCTGACCTGGCTTGTGTACGAACGCCTGGCTCCGTTCTCCGGTGGCCTCGGATTCGTGGCGACCGCATGGTCGCTGTTCGTCGTGTTGATCTACTTACTTGCTCGGCAACAGTGGGGCAAGACCGCTGCGCTTGATCACCTCGTTCGTTTGTTGGTGATGAGTGCTGCACTGCTCGCGCTTATTCCTCTCGGTTCCATTGTGTTTTCCGTCTTTCAACGCGGCTATCACGGGCTACAAGCATCGTTCCTCACTCACACGCTTCGATCCGCCGCTTCGCAAAGCAAGTTCCGTGAAGGTGGAGCTTGGCACTCCATCGTTGGGACACTCGAAGTTGTTGGTATCGCGATGCTGATTTCGGTGCCGCTCGGTGTCATGACCGCGGTATTTCTCAATGAAATAGGCGGAAAGGTGGCGCGAGCGGTTCGGATGCTGACCGACGCAATGAGTGCGGTTCCGTCGATTGTTGCAGGCCTGTTTATTTTCGCGGTTCTCGTTCAGCCGGGCTATCTCCGCGCTACAGGTTTCGCTGGTGCATTGGCGCTTTCGATTTTGATGTTGCCGACGGTGACACGAACAACGGAGGTTGTGTTGCGGCTTGTTCCCGGTGGACTCCGCGAAGCCTCACTCGCCTTAGGTGGCAGCGAATGGAACACCACAAGGCAAGTGGTGTTGCCTACGGCACGAACCGGCATCGTCACGGCGGTTGTACTCGGCGTTGCGCGGGTCGTTGGCGAAACCGCGCCATTGATCATGACGATGATCGGTGCGCAGCTGTTTAACGCCAACCCATTTTCAGGATTGCAAGATGCGTTGCCGCTGTTTATCTGGAGCCAGAAGATTCACGCGGTCGGATCCGGCGTGGTTGAGGATTGGTTGTGGAGTGGAGCGTGCGTCTTGTTGGTGATTGTGTTGATCTTGTTTGTCTCAGCTCGCTTGTTGGCGAGCCGTTCGGGCCACCCCCGGCGATAGTTGGATTGTGAGGTTTCAGTGACTCTTGTTGAAGAAATGCCGGTGTCGGCCGCTGCGATATCGGAGGCGTGCACCCTGCGTGCCGATTCAGTTTCGGCATGGTTCGGTAACCACAAAGTACTCGATCGCGTTTCGTTGGAGATGCGCGCTAACGAGGTCACCGCGCTGATCGGTCCGTCGGGATGCGGCAAATCGACGTTTCTGCGAACCCTGAATCGCATGCATGAACTCGTGCCTGGAGCAAGCCTTGCTGGCGAGATCACAATGGATGATGTCGACATCTATCGTGGCACCGTCTCGGTCACCGAAATGCGACGTCGAATCGGGATGGTATTTCAAAAACCGAATCCGTTTCCAGCGATGACTGTCGCCGAAAACGTCGTTGCCGGTCTCAAATTGTGCGGACAAAAGGTAGAACGAGGCGTCAAAGGAGATCTCGTCGCGCAGTGCCTTCGTCGCGCCGGGCTTTGGAATGAGGTCAAGAATCGTTTGGACGACAATGGTGGTGCGTTGTCGGGTGGGCAACAGCAGCGTTTGTGTATTGCACGCGCGCTCGCCGTGAAGCCGGATGTGCTCCTGATGGACGAACCGTGCTCGGCGCTGGACCCAACATCAACCCGGCGCATCGAAGAAACGATCGCGGAGTTGCAACAAGAAATCACGATCGTGATTGTGACTCACAACATGCAGCAAGCACAGCGGGTCTCGCAACGTTGTGCATTTTTCCTTGCCAGTGAGAACGCTCCTGGCCGGATCATCGAAGCCGGTGCAACCGAAGAGATGTTCACGAATCCTCAAGATCAACGCACACTCGATTACGTACGAGGTCGCTTCGGATGATCCCCGCCAAATTCGAAGGAATTCTGATGCCGCAAAGGATGAGGTTCGGTCGCGTTGCGATTGGCATAGTGGTCTTTACCAGTTCTCTCCTCGCCGCGCCGTTGAGCAGAGAAGCGTCTGCCGCGAGCAGCGTCACGCTCGATGGCGCGGGTTCCACCTGGAGTTCGATCGCGGTCGATCAGTGGCGTGCCGATGTGGCTCGGTTTGGCCTGAATATCAACTTCACCGCAAACGGTTCGACGACTGGTAGAAACTTTTTTGTGGCGAAACAGATTGACTTTGCGGTTTCCGAGATCCCGTTCCAGGCCGCGTATCGAGATGCCTCGGGAACGGTTGTGACGAACGAGATCGCAAACGTGCAGCGTTCAGGCCGTACGTATACCTACCTGCCGATCGTCGCAGGCGGTACGTCGTTCATGTACCACCTTGATCTCGGAGGTCGACGAGTTACAAATTTGCAACTCACGCCCGACACGATTGCGAAAATCTTTACGGGAGCGATCCACTTCTGGGACGACCCCGCGATCAAAGCCACCAATCCGACCCTGACCCAACTCACGCATCTAGCGATTCGGCCGATTGTCCGTTCGGATGGGTCCGGTACAACGGCACAGTTCACTGCATTTATGGCGGCGCAGACTCCGGCAGTGTGGGACGCATTTTGTCGCGGTGTGGGATTGCAGACTCCATGCCCGGCGACCTCGTTGTACCCAACCTTTCCGGGCTCAGTTGGGCAACTCGGTTCTACTGGTGTGTCCACCTCGGTCGCTGCGAACTACAACAATGGCGCGATTACGTACGTCGAGTATGGATACGCAAAAAAGTTGTTCTTCCCCGTCGCGTCGGTGCAGAACCGCGCGAATCAATTTACGCAGCCCACCGCCTACAACGTCAGCACCGCGTTGAAAGGCGCGACCTTGAATGCTGACAACACGCAAAACCTCGGGGGCGTGTACACGTATGCGGATCCCGCGGCGTATCCGGTATCGAGCTATTCCTACATGATTGCGCCGACGAGTACTGCCGATCCGTTCAGTGTCGCGAAGGGCGATGTGCTGCGCAAATTCATCGCGTACTTCGTGTGTGCTGGCCAAAATAAGGCGGAATCATTGGGGTATTCGCCGATGCCATTCAACCTACGCCAGGCGGCATTCGACTCAGCCAGTAAGATTCCGGGAACTGCGCCGTTGCCGCAACTCGGATCGGCAGCGTGCCCTGTGGGTTCGCCGCCACCGCCTCCTGCCGTGACGCCGACAACCACGCGCGTCTCCACGCGGCCGACGACTCCGGGACAAACCACGCCCGTCACTGCGGGCAACGGCGGTAGCCCGAACGGCCCAGGTAATCCAGGCACGACAAAGGCAAACGGTACCGGCCCAACGCCACCGACCGTGATTGATCCCAACACCGGTAAGCCGGCGATTCGTGACGCGGTTACCGGAAAGCTCGTTGCGGTTCCGCAAGATGACGGCGTGGCGTTTCGCAGCATCGCTGCGTCTGATCCGGTCGCTCCACCCGATACCGATGGTCCAGTTTCGCCACTGGTGGTGGTTCTCGCGGTCCTTGGTCTATTGGGGCTCGTCTTCATCCCGCCGTTGCTGAACACGGCGCTGTCGCGTCGCAAAGCTGCAACTCCGTGACGGAAATGAACACTGGGCAACCAAAGCAGTAACGAGTCGTGAAGGGTTCACCAAAGAGTCGTTCCTGGCCTAGGCCTCGTTTCGTTCACCGCGTACGGTAACGACCATGAATTCACAACTGAAAAAATTACTGACCGTTGGTGTGGTGGCAACACTGGGATCGGGCCTCTTTGGGGTGACGGCAGCGCATGCCGCGGCTCCGCCGAACGATAACTTCATTGCCGCGCAGACGCTCGCGGCATCCGGAACACTTGTTGGATCGAACACTGGTGCAACCGCGCAGCTCAATGAGCCGGCAACCATTACCGGCGATCCGTTCGCGACGGTCTGGTACACGTGGAAAGCGCCGACCAGCGGGACGGTGACCTTCGATACGTTCGGCACCGACATCGATACGGTCATGTCGGTATACACCGGAACAACGTTTGCGAACGTCGTCGAGGTTGGAAGCAACGACGACGGCTTCGGCTGCGATAGCACCAGCCAAGTTGTCTTCAACGCGGTGGCGAACACGAGCTACAAGATTCAGGTTGGGAGCACCGACCCGAGCGCGACTACCGACACGCTGCACCTGACGTGGAACTGGGGCCGGGGTGCGCGTGCGGCAAACGACGACTTCGCTACGGCAGCTCCGATCACCGGCACGCAAAGCGTTCACGGAACCACGAGCAATTCCACGCCCGAAACCAACCTCCCTGCGGTTTTTGAAGCAGATACGGATTCCTCAGTTTGGTACAAAGTCGCTGCTGTAGTCCCAACCTCGGTTGACTTGGCGTTGGTGACCGGAACAGCCCCCAACGCGTTCGGTAATCCCCCAACCGTGAGTGGAGAAGTGTGGGCGGGCGCTACACCTTCGACACTGTCCTTCGTAGGTGTGCTTACCGCCGACGCTCCAGGTTTCAGTGCGCACCAAGGTGCAGGCGGAAACATCTGGATCCGGATTCTGAGCTCACAAGTGTGTGATCAAGGAACGTTCACGTTGAACGCGAGCGTGCACACCGGAACCGCAGTGACGACGATGTACGACCCCGGCGAATACCAAGGAATGTTGAGCGCGGCAACGAAGTTGGGATGGACCCCCGAACAATTGCAACATGATTCCGTACTGATCTGGCAGTTCA
>JANYBW010000086.1 GCA_025360585.1 Actinomycetes bacterium | reverse complement strand
CCAGCTTGTCGGCGACAAAATTGAGATAGGCGAGGATCTCGGGCTGCGCGGGATAGCGGCAGCTCCACTTCCACTCTTTGCGGATCTCGTCCGAAAAGGAATAGCAATAATAGTGGCTTTCGGAGTCGCAGCGCGCGCCCGGATAGCGATTCCAGTACCACGTGCCGCCGACGCCGTCGCCAGCCTCAACGAGGTGCACAGAAATGCCGGCTTCCTGGGCGCGGTAGAGCTGATAGATACCCGTTACTCCTGCGCCAATGACCAGGATTTCCACGTCGATTGTCGGGGTCGGTGAGCGACTGTCGGTGCGTTGTTGATTCAAGCTGAAACTGCTCCCGCGGTGTCGGGCAATATGGTGGCGGCCCGTACGTATGACCCGTACGTATATTGTGCCGATCGGCTCTTCGCCGTGCCCACAACCTACTCCGAGAGGCGTTGCAGCGATCGTGGATGAACCATCAGCTGCCGGTGTGCCGTTCGCGATGCAACATCGCGACCGCGCCCCAAAAGCTCGCTACTTCGATCAGCACTTTTACGAGCTCGAAGCCGAACGGCTGTGGTCGCGCACTTGGCAGATGGCGTGTCGGCTCGAAGAGATCCCGTCGCCCCGAAACTATGTGGAGTATGAGATCCTTGATCAGTCGGTGATCGTGATGCGAGCTGATGCCGACACCGTTGTCGCATTTCAGAACGCGTGTCGGCATCGAGGTGTAAAGGTCATCGAAGGCAACGGCAATTGTGAGGGTGGCTTTGTGTGTCCCTTCCACGGTTGGTGTTACGACGAACACGGCAAGAATTCCTTCGTTCCGGCGCGCAAAACGTTCTCCGAACACAACCTCGACGCCGACGACATCAACTTGATTTCTGTGCGCTGCGAAACCTGGGGTGGCTGCGCGTGGATCAACTTCGATAATGACGCGCCGCCGCTACGCGACTGCATCGAACCGTTCGCGTCGATCCAAGACGCTTGGCAACTTGAGGCGATGCGTGCTGAATGGTGGTATGCATGCCGCCTCCCCGTGAACTGGAAGCTTGCGCAAGAAGCGTTCGTGGAGCAATACCACGTTGTGGAATCGCATCCGCAGCTCGTGATTCCGGGACGCCTATTGCCTCGCGACGGATCCTTCGATCCACAGACATTTCTCGACGCGGAGCTGCACTATTTACGCATGATGAGCGAAGGCATGGCAGGAATGGTGCACGCGAACGATGTGCAGGTAGCTGAGGGATTGCGCAATATCGAGTTGCCCGCCGATGGTCCGACAGCCGTGGCCCAATGGAATCGCACCTTGAACGAAGCGGTTGTCGCCTGGCACCGCGACCGCGGTTCGATCATCGCCGACCTGAATGAACTCGATGCGCAAGGGCTCAATCAGCCGATGGGTTATTGCTTCCCTAATTTCTTCGTCTTGCCGATGTACAGCAGTGCGTCGTCGTATCGGTTCCGCCCGCTCGGCCCCGAAGAAACGTTGATGGAAATCTGGTCGCTGACCCGATTTCCCGTTGGCGGAGAACCGCCCGTGCCGCCCGTGCCGGAGCGTTGGGAATGCGACGATGATCGCTGGCCTCCGATTCCGCGCCAAGACTTCTCCAACCTTCCGAAGCAGCAAAAGGGCCTACACAACAAGGGCTTTGAGTACATGCGCCTCTCGGAACGCAACGAGGGTCACATCTCTAACTTCGAACGCACCGTCGATGGATTCCTGTCGGGGCGATCTTACGATGAGCTGCTCCGCGCACTCGCGGAGCTCAATGTGAATCCGCTGGAGCGTCCGATCGTCGATATTGGTTTTTGATCGCGGGCGCACTGCTCGTCGATTTCTTCTTGGAGGTATTGCGATATGACCGCACTTTCGTTCGCCGACGTTTCCGAAGGCATCAAAGCCACAATCGCGCGATACACCCATGCGCTCGACGACGGGCGGGTTGACGATGTCGTAACGCTGTTTTGTGCCGATGGTGCCTGCGATATGCCCGGCATGGGTATCCACGAAGGCCACGAGGCTTTGCGAGCTGCGTATACAAGATGGAAGCCGCGGACGCCTCAACGCCACTTGGTGTTGAACACTGTGATCAGCGAATGGAACAACACCGACGCGACTGTGTTCAGCGATGTCGTGTTCTTACTGAAAGGTGAGGCTGGTTGGGCGGTGCAAGTGGTCGGCCGATACCACGATGTGTTGCGCAACGAAGAAGGGGCCTGGCGATTCGTGCGTCGCACCGCAGAGTTTTCGTAATGCCCGTTTCGTGAAGTTGGGTTGCTGCGAGGCGGCCGTTAGCTTGACGAGACTGTGATTCTTATTGATGCGCAAGGCCTGCGCGCAACCCGTCCTGATCGTCCACTGTTTTCTGATGTGTCACTCACGCTGACCGAAGGGGATCGGGTAGGCGTGGTCGGCCTCAATGGTTGTGGCAAAAGCACGTTGCTCAGCTTGCTGAGTGGGGAGCGGGATCCAGAAGCTGGCGCGGTGCGTCGAGGGCGAGGTGCTCGGGTCGGCGCGCTGGCGCAACTCCCGCTACTGCCGAAGGGCACGGTGCGGGCCGCGGTCTGTGCGGGCCTCAACGATATGGAGTGGCAGGGTGAAGCCATGCTCCAGCGCCTCGGAATGGCGGGCGTGTTCGAAGCGAAAACTGATGAGCTTTCCGGTGGCCAAAAGAAGCGAGTCGCGCTCGCCGCACTGTTGGCTCGTGAATGGGACGCGTTGATCCTCGACGAGCCGACCAACCATCTCGACCTCGATGCTATTGCTTACTTGGAGGAGTGGTTGGCCGCGTTTGCCGGCGGGTTGATTCTCGTTACCCACGATCGGCATGTGCTCGATCGAGTCACGAATAAAGTATTGGAGCTCGATCGCGGTGTGGGGTATATCCATGTACCCGCGAATCGCGACGCGGGTTCGGGTTACGCCGCGTATCTCGCCGCTCGTATCGAGCGCGAAGCGCAGGCGGTGACTGCGGAACAGACGCGTAAGAATTTGGCGCGCCGCGAGCTCGCATGGCTGCGTCGCGGTGCGCCCGCGCGTTCGACCAAACCGAAAGCACGAGTCGATACCGCGAAGGCACTCATTGCTCGAACGGCCCAAGCCGCGGCACGAGAGGGCGATATCGGGCTCGCGCTCGGCAGCGCTCGCCTTGGGTCGCGCGGCGTCGAGCTCGAAGGAGTCGGGTTTTCGTGGCCGACCGCTAGAGCTGACGCGGCTACTGGCTCCACGTTGGTGCTCAGGCCGTTCAGTCACGCCTTCGAGCCCGGCGATCGTGTCGGGATTGTCGGACCAAACGGTGCTGGCAAGAGCACGCTTCTGGATCTCATGGCCGGCCGATTGCGCGCGTCGCAGGGCACGGTGAACACCGGAAAAACTGTGCAAATTGGCTATTACGATCAACTCGGTCGCAATCTCAACCTTGATCAACGCGTACGCGATGCCGTGGCCGGCGATAAAGGCGAGCCGTCGATCGACGATTTGAAATTGATGCGCCAATTCTGGTTCGACGGCGACACGCAATTCGCACCGATCGGCACGCTCTCGGGTGGCGAACGTCGGCGATTGCAACTCTTGTTGACCTTGATCGAACAACCAAACGTGTTGTTGCTCGATGAGCCGACGAACGATCTTGATCTCGACACGCTGCGTGCGCTCGAAGCATTTCTCGACGATTGGCCTGGCATCGTGGTGGTTGTGAGCCACGATCGTATTTTTTTGGATCGGACCGTTACTGAAGTGTTGGCGCTCGATGGCAATGGCCGTGCGGCGATTGTGCGTGGGGGAGTCGCGGGCTGGCTCGCGCAACGCGCCGCGCAACCGTCGTCGATGACCACAACTCCGCCCGCGTCGAAATCTGCGAGCGCAACGAGTATTCCCATCCCGGCGACAACGACGGTCGCTCCACGAGCAATCACCAAAAAGAGCCCAAGTACATTGCGGCATCAGCTCTCCATCGCGGAACGCGATCTCGCGAAAGCAACCGTCGAGCGCGACAAAGTTCTCGGGCTGCTCGGCGCGCCGGGCGTGAGCCGTGATGACCTAATCCGGCTCAGTACCGAGCTCGCGGGCGCTCAGGCCAAGGTCGATTCTGGCGAAGAACGTTGGCTTTCCCTTGCCGATCAAGCCGAATCAATCGGCATGGACGTTTGAAACATGCGCAACGGCAATGGAGCGAAAATATTCTCGTCCTAGCATTCAATCGGTGCATTCAATCGGTGATGTCGAAAGCCTCGATGTACGAAGCGAATTGTTCGCGGACTTCTTTCGCAGTGATACCGAAGTCGCTGATCTCGTAGCGGTGCGAGCCATGCGATCCGGGTTCATGTTGGTTGGCCCACTGCTCGACGGCCTGGCGGGAAGCGTCTGGGAATGCAATGCCGATGCGTTCAAAACTGGTTGCGATCGCGTCGATCGGATCAGTTTGGAGGGCACCGAAGGAAACATCGGCGAAGCGGTCTTCGCCGACGCGTGCGCGAAAGTCCATGGCTCGGCGCACGCCTTCTGCCCATCGTTGCGTCATTTCTTGGCCGAGGGTCGCGGCGTCGTCGCGGTCGCTGCTCCAGCTTCGGGTGTAGTGCACCAGGCTACAAACCGAAGCGAGGACCGACGCGGGATCGCGATGGCTCCACAAGAAGCGCGCGTTGGGATAGGCGTGCAGGAGCGCATCCATTGCAAACATGTGCACAGGAGTTTTGAGATGCCACAGTGTCGGCGGGCAATGCCATTGCAACAGTCGCAGTACCCGTCGATGGTATTCGTAGGTGCCGCGCATATCGCACTGCATCACCCAATCCATATAGGACGGCAGCCGCGCGGAGCCATCGAAGTGGGCGGTGCGAAAACTCATGCCCATGAGGTCTTGGCATTCAGTCGCGGTGGTCGCTTCCGAGTGGTACATCGTTTGCATCAGCGGGAAGTATTCATTCATTAATGCAAGGCCGTCGGCGGCCGCGGCGATGCGAGGGTCGGAGTGTTCGGTAGCGGTTTCTGGAGGCGGGACGGGTGCGCCACTTTCCCAGAGACGCAACGAACGGAACTGGGGATCGGCCGCAACGAGCTGACTCAGTGCGGTGGTGCCAGTGCGCGGCAGTCCAATGACAAAGACTGGGCCGCCGATAATTTGCGCTTCGATTTCGGGATGGATTCGGTAGGTGTTTTCAACCTGGAGCCGCGCGTTGAGAAACGAAACGAGCCGCATTTGTTGTTGCATTTCACCAATTTCGGTGAGGTCGCCTTCGTTGTTCATGGACGCGACGAGCCGTTCGAGACCTTCACGGTGATGGCCATCACCAAAGTCGGAGAGCCCAGTTTCGGTTTGTGCTTGCGCTTCGAGCGCTTCAACGTTGAGAGTCATCGAACGAACCGATTGCTCACCGCAAGCTGGCGCGATTGCATCGCAACCCGTCGTTGTGCTGCCGTTATGCGTGGGGTGCTCAATGGCAATGCGGCAGCAATATCGGCGTGTTTGACGACACGAGTTGTGGGTACCGGAGCCGTTTCCGTCCGCACGCAGCGCAAGATGATCGGGCCCTCACTATGCCCCGCGGTGTCGAGCCAATTCGCTACGCCGGGGTCGTGATGCGCAAGAACCACGCGCACGAGGCCGTCGTCGTCGACGGCGGCTTGGTGTCCATTCAAACTCGACTGGTGGCGCCCGTACTCGATCGTCTCCCACCAAGGATTCCCGATTGAATAGCTCCAATAGAGACCAGTCGGTGGTGCTACTTCCACAATGAGTGCTTCGTCGGCTTCGAGCTTGAACGAACCAATTACCGGCCGGTTCTCGGCTGCCGCTCCCATCGCGGTGCCATCGAACGGTGGATTGAATGTATTGGGATTTTCGGGCCGTGCGAATTGCAAAAAGAAATCCAGGTTCGCCTCGACGAAATCGCCTAGCGCCACGAGTTGGCGCGCCATCGCGGCCATCGGATCGAGGGGCGTTGCAGCATCCGTGCTCGTTGCAATTTCGATGGGGTTGATTCGCTCAATCGACAAGCGTGATTGAACTTCTGTCGTCCAGTCGTAGAAGAAGTGCCGGATGACAAGCTGGGTCGCGTCGGGCGCGATCGCCATCCAGTTACCGGTGTGTTGTTCCGCGGACAAGATGATTTCGAAATCACCGTTTGGTTCGAGCTCGATTTCATCGGGATCGAGCAACACATTGGCCGTGCTTGCCATGCCAGCCATGGTTTGCAGCCCGACGTAGCGCGCGGTGCCGCGGTTGCCCCACAACCGGTACGTCTCGCCACCCCGCAACCCCGCGCCGGTGTACAAACAATCTGGGCAATCCATGCCCCATTTGAAGATGGCATCAGTGTTCGATGGGCGAATCGCAAGCGTTGCGTTCGATCCACCCCGCAGCGCGTCGTCGATGCCAATCCAGAGCAACACGAGCAAGTGTCGGAACCCGGCTGCCATATCGTACGGATTGCGCGGCACCTGATCCGAGAGCACCGTCGTGGAAACCGTTTGCAACTTGGCGAGCAAGTAGGACCACGCTGCGCCCGACTCGAGTTCTAACGCCGTGGCTTTTCCGGCTTTGGCTGCCTCTCGCATCGACGACGGCATCCACGCGGGGCTTACGAAACCTGACACATCGTGACCTTCCAGTTGTGGCGACTCCAGCGGGAGCCGGTTGCTGGGAGCATAACGATCCTGGCGTGGTCGAAGCCGAAACCCCGCCAACCTAAACGCGGCGAACGAACCCTTCGCCAGCCCGAAGTTGTGGTGGTTCGCGTGCGAGTATGGGGCGTTCGTGCCCGTCGTCGCTCGGCGGGCGTTACCCAACGTGATGGAAGTGGCATGTCCGAGACGCAGCACGTAATCATCTATACCCAAACCGACGAAGCACCAGCGCTCGCGACTGCCTCGCTGTTGCCGATCCTCAACGCCTTCACCAAAGCCGCTGGTGTTGTGGTTGAGCTGCGCGATATCTCGCTTGCCGCTCGGGTACTGGCGGCGTTTCCAAGCTATTTGACTGAATCGCAACGGATTTCCGACGACCTCACGGAGTTGGGTGCCCTCGTTGAACGCCCGGACGCGAATGTGATCAAGCTCCCGAACGTTTCGGCATCGATCCCGCAACTGAAAGCCACGATCGAGGAGCTTCGGGCCAAGGGCTACAACGTTCCTGAATATCCTGATGAGCCGAAAACCGATGAAGACCGCGACATCGTGGCGCGCTACGACAAGATCAAAGGCTCCGCCGTCAACCCAGTGTTGCGCGAAGGCAACTCTGATCGTCGCGCGCCTGCTTCGGTGAAATCGTATGCGCGTTCGCACCCGCATTCGATGGGTGCATGGTCCGCTGATTCCAAGACGCGAGTTGCTCACATGCACGGTGGTGACTTTCGCGCAACCGAACAGTCGGTCACTATCGGCGCACCGGACACACTTCGTATCGAGCTCGTGCAAACCGACGGCACGATCGTGGTGCTGAAAGACGCGCTGCCCGTGATTGCCGGCGAAGTGATCGACGGCACGTTCATGAGTGTCGCCGCGTTGCAAGCCTTCTTGCGTGAACAACTCCTAGCGGCTCGCAACGAAGGCGTGTTGTTTTCGTTGCATTTGAAGGCAACGATGATGAAGGTCTCGGATCCGATCATCTTCGGACACGCGGTCAAGGCCTATTTTGCTGAGGTTTTCGCCAAGCACGCCACGACGTTCGCGAAGATCGGCGCGGACGCGAACGACGGCCTAGGCGATGTGCTGGCCCGCGTGGCCACACTCGACGCCGCAGAACAAGCAGAAATTGAAGCCGACGTTGCCGCGGCGATCGCGAACGGTCCGGCAATTGCGATGGTCGATTCTGATCGAGGCATCACGAACTTGCACGTGCCGAGCGATGTGATCGTGGATGCTTCGATGCCCGCGATGATTCGTACCTCGGGCCAGATGTGGAACGCCGACGGCAAAGAACAAGACGCGCTCGCGGTCATTCCGGACGCGTGTTACGCGGGTTTGTACGACGCGGTGATCGAAGACTGCAAGGTCCACGGCGCATTCGATCCGTCGACGATGGGGTCGGTGCCCAACGTTGGCCTGATGGCGCAAAAGGCCGAGGAATACGGCTCCCACGACAAGACCTTTGAAATCCCGGCCGCGGGCACGGTGCGCGTGATTGGCGCGAGCGGCGTACTTATCGAACATGGCGTTGAGCAAGGTGACATTTGGCGAGCCTGCCAAACCAAAGACGCGGCGATTCGCGATTGGGTGAAGCTCGCGGTCACTCGCGCACGCGCCACTGGTGCGCCCGCGGTGTTCTGGCTCGATGAGACTCGCGCCCACGATCGTGAACTCATCGCCAAGATCAACGTGTACCTCGGCGATCACGATACGACCGGTCTCGATATTCGGATTCTCGCTCCCGTCGCGGCCACGAAATTGTCGCTCGAACGAGTCCGCAAGGGCCAAGACACCATTTCCGTCACTGGCAATGTGTTGCGTGACTACCTCACTGATTTGTTCCCGATCATGGAGTTGGGCACGAGCGCAAAGATGCTTTCGATCGTGCCGCTCATGAACGGCGGTGGATTGTTTGAAACGGGCGCGGGTGGTTCGGCGCCGAAGCACGTGCAACAGTTTGTGAAGGAAGCACATCTGCGTTGGGATTCGCTCGGTGAGTTCCTCGCGCTTGCCGCTTCGCTTGAGCATCTCTCGATCGTCGGATCAAATCCGCGTGCAAAGGTGCTTGCCGATACCCTCGATCGCGCGACCGCGACGTTGTTGGATCAAGGCAAGTCGCCCGGACGCAAGGTTGGCCAACTCGACAATCGTGGTAGCCACTTTTATCTTGCGCTGTACTGGGCCCAAGAGCTGGCGAAGCAAACCGACGACGCGGCGCTGGCCGCGTTAATCGCGCCAATCGCCGAAGCAATCGCGAATGCAGAATCCACGATTGTGAGCGAGATCGATGCAACGCAAGGATCGCCAGTCGATATCGGTGGTTACTACTTCCCGGATCCCGCGCTCGTCGTGAAGGCAATGCGCCCAAGCGCAACGTTCAACGCGATCATCGACGGCCTCGCCAACGGTGCTGCGATCGGATAGGTCAGCCAGCGAGGATCTTGGATTCGCCCGGGTTGGTGCCGTCCTTGAGCAATCTCGAGCGGGCGGTTTCGTCGCCGAGCAGGGTGAGATCGAAGAAGTCGATTGATGTCGCAATCGCGGTTTTGTCGTGGGGCGATGGTGTGTCTTCGTACGCCTCGGGGTGGACGCCGATGTGGAAGGTGAGGAACCATTTCGGTGAAGCGCTGGCCGCGTAAACCTTTCGGAGAATCTTGTATGGCGACGCGATATCGGTATCGATGTGCGCGATGAGTATGGGAATCCTATTTTTTTCGTCCGGCTTCGAAAACACAAGGTGAACTGCATCGAACATTGCTGCGGCGCGGATGCGTTCGTCTCGACAACACGGGTTATCGACGAGGCCGAACGTGGTTGCGCCGCCGAGCGACAACCCAGCCGCGCCGATCCGTTTTGCATCGATCTTTGAACCCAAGGGACTTTTCAACAATTCGCTGAGCACGAAACTGATATCAGCGGGCTGATTTTGGTAATCGGTGAGGATGTCGTACGGCGCGCCACGATCGCTGGTCAGCGGGAACTGCGGTGCCGCCACGATGTAGCCCGCTTCTGCCCAAGCGCGAAACAGCTGCGAGAACTTCGACGGTGCACCGTGGTAGCCGTGCGAAAACATGATCAACGGCAGCGGTTTGTCGGATTTCGGAAGGTACAGATCTGTGGGCAGCGTGCGCTTCGGTGAATACGCAGGATGATCGACGGGTGCGGTCGGGCGGCTCGTGTCGATGAACGTTTCGTGCGACACCGAAATCGCAAACGGCCGTTGTTGCGAGATCGGGACCACATCCGCGTGTGTCGTGGTGTGCGGCGCGCTCGTTACGAGCGGCGCGACCGAACGAGTTGAAGCGCCCGAGCATGCCGGCACGCCAACCACACACAATCCCAGGATGAAACGAACACCAGCACTACGCATAGGCGCAGGCTAGACCGACGGAGCGACTGACTGGTTTGGTTGCTTTGGCGACGCACCGTGCACCGATGCATGTGTCGTGTCCGCCAACCAGCGCGACGTACGGTGTGAACGTGACGGGCGCATCGAACACTGCGATTGACCTAACGATTCAGACTCCCGACGGACCAATGGGTTTGCATGTTCGCAAACCTGCCGGTGATGGGCCCTTTCCCGTTGTGGTTTTCTTTCATCACGGGCCGGGGCTCGACGTTGGATCGAAACAAGCAATGCAATGGATTGCTGATGCGGGCTACTACGTCGTGAGCCACGACCGCTATCACCGTCACGGTGAATGGCTGGTCTGGGACATGAGCCCAAACCCAACACAAGGATCGGGCTCGACCGACCTTGCCAGAATGTTTGAGATTCTGCTCGGGACCGACGACGGCATGGTCGCCTCCGATCTTGGCGCGACACTCAGCTATATGGAGTCGGAACCTGCTGCATCGACTGGGCCAATGGGATGCATTGGTTACTGCATCGGAGCTCGTTCGGTGCTGCCCACGATTGTTGGTGACCCGGATCGGTTTACCGTCGGTCAACCGCTCATCGACGCGACGAACGCGCTTACGCCACGCGGGCTCGCGGAAATCCACGACGGTGCGAATCACGGATTTGGTGTTCCTGGTCACGCGTATCACAATGCGGCCGCCGATCGCTCGTACGCGAGTGCGTTTGCAATGTTCGACAGCGCGCTGCGTTCGTAGTCGACGCATGAGCAGCAACGGTCGCGAGTTTGCTGACGAATCGTCGGTGATTATTGATCGCCTTCGGCGCTCATTGCAATGAGCTTCATGACCGTATTGAAGTTGCGGATCGTCATTTCCTGGCGGAATCGACGGTCGAGCCAAGGCATGAGCTTCGAATGACCCATCCCGTTTGGGAACACCATGTATACGTCGCTACCGCGCACCGCGAATTGGTCGGGCGTGAAACGGTCGACCTCGTTGGTGTCATCGATCTCGGCATCGGCACGCTGGCTCATGAACCCGAAATGCAGCGACGACGCCGCCTCGTTGGCAAATGGATTTGCGCGGAGCAACTCTTGGAGTTCAACGTGCGACCGCATGACGACGATTGTCTTGATCTGCAATGAATCGAGGATGGCCGCCGCGATCGCCACGTTGTCCGGAACTGTCGCGCTCTCAATAATGGCGTTGCCGCTCTGTACGTATGTCTGTACATGAGTGAAACCGAGCGATTCCAAGATGGCTCGCAGATCAGCCATCGGCAAGCGGTTCTTGCCGCCAACGTTGACTCCCCGTAACAACACGACGTACCGCATGCCAAACGAAGGTATCAATCGCGCAATGCGACTTGCTCATTGGTGATTTTGGAACACAATGTGTAGCCAATTCACCAATAAACACTTGCCTTAGAGTGCACCAGATGGACGTTTGGCTCATTCCGCAACGGCCACCACGCGCCGATCGTCCCGAAGATCATCGGCGCGCCAGCATGCAAACCAAATCCTGCGATAAACGTTGGGAAAATCCGGTCCCGTCAGCGCGGCTCGTGGCACATGCCACGCGTCGAACCAGCCATCGGAGTGCGATGCCAGAAACGGCCGAAAGGAAGCGAGTGCCTCATCGGGATTGCGAGCGACAACGAGGTAGCGCACGTCGAGTCCTGTGAGGCGGGCCAGCCTACGGAAACCGGTCCACTCACGATCTCAGCAGTGACAATGGCGAAGGCGTACTACGGCTGGACGATCTCAGGCGAGCGGATGTTGC
>JANYBW010000028.1 GCA_025360585.1 Actinomycetes bacterium | reverse complement strand
CAGCCAGCAGTGCATATCGGAAACCACTGCGTCGATTCGTGCTGCGCCCCATGCGCAAAAGATAGAGCACGCAAAAGGGAATCCACTGGCTGCTGGCAATGTTGAACTGGCCCAAACCGACGTAGAAAAGTTTGGAGGAGGCGAAGGCGTAGATCAGGCCGGAGTGTAGGGGGGCAAGGGGCAAGGGGCAAGGGGCAAGGGGCCTACCATGATCGAGGTAGTCGGTATCGATACCATTTTCGCCAACGCCATTCAGAAGCTGCAACATGCTTCGCAACTTCTGTTCGTTATGCACGCACGATCAGATTTCACGAATGCCGAGGCAAGTCCGTTGTTGATCATCGCAAATGCACCGTCCGCGACCGAAGCAGTCAGCTGGATTGATCAGGGCGCTCGCGCATATGTCGTTGCAAGTGGCCTCGCCGATCTTGATCGGATTCGCGAAGCGATCGATCACGTCGAAGGTGGTCACATCTGGATCGACCCGCTTGTCGCGGATGTATTCATTGAGCGCGCAATTCATCCCGACTTCACAGCCTCGTTCGATCCAGATGCATACAAACTCAACGAACGTGACATCGTTCTGCTCGGCTGGTTGCAAACATCGAAGACGAACCGCGAGATAGCCGAAGCCATGAACCTGTCGTACGCGACAATCAAGAAATATAACAGCGCGTTATACGCGAAGCTGTGCGTCGGTTCGCGGGTTGCAGCAGTTGCGCTTGCCCGTCAGGGACACGACACTGCGGAGCACGCCACATGAAAGCCCGCACAATCGTTGTGGCGATTGTTGTAGTTGGTGTGACTGGTAGTGGCTGGTTGGTTGCGTCGCGCACGAAGTCACCGAAGCAAGTGTTGGCCGATGCGAAACCACCGAAGCCTTCGGTGCTCACCGAACGAGTCACGTTGCAAGCGTTGACGAGTTCGGTCATTGGCCGCGCCGACGTCACGATCCCTGAAGTACCCATCGTCGATCGGACGAAGTTTGCTGCGGGGGCGGTGGTTACCGATGTCGCGATCGCAGCGAAGCAGCGTCTTGCTAACGGCGCACGCATTCTTGAAGTTTCGGATCGGCCGGTGTTCGTACTCGAGGGCATCTTCCCGTTGTGGCGTGACATCAAGACCGGCGATCGTGGTCGCGATGTCAAAGAACTCCAAGTTGCGCTGACGAACGCCGGTTTCCCAACCGGTACAACCAACGGCTTGTTCGACTACAACACGCAAGTTGCGGTGCAACGTTGGTATCGGACCGCGGGATACGAACCCACGGTTGCCGCGCAAGCCGATCCACTGCAACCCGCGGGCATCGCCATCCCGCGGTCCGAGCTCGAATTCGTTGCACAACTCCCCGCGCGGGTTCTTACCGTCGCAACGAAAGTTGGTGATCTGGTCGCCCCCGCGTCGGGGGGTGCCGCTCCAGCCAGCGGTGACCCGGCAAGCGCCCCAGCTATCGCCGCCGCCAGCACAACACTCGTCACGCTCGCGGCGGGTGGCCCACGCATCGCATTCGTGATTGCCGACACCGACCGAGCATTAGTACACGCGGGTAGCACCGCGACCATCCTCAACGAACAATCGAATGCAACGGTCACCGCAACGGTTACCGCGGTTGCAAGCACTGGAGTTAAAGCACCGGACGGCACCACGACATATCCGGTAACACTCGCGCCCAATAAGCCAATACCCGCTGATTTTGTTGGCAATGTTCGAGTGACGGTCGTCGGCGCGGCCACAACGGGCAAAGTGCTCTCCGTTCCAATCGCTGCGGTGCAAAGCGCCCGCGATGGTTCTACATTTGTCGCCAAGGCAACGAACAGCACTCCAGTCACGGTTGCGGTGGTAGTTGGCGTTTCCGCCGATGGCGCAGTCGAAGTCACTCCGAAATCTCCCGATGCGCTGCACGACGGCGATCGGGTGGTTGTGGGTTGAACAGCGCCCACGCAAATGGTGGCGGTCCAGATACCGGCCGACCGTCCGTCCTCGAACTCGTGGGACTGGCCCGTACCTACCCATCGTCGCCTCCCGTCGAAGCGCTGCAACCGTGCGACCTCGCGGTCCACGAAGGTGACTGGCTGGCGATCACTGGGCCATCAGGTTCCGGCAAATCAACAATGCTCAATCAGCTTGGGCTCCTCGACCGTCCGAGTGCGGGTCAACTGTTGATCGATGGAGTCGATGTCAGTGGATTCAGTGATCGTGATCGCACCGACGCGCGCGCGAACGCCATCGGGTTTGTCTTCCAGGCCTTTCATCTGATCACCCACATCTCTGCAACCGACAACGTTGAAATCGGTTTGTTGTATCAACGAGTGAACCGCAAGCAACGCCGACAGCGCGCGCTCGCCGCGCTCGAAGCCGTCGGGCTATCGCATCGTTGCGACGCGAAACCGTCGACCATGTCGGGCGGCGAACGGCAACGCGTTGCGATTGCTCGAGCGCTTGTGCGAGAACCGCGAGTTTTGCTCTGCGACGAACCAACTGGCAGTCTCGATTCAAATACGGCGTTGCAGATTCTGGATCTGCTCGACGAACTCAACGATGCCGGCCTCACAATCATCGTCGTTACGCACGATCCGGTCGTTGCGCAACGAGCCCGGAGCCGAATAGAAATTCGCGACGGCGTGGCTCGATATGTCTAAACGCCAATTCGAACGTTCGCGCCTCGCGTGGATCGACCTGATCTTGCAATCGGCGGCCGCGCTCAAAGGCCGCGGCGGGCGGGCCGCCCTCACCGCGCTCGGAACCGCCGTCGGTATCGCCGCGTTCGTCACTACATCGGGTTACGCCGCGACCGCTCGAGCGCAAGTATCTGATCGTTTCGACGCGACGCGCGCCACCGAAGTATTTGTGAAACTCGATCCCGAAGCCCGAACTTCCACCGCATCAATCGCTCCGCACTTCCCCCTCGACGCACAGCACCGTCTCGAAACGCTGCAAGGCGTGCAGGCCGCCGGGTTGACGTGGCGAACCGCATCGAACGCCACGGTGTCGAACCGTCCGGGGAGTACCCAATCAACCGATGGGACAAAAACCCCGATCCTCGCCGCAACCCCAGGCGCGCTCGTCGCGATGCAAGCAACGATCATCGGGCGATCGTTGGAAACCTACTACGACACCCACGCGGAACGTGTCGCGCTCATCGGCACGGGCATCGCCGACCAGTTCCATATCACTAGCATCGCCTTGCATCCTTCCATCTTTTTGGGCACGCGTTCGTTTACGGTAATCGGCATCATCCAAAGCACGGTTCGCAACGCCGAAGTGCTCGGCGCTGTCGTAATCCCAGCCGGGACTGCCGCAATGATCTATCCCGGTGACGTGCAAGAACCACAAGCCACCATCAGCGTCGCACCCGGCGCTGCCGCGACGATCGGCGCGCAAGCCGCAGCTGCGCTCGACCCGTTTCATCCGCAATGGTTCCGCACGTTGGTACCACCCGACCCGAAAACCTTGCGCCAAAATGTTGAACAAGACATTCAGAAACTGTTCTTCGGGCTCGGCCTCATCGCACTCATCATGAGCATGATTGCGATCGCCAACTCATCGCTTGTGGCAGTCATGGAACGCACCGGCGAAATCGGCCTGCGTCGCGCCAACGGCGCGCGCCGTTCACACATCGCGCGCCAAATCGTGACCGAATCAGCAATGACCGGTGGCGTCGGTGGAATAGCGGGAGCAAGCATCGGGGTGCTCGCGGTAAGCGCGATCGCCATCGCGCAACAGTGGACCGCGGTCATCCCACCCACACTCATCACCGCAGCGCCCGCGATCGGAATCGGCACCGGCGTGGTCGCCGGGCTCTACCCCGCAATCCGAGCCGCCCGCATCGAACCCGTCGAAGCACTCCGCAGCGCTTAACCACAACTCTGCTTTGTAAACAAACCAAATCGGGATCAGTCACACCCCACTATCCCGCGGGCCATCAATACAGCAGTCGTCATGGCGCTTGGGCGGTTATCGACACGAACTATGCCACAAGATACGCTGCGCCGCAATCGTGGACCGCAACAATGGAGCCGACTACAGCATGAGTGAAACTCCCCGCCGCGTGGCGATCATCAATGATGCCAGCTTCTACGTCGGTCCGCACCTGGCCCGATCGTTAGCCGCCAAAGGACATGACCTCGTCCTCGGAGATC
>JANYBW010000019.1 GCA_025360585.1 Actinomycetes bacterium | reverse complement strand
GGCCCGACGACAAGATGGTGCCGGGCACTCACTGGTAACATGAGGCACTCACGCGCGAGTGGCGGAATGGCAGACGCGCTGGCTTCAGGTGCCAGTACTCGTAAGGGTGTGGGGGTTCAAGTCCCCCCTCGCGCACTGGTCTGTTGCGGCTACTTCGTCCACCGCGGCGAGTGACCTGCGAACTCATAGCGCTCGTCCCTCGCTGCTGAGCTTCTCGTTGTCGACATCGTGCACAGCCGTGGTCAAGACAATTTGGGAGTGTTCGCATTGCTTCGCTCAGCGACGTGATCGACTCGAATCGACCTTGATGCCGTGGCGACGAGCGCGACGAGCGGTTCGGGGTCGCAGTGCTGTTTCGTCAACTGCACTGCTGTTGCTCTTCGCTACGTGCCGAGAACGGCCATGCCCAACGACCGTGCCGCCTGCGCTTGACGAATGTCGAATGTCAGGAACGTGATCGCTGTACCGAGGCGTCGAGCAGCACCGAGATGCAACGCGTCCAAGGTGCGTACCCCCGTTTGCTCGGCGATCGCCGCCGCGAGCTCACATGTCGCCGCGTCGATCTCCACGATCGCGAACGATGCGAGGTCGGTGGCGAACGACGCTCGGGCGGGCGTTGCGTCTGCCGGCGTCAGCAGACGAGCAAGATTCCTTCGCACCTCCACAATCGAGTGCCGGCCGGTCAGGACCATCGGATCGCTGAGCAGCAGCGCCACTGCCCGATCCGAATCCGCTTCTTCGACGTAGCGTTTGAGGATCGCGCTCGAATCGGCGTACAGCGTCACTCCGATCGATCCTCAGCCAACGCGTCAATGACCGGCATTCGCGCCGCGAATCGTCGGACTTGACGCAAACCCGACGACGTCGCGGGCGTGACCCAGCCCTCTGCCACTGCCGCTTGCAGGTCCACGGCTCCGAGAGGCGGGCCAAGGGTCGCAACCGGACGACCGCGGTCCGTCACGGTGATGACCTCGCCAGCGGCGGCTCGTTGCAGCACCGCAGACAGCGTCGCCTTCAGGTCCCGCACGCCGATCTCCATGTGGTCACACTAGTAGGTATTGTGACCACAATGCGGAAATTCGCCGACGAGCGATGTCCACATCGTGCGGACGAGCCGACGCTGGGCCCTGCGTTTGTCTGCGTCGGTGCATAGGCCTGGCAGGATTTAGGTGAGAACGATGTCGGGCAGGTTGAGGCGCGTCGCGCCTCAAAAGACGTTCGTCTGGTAGCGGAACCTTCGAGACGATTAGATCAGTATGGACAAAAGCGCGACCGCTACTTCTTGGGGACGTTCTTCGTGAGCGAAGAGTCCCGCTCCGTCTCCTCGGCGATTGTATTTCGCTCGCTTAAGCGTTACCGAGCTTCGGCCGCAGATTTCGCGAGACTCTCAAGCGTGGCTTCCATGCCCGCACGATTGTGTGACGCGCGGTCGGCGACGCCGCTGATTTTTTTGCCGAGAAACTTGATGATCGCGCCGCGGGTGTCGATCCAGGTTTCTTCGACGTTCGCGCCCGCAGCAGTCGCGGTGATGCGGTAGCGCCACGTCGCGACCTTTAGCCCGGGGCCCGCGATGACGGTGAAGGCAAACACATTGGGTGCGTCGAATTCCGTCACTGTTGCGACGGTCGACCAGCTTCGTCTGCCGCTGGAGTTGGTCCCGCGGAATTTTGTGCCCATGGCCGGGCCGGATGCGCCACCAACCCACTTGCCGCCGGTGGCCTCCGGCGACCATTCACCCATCCGTTCAAGATGGGTGACGAGATCCCAGATTGCTTGGGGTGATGCATCGATGTCTCGGGTCACGCTCACTGAATCAGCCATGCGCCATTATGACCGCGAATACAGCCGCCTCGCCATGCGCACGCCCGCGCTCATGAACTTCGTTTCAGAAATCCACCGAACGCTTCCGGTTGTCCATTCACGCACTACACGAGTTCGTAAATTTCGTGGGCCACGTTGCCATCGACGCCGATTTCGCCTTTGGATACGAGCCGCATGCCGTTCACGAATGCGTACCGTTCGTCGCCGGACTCAATCTGAACCGTCGCGTAGATCGCGCCCTTGCCGAGTTGTTCGGCCCAGTTTGCGCGACCATCGAGGTGCATAAAAACCTTTGCTCCGTCGTGGGTTTCGATGATGATGCGAATATCGAGGGTGACTTCGCCGTTGCTAGCAATCGTCAACCAATCCGCACCGCTCTTGCCGATCATCTTTCCCTGGAGGCGGTCGCCCGCGACACTGGCTTCGAGCAGTTCCTGAATAATTCGTGTTCCCACTGAAGTGGTGCCGAGCATGTACAGCCCGTTGGGATCGGTTCGAATCGTGAGGGTGGCAAAGGGTTGAATCTTCAAGGTTTCCATGGAACAACCATTACACACGGGACCGCAGTACCGCCCCCCGAACTCCGTTTTCGCCGACCCGCGGTATCAAAATTGATGCGTTTCGTTACCCAAAAACGGGAAATGCCAAGCGTGTTTTCGGTGCTGAGTTGGATTTTGAGTACCGTCGGGATGCTGACCGCGAGATTCGCGGACCTTTTCTGGGAGATCCAACATGCCTGAAGCCCTCATCATCGACGCTTGCCGCACCCCGCGCGGTATTGGCAAAGCCGGCAAGGGCGCGTTGTCGCACCTGCACCCTCAGCATCTTGCTTCGACCGTTTTGGCTGCGTTGGTCGAGCGTAACGGCTTCAATTCGGCTGATGTCGATGACGTTGTGTGGGGCACAAGCTCACAGGTGTGTGAACAAAGCGGCGATCTCGGCCGCATGGCCGCGCTCGACGCGGGCTACGACATTCGCGCCAGTGGCGCCACGCTCGACCGGTTCTGTGGTTCTGGAATCACGTCCGCGAACTACGCCGCACACGCAGTCATGGCGGGCATGGAAGACCTCGTGGTTTCTGGCGGCACTGAGATGATGTCACTGCCGAAAAAGGGCCTGCTCCCAATGGGCGCGAACAACGCGCATTTACAAGAGCTGCATCCGCAGTCGCATCAGGGCGTGTGTGCCGATGCCATCGCAACACTCGAAGGCATTGATCGTGCCGCCGTAGATGCGCTCGCGGCGGAATCGCAGCTCCGAGCCGACCGTGCGATTCGCGAAGGTCGTTTCAACCGAAGTCTCATTCCAGTGTTGAACCTTGATGGATCGATCGCGCTCGATCGCGAAGAGTTCCCGCGGCCCCAGACCACGATCGAATCGCTCGCAACGTTGCCGCCGAGCTTTCCGCAAATTGCTGACTACCGCCACAACGAAGGCGCTAAAACATTTCGCGAATTGATCAATCAGAAGTATCCGGACCTCGACATTCAGCACGTGCACCATGCAGGAAATTCATCGGGCGTTGTGGATGGCGCCGCGGCGATTTTGTTCGCAAGCGAGGCGTACGCGAAGGCGAATGGTCTGAAGGCTCGTGCCCGCGTGGTTGCGACGGCGAACATGGGTGACGATCCCACCTTGATGCTCAACGCTCCTGTTCCTGCGGTGCGCAAGGTTTTGGAACGCGCCGGAATGACATTGGCTGATATCGACCTGTTTGAAATCAACGAAGCGTTTGCAGTAGTTGCCGAAAAATTTCAACGTGATCTCAATCTTGATCGCGACAAAGTCAACGTCAATGGCGGCGCAATCGCACTGGGTCACCCAATTGGTGCAACCGGCGCGATCTTGATCGGCACGATGTTGGATGAGCTCGAACGCCGTGATTTGTCGATTGGCTTGGTCACGATGTGTGCAGGCGGCGGCATGGCTCCGGCCATCATCATCGAACGGATCTAGTGGCACCCCGCTCCACTAGCGCGGGCTAGGCCCGGCTTTGGTTGGGGGCGTGGTCCGCGATCCACTTGTCGCGTGGCTCGCGAGCCGTGCGCGATCATTGGCATCGAGGAGTTGAACGACATCCAAAATCAACGACGGATCAGCCGCGCGTAGCGCCGTCTCGGCTTCGCTCGCGGTCTTGGGAAGTTGCGTTGTGAGTACTATAAGCGGAATGTCGCCGCGCTGCGATTGCAACGCAGCCGCGCGCCCGAGGGTACGCCACACGGCTTCAGTCTTGTAGAGGCCACCGCGGTGCGCGGTGTACGGGCCACCTATGTCGAAATACCAGAGGTGATCGGTCGTGTCATGCGCGACGAACGACACTGAAACCCCAGTTTTTGCAATGCGTTTGTCGCGCGCTACAACGGTGAAGCCGGCAGCGGTGAGTGCCTGTTCGGCGATGTCTTTTGTGGTCTTGCCGGCCGCAGCCGCGGGGAGCTCACTACTGAGTGATGGTTGTCTGGTTACAAGCGCGCCTTCTTCGGCGACCCGCTTGCGCGCGATCTCTACATATTGCGGATCGAGGTCGTAGCCAACGTATCTGCGCCCCAAACGCGAAGCGGCGACCAATGTAGAGCCACTTCCCAAAAATGGATCGAGCACGAGATCGTCTTTGTAGGTGTAGAGACGAATGAGTTGCTCGGGCAGTTCGACCGGAAACGGCGCAGGATGCCCAACCCTGCGCGCGCTTTCTGTAGGCATATTCCACACATCGAGCGTGAGGGCCATGAAATCTTCAGTGAGGATGTCGTTTTCGTGCGGGAGGTTCGCCGCAGCGCGTTGCCTGGCGGTTTTGGCTCGATCGAAGCGACCTTTGCTGGCGATGATGACGCGTTCGGTGATGTCGCGCAGCACGGGATTTGCGGGGCTACGAAATGAACCCCAGGCACACGAGCCGCTCGCGCCTTCGCCCTTTTGCCAAATGAGTTCGCCGCGCAACAACAGCCCGAGATCATGTTCAAGGATGCGCATGACATCCGCAGACAAACTTCGGTAGGGCTTGCGGCCGAGATTCGCTACGTTCACCGCGATGCGACCACCCGGTTCCAGTTTGCGTGCACATTCGGCAAAAATCTCCGTGAGGAACTGCAAGAACTCGAGATACGACGACGGTACGCCATCGCGTTCGAGCTCCTCTTCGTACTGTTTGCCTGCGAAGTACGGCGGCGATGTAACGACGAGCGCAACTGAGCCATCGGGGAGTGAATCCATGTTGCGCGCATCAGCGCATACGAACGGTTCTGTGATTGGAAATGGCGCGAGGACGGTGGCATCAGTGGAGACCTCCGGCGCGCGAAACCGTTCATAAAAAGGTGTGGAATCGTGGTTTTCGCGCGCTCCGACGCCGAAGTTTGACGTGGTGGTGCCGCGGTGTTGTTTCGACGGCATCGATTCGGCCACGGGCGCATACTAACGACGCGGCGCGCGCGAGCGAACACGCGCGCGACGGCCGTACGCAAGATCGAGCGGGAATCGCCGCTAGGCCCGGAAGGGCTCGTCACCGAGCAGATAGCGAGCCCCCGGCCCGTAGGAATTCGCAGCGTCGGCGCGGTTGTAGAGCGCGCATGCCTTCAGGGAAAGGCAGCCGCAGCCGATGCAATCGCCCAGCTGATCGCGGAGTCGTTCCAGAGTTGTGATTCGTTCGTTGAGCATCGGCCGCCAACCGCGCGAAACCTTTTCCCAGTCCGCCTTGGTAGGCGTGCGTGAGTTGGGCAGGCTGGCAAGACACTCACGGACGGCCTCAAGTTCGAGCCCGACGCTTTGTGCGATCTTGATGAAAGCAACGCGTCGCAAGATTTCGCGGTGGTATCGACGTTGCCCGCCTGCTGTGCGCGTCGCGTGAATGAGCGATTCCGATTCGTAGTACCGCAGTGCAGATGTTGCCACGCCAGTCCGATCCGCTACCTCGCCAATGGTCAGATACTCGGAGCGTTTCTCATCGGTATTGAAATTTTCTCTTGACATGAAGTTAACTTTAACTTGTAAGTTACTTCTATGTTGAGTGTGCCCAGTGATTGTTCCGATGCCCGACTCATTGCGAGTGTGGCGGAGCGAATAGAAATTCCTCGTGAGGCGGCCGCCGATTCGTTCATCTTGCACGCTCCATTAGAACTCACGGCGCGCTGCGCTTTACTTTCGATGGTGTCGCCCGCAGGGCGTTGTGCCGCCCGCGAACGGATCGCCGAAATGGTTCCGGCCTGGGAAGGCTTTGGCCAACCGATGGAAACCGTACCCAGCCGAGAATTCGACAACGCGCGTGACGCGAATACATTTCTGGCTGACGCGATCGCGGCGGGCGACCTTATCGGCGCGGACGCTGCTGCTGATTTCCTTGGAAGGACAACCCTGCCGCACGAGCTGCGCGAATTGCTCGCTCCGGTCGTATTGCCGAGCCTCGCCGCCGCAGGTCACGGGTCGATCTTTTTGTATCTACTCCCGCGGGTATTGCCGCGCGGCGGACAGTGCACCAAAATGATCCGCCCGCTCGCTCGCGAACTTGCGCGTCATTCCGCGTTGCAACTGCAATGGGTCCAGCAGTTGCCTTCTGTAGTTCGAGTCGCGCCGGGTTCAGCATCACTATCAGCATCAGTGATCGAGTCGATTGCCGCGGCACCGCGGCTTGGACCGCCGGGAAGCAATTTCATCTTTCCGATCATGTATCAGGCCGAAACCACCGCGGGCGCGGCGGATGCGTTGACCAACGTGATCGAAACGGATCTTGGTGATGCGGCGCGATCATTGCTTCGTTGCGCCGTATGGTCGATGCTGCATGAGCCCGAAGATGAAGCGCCGTACGGCTGGAGCCACGCGCTCACGATGACCCAAGGTGCACTTGGCGTCGCGTCGGCGTGCGCCGATCCGCGGCTGGCGGTCGCGGTTGCGGCGACGTATACGTTCGGTTTTCGTGCCGCACTCGCGCAACGCGATCTCGTAGCCGGGTACGCACCGGAACCCCCTGGAATCCCAATTGGCGTCGGCGCGTTGGACGCAACCCCTGCCGTCGCGGCCGCAGCCGTGTTTCACGCAAACCTTGAGCAACGGACGCAACTGGTAGAGGCGTGCATCACGCGCGCTGCGGCGCATTCCGATGCCCACCTAGTCAAATACACGCTGGCGTGCCTGGACGCGGCGGCCTTTGATCGTGAGCAAGCCGTTGTGTATCTCAGCGCGATGGCCTACCTCAACGCGTACTGGCACCAACCCAACCGCTAGGCCCGGCGATCGGGCGCGTTTTGGCGGCAATTCCGACCCGCGCGGTCGGCCAAAACGGGAGAAGATTGTGGGGCCGTTTAGGGTGGTGCTTGTGAACAGGGTCCGGCGAGTGGTTACGGCAGGCATGTTGGTTTTGGCGACTGCATCGTGTGCCGCGAGCGAATACACGACCCAAGCTGCTCAAGCTGATCTGGTCAAGCTTGGGTACACGCCGAAACAAGCGCAATGCGTGATCGCGGGGTTACGTCAGCGTTACGCCGATGAATATGTGAAGCTCAACAATCTGAAGAAGGTTGATCGGGTGAACCCGGACGCGGTTTCGCTGTATGTCCGCAACAAGTTCGCGGCGCAGGAACGGATCGGTAACGATGAAGCGAGCCGCGCCCGAGCCGTCGTGGCTGGTTGCAGAAAATAGTTATTGCTCGGCCGCGTTTTTTAGTTCCGTCATGGTGAAGAGCGCCTTGAGCGATACGCCGATGTCTTGGAGGTTGCTGAGCCCACCCGATTCCCGATCGATGACACAGATGCCGGAATCAACTACCGCCCCGCGTTCGCGCAGTGCGTTCGCCGCATCGACCACGGCACCGCCGGAAGTCACGACGTCTTCTACAATGAAGAGTCGTTCACCGGCAATATCTCCACCTTCGGCCAATCGACACGTTCCGTAGTCCTTTGCGGCTTTGCGAACGTAACGAGCAGGAATGCCAGTGACCTGCGAAAGCATGGTCGCGATCGGCACGCCGCCGAGCTCAAGGCCAGCGAGGGCATCGATACCATCCGGCACCATGGGCGCAAGTTCTTCGGCAATATCCAAGAGCAGCAACGGTTGGGCTTCGAACAAATACTTGTCGAAATATTCATGGCTGACCACGCCGGAGCGCAATGTGAACGTGCCAGTGATATGAGCTGCTTCGTATACGCGGCGGGCCAAAGGATTGATTGTCATTGGCTGCGAATGTACCGGATCGCGCCGTCTGCCACGATCAGTTCGCTAGCCCCAATCAAAATTCGTGAACGTTTAGCTCACACGATACGCGAGGTTTTGTTACCCCAAAAGCGGTCGCGAATGAGGCGTTTGTAAAGCTTGCCAGTTGGTTGCCGAGGAAGCTCGGGATCAAAATCGATGGCCTTCGGGCACTTGTATTTCGAAAGGTTAGCGGCACAAAATGCCAGTAATTCTTGGGCTAATTCGTCGCCCGCGTCGGCCATGTTGATTGGTTGCACGACTGCGTGCACCTTCTCGCCTAAGTCCGCATCGGGGATACCGAAAACGGCAACGTCGTAGACCGAAGGGTGGGTAATTAATAGATTTTCGGCTTCTTGAGGATAAATATTCACGCCGCCGGAAACGATCATGAAGGTTCGGCGGTCGGTGAGAAACAGGAATCCTTCATCATCGAGGTAACCCATGTCGCCCACGGTCGACCAGCCGCGCGTATCAATCGCTTCCGAGGTCTTCTCTAAGTCTTTGTGATACGTGAATCCGGGGCGCCCCGACGCGGATTCGAACCATACGGTTCCCGACTCTCCGGCGGGTAGCGGCTTGCCGCCTTCGTCGAGAATATGAATCGTTCCGACCGCGCTTCTACCGACGGTACCGGGGTGCGCGAGCCAATCCTGGGGTGACACCATCGTTGCGCCCGCGCCTTCGGTGGAGGAGTAGTACTCCCACACGATCGGGCCCCACCAGTCGAGCATTTTTTGTTTCACTTCCACGGGGCACGGTGCCGCGGCGTGGACCGCGGATTGTAGCGACGACAAGTCGTAGCGATTGCGTTCTGCCTCGGTGAGTTTGAACATCCGCACAAAGTGGGTCGGGACCCACTGGCTACAGGTCACGCGGTACTGCTCGATGAACCGCAACGCGTCAAGCGCATCGAAACGTTCCATGATCACAACAGTTCCGCCGAGTCGCAGTGTGCTCATGCAATAGAACAGCGGTGCCGAGTGATAGAGCGGAGCGGGGGAGAGATAGATCGATTCCTGGTTGAAACCAAACATCGCGGTCATCAGTAACAAGTTGCCCGGCATCTTGCCCATGGGTTCGCGTGGCAACGCGTACTTGATGCCCTTGGGGCGCCCCGTCGTGCCCGATGAGTAGAGCATCGGTGTGCCTTCAAATTCCTCGGTCACCGGCGTTGAGGGAAAGGCCGCGATTGCAGTTTCGTAACGGTCGTAGCCGTCGATGTCTGCGCCGACGCTGAGCCTGATCGTGACCTTCGCCATGAGGTCGCTCAGTTGCGCGGCAACGACGGCCGTCCCAGTGTTGACAAAGAGTGCCTGCGCGTCACAGTCGTCGATGATGTACGCGGCTTCGTCGGCAGTGAAATGCCAGTTGATCGCGGTGTAGTGCAATCCCATGCGTTGTGCGGCCCAGCAGACCTCGAGATAGCGATCGTTGTTGTCCATCATCACGGCGACGTGATCGCCAAAGCGCAAACCCGCGGCCCACAACAATTGCGCGCACTGATTCGAGCGCGCATTGAGTTCGCGATAGGTCACGGCATCACCCGATGCCGCCATGATGTACGCGATCTTGTCGGGGGTCTCGACTGCCCAGTGTCCGGGGTACATAGATACAAACTCCTGAAAACAAAGTCGAGCCCCTCACTGCGGAGGGGCTCGACCAGGATGAACAGACGAAACGTTAAAACGAGGTGATGACGGAGCGAACTACTTCGCGGCGTTCCATTGCACCGAACGCATCGTTGACTTCGTCGAGCTTGATGTGACGTGACACCATGTTCGAGAGGTCGAGGCGACCCGTTTCGGTGAGATCGACGAAACGTTGGAAGTCGCGCCGTACTTGCGCCGAACCGTACTTACAACCCTTGATGGTCTTTTCACTGTAGAACAAGTCGAAGGTTGAGATCGCGAACTGGCCTTCCATGCGAGGCATCGAAACCATGACCATCGTGCCGCCCTTGCGGGTCATTCCGTAGGCCTGTGCGAGTGCTTCAGGAGTACCAACAGTCACTTCGAAGACGTAGTCCACACCGCGGCCGCTCGTGAGCGCCTGCACCTGAGCAACTGGGTCGCCCTGCAACGCGTCCACGTAATCGGTCGCGCCCTGCGCAGTTGCTACCCCACGCTTTTCTTCGCCCTGATCGATGGCGATGATGCGCGACGCGCCCGCGATACGAGCACCCTGTAAGACGGAAAGGCCGACGCCACCGCAACCGATGATCGCGACGGTTGCGCCTGGGTGAACACGCGCCGTGTTGAGCGCCGCGCCGACACCGGTGGTGACACCACAACCAATGAGGGCAAGCTGGTCGAACGGAATATCAGTTTCGACCTTGACCACCGAGCTCTGGGCGACGGTCATGGTTTCGGCGAACGTGCCAAGGCCCGTCATGGTTGTGAATGGGCTGCCATTCGAAAGCGTTCCGCGGGTCGCCATCATGACTTCCATCTCGCTGTCGCACAGGTGCGACTGATCCGCGAGGCACGGAATACAAACGCCACAGGCTGGAATGAACGAGGCGATGACTTTATCGCCCTTTTTCACCGCGGTGACTTCGGAGCCGACCTCAAGCACAGTTCCTGCGCCTTCGTGGCCGAGCACCATGCCGGGCATCATGGGCACGAAACCGTTTTTGATGGAGAGATCCGAGTGGCAGACGCCGCTGGCGCCGAGTTGCACTACGACATCGCGCGGGCCAGGAGCGGCTGGCTCGACGTCTTGGATTTCAAGGTCCTCACCGGTACCGGTGAAAATTGCTGCGCGCATCGCTTGCTCTTTCGTATGGGTCGCGTTGGACGGCGGCGTACGTCGGCCAAAACGAACTCGTTTATGAGGAGTACAAAACTTAGGGTTGAGCTTGGCGCCGACGCTGCCGCCGGCGGCCGCAGCACGTTACTCCCTGGAGTCGCCCGACGAAACTGCAGCCTCATCGCAATATAGAACCGCTCGTTGCTGGTCGACTCGACCGGCAGGAATCGACCGGTCTGCGGCTCGTAGGAGCTGGAGTGGCCGTATCTTTTCAGCGCCATTGGTGAGCCACAGGATTCGCCGTGCCGAATTGAGTACCGGATACGTCAGGGTTACTCGTTGGTAGCCGCGGTAGGTGTTGCTCACGGCGACCGGTGAGTCCTCAATATCGAGTGCGGGATCGCCGGGAACCAGCGATGCCGTGTGACCGTCGTCGCCTAAGCCGAGATGTACAACATCGAAGGTGCCACCGGTGATGGCTTCGACAACGGCCGCGTACCGGGCCGCCGCTGAATCAATACCGGCGCTGAAATCGATGAGGTGCGCGTTCGCTACGGGTATTGCGACCACGTCGAGCAGGGTTTCGTGGAGCCGAGTCGCACTGCGATCGGCGTGGCCATCGGGAGCACACCGTTCATCGACCTGAAAGACGTGCACGTGCTCCCACCGGATTGGATGCCGCGCAAGCGCGGTGAGCATTAGCCAAGGAGTTGCCCCGCCCGAAACCGCGATTGTCGCGATGCCGCGGTGTTGAATCGACCAGTCAAGCTCCGTCGCAATCGCGTCGGCGGCGCCGCGTGCGAGTTGTTGCACATCTCGATAGACGTGCATTTCCATAATTGCGGCTTAGGCCTGCGACGCCGGCGCGTGCACTTCGGCGTGGCCTCCGAATTGTTTGCGCAGCGCAGACTGTGCTTTGCCCGCGAAGGTCGCGTTGCCCTGTGAAGCGAAGCGGCTTTGCAACGCGGCAGTCAACACCGGCGTTGGCACGCCCAACGCGATGGAAGCTTCCGCGGTCCAGCGCCCTTCACCGGAATCTGAAACCCGGCCCGCAAATTCGCTGAGTTGCGGTGATTCTACCAACGCGTTCGCGAGCAAATCCAGAAGCCAGGACGGCACGACACTGCCACGCCGCCACAGTTCCGTAATCGCCGCGAGATCGAAAGAGTATTGAAAATGTTGAGGATGTGCGAGTGGCGCGGTTTCGGCATCGTGGGTTTGAGATGTTGTTCCCGCGCCGGCGGCGGCGAGCACTGCAAGCCCTTCGGCATAGGCGGCCATGAGCCCGTACTCGATGCCATTGTGGATCATCTTCACAAAATGGCCTGCGCCAGTAGGGCCGCAGTGGAGCCATCCTTGTTCCGCAGTGGAAGGTTCGCCGCTGCGGCCCGGGGTGCGAGGTGCGGTTGCGATCCCGGGTGCGAGGGTGTCGAAGATCGGCGCGAGGCGTTGCACTGGTTCGATTTCGCCGCCCACCATCAAACAAAATCCACGGGCCTCACCCCACACGCCACCACTCGTACCGATGTCGAGGTAGTGCACCCCTTTTGGAGCGAGCGTTGCGGCACGCGCGATGTCGTCGCGCCAGTCGCTGTTGCCGCCGTCGATGATTGTGTCGTTCGTTTCGAGTATGGCACCCAGTGCGTCAATGGTGGAGCCAGTAAACGCAGCCGGAACCATGACCCATACTGATCGAGGTGCTGGCATCAAGGTCAACAAATCGTCGAGTGAATTCGCAGGACAAGCGCCGGCCTGTGCAAGCGCGGCAACAGCATCCGTACTGACGTCGTAGGCGACCACATCGTGGCCCGCGGCCAAGAGCCGCCTTGTTAACCCCGCGCCCATGCGCCCTAAACCAACCATCGCGATCTGCATTGCGCTAGTCTCGCCGATCTCTCCGCCCCAAACGCGGCACACGGAAAATTCAGCCGGAGGGAGCGTCCCGCATGGGCGCCGCCGCGGAGCAAGGCGAGTCGATCGACCAATTCGACCGGAGTGAGCGTCCCGTAGGGCGCCGCCGCGGAGCAAACAGCGAGGTAATTCAACAAGAAGGGCCCCGCAGATGCGAGGCCCTTCTCATGGTGGTGGGGTGGATCTTTGTGTTGGGGGTGGAGCTTTAGCGCCAGGCGCTTCCTTTACGACGGTTCATTGTGCACCTCCCTGGATCGAATTCGGTTGTTGCTGTTCTCGATGTTGTGATCACAGCATGCGCCGATTCGAAGGGAGCCGAAATATCCATCGCGGTCAGGGTTTGGTTACCATCGTTGTCATGGCTGATATCACTGTGTTTCACAATCCCAATTGCGGTACGTCTCGGGGCGTGCTCGAGATTTTGGCCGAGCGGGGCTTCGAAGTGGAGGTAGTGCCGTATCTGAAGCAGCCGCTCACCAAATCACAGCTTGAATCGATCGTTGCCGCGATTGATGTTGCGCCGGGCGAGTTGGTGCGCGACGACAACCGGTTCAAGGAACTCGCGTTACATAAGGCCGACTACACAACCAAGAGTGCGGTTGTGAAGTTGCTCCTTGAACATCCCGAACTCATGCAACGCCCGATCGTTGTCAAAGGAACGACCGTGATCTTGGCGCGTCCTAAAGACAAGGTCAACGCGATTCTCTAACCGATACGGGCCGCGGCTTCGGTGAGGGCGAGGCGCAGCGCGTTGCGAATTTCTTCGAACTGTTCGGTGCTGGCAATGAGTGGTGGTGCGAGCACCACGACCGGTTCGGCTCGATCATCGGCGCGACAGATGAGCCCAAGTTCTAAGAGTCTCGGAGCGAGGAAGCCTTTGAGTATTTCTGTGCATTCCGTTTCGCTTAGCGATTCTTTGGTGGCCCGATTGCGTACCAGTTCGATGGAATAAAAGAATCCTGCGCCACGTACTTCGCCGACGATTGGAATATCGGTGAGGGTTTCGAGTGCATCGCGAAATTCTTGTTCGTGCGCCGCGACATGTTGCGGAATTTTTTCGCGTTCCATGAGATCAATATTTGCGAGCGCAACTGCACAACTCACGGGATGGCCGCCAAACGTCAGACCGTGGAAAAAGGTGGCGTCGCCCATGACGAATGGCTCCGCGACACGATCAGAGATCAGCACACCGCCGAGCGGCGCATAGCCGCTCGTGACACCTTTCGCGAATGTGATGAGGTCGGGCTGATAGCCGTATCGTTGTGCCCCGAACCACGTGCCGAGCCTTCCGAACGCGCAAATGACTTCATCGGATATCAACAAGATCCCGTGACGATCGCAGATTTCGCGTACGCGAGCCCAGTAGCCGTCGGGTGGCACAAGCGAGCCACCGGTATTTTGGACTGGTTCCAAAATGACGGCCGCGATCGTTTCGGGGCCCTCCATTTCGATGACGCGTTCGATGTCGTCGGCGCAGCTGAGCGAACAGGTCCCCGTGCACAACGAACACCGATACGGGTAACTCGGTTGGGCGTGTACGGCTCCAGGAACGAGCGGCTCGAACTGGTTTCGAATCGCGGGGATGCCGGTGATCGAAAGCGCGCCAAATGTGGTGCCGTGATACGCGTAGTGTCGCGACACAATTTTGGTTCGCATTGGCTCGCCGGTTGCCTTGTAGTAATTGCGGACCAGTTTCCAAGCCGTATCTACCGCTTCGCTGCCGCCGCTGGTGAAAAACACGCGATTCAAATCGCCGGGTGCGAGTTCGGCCAAACGTTGTGCGAGGCGGATCGCGGTTGGATGCGCGTTGCCCCAAATCGGAAAGTAGCCGAGATCGGTCGCTTGCGCACCGGCGGCTGCTGCGAGTTCGGCCCGACCGTGACCTGCGTTCACGGTGAACAATCCTGCGAGACCATCGAGGTAGCGGTTGCCGTCGGTGTCCCAGATGTAACAGCCGTCGCCGCGTTCGATGATGGTCATCGATTCGCGTTGCTGGGGCGACATGTGGGTCCAGAGGTGGCGCTGGGCTGCGGCGGTGAGTTCGGCTGTGGTTTCCATGGGGCGAACGATACGAGATGGGGTTGGCGCGGGTGAGGACTCGGCATCCGATGAGGCTTGGCGGCATACGGTAGGTCCGTGACTTTGGATATTCCGTTCGCGTTGGCGTTCACTGCCGGCATGGTCGCGACCGTGAACCCTTGTGGTTTTGCATTGCTGCCTGCCTACATTGGCTTCTTTGTGGCCTCCGACGACGATGGTCGTGAAGGGGCGCGTTCTCGCTTGGATGATCTCTCTCGCTCGCTGTGGGTGAGCGTGGTGATGACTGCGGGGTTCGTTACGGTCTTTGGCATCGTTGGGGTTGTCGTCTCGCTGATTTTCAGAGGGCTTGAGGATCAGCTCTCGAAAATCACGGTGGTCATTGGGTTCGTGCTCGCGGCGTTGGGTATCTATTTGTTGACGGGCCACGATCTCGCGACGAAACTGCCAAAAGTACAAAAGGGCGGCCGTGATCGTGGCGTGAAGTCGATGTATCTCTTTGGGGTGTCGTACGCAACGGCTTCGCTTTCGTGCACGCTGGGACCATTTCTGGTTGCGATGACTCCGACGTTTCGCCATGGTGGGGTGATCTCGGGCAGCCTTGCTTACCTTGCGTATTCTTTGGGGATGGGGTCGGTGATTGCCGCAATCACCGTGGCGACTGGGTTGGCTCGCGGCGTTGTCGTGGCGAAGCTCCGAAGCTTGCTGCCGCTGATCAATCGAATCTCGGGAGGGCTACTGCTGGTTGCGGGTGCTTACGTCGCCTGGTACGGCTACTGGGAAATCAATGGCGATTTTCGAGCTGACCCGGTGGTGGATCGGGCCCAATCGATTCGGGATTGGGCGAATGCGCGCGTTTCCGCGCTTCCCCGTTGGCTGATGTTCGCGATGTTGGTGACTGGTGCTATCGCCATCATGACGGTACGGTATGTCCAGCGCCGAACGCGGCGATCGAAGGGCGAGGTATGAAACAGATCACGAAACGGTTTGCAGGTGCGATCGGTGCGTTGAGTTTCGGTGTCGGTGCGGCAGCGTGTGGCAGCAGCACGACGAACGTCGCTACGGACGGCGCGGCTAGAGCTACAGATGTGGTGCCGACGACCGAAGCAGCGTCGGCGTTGACGACCACCACCTCGGTGCCATCGGTCGGTCCCACATCGCCACAAACCAAACCGTCGTTAGCTTCGCCCTTGCCTGCGGTCGCGGTACTCGATGTTGCTACGGGGAAGCGCGTTCAGCTCCGTGATTTTTTGCCCGCAAAGAAGCCGCTGCTTGTTTGGTTTTGGGCTCCCCACTGACCGGTGTGTAACCGGGAAGCTCCCGGCGTTGAGCAGTTTGCTCAACATCACCGCAACGATTTCACAATCCTCGGCCTCGGAACGCAAGATTCATTCGGCGAAGCAAACCGTTTCTTGAAGCGCTACTCGATCTCGTTTCCGTTCCTGTGGGACGACGGCTTTACGTCGTGGCAGAAGCTTGGCATCCCATCGCAACCCGCGGCAATCTTGTTTTCGGCCGATGGCAAAGAACTCGGGCGTTGGTCAGGCGTGTTGCCAGAATCCGAGATCCTGAAACTGCTGTAACCAGTACGGTGTCGCTCGCGATTGGAACGCTCACGATACTTGCCGGGAGCTATGGCTCGATGATGGCGAAGAACAGGTCGAACTGATCCAGCAATCCAATGAAGGTTTCGAAAGCGATTCGGTCGCCGTCGATTGCGAGTGTGCCATTGGCGAGGTGATCCCCGACAGTTGTGCTGTGGCTGGCGAGCGAGGCGAAAGTGACGACATCAGTCGTGATGGTCGCAGTCGCGTCGGCTCCACGGCGGTAATTGACGTGGAGCACGCCGTTGTGTAACACGACATCGCATTGCACGGCGTGGTCCGTGAAGTCGAACGCAAATACGAACTCATGGCCGAGTGCACGCGGCGTGTTGAGCTTCACTCCGCAATTGTCGAGCACCATCGCAGGGGTCATGGCTCGCATCACATCGAGACTCGCGGTACTGCGCAATCCGGGAATCGATGGCGTGCCGTTGCGCAGTTCGTGTGCACCCATCAAATAGAACGCACGCCAAGGTCCTGACTCGGCTTGATAACCGAGTTGTTCGAGCGCGTTTGCTTGCAACAACCGTGCGCGTGCGTTGCTCGAATCCGCGAACACCACGTGGTTCACCACTTGTGCAACCCAACGAAATTCGCCGCGCGCGTAGTCGGCTTCGGCTCGTTCCAGTACCGCATCGGCGCCGCCCATGTACTCCACGAACTTGGCACCGGCTTCTACTGGCGGCAACGGATGCAAGTGGGCAGGGTTGGCGTCGAACCAACCCAAATAGCGTTGATACACAGCCTTGACATTGTGATTGATCGTTCCGTAGTAGTCGCGGTTGAACCATTCGTCGACGATCGCGGCAGGAACCTCAATGAGCTCGGCGATCTCCAATGGAGTGTGACCGTGATTCGCGAGACGCATCGTTTCGTCGTGCAAGCAACGGTAGATATCACGTTGGCCGCTCAGGAAAGCGTGCATATCTTCGCGACCCCAACGAGGCCAGTGATGGCTCGCGAACGCGACGTCGCTGCGATCGAGAAACAACTCGATTGCTTCGTTGATGTAGCGACTCCATCCCAACGCATCGCGAATCTCTGCGCCGCGCGGTGTGTACACGTTGTGCAGCGTCGCCGCGCAATTCTCGGCCATGCAGACGGCTCGGAAACCGGGAAAGTAGAAGTTCATCTCCGCGGGGGCTTCCGTGCCGGGAGTCATCTGGAATTCGATGCGCACGCCGTCGATGGTGAGCGTCTCTCCAGTTTCGCCAATCGATTCGGTCGGCGCGATCAGCCCAACGTTGCCGACCGGAACCGTCTTGCCGAGCCCAGCGTCGATATGGCCGCGTGGCCCGACCGGCAGCAAAGGGCCGTACATGTACATGGCGCGGCGAGTCATCGCGGGGCCGGCGATCACGTTTTCGGATATCGCGGCTTCCAGAAATCCGACCGGAGCGATCAGGCGAATCGCGCCACTCGCGACCTCTTCGTCGGTGACAATGCCCCGGATACCGCCGTAATGATCCACGTGACTGTGGGTGTAGATCACTGCGACAATTGGTCGAGCCCCAAAATGATCATCGACGAGTTGGCGGGCCGCGGCCGCAGTCGTGGCTGAGGTGAGCGGATCAATGACAATCCAGCCAGTTTCCGTGCGAACGAAGCTGATGTTCGAAAGGTCGTAGCCGCGAACTTGATAGATGCCTTCGACGACTTCGAAGAGACCATGGTTGCGGTTGAGCTGCGCTTGGCGCCACAAACTCGGGTTCGCTTCGGCAGGGCATTGTTCGTCGAGGAACGCAAACTGTTCCTGATTCCATACGACCGTACCGTTGGCGTCGGCGATGATCGCAGGGGAGAGCTGCGCAAGCAGGCCCCGTGAAGCACGGGAAAAATCGGCATCATCGCCAAAGTTGCGAGCGCTGCGAACCGCGGCATTGTGGGCCGCGGTAGCAGGCTCCGCAGTTCTTGGGGTACGAACATCGTCGGTCATGCCCGCAACGTAACGCGACTAGATGCAGTCGCTCAAGGAATCGTAGCTGCGGCGCGCTGCGAAGCAGTTCGACCGAACGAACCTTGGCAAACCTTGTCCCGCGGCTCCATCGTCGGTTGCTTGCGGGTACCCTGCGTTCGCCACCATGTAATAATGACGGCCAATGCTCGATACGAACAGTCCGTGGCGATACCGCCATTGCAACCGAAGGGTCGTTTCATCATGCGCCTAGCCGCAGGATTCGCCATCCCAGCTATCGTTTTCTCGCTTGCTAGCTGCGGATCCTCAACAGCAGCGAAACTCCCGGGATCGTCGAGCGGTGTGGATTCGTCGAGCTCGACCGCACGGCCGAACTCCAACCCGGGTTCGGCCACTGAGTCGACCAAAGCGCCCGCGAGTGGGAGTAGCGCCAACGACTTTTGCAATCGGCTAGCGCTCGGCGTTGATCGTTTGCAAGCTTACGCCAAAGAAATACGCACAAATCACGCCGACTTCATCGCCAAGGTCACGGCTGAAAACAAGGCCGTGCTCGCAGCGGCACCCAGCGAGCTCCACGACGCGCTCGCGACAATCAATACCGCAGCCGAGAAAACCCGAGCGATCTCAGACCCATCAGCCAGCACAGCCGATCGCGCAACCGCCAGCAAAGCGCTGAGCGCGTTCATCGGGCAGCCGCAATACAAGGCGGCGGGACAGCAATACAAAACGTGGGTCAAGACCAACTGTGGCGCGCTTGCGCCGAAGATCTTGCTCGGCCAATAGCGTTCGAACATCCGACCAGCAAAGGCGCAGCACACGTGAGACTTGCATCGAATCGCTTGTGGAAAATATCGATCGCGGTAGGCCTCGTGCTGGCGGGCACGGCGGTAACCGCGGTCGAGAACTCTGATCCGGCAATGGCTTCAGCATCGGGGCCGCGCGCTCGCTGGGTACATCAACTCGGGACCGCAGCGAACACCGGCGCCAACGCAACGGCGACCGACCAAGCCAACAACATCGTCGTCGTCGGAATCACTGCAGGTCGGCTGCCTGGGTCACCCGACGCGTGGCTTGGCGGCAGCGACGTATTCATCGCCAAGTACAACCGTGGCGGCGCGAAGCTCTGGAATCGTCAGTTCGGCACAAGCGCCGAAGATGTTGCGTTGGGAGTCGCGACCGACGGTGCTGGCAACATTTTTGTGAGTGGCTCAACGAACTCGACGCTTCCAGGTTCACCCGTGGCAAACGCCGGCAGCTACGACGCGTTCCTCGCGAAATTCGATAGCGCAGGCAACCAGTTGTGGCTGCGTCAACTCGGATCGACTGGTTACGACGCTGCGTTTGCAATCGCGCTCGATTCGTCCGGAAGCGCCTACATCGCCGGGCCAGCTGGGGGTGCACTGTCTGGATCACTCGACTCATTTGCTGGCGGTACCACCGATTCGTTCTTGGCGAAGTACGACACGGCCGGCAATCGCATTTGGGTTCATTTGTTGGGGACCACGCACGATGACTACGCGACTGGCGTGTCGGTCGACGGCACCGGTAATCCCTTCGTCAGCGGAAGTACCGACGGTCAGCTTCCGGGCTCGGCCGAAGCAAACGTAGGCAATCGAGACGCGTTCGTGGCGCGCTACAACTCCTCCGGAACGATTCAGTGGGTGCACCAACTCGGTTCGAACATGTACGACACGGGCGCCGCGCTCGCGACCGACTCCGCGGGCAACAGTTATGTCACTGGCATAACCGACGGCAGGATCGTGGGATCACCTACCGCGAACGCTGGCGGCTTCGACGTCTACGTCGCGCGTTACAACGCCAACGGACAGCGAGCGTGGGTCCAGCAGTTCGGATCCGCGAGCGACGAACACGGCTCAGGCGTCGCCGTTGACCGTGCTGGCAATGTCTATGTGAGCGGGGATACGAACGGCACTTTGCCCGGCTCGCAAGAAGCGAACGCAGGTGGCAGCGATGCGTACGTTGCCAAGTTCGATAGCCATGGGTCTCGCCAATGGACCCATCAAATTGGATCGGCAGGGATTGATCTTTCCACCGCCGTCGCCACCGACAAGACGGGACTCGTGTACTCGGTTGGATCAACGAACGGCACACTTCCCGGTTCAGTAGAGCTCAATTCCGGGTTCAACGACGCGTTCATCTGGCGTCTCGACACCGTCGCTTTCGGCAACGGTCCCGCCTATACGGCACCGACCCGAGCCAAAGCGGTCGTCGGCGATTTCAACGGTGACGGCTACGACGACATCTATTGGTACGTGGCAGGAAAAGGTCACGACACTCTTTGGTACGGCAGCGCAGTCGGCTTTGTCAACTATGCGCACCCTCAACAGGTGAACGGCATATACACGCCGGTTGTCGGCGACTTCAATGCAGATGGCCACGTCGACATCCTTTGGTACGCGCCGGGCAAAGGGCGCGACTCGCTATGGCAGGCGAACAATATGGCCGGTCTCCCGCAGTTCGCGGCGAAACCCGTCGGCCAAATCAACGGTACCTATACCCCGATCGTTGGCGACTTCAACGGCGACATGCACACCGATATCATTTGGTACGCGCCAGGCCCCGGCCACGACAGCGTTTGGAACGGCGCCACCAGCAGCACCGGCGACACCGCGTTTAGTCACGGGCCACACATCAATATAAACGGCACGTACACGCCTGTGACTGGCGACTTCAATGGCGACCACAAATCCGACATCTTGTGGTACGCGCCGGGCCCGAAACACGATTATTTCTGGACCGCGACTGGTTCGGGTTTTGTGAATGGGTCGCCGATTAAAATCAATGGCACATACACCGCAGTGTCCGGCGACTTCAGTGGCGACGGCAAGACCGACATCCTGTGGTATGCACCGGGACCAAAGTCGGACTACATCTGGGAAGCCACGGGCAGTGGCTTCGTCAACGGCCCACCGATCAACATCAACGGGACGTCATACATCGCGGCCGTTGGTGATTTCAACGCAGACGGCCATGCCGATATCGTTTGGTACACACCAACGAACGGACGCAGCCCAACGTGGAACGGCATCTAACGAACGTGCGTCGGCACAACGGACGGCGTCAACGGTGGCTCGGAACAGTTTCGTCGATACTTGTCGTCGTTTTCGTTAGCGCGTGTAGCGGATCGTCGAACACTCCGGCAAGCGATTCGACCCGATCGCGTCACAACGTTGGTACCGCCGACACGGCGACAACTGCACAGCAATACGGTTATAGCCCGACGCGCGATTCGCGCATCACCTATCAGCCCGACGTCGTGTTGATACCCAACGGCGCATCGGCAATTCGCAGCGCTAGTGCGAACGGACTTTCGTGGACAATGGATCGCAGTATCGGCGACATCGATGCGCTGAAGATTGGTTCCGTCATGTTCGCGACAAGCATGGCAGTGGGTCGCGTCGTCACGATTCAGGATGCACCTGGGACGCGTACCGTGACCCTCGCTCCTGTCGCGCTCACCGATATCATCCGCGACGGTTCAATTCAGTCGCAGCAAGCTGTGGATGAATCGGCGTTTGGATCTCAGGCAATCCCGGAATTTCCGGGCGGTGACCCCCCAAATCCCAATGTCACGAATCCCAGCGCCGCGCCGCCATCCACGAGTGTTTCAGCAACCACTGCTGACATGTCGGGCACACCAACAATCGAGTTCGCGCGAACAGCTATCAACACTTCGGCATCGACATTGCCTCCTCCAAGCAAGTTGCGCCTCAATACAGGCGTGGGCGATTGGACGCTTTCGCCCTTCGCTCAAAACCATCGCCTCGGAGTATCAATCGATTACAAGCCGAACGCGCACCTCAAGGCCTCGGCGATTTTTGCCTTCAAGGTCGACCATCTCAAGCTTGTCTACGGGCTCGACATTCACAACGCCACGGTGAGCCGCGATGAATTCAAACTCACCGGATTGACGGGGTTCGATATTGCCATTGCGGCAGGCGTGGCAGATGGTGATATCGATAACGCCAAGGCACAACTCGAAACGCCGATAGAACTTGAAATTGCTGTGCCGCCATCGCGCGCAACATTCGGGATACCGCTTACCTTCAGCGCTACGTTCAAGGTCGATGTCGAAACTGCGCTCACGGGAAAGAACGCTACGCTCACCGCTCACGGTAAATACAACCTCGCCGGTCCCATCGGATTTTCAGGAACGTCAACCTTGCTGCCAACTTTTTCGGTACAGCAAAGCCTCGTCGACAGCATCGGCGGAATCACCCTCGGGCCAAGCGGCATCGTTGTTGGTGTAGGAGCGAAGTTCACGCTCGGGTTGGGGACGCCAGCGGCGCCAGTTGGTTTCTCCACTTCGCTCGCAACCACCTTCGGGATCACGAACGGCTCGTCGCTAGGGGCGGCTTTTGTGCGGTGTCATGGCGCCACGCTCGACATGAATGTGAAGACCGGTGTCGGCTTCTTTGTCAGCCCAAAGTTTTTCGCCGGGCTACAACGGCTTTTGCCGCCAAACACGCCGTTGAATACGAGTGGCGAAGCTAGTACCGTTCTATTACATCGTTCGCAAACGATCCCTGCACTTCCGATCTGCGCCAAATAGGCGCTGCGGCGCGACTCGCCCCCGAGCTGCGCAGGTTGCACTCATTCGACGCATTCGTCGTTGGCTTCAATCCGTTCGGGCTTTTACATTTTGGAAACGATAACGGGAGCGATGGCTTTGAGGCCTTCGATGACCTTGGCGCCGTCTTCGTCGATCGCGACAACATCCACGCTCACCCACAGGGTCGCTTTGCGAATGAAGAGGTCGCCAGCTTCCAAGTATGCCTCGTCACCTATGCCCGTGAGTGTGGTGAAATCGTGTTTCAAGGTAACTCTGTCGATGTCGAGTTGCTTCTTGGCTCCAGGTCCAACGAACACTGAGATTTGCGCCGTCGGACCGCTTGGATCGCTGATGTATTGACACATCGATTCACCGGGCTGACCAGTCTCTACACCAGGACCGACCTTCGTGGCGCCAAGCATTGTCGCCTGGGCTTGGGTCAAAATGGCGCATGAACTCAGAACTGTTGGCTGCGTAGTAGATGTTGTCGCTGCAACAGTATTCGTGGGTAGGGTCGACGGCGTCGATGGCGCAGCCACGGTATGAGTAGAACTTCCGCAACTCACCAGGCCGATCGCGCAGGCGAATGAGAACGCAACCGTGGCGGGTTGACATGAGAATCGATACATCACGACTTCCTTTACAAGACTATTTCGTACAGGGTGGAGTGTGTCGCTCAAACAATTCTTTTGCAGGCCATGATTTGCCTCCCGTTGCGTCGAAATGTACCGGGTTGGAAAAGACGGATTTCAAAAAGAAGTTGACCGCTGCCGCGACCAGTTCCGGAACTCTGTAACCCACGCCGAACGTCCCGTCAACTACCAGCTTGACTGACTTGCAGGACACGAGTGACGTTCCTTGCAGTTGATCGATTTGTGACCCACTTGTCGCAAGTGCGAGCGTCGCAGCGATCTTGTACCAAACGCTCGCACTAAGGTTTGGCGGACCGACCCCGATGGACACTTTTACTGCGAATCCGAATATAAGTGCCGAAGGTGCGACGGCAATGGATTGAACGGAATCCAAGGCGCTTTTCACTGTGTTGAGCTGGGGAATATCGGCGTGGGGCACTCCGTCGCGAACGGAAAAGCCCAGCGCACCCGAAACTGAGTACTCGCCACTCGTCGACAATGCAGCCCTGCCGCCGAGGCCGAGATCGACGCTGAAAACCTCCTGAACGCCAACAACAACCGGAAGATTGCCAATCGGAATCGGTATCGCGATCTCGACAGGCACTTGGACTCGCCCGCCGTTGAAATTGTCCTTCGACGCCTCGATCGCAGCCGAAATGTCGAACGACAACGAGGCCGCGCCCCGCAGTGTTACCGAAGCATTGATCACCTTTTTGTGCGAAATCTTCAGTTCGAAATTCAGCGACGGCGCATCGAACCGCAGTTGTGCGGTTGCCCCGACCCGTGCCCCGTTGTAGTCGTAGGCGACATGCACGCCGACGGATGTGCAGCATCCGGTGTCGACATGCCAACGACCAATCTCGGATGAAGGAATGTCCGCGCTGGGGGTTGGCATTGCCGGAAGTCGTGCTGGATCGAACGCCGCAGGGTTCGGTACGCCAACGTCGGGGGCAACGCCCTCGTGATTGATGCCGCGCAACGATTCTGCAGCATTACTCGCCAATTCACCAACGTAGTGCTGTGTCGCAAGCTCGAACGTGCGCCTGCCAGTGCGGCGATGATCGCGGTTCGTGGACTGGATCGACGCGTTGAGTACATCGAGAGTAGGCGCCGCCTGTTTGCGCGCATCGGTAATCGCGCCCGGTTGGGTCGGCACCTGATAGGCGTGGAAGCCGACGAGGCCGATGGGCTTTGTGGTGGCGATGTCCGCGTCGCTGATGATGTCAGTGAGCGGTGCAGGCCCGATGGCAACACGTTTATCGCGACCTAACGTTTCAACGCCGAGCACACGCCCTGCGCCGAAAGTCGTGGCGAACAGGATTTTGCCTACCTGTATTTCGTCGGCGTGGGGGGCGCTTCCATCGATGGTCCAAATCATCCCATCGGCGCTTACGGATCGAATCGCGTTAGCGCCACCTCCGAGGAAAATGACGTCGGGTGAATACACGATCGGTCCGTTGCGGGTCGGGCTGGCGCCATACAGCAGTTCCTTGCCGCGCAGATCTTGGCGCACGCCAACAACAGCACGCTGCTGAGCTCTCGACGTCAACGAAGAGCCACCACAAGCGGTCAGTGCGATGATGCAACCGACCGCAACGCTGACCCTGCAGGTGCGCTTCACGTCTGGACTCTACGCTACGAACTGAACCGTTAGCGCCATCGAAACAGGTTGTGTGTTTCTGCCAATTCACTGAAATCCCGGATGGCCTCACACGTGCCAGCGGCGTCACCGTGAGCCATTTCTGTGCTGTCTCCGGCTGCTTCGCTCATCGAGTTTCGTTAGACCAAGCCGAATTCTTCGAGCAATACGGGGCGGCCTTCGTTGATGCTGCGATGAGCGCCAGCACCCATTCCGACTGCCCACATGCCGTCGTGCGCGGTCACCTTTGGTTGTGCGCCAGCCCGTAAACACTCGCCGAATCGCAAGTGTTCGATGAACGACGCGCCTTGGTGAAAATCCGGATGCGGAACGCGTTTGTCCATCGGAGACTCGATCCGGTGCGGCCCAGATTGGTCGCGCGGCCCCAACCAAATGTGATTGCCAGGAACTGTCGTTTCTAGCTTTGCGCGCGAGCCAGTGATAGTGATTTCTTGTTCGTAACGGCCGCCTTGCGCGAACATCGAAAGATCGAGCGCGCCGCGGACGCCGTTTGCGAAATCGACAATCACAAACGCGTTGTCGAGAATGTCGCTGCGCTCGCCGTCGTAAAACTCGTCGAGATGATTGACGTCTTGGCCGCCGCTCGCGAACACGCGGACAGGATCTGCGCCGGCCGCGTGGCGCATGAGGTCGAAGAAGTGGCAGCACTTCTCCACGAGCGTGCCGCCCGTATTGCGATTGAATCGATTCCAATCACCAACCTTTTTCAAAAACGGGAATCGGTGTTCGCGAATTGAAACCATGTGGGTTGCGCCGATCGCTCCCGCGTCGAGCTGCTCGAGCATTGCCGCGACCGTCGGCATGTAGCGATATTGCAACCCGACCCAGGTGAGTGCCTCGCGTCCGGCGACGCGCCGAACAACGGTTCTGCAATCGTCGACCGTCGTGCACATCGGCTTTTCCACCAAGACCGCGAAATCAGTCTCCAAGACATCCGCGAGCACATCGATGTGGGTGTAGTTCGGGGTCGCAATCACGACCGCATCGAGGTCGTCGCGGCGCAGTAGCTCTCGGTAATCGTGATGCGTCTCCACACCTGGTTTGCACGCCTGACCCCAATCGAGCGAGGTCTGCACCGGATCGGCGATAGCGACCACCTCGGCGTGATCGACATGCTCCAGGACCAGCATGTGCTCGCCGCCCATCATTCCGGAGCCGATGATGCCGTAGCGGATGGTGTGATTATCGGGAAATTTGGCCATGAATCGGCAAGGTTACGCTGCCGCTTCTAGGCTCTCAGACTGCCCGTTGGGACCATTGAGGAGTGCATTGTGCCTGAGTTGACCGAAGATGATGTCCGCGCCGAAGTGAAGGCGTTTCTCGCGGCGAATTTCAACCCCGACATGTTGGTAGCCGACTGGTGGCAGAAGCTCGCAGAATCTGGTTACGCCGCGCCGCACTTTCCCACCACTCATTTTGGACGCGGCTACGGCCGGGCGTTATGCAATGTCGTGAACGAGGAAATCGCAGCCGCGGGTGCCATCGGCGCGCCGTCGGGGTTGGGGGTTGCGCTCGCCGCGCCAACGATCGTTGCGCACGGCAATGAAGCACAAAAAGAATGGCTGTTCAATATCTTGAACGGCACCGACGCATGGTGCCAGCTGTTCAGTGAACCCGGCGCCGGTTCGGACCTTGCCTCACTCGGATGCAAAGCCGAACGCGATGGAGACGAATTCATCATCACTGGCCAAAAGGTCTGGACCTCGACCGCGCAGCACGCCAACAAAGGCATGTTGATCGCACGCACCGATGTGAACTTGCCGAAACACGTCGGCATTACGTACTTCCGTTTCAACATGGATCAACCCGGCGTGACCGTTCGGCCGCTCACCGAAATGACCGGCCGTGCGTTGTTCAACGAAGTGTTCATCGATGAAGCGCGTGTCCACGTCGACGACATCATCGGTGGGCTCAACAATGGTTGGGCCGTCACGAACACAACGCTGATGGCAGAACGCGCTTCGCTCGGTTCCGGTGGAAGCGGCGCGGCGGGCAGCGCATTCCCCGGCGCCATCCTGAATCAGTTGGTGCGCCCAGTGCGCGAATTCGTCGGCCAAGTACGCACCGGCGGAACGGGTGGCGGCGGTGCGGGCATGAGCGATCGCCTCATCAAGCTTGCGAAAGACGCGGGCAAGATCGACGACCCGCACGTCCGGCAAGGAATCGCCAAGCTCTACACGCTCGATCGCATCGGCAAGATCGCTGCCTTGCGCATGCGTTCCAAAGGCGCATCGCCAGCCGCACCGAACATTGCGAAATTGATGATGAGCGACATGCTGCGACTCAACCGCGAGGTCGGCTGCTCCGTCTTAGGTGCTGGCTCGATGATCATGGGCCCCGATGCACCGAGTGGTGGCCTCGTTCAAGAAATGACGTTGTTTTCGCCCGGCCCATCGATCTACGGCGGCACGGACCAGGTGCAGCGAAACATCATTGGTGAGCGCGTCCTCGGGTTACCCAAAGAACCCGGCCCGGACAAAAGCACGCCATTTAAGGATCTGCTCACCTCGAACACGTGAGTGGCGCCGTCGCGCCCGACGGTTCGCCGGTTGCGGTTTTCGCGGCATTACCGACGCGAGGCGTCCCCGAGCTGCTGCATGGCCAGATGCTCGGAGACGACTCGGTCTTGGAACTGGGGTGCGGCGCAGGACGGCTTGCAAATGCGCTCGCCGCGCTCGGTCACCCCGTTACCGGTGTCGACAATTCGCCGGAAATGTTGGCGTATCTGCATTCTGATGTCGAGGCAATCGAAGCAGATATCTACGCGCTCGATCTTCGCCAACGCTTCGACAACGTGATTGTTGGTTCGTATCTCGTGAACATGTGGGCGCCGCTCGTCATGGCGGCGTGCGCTCGGCACGTTGCCGAAGATGGGGCGGTATTCGTGCAACGATTCGCACCGGAATGGGCCCGAGCGGCCGAGACGGATGAGGCGCGAAGCGGGTCAGTGTTGATTCGGTTCGATCCAATGTCATGCGTGAATGATCGACTCAACGCGACCGTCACCTACAGCCTCGACGGCAAGCAGTGGCAGCAGTCACTGACGGGTGATGTCCTCGACGACAATGCGCTCGCACGGCACGCAACAATCGCGGGACTCAAGTTCGACGCGGTCATCGATGACCACAACGAATGGGTCCGCCTTGTTTTTTCGCCTACTTCGTCCGGCGGCAGCAGGTAGCTGCGCACCCAGCCCACTCGTTCCTCGCTCGTGGGCTGCTCTGCTACCGCTTGTTGTTTCGCCTACTTCGTCCGGGTTGTTTCGCCTACTTCGTCCGGCGGCAGCAGGTAGCTGCGCCGAAATAGTGTGCGGCCATGAAGATTGGTTTGGCGTTGCCGTCGATGGTCGCAGGTTTAGATCGCGACACGTTGTTGGAATGGATGCGCGTCGCCGACGAAGGACCCTTTTCGATCCTTGGGGTGGGCGAACGGATCGCGTATCCGAATCAGGAGATGATGGCGTTGCTCGCGGGCGCGGCAACGGTGACGTCACGCATCGGGCTCATGGCTTCGGTGTCGGTGACCCCAATGCATCCACCGGTCTACGTTGCAAAACAGGCAGCAACGATTGATGTATTGAGCGCCGGACGGCTGACGCTCGGCGTTGGTGTCGGCGGGCGCGATGAGGACTACCGGGCGTTGGGAGCTCCATTCGAACGTCGCCATCAACGGCTCGACGACCAAGTTGCGGTGATGCAAATGGTCTGGGCGGGCGAAATTGCGGTTGATGGTGTTGGGCCCATCGGGCCGGCGCCGGTGCAGCCGGGCGGCCCGCGCCTATTGACCGGTTCGATGGGGCCGAAATCGATGGCGCGTGCCGCACAGTGGGCCGCGGGGATCGCCGGATTCGATATGGGTGGCGATCCGGCGGCAATCGGAGCCGCTTCGGCGTCGTTTGTGACCGCGTGGAACAACGCTGGCCGCGAAGGTGCGCCGTGGCTACAGAGCAGCGCCTGGTTCTCGATGCGAGATGATGCAGCTGAGCAACTGCGCGATTACGCGTTTTCCTATCTGCGAATTTTCGGCGACGATGTTGCCAAGGCACTCGCGGGAATGCAACGCCTGTCGAGCGAGGCCGCGATCCGTGAGGTGCTCAAAGCGATCGCGGACACTGGCCTTGATGAGTTCATCCTCGTAGCAACCACAGCAGACATCAACGACGCCAAACGCGCTGCAGACATAGCAGCATCGTTGTAGCGGGACGGTGGAAACTGGGGCCATACCTGTCACGGTTCGGTGCGAGTCAACGGGCAACGTTCACCGGCCGGCGTAGCTCGGCCTTCACAATGCGAGCAACTGGGCGCGGCGCGGCCACTTCACACTCCACGCGGCTACGCGGCGCCGCCGGGCGCGGTGATTGCGACTTCGTAGGACCACAGCTCGGATGCAGTCGAGACTGGCGTGCCGTGTGCCGCAGGCTTATCGGCGCCGGCATGCCCATGGGCGAAGGACGCTGACGTCATCCAAGCCTCGAAGGATTCGGTATCGCGCCAACGGGTGACGACGAGCCACTGGGTGCGGTCGTCGGTGGGGCGCAGAAGCTCGAAACCCTCGAAGCCGTCTTGACCATCCACCGCACCGGCGCGCGCCGCGAAACGCTGCGCCAATTCGTCGCCAGAGTCGGCGGGGACGGTGATCGCATTGATTTTGAGAATTGTCATAGCGCGATTCGATCAGACCATCGGCGACGGCGAACAATTCAGGCGAGTCGAGATCACGCGGTTGTTGAGGATCCGGCGAATAAACTGGGATCTACCGAAATGTAAATCGCTTTACACGTTGCGACGACCTTGCCGTCGGCGAGAGCTTCGGCATGGATAAAGAGCTTGCGGCCTGCTTCAGATTCAAGCCACGTGCGAAATTCGAGTTGGGTATTGATCGGCACGGGCGCTACGAGCCGGACCGTCAATTCACCGGTGAAGGCTGGTGTGTTTCGACGCCCGATGATGTAACCGGTGACATCATCGAACACCGCCGCAACCATGCCACCGTGCACGCGTCCGGGCGGGCCCTCGAAGGCCTTGCGAAACAGCACATCGACGATAATCACGTCGCCGTATTCGCGCGGGACGATATCGACTCCAGTGGGATTGGCCTTGCCGGCGACGGCACGGTCTTCGTAGCCCGAACGGGCCGACACGATGATGCCTTGATCGCCCCCTTCGCGCTCCGCCATCTCTCGCGACGCGCGCATCAGTGCCATGCGATCGCGCACTGGCGCGGTCACGTAGTCGGCCGCGGCGGAGCGAGCCCACGCGCCCATCGCTTCGATTGATTCGATGGACGCGTTGTGATTGACGAAGGCGTGGGCAAGATCGCGCAACGCGTTCGCAGTCGCAGTGCGCGCCGCGAGATCCGCGTCGAGTGGAATGGGCGTTGTGTCCGTTGCTTTGAAGTCGGTCTCTGAAGTGCTCACTGTGCGGCAAGCCGATCTGCGGTGACCGCATCGAGAAGCTCAACGTCGAGCTGCGCGTCGCCGTGATCTTCGTACTCAATAACCCCGATTTCAGTGAACTTTTGGCGCAGCCAGCCATCGCCAGCATCGAGCAGGCCGAGCTTCTTGCAGTTCGGCACGATCTTGGAAAACAATGGTGCTTGGAACCAAGCTTGGCCTTGTCGTAACCGCAATAGAAATTCTCGGACGGTCGCCTCCGGCACCCCCATTTTGTCCCAGACCTGCACCATCAATAGACGATCGCGCATACGTAAGGCAGCTTCGAACGCGAACTCTTGGCGCTCACGAATTTCTTTGCCATCGAGCCCTTGGTAATACTCCTGAAGTGAGAGCGTTCCGAATGCAACGTGGCGCGCTTCATCGGCCATGACGTAACGAAGCAGCTGTTTCAGCAGTGGTTCTTCGGTAAACATGTGCATGAAACCAAACGCTGCAAGGGCGAGGCCCTCGATCATGATTTGCATTCCCATATACGTGATATCCCAGCGGTTGTCGCTCAAAACGTCATCGATCAGCAATTGCAGTTCGGGGTTGACGGGAAAATGGCCGTCGAGCTTTTCGTCGAGGTAGCGAGCAAATACCTCAACGTGGCGCGCTTCGTCCATGACTTGCGTACTCGCGTAATACTTCGCATCGATCCAGGGAACCGTCTCGACAATTTTGGCGGTACAAATCAACGCGCCCTGTTCACCGTGCAGAAATTGCGAGAGCCGCCAGTTCAGCGTTTCGATGCGAAACTGCGACCATTCGCGGTCGCCCCATTTCGCGACTGGTGAGCCGTCGATTTCCGCCATGATGGAACGGCCAGCACCGGGCCCACCGGCGAGGGTCGCCATTTGCGTGGCCACCTTTTCCGCGTCGACATCTATGGACCAATCGAGATCGTTCGCGTTCCACTGGGTGCGTTTGGCCTTTTCGTACAGCCGGCTCAGACCGTCGCGGGAACGTTCGTAGTCCCAGGTGAAATCCGCCGTGCCGCCGCGTGCAGTTGCATGCGAGACTTCGCCGAACCTCAGGCGGGAGTTGGCGAGAATGGAATCGATTTCGGCTTCAAGTGCAGGCATGTTGATAACAGTACGCTCAGCAGCCATGACGTTCGAATCTCAAGTACTGAGCATTGAGGCTGCCGATAACGTCGGCACGATCTGGCTCGACAACGAAGCCAAACGCAACGCGATGGGCCCAGCTTTTTGGGCGGATTTGCCGATTGCGGTGCACGCGCTGGTGGACGCGGAGGTACGTTCGATCGTGCTCGCCGCGAACGGTCCGCACTTCACAGTTGGGCTCGATCTCAAATCGATGACTGGCGGAGGCCGCGTGGAAGGCGAATCGCAGGCGCGGATGCGCCGCCGTCAATACCAGGATGTGAAGCGCCTCCAGGATGCGATTTCCGCGGTTGCCGATTGTCCGGTGCCAGTGATCGCGGCGATTCACGGGTACTGCATCGGCGGCGGAATTGATTTGATCTGCGCGGCCGATATTCGCCTCGCGTCAAAAGACGCACGGTTCAGCGTGCGCGAAACCAAAGTTGCGATTACCGCCGATGTCGGAACGCTGCAGCGGCTGCCAAGTGTGGTGACTGCAGGCCATGTTGCCGAGCTCGTCTATACCGGCAAGGACATCGATGCGCAACGAGCGGCAACGATCGGGCTGGTCAACGATGTCCACGAGGATCGTGATGCTGTGATCCGCGCTGCTCACGCAATGGCCGCAGAAATCGCGGCGAACTCGCCGCTCGCGGTTCAAGGCAGCAAGGCGGTGTTGCGCGCTGGTGCATCAATGACCATCGAACAGGGCCTCGATTACGTGGCGCTCTGGAACGCCGCGTTTTTACCGTCGAACGATCTCACCGAAGCGATGATCGCGTTCATGGAGAAACGCTCCGCGCACTTCACGGGGCAATGAAACTACTGATTGCCATGTTCGAAACGAGCGGTTGTGCTGGCTGAACTTCTGGCGACCGATGGGGTCGTCGAGCACTGCGAGTTGCGCAGCGCAGCCGTTGGCTTTCTCGCGATTCATGGCGGGCTCGAAGCCGCCACATTCGAGATTGCTCACGCGGTAGCGCGGCGGAGCAACGCTTCGTTGTACGCCGTGGTGCAACCTCCAGATTTGCAATGGCATGTGCCCTCGCATCGGTATCGAACGGAGCTGAGTGCGAAGCTCTCGGCGTTTTGTCAGCACGTTGACGTCTCGATTTCGTTGCACGGCTACGGCGGTATCCGTGACTGTGACGATCGCTGGACGACCGTCGCGATCGGCGGGGCGCGACGCGACCTTGCGCACAAGATTGGTGTTGCGCTGAGCGAGAATTTCGGGGAACGCTACCGATTCGTCTCGGATATTGTTGCCGTTCCCAGCGAGTATCGCGGATTGCACGCTGATAACCCGGTGAATCAGACGCGTGGCGGGGGAGTGCAAATCGAATTGCCACCGCGTATTCGCGGGAACAGCCCGGTATGGCACGAAACTCCCCGAAACGATGGGGGTTTTGTGCCTGATACTGAGGTGCTGATTGAAACGCTCAGGACGTTTGCGTTAGTGCAGATGGGTGTTGTCGTTAAATCGACGAACGATGATGCGGGAGCCATCAACCACGATTTCGCTGATTGAGGCGTTATCGGAACCCTCAAACGCGAAGCCCCGTGACCCACTCGCGGACGCCAGAATTTGGCCGATTACACCTCCGTGCACGACCGCGATCACACGCCCATCGGGGTGAGCTGCAGCGATGCGGTGAATCGCCGCGAGTAGACGAGTTTCGAAAGCTTCCGCGGGTTCCGCATTGGGGATGACATCCCACCGTTGTTGTTCAAAAATTTGCGCGAAGAGGGGATCTTGTGCCGCCGCCTTGACGCGGATCAGGCCGCCCTCCCAATCGCCAAGGAAAACTTCGCGGAGGTCACGTTCAATGATCGGGGTAATACCGAGTTTGGCCGCGAGCGGCGCTGCGGTTTGATGCGTTCGTTGCAACGTAGTGACGTAGATCGCGTCGACGCGCTCGTGCTGCAAACGATCGGCAACCAGCTGCGCTTGGCGTTCGCCTTCGGGATGTAGCGCGGGGTCGCCGTGCCCTTCGACCAACGGAAATGGTTGGCCCGGAACTGCCGGCGCGGATTCACCGTGACGAACCAACACGATGGTGGTCGCTCCAGCCGGTGGCGAGAAGCGATGTTGGCGGTGTGCTGCGGGAGCGTCGGAGGGCTCGGAAGGCGATGTGGCAGTTTCGGTCATCGGCGCCAACCTATCGAGACGGGCCGGTAGCTTCGCCACCATGGCTCCGATCACACTTTCGCCCGCCGAAGCACGCGTGTTGGGTGCACTTATGGAAAAGGCGATCACTACACCGGATCAGTACCCCCTGTCGTTGAATTCACTGCGTCTCGCGTGTAACCAATCGACGAACCGCGATCCGGTTGTGGACTACGACGACGCGACGGTGCAGCACGCTCTTGATGGACTGCGCGATCGTGGTTTAGCGAGTCGCAACAAGGCGCCGGGTGAACGGGCGATCAAGTTTCGTCATCACGCGAACCAGGTGCTCGAACTCTCCGATGCTCACGCCGCGCTCATCGGTGTGCTGCTGTTGCGTGGCGCTCAAACGCCAGGAGAGTTGAAACAGCGCTGCGAACGAATCCACTCGTTCGCTACGACTGCGGAGGTCGAAGGCGGGTTGGCGGCCTTAGTTGAGCGCGAAATGGTGGTGGTACAGCCTCGCCGCCCTGGCCAAAAAGAGCGCCGATGGATCGATCTCGTTACCGCTCACGATGGTTCGGCATTGATCGGTTTGGAAGCGGAAGGCGTTTCCGAGCGGGCAGCTCATGACCCGGCACAAAGCCTGCATCGCGGTTCGCACAGTGGCGTTGCGGCCGCGTCGGTGATCCACGCGGCCGCGAGCACCGCACCCAAGACAATGACGATCGTCAACCCTGCGTCGGGGGTAACGATTCGAACCGTTGAGATTCACAACGAAACCGAAATTGCCGCGAAACTGAAACGTGCCCGCAGAGCCCAACGAGATTGGGCGGCCCGCGCGTATGAAGATCGAGCCGCAGCCGTGAGCCGTTGGCGCGATTTGATCGTTGCGAACGCTGAAGCCTGTGCGCAGATCACGACGCAAGAAACGGGCAAGGCAATCGCGCAGTCGCGCAATGAGCTCAACGCCGTGAGCGAACGGATGAGTTACTTCATCGACAACGCTCACACCGTTCTTGTTGCCGATACCGTGACGATTGAAGCCGATCTCGAAGAACACACCACGTATGAGCCGCGCGGCGTCGTCGCGCATATCAGTGCGTGGAATTATCCTTATTTTGTAGGGCTTAATTCGTTGGTGCCGGCGTTGCTCACGGGCAACGCGGTGTTGTACAAGCCATCGGAGCTGGCAACGCTCACGGGATTGAAGTTGGTGGATCTGGCACATGCAGCAGGCATTCCCGCCGACGTTTTGCAATGCGTGACGGGAGCGGCTGCGACGGGTGCTGCGCTCGTGACCAGCGGCGTTGATCTCGTTGGTTTTACTGGATCGTTCGCGACTGGTCGCGCCATCGCTCGTGTCGCGGCGGAACGCTTGATCCCGTTGCAACTCGAATTAGGTGGCAAAGACGCGGCCTACGTGTGTGACGACGTCGATATTGAGGCGGCAGCCGAAGCAGTCGCGGGTGGTGCCTTTTACAACGCGGGGCAGTCTTGTTGTGCGGTCGAGCGGGTGTACGTGCACGAACGGATCTGGGAACCGTTTGTTGCCGCCTTCGTTCGCAGCGCAGAGCAATGGCAGCTGGGTGATCCCAGCGATGACGACACGACCTTGGGAGCATTGGCGCGCCCCCAACAGGCGGCGTTGCTCGCGCAACAGATTTCTGACGCTACCGAAAAAGGGGCTCGCGTACTGCTCGGCGGCGAAGCTCCGAATCAACCTGGCAATTGGTTCCCCGCGACGGTTGTCGTCGACGTGGACCATTCAATGGCGATCATGCGCGAAGAGTCGTTCGGCCCGATCATCGGGTTGATGCGCGTTGTTGATGATGTGGCAGCCGTGGAGCGTTTTGGCGAATCCGAGTACGGACTCACGGGTTCGATCATGACCCAGGACCGTGATCGGGCGGAGCGGTTTTTGCGGCAGATCGACGTCGGAACCGTCTATTGGAACTGCAACGATCGCACCACTCCGCGCTTACCGTGGGCGGGACGCCGCCATTCCGGCCTGGGAGTTTCTATGGGCCTTGCAGGTATCAAGGCGTTTGTCCACGAAAAGTCTTGGCACCTCCGTCCTTAAACCCCAAACCCCAAACCCTAAACCCCTGTGTCCCACGGATGGAACATCCGTGGGACACAGGGGTTTAGAGGTTGTGCAGGATTGTGGTGGGGTGTTCGCCGGGCAGAATGCCGGTGTCGGGTGGTTTTGGCAGACTGTGGTGCTTGGCCGCCGCGGTGGATTTTTGGGCTGATTGGGTTCCGGTTTGCGGGGTTGGGGTCGGTTGCGCAACGGCGCCGGACTGGACCGCCGTTGCGTGATGCACAGTGGTTACCTTGCTGACTGCTTCGATCGGCGCGACTGCGGCGGTCGGAGCCGTCGCTGCTGCGCCGGCTGCTGCGCCGGCCGTTTCTCTGGCTGTTTCTCTGGCTGTTTCTCTGGCCGTTCCGTCAGTGCTGAGAGCACCAATATCGGTTTGTGCCGCGACCAATTGGACCGTCGGCGAGCCGTGAACCGCAGGCTGCAGCGACGCCCCGGAAGTGTTGCTGGCCACCGCACTGCCACCGATCACCGCGACGCTAAACGCTGCTCCCAGCAACGGCCCCGCCAATGTCCGCAGCAGGCCGCTGATCGCGGTGGCTTCGCTTTCGTCGCAGCCGAGAATCGCGATGATCCGAGTCGCGAGCACAGATTCGTCGGTGTCAAGAACTCCGACCAATATCTCGAGGTCGGACTGTCGGAATTGCAGCTGACTCTCGCGCTTTGCGGCGCGAGCTTCGCGTACCAATTCAACCAAGCCGCGCAGGACATCGTCGCGTGCAGGCGAGCTGGTGGCCACGGTGACCGCTCCCGAGCTCAACTGCGTCGAGGAAAACACCACTGTCTTGCGAGGCGGAATGAGCTGATCCATCGTGATCCCGAACACATCGTTGAGCGTGTCGACAATCAACCGATCCGCGCGCTCCCATCCGCGCTCGTACGCGATGAGCTTGCCAGGCGTGATTGCCGCCATGTTGGCGGCCCGGCGACGGCTCAGGCCCGCGGTCCGGCGCGCCTGACGCATCAGCGCGCCGAGACGTTCAGGGGGCAGGACAGTCGGGTCAATTGTCATCGGCGTTATGTCGGCCGTCGGCGCGTTCAACCCGAGCCATATTTGTGAAAAAAACGGATTTATCCGGACCAGGTATCCCAGAGCACGCGTTCGGTGCCGTAAGGGTCTTCGACGAGTTGCCAATCGGAGTCGATCACCATGGTGGAACGACGATCAGAGTCGTAGCTCGGCCACCCCGGAATCGCTGCGTGTTGCGGATCGCCTTTGTGCGCGAAACGTATCCAGGACTCATGCATCCGTTGTGCGATACTCGCTCGCTCCGGCCCATCGCCCAGAAAAATTGGTACGCCCGGTTGTTCCAGATTGTTGAACACGAACGGGATTTCCACTGCGTGACACGATTTCAACGCACCGCCAAACACCGGAGTCGGCCAAGTGAACAAATACATATGCGTGGCGCCATGTTGCAGATGTGCCTCGACGAGTCGAAGCGCAGGAATGCGAAACGCGACATCGCTCGACATCGCCGTCCACAAGTCTTGTAGCGAAGTTTCTGGTCGAAGGGCGCGGTATCGCTCGACCAACGTCGCGGCGTCGTCGGGGAAGCGCGCTTGGACTCGCTGCACCAGGCCGGGTTCGTCGATGTCCGCGAGTGCGGGATCAATGAGGTTGAACAGTGTCATCTCATCGAGGTTGGTTCCCGTGAGTAAGGCAACGCCTGCCGCAGAACCGTTGCGCACGGCCTCGAGCGGGCTCACCGCGAGGACGGTGGCGTCGATTACCGGCGCGAACGGTAGCGCGGCGCCGGTGGTTTCGGAACCAAGAGCTGCACTGGCCTGGACGATCGCGTCGATGTCGGTCGCTAGTAACGCTGCGGAGTCGCCGGCTTCGACCCCTAAAACCTCAATGATTTTACGGGTATTCTCGGTCGCTTGTTCTCGCGTCAGGCTCCAAGACGCGGCGCCGCTTTGCGCAATGACCTTGTGAAACAGGGTGCCCGGTTGTGCGGCAGGGGTACCCATCAACGTCGCTACGCTGGCGGCGCCCGCGGACTCGCCAAAGACGGTCACGTTTTCGGGATCGCCACCAAAGTCGGCAATGCACTCGCGGACCCAACGCAGCGCGGCGATCTGATCGAGCGTTCCCGCATTGCCACTGCCTGCGAACTCCGCTCCGAAGAGATCTTCGAGATGGAGATACCCCAAGGGGCCCAGGCGGTAGTTGATCGTCACGAGTACGACATCGCCGTTCGTGACGAATTGCGCGCCGTCGTACCAAGCCGTTGACCCGGAGCCAAACTGAAACGCCCCGCCGTGTATCCAGACCATCACCGGGCGGTTCCCATCAAGGCCCGGTGTCCATACGTTCAGCGTGAGGCAGTCCTCGCTCTTCACTGATTCCGTAGCGCCCATCAGCGTTTCGAGCATCATTTCTAGCTGCGCGTTGATCGGCCCGAACGTGGTCGCGTCGCGCTCGCCGTCCCAGGGTGCTTCCAACGTTGGAGCTTTCCAACGCAAGGCGCCGACGGGTGGTGCAGCGAACGGAATGCCTTTGAAGCTGAGGTGGGTACCTTCGTTGGTGCCTTTCACCCGGCCGCTCCGGGTCGAGGCGACTGGGGTACTGGCGGTTGGGGTACTGGCGGTTGGGGTACTGGTGGGCGGGATCTCGGTGGGGCTCATAGGCACATACGATAGGGCGCTCAACTTTACGGGGGCCAGATGCCGAAAGGCCTATATGGTCCGTTTACCCTTTTCGCACCGTTTCTTGGCATTCGCGATCGCTGCTGGGACGGTCGTAGGCGGGAGCTCGGCGTTCGCCGACTCGAAGCCGAACGACATTCTCGAACCCGCGGAGCCAAGCTCCGTGGCCGGTTATAACGACGATCCGCTGTCGCTGCTCGGTTCCGCCCGGGTTGATGCTGCCCAGCTTGCGGCCTTCGTGACTCCCCACAATCCGCGCACGACGGTTCCGATCGCGGAGTTGGCCAATATCTACCTCCAAGAAGGCGCGGCCTATGGAGTACGTGCGGATCTTGCCTGGACCCAATCGATTATTGAGACTGGATTCTTTCACTTTCCGGATTCCGGGATGGTGCACCCAGGCGACAACAACTTCGCAGGAATCGGAGCGTGCGATTCTTGCCACAACGGTCACGGCTATCCGGACGCGCGCACGGGAGTGCGGGCTCAGATGCAACTGCTCCGTGGATACGGTGATCCCAATCCGCCCGCGGGAATGATGATCTATCCGCCAAAGTCTTACCGAGGTTCCGCACCAACATGGTGGCAGATGGGCAGCGGGCACTGGGCAACTTCAACCCAGTACGCGCAATCAATCACGACGATGTATGGCAACCTGTTGCGCTTTGCCGGAATCGACTTGATGTTTTCGCCGCCGACCCCGTTGCTCGGCACCAGCCTTGCCGTCGATTCCACGCCCGCGCCGGAACCTTCGTTGCGTACTGGCGACGGCATGTATTTAGCCGATACGCGCGGCCAGGTCTATGACCTCGGCGACACTCGGTTCTGGGGATCGGCGTTCGATCCATCGCAACCATCAAACACGGTTGCGATTGCACTCACGCCAAAGGCCCGTGGCTATTGGGTTTTTGACGCCACAGGGTCGGTTCGAAATTTTGGCGATGCTCCCGATTTCGGGTCGGCACCCCGCGGCGTTGTTGGAGTCGCGGCGCAGCCATCAGGATTCGGATACTGGACACTGACCGAGAGGGGCGCGGTGCGCGCGTATGGCAACGCCGCGGATATCGCGGTGGTTGCGACGCGCGTCAATCCAAAGCCCGTGATCAACGACGGGCACGAAGCGAGGTTCGTTGCTATCACCGCGACTCGTTCGGGCCGGGGTTATTGGCTGCTCGACTCCTTTGGGGCCGTGACCGCATTTGGTGACGCCCAGGCGTTCGGCGACGCGACCCACGCCACACTCGATGATCCCGCGATTGGAATCGCTGCGACTCCATGGGACGATGGCTATTGGATCGCGACCGCCAGCGGCGTGGTGGAGGCGTTCGGATTAGCGAAGGACCATGGCGGCCTTGCGGCGGAGTTCAGCGACGACGCTGATCGATCGGCGTGGCCGTACCAAACCCAGCGGGATTACATCGGCGTGGCGCAAGCAAACACGCACTTGGTGGTCTCGCTGCGGAGCGCGCCGAGCGGCGATGGTTATTGGTTGGTGACTGCCGATGGGCTCGTTGTGGGCAGGGGCGAAGCTGGTGATTTCGATCCCGTCGATACGCAGCACTCGCCGGTGCTGGCCGCAACGAGTCGGATGGATACCGCGGCGCCCCTGCGTCCAGCGGCGGTAGACCTGCGTCCAGCGGCGGTAGACCTGCGTCCAGCGGCGGTAGACCTGCGGTAGCGGCGCGTTCTAAATCGCGTCCCAGAGAATTGGTGAACGTCCGCCGTTTGAACCAGAGTTCATATCCGCGTTGTTTTCGGCTCCATCGACGCCGAGGTGATCGAGTATTTCCGCGGGCGATCGTTTGTTGATGTGACCGATTAATCCGTTGTAGACGCCGAAGCCGCAGAGCTCGCGTAGCCGTGACGAAAATGTTGCTGCGGTCGGGTGTGGAATGCCGAGTTGTTGATTTTCTTGTTGGCGTACCCAGCCTGCGCAGTAGTTCATCGCGACGCCCACTCGGCGCTCGCTGGTCGTGTTGGCTCCGCCTCCGTGCCAAAGGGATCCGTGCCAAATCAGCACGGAACCTTTAGACATTTCGGCAGCGATGGATTCGTACGCCTCGCCGTAGTTCGGTGATGCGGCGGCGAGGTGCGTTCCGGGGATCAGTCGTGTCGCTCCGTTCGCTTCGGTGAAATCGGTGATCGCCCACATGGTGTTGCAAACGGTCGGGGCGTGCGGCTTGGTGAGCGGCATGAGCTGATCGTCGGCATGGATTGGTTGCGCTCGTTCTCCCGGCAATATCGCGATTGAGCTGAGCGACGAAATGAGGCAACCGCGATCGAGGACGCGCTCAACGATTGGCAACACGATGTCGTTGGTAGGAACCTGTTGGTACACCGATGCCAACGCCAACAGGTTGTAGATACGAATCGTCGAGTGGCCCTCGAAACTGTTGGGAGCGGGTTGCACGTCGTACAAGGTTTCGAGGCCGGCGATATTCGCGGCGAGCGCGTAGAGGAGGTCGCCGTCGATTGCGTTTTCGACAATGCAATATCCGTGTTGCGCGATGAGATCCGCGGCTTGGTCGGTGGAATTCGCGATGGCATTGGGGGAGCGCACGGGTACAACGGTACCGTTTCGCCGCAGCAAGCAGAGTGAAACCGCGGTGTTCGCCGCTCGCAACCTACGCAAAGGAAATCGAAATGGCGTTGTACGCATTGGGTGATCGAATCCCGCAGATTGATCCGTCGGCGTTTGTGCATCCGGAGGCCACGATTATCGGCAGCGTGGTTATCGGCCCTGATTCTTCGGTATGGCCCCATGCGGTTCTGCGTGGTGATGCGAGCCGGATTGTGATTGGTGCGCGCACGAGCATCCAAGATGGTGCCGTCATTCACTGCACCCACGATGCTGAAACCACCATCGGCGACGACTGCGTGATCGGCCACCTTGTGCACATGGAAGGCTGCACGATCGAAGATTGCTGCCTGGTGGGTTCTGGCTCGATTGTGTTGCACCGCGCGATCGTTCGCACGGGCGCGCTCGTGGGTGCGGCGGCAGTCGTGACGAACAATATGGAAGTCCCGAGTCGAGCGATGGCCTTGGGAGTTCCGGCGGTGATCAAAGAAAATCGCAGCGATCCCGAGTTGATCAAGTTGAACGCGGCGGGTTACGTCGCGAACACCAAGTGGTATCGAGAGCAGCTTCGCCGCATCGACTAGTCGAATCCAGATCGACCGACGGCGTCAATGCTGGCGAAGCTGGCGCTCGATCGTTACATCAAAAACGGCACGTGCGGCCGGAAGACGTCTGGGAGATATTCGTAACCGGGGACGATCCATGCGTGCAGCATCCAGAGGCCACTGATGTCGATGTTGCCACCGTTCATTGCCGCGCAGGCTGCATCGCTGATGTCCTCGGCGAGGATAACTCCGCCGACCATGCACACGATGTTGTGGCGGTGCCAATGGTCGTTGCCACCGGGAATCCCTGCGGGCGGGGTTTGGCCGGACTGAACAAGCCACATCAAGCCGACGAGCGGCGCAGTTGGGCCGTTACCGCCAAAGAGCAAGAAATTCGGGGTGTTCGGGTCGAAGGTGGCGTTGATTCCTAGCGGTCCGATGTAGTGCGCTCCCTGGCCCGGGATGTAAGGAGCGATGAGACGGAAACCGCCTTTGATGGCATCGGCCGCGGTTGGAAATTGCATGCCGTACTTTTTGGCGGCCGTGAGACCACTGACAACTTTGGCGCATTCGTTGGCCCCGAGATTGTGTTTCATCATCGGGTAGAAGTTCATTTCGTCCATCATCTGCATCTCAGACATGTCCATCATGGGAAGCGTGTCGGAGAATTTGCACCAGTTCGCGTGCGGTTGGACGGCCGCGTGACGACGGATCTGTCTGCGAGCTACTCGGGCCTCTGCGCCGTTGCTTGCGAGCCCGGAAATGATCGCAGTCGTCGCGACAATCACCGCCGCCGATTGGCCAAAACGAGTACGGAACATAAAAGCCTCCACGAACATTGAACGTTGGTCCCCGTCACAATAGGCCTTCGTCGGGCCAAGAGCAATCGCTAGGCCGCGCAGGAGTGGAACGGCAATTGAACGCTCGAGCCATGAGCGCCGAGGGGGTAGTGCCCGCCAGCCGCGGGAATCGACGGACGAACTAGATCGAAGTCCCCACGAGGCGTCCGATCACGTAGGTGAGGGCCATTGCGAGCGAACTCCAGAATGCCACTCGCGCCGCCGCGCGAGTGGCTGAGGCTCCGCCCACGCGCGCTCCGGCCACGCCTAGCCCGACCAGCGACAGCAGCGCGACCGCTGCGATTGCTGGGATTCGATACGAACGTGCGGCGATGAGCATCGCCACGAGTGGAAGCGCGGCACCTGCAGTGAAAGCGAGCGCTGAGGTCCAAGCGGCCTGGAAGGGCTGTGCAGTTGTGATTTCGGTGATACCCAACTCGTCGCGCATATGTGCGCCTAAGTCGTCGTGCGCCATGAGTTGCTCGGCAACGAGTCGCGCGACCCCAGGCTCTACTCCGCGACCCTCGTAAATTTTGGCGAGTTCTCGGGTTTCGCCCGCTTGATTCCGAGCGAGCGCTTCGCGTTCGAGCGTGACATCGGCGTGTTCGATATCGCGTTGGCTGGAAACTGAGATGTACTCGCCGGTGGCCATCGACATCGCGCCCGCAACCCAGCCTGCAAACCCTGCGGTGGTGAGCGCTCCGTGGGTGCCACCAGCCGCGGCGACACCGATCGTGAGGCTGGCGATCGAGACGATGCCGTCGTTGGCCCCAAGCACGGCTGCTCGCAACCATCCGGCTCGATGCGAGCGGTGGTGTTCCGCGCCGATTGTGTCGTTGCTCATTGGCTCGAATCTAGTGGCACCCCGCGAAGTCGACGAGGCCGGTTGGCCACGGTTCGACGCTGGGCCCGCGACGCGGAGAAACTGTGCGGTCGTCGTGAAAAACGAAACGTCTATCCGAGCTCCCAGGAGAATCCAATGACCGAAGCTGTCATCGTCGCTTATGCCCGTACCCCGATCGGCCGGGCCAACAAGGGCTCGCTCGTCGATATGCGCCCTGACGACTTGTCGGCGCACATTCTCAAAGCAGTGCTTGAGCGCGTCCCGAACCTGGACCCAAAGCTCGTCGAGGATGTGTTCTGGGGCTGTGGTCAGCCCGCGGGTGAAGCTGGCACGAACATTGCTCGCGTCGCCGCGCTGCTCGCAGGCGTTGATGCGCCGGGCGTGACCGTGAACCGTTACTGCTCGTCGTCGTTGCAGTCGATTCGTATGGCTGCGCACGCGATCAAAGCCGGTGAAGGCGACGTATTTATTTCTGGCGGTGTCGAGACCGTGAGCCGATTCCAGTACGGCGCGGCCGACACGGGCAGCCCGAACGCATCGTTCGCCGATGCACGTGGCCGCACCAAAGCGCGCTCCGCTGGAGACCAAGGCGACTGGACTCCTCCAGCCGGCCTCCCCGACATCTACATCTCGATGGGCGAAACTGCAGAAAACGTCGTGGAACAAGAAGGCGTGACTCGCGAAGAAATGGACGCCTGGGGTGTTCGTTCCCAAGAGCGTGCCGTGCAGTCGCAAGAGCGTGGGTTCTTCGATCGTGAAATCGTTCCCGTGACGTTGCCGGACGGCACCGTCGTCAGTAAAGACGATGGCCCGCGTGCGGGCACGACCTTAGAAAAATTGGCGAGCCTCAAGCCAGTATTTCGTCCGAACGGTTCGGTCACGGCGGGCAACGCGTGCCCACTCAACGACGGTGCGGCTGCCGTTGTCGTGATGAGCGACACGAAAGCCAAAGCATTGGGAATCCAACCGATTGGTCGCTTCGTGAGCAGCGGCGTTTCGGCGTTGAGCCCAGAAATCATGGGTCTTGGCCCAATTGGTGCGAGCCGCCAAGCCCTTGAACGCGCAGGCATGACCATCGATCAAATCGATCTTGTCGAAATCAACGAAGCCTTTGCTGCGCAGGTGCTGCCGAGCGCCAAGCACCTCGGCATCGATCTGGACCGCCTTAACGTCAACGGCGGCGGTATCGCCTTGGGTCATCCATTTGGGATGACGGGTGCTCGCATCATGGCCACGTTGCTGAATGGTCTGGAAGACGCGGGCAAGAGCTTCGGCTTGGAAACCATGTGTGTCGGAGGCGGCCAAGGCCTCGCGATGATCGTTGAGCGCATCAACTAAGCACGCGCGACGATGGTGAAAGGTAATGCAACGATGCGCCGCCCAGTACCTCATTTGCAGGATTTGGGCGGCGCATCATGCATTTGGACGAGTGAGGTGCTCAAGGTTGCACTCCTTCGGCCGACTAACGGGTAACGGCGCTGCGTTGAGTGCCGGCACATATCCATCGGGGCGGACGAGGAGTAACGAGTGGCCAAGCAGGCTGAAGCGCGAGGCCCAGAGCCACTGCGAGAGTCGGTGTCTGCGGTCCCGCTCGACCTGCTGGGCGCCTGGTGCCAAGCAACCGAGGCGCTCGTGCTCGTCTGTTCGGTTGACGGAGTAGTCGGGTACGCGAATCCGTCTGCGCATCGTCGGCTCGGCGATGCACTGATGCCAACAACGTTGGGTACCCTACTGAGTGAAGCGTCACTTGAAGTTTTTCGTAGCGAAGTTCGTTTCGCGTTAGCGAGTTCGGGCCGTTGGGTCGGCGAACTTTCCCTTGCCAGCGATGCGCCCGATTCGAGCGATGACGCGATGACCGATGCGATCGGATTGCCCAGCGCTCCTGTCTTGCCCAGCGCTCCTGTTTTGTTAGCCGCTGAAATCTTTGTCGTGGCGGAAACGTTTGGCGAAGCGCCGCGAATCGCGATCGTCGCGCGCGACATATCGGGTTATAAACGCGCTGAAGCGACGTTGCGCGCGCAAGCGACGCGCGACGCGCTGACGGGCTTGCCAAACCGAGCGATGCTGCTCGAACATCTCGGCGCTTCGCTCGCTCGTGGGCAGCGGACTGGGCTAATGCCAGCGGTGATGTTTTTGGATCTTGACGGTTTCAAAGCCGTCAACGATGGTCTCGGCCACGAAGCCGGCGATGAGTTGCTCATTGAGGTAGGCCAACGGCTCGGCGAATGTGTTCGATCGACCGACATTGTTGCGCGATTCGGCGGCGATGAATTTGTGATTTTGCTCGACAACATCGCGGATCTTGCGACCGCGCAACAAATCGCGGATCGGATTATTTTGCGCGTCGAAGAACCCGTCGAACTTTCTTCGGGTACTGGCAACGTCGGCACGAGCATCGGTATCTCGCTGCCAAACGTTGCGGACATGGGCGCAGAAACGTTGCTAGGAGAAGCCGATACTGCGATGTATCGCGCGAAGCAACTCGGTAAACGTCGGCATCAGTTCTTTGACGATGATCTTCGCGCCAGGGCTAAGGCCCGCGATGCACTGCGCGATGAGATGGTCACCGCGATCGCCGAGAATCAATTTTGGGTGATGTATACACCGGTTGCCGATGTCGCGACTGGGGCCCTGCGCGCGTTCGAAGCTGGCTTGCGTTGGGTACATCCCAAACGCGGCTTGCTTGGCCCGTCGGAGTTCATGAGTTTGGCGCGCGAGATTGGCGTCGCTCGCGATCTGGATCGTTTAGTGATCGAAGCGTCTGCGAACGCCGCGCACGATTGGAACGTTGGCCTCGAAGCGCCCCGGACGGTGTGGCTCACGGTAGGAGTGCAAGACTTGTTGTCCGGAGACCTCCATGGTGTGATTGCGACCGCGATCGAATCGTTGGGAGTCGCTCCGGGTTCGCTGGGAATCGAAATTCCGTTGCTCACCTTGACCAAGCACCCGGCGGAATCACAAAAGGCGTTGCAGTCGTTGAACTGGAACGGCGTGCGGATCGCCATCGACGATTTCGGTTCTGATCAGTTCGCTCCGGCGCAGTTGCAACGCTTCTACTCGGACACGGTCAAGCTTGATCGCCGCATGATCAGCTCCCTCAGCAAGGAACCCGAAGCAGTGGGCGCACTGGCTGCCGTCGCGTCAGTCTGCGGCTCTTTGGGCCTCGAAGTGGTCGCCAAAGGCGTGGACAAGCGCGGAGAACTCGAGTTGCTTCAAGAGCTCGCATGCACGAATGTTCAAGGCAAGATCGTGTCGAGGTCGTTACAGGGAAATCGAGTCAGCGGGTTGTTGGCCGGCGAGCCACCGTGGATTGCCGACGGCGCCTGGCCGACGCTCAAGCCGCTTGCCGCCGCGATGAAGAAGTCGCAGATGGCCGAACGCATGATTCGGCTGCGGCTGGCTGCCTAACCGGCAGCCGAGCGAGCGGCTGTCGGGAGGCGCAGCTTCCTCGCGAACGGTGCAGGCGGTCGCCCATCAAATAGCCTTGGCCTGTGTTGGACATTGAGACGTGGCCCGAACTGAACAATCCGGTATTGATCTATTCGTTTCGAGGTTGGATTGATGCTGGCCTTGCCGGTGAGGGCACCCTTGATTTGTTGATCGAGCAAGTCGCGGCAACTGGTGGCCACGAATTTGGTTCGATCGATCTCACGAACTTGTTGGATCTGCAACAAACTCGGCCCATGGTCAAACTTGTCGACGGCGGTTTGCGTTCGATCGATTGGCCGAAGGTCCGGATGTGGGCGGGTAATCTTGGTCGCGACGTTGTGTGTATCCAAGGTCCGGAGCCGTCGGTGCAGTGGCCCGATTTCGCCGCTGAGATCGCCACCGTCGCCCAGCGGGTTGGTGCAAAAGAATCGTTTGCGCTCGGCGGGATGCCTGCCGTCGCTACACATCGCCGCAACGTTGCGGTGTTGAGCTCCGCGACGAAGCGTTCCGTGGCGCAAGAAGTTGGTCCGTTGCGCGATGACTACGTCGGCGCAACGGGTTTGAATACGGTAGTGCAATTCGCGTTAGGCGAATCGGGTGTTCGATCGGTCGCGCTATGGGCGCAAGTTCCCCAGTACGTATCGGGTTCGCCGTCGCCGCCTTCGGTGCGGGCCCTCGCGTTTCGGCTTTCGGAACTCGCTCGTATTTCGCCGGATCTCGATGCCCTCGAAGCAACCTGCGTCGCCTACCGCGACAAAGTCGAAGAGGGTCTCTCGGATAGGCCAGATGTATTGGCCATCGTGAATCAAATCGATGAACAGTGGGAACAGCGCATTCCGAGCGGCGATGAAATCGCCAATGAAATCGAACGGTTTTTGCGCGATCAGCCCAGCGCTGAGGAGTAAAGCCGCGGCGCCGTGCGGAGCGAGTTGCGTGCAGCCAGCCGGACCCTATTGTTCGATTGGGTCGCTCACGCGTTGTTGTGGAAGCCAGACGACCACCATCGGGTTGCCGTTCGCGTTGGCGCGATCCGCGGTACCGCCAATCGTGCGAGCGAGGCCGCGCACGGAATCTAGATCGTCGGGCGATATATCGCACTTTTCGAATTGCATCAGCAGCTCGCCACGCGAGCGGTCCAGGACGATCCGGTATTCGCCACTGCCGATACTCACTTCAAACAGGCGCACGAGCAGTGCATGGAATCGGGGAGTGCTGGTGGTAATCGCGACTCGGTGCGCGCCGCGCACGACAACGTGGCGAGTGCAAAGCGCATGGCTGGCTGCCGCGGCCGCCGTTTCGATCGCGCTGCGTACTGTGATTGTCTCTTGAGGCTCGCGCCCGTCCAGGACTCCACGGTGGGTGCCGCTGGTGATGAGCTCGTCGATGATTTGCTGCAACGAATGCGCAAGCGATCGTGCCCGAACGAGCAATTCCGAGTCGAGCTGCGGCGATTCTGGGCTTACCTGGGCAATTGCGAGCCGCTGAAGGGTTCTCACGACATCAGTCATGGGCTCAAGCAGGCCAGCGATTACGTCGTCGCGTAGCGCCCGAGCAGCCACGCAGTCGTTGTGCGTGACTTCGGTTACCGCCATTGCTCACCTCTACTGCGAACTCGCGAGCCGTTGCTGTCACACCGTTGTGACATCCGTACCCGAATGGGCAATTTGTCGGCCTTTGTCGATCGATACTTGAGCGGGGTTCTGGCGACATCACTGGCGCGGTTGCGTTTGCCAGGTCATTGGCGTGGGCCCGTAGCTTGTCTGCGACTCGTCCGCTACACAGCAACTCATCAGGAGTAATCGTGCCCACCCCAGCCGAAGCAGCGTTGCAAGTTTGTGGTCCTGGTGGGCCCATGGAGATCGTGGTTGAAGACGTCTTGGGGGTCCCGACGCAGGTGTACAAGACCCGGATGAAATCGCTCCGGGATTTGATGGATTCGAGCGCCGCCCGTGCCGACGTGACTTGTTTGGTGCAAGGCGATGCGCGGTACACGTTCGCGCAACACAACAATGCGGCCAAAGCCGTCGCCGAAGCACTGCGGGCACGCGGAATTGGTCATGGCGATCGCGTCGCGCTGGTCTCTGCGAACAATCCGGAGTGGGTCTTGACGTTTTGGGCCTGTGCAATTTTGGGTGCGATCTGTGTGCCGCTCAACGCATGGCAAAAAAGTGAGGAACTCCAGTTCGCGTTGCAAGACAGCGGCTCCAAGATCGTGTTCGCGGATCGCAAACGGCTCGATTTGATCAACGCCGTCCGTGCTGAATTGCCAGATGTTGAACGATTCGTGCTGATCGCCGCGGAGCCCGTCGGTGCCGATGGCGACGTCGAACAATTTGATGCGTTCCTCGGGACCCTTGGCGCGGCGGACATCGCGATGCCAGCAGCAGAGATTGCCGAAGACGACATTCTCGCGATCCTCTACACCTCGGGTACGACTGGGCGTCCGAAGGGCGCAACGATCACGCATCGCCAAGCAATTGCCAACCTCTCCAATATTTTGTGCAGCGGTCTGATTCAAATGATGGCGGGCACGACCTCTCGCGGCGCCGACGACGGGCTGCAAGATGCCGCGCTGCTCGTGGTGCCGTTGTTTCACGTCACGGGTTGTTTGGCGACGATGGTGTTGAACTATGCGATGGGTGGAAAATTGGTGCTGATGCCTGCGGGGCGTTTCGACCCCGATAACGCCATGGCCACGATCGAGTCGGAGAAAATTACGAGTATCGGTGGCGTCCCCACGATCATGTGGCGCATCATTGAATCAGAAAACTTCAATAAATACGACCTTTCTTCAGTGAAACGCGCGAGCTACGGCGGCGCTCCGGCTGCTCCCGAGCTGGTCGAGCGCATTGAACAAGCCTTTCCGAACCTGCGCAAAACGTTGTCGACGGCCTACGGGCTCACCGAGACTGCATCCGTCGCGACCGCGCTGGCGGGCGACGACTATTTCTCGCACCCGTCGTCCTGCGGACGCGCAGTGCCCACTGTCGAATTGGAAATCCGCGACGACGATCACAACGAAGTAGAGCGCGGCGAACAGGGCGAGATCTGGTTGAAGGGCCCGACAATCATGTTGCGCGGGTATTGGAATCGCCCGGAAGTCAACGAAGAAGTGTTGGTAGACGGTTGGTTTCGTTCCGGCGACATTGCCAAACAAGACGACGATGGTTTTGTGTACATCGTCGATCGCGCCAAGGACATGATCATTCGCGCCGGGGAAAATATCTACTGCGTCGAAATTGAAAACGTGCTCTACGACTTCCCCGGTGTGGTCGACGCCGCGATCATCGGGCAACCGCATACGCAGTTGGGCGAAGAGGTCAAGGCCATCGTCGTGCTCAAAGCTGGCGCTACCGCCACGGTCGAAGCGATTCGCGATCATTGCCGAGCAGTTCTCGCCGATTTCAAAGTCCCCCAGTATGTGGAGTTTCGCGATGAGCCGCTCCCGCGCAACCCCGCTGGCAAGATTCTGAAGGCCGCGTTGCGCGGCGGCGAGACGGCATTCGCCGCCAGCGACGACCAAACGCTGTAGTGCGGAGACGATTCTCCTGATGCACGCACTGCGCGATTTTCATAAAGTCTTTGGTTACACGGTGATTGTGATCAACGCGTTGAGTGGCCTGCACGCGCTTGCGGCGTGCCGCTGGCCGCGATTGCGCGGGCGCTCGGTGTGGGCGGGCGTGATTGTTGCCGAGGCCGCGATGATGGTGCAGGTCACTATCGGCGCGATCTTGCAATCGAACGGCAAGTTCAAAGCTCCCGCGCTGCATATGTTTTACGGCTTCGTCGCGTTCATCACGGTCGGCTTGCTGTATAGCTATCGCTACGTGTGGAAAGCCAAGAACCGTTTGGAGCTCGCCTATGGTCTCGGTGGATTGTTTCTGATGGGCGTAGGGATCCGCGGAATTTTGCAAGTCGTGGGGAAGTAAGCGTCGCCCTATTTCGCAACGAACTGTGGCGCCACGAAAGCTCACCGGTAAGGTGCGCGCCGTGATTGAGCGCATTCGGGTCATGGTGTTATTTGGTGGCCGCAGTGCCGAACACGACGTTTCGCGCGCGACCGCGGTGACCGTCGCTCGTTCGCTCGATCCTGATCGTTACGAAGTGATTCCCGTAGGCATCACCACCGCTGGCGCATGGCTCCTTGCCGACGATGCTCGAGCCATGTTGGAAAACGCACCTACCGCGTCGCTGCCAAATGCTTTCACAGTCTCGGGAACTCCGATCATTCCTCCGACGGATCCTGGCCGCAATACCGTGCAGTGGCGCGATAGCGATGCCAGTTTCAATGTCGACATCGTGTTGCCGTTGCTACACGGCCCGTACGGCGAAGACGGCACAATCCAAGGCCTCCTCGAAACTGCAGGCTTGGCGTACGTGGGCTGCGGTGTGCTCGCCAGCGCGGTGTGCATGGATAAACGCATGATGAAACAAGCGCTGCGGGCATCGGGGCTCACCGTCGCGCTCGATGTGGTGCATCGCGACGGTCATGCGATCGATTCGACGGTTGCTTCCGTCGAAACCGCGTTTACGTATCCAGTATTTGTGAAACCGGCGAACATGGGAAGTTCGGTTGGCGTCAGCAAAGTGCACGATCGCGCCGAGCTCATCACCGCCATTGAGCTCGCGACGCGCTACGACGAATGGGTGTTAATCGAAGAAGCAATCGTTGGCCGCGAAATAGAAGTTGCGATTCTCGGCGACGATCCTGCGATTTCGTCGGTGCCGGGCGAGATCATTGCGGGCGAAGAGTTCTACAGCTACCACGACAAATACGAATCCGATGCCGCGCAGCTGCTCATTCCCGCCGAGCTCGACGATGCTGAAATCGCGAACGTGCAAGCGCTCGCGGTACAAGCGTTCGCGGCGTGCGCGGGTGAAGCGATGGCGAGGGTCGATTTCTTCTACGAAACCGAAGGCTCGGCGCGCGGTTTCATCGTGAACGAACTCAACACCATCCCAGGATTCACCAACATCTCGATGTATCCAAAGCTGATGGAAGCCTCCGGAGTTGGCTATGGCGCGCTCTTAGATCGTCTCATTGAACTCGGCTTAGAACGCCACGAGCGCCGCCAAAACAGAGCCGGCCGCCAACGGTTGTAGACCTTTCGAGCAAATGTCATCGCAGACTCGATGGGACTTGCGGGTTCGCGAGGAAATGTCCGACAATGGAGGCGTGACAAATTCGGGTCGATTGTGGGCTTTCTGTTGGCGTTGGGTGGGCACTAACCCGGTGAAGTATGACGTCGGGGCTGCCAGCGCTCCGACTCGACTTGGTTGGGTTGCCCACCTCTACACTTCCCGAACCCAATTGGCCGGTTTCGGGAGATTCCAATGACCACTACTACTGCGCCGACTCAACACGCGAAGCTGCTTGCGTGGGTCGAAGAATGGGCGGCTGTGTTACTGCCCGCCGCGATCGAATGGTGCGACGGTTCTGAAGCCGAAGCTGCCGATCTGAGCGCTCGGCTTGTAGCCACTGGCACCTTCGTGCCGCTTGATCCCGCGAAGCGCCCGAACAGTTTCTATGCCCGCAGTGATGCTGGCGATGTGGCGCGCGTCGAGGACCGTACGTTCATTTGCTCGGAACGCCAAGTCGATGCTGGCCCGAACAACAACTGGCGCCCACCGCAAGAAATGCGCGATCACATGCTTGCGCTGTACAAGGGCGCGATGCGCGGCCGCACGATGTACGTGGTCCCGTTTTCGATGGGCCCACTCGGCTCACCAATCGCGCATATCGGTGTGGAAATCACCGACTCGGCCTACGTTGCGATTTCGATGCGCACCATGACTCGTATGGGCAAAGGTGCGCTCGAAGTGCTCGGTACGGACGGAGAATTTGTGCCGTGCGTGCATTCGCTTGGGGCACCGCTCGCCGACGGCCAAGCCGATGTTTCTTGGCCGTGTAATCCGGACAACAAGTTCATTGTGCATTTTCCCGAGACGCGCGAGATTCAAAGTTACGGATCGGGATACGGCGGGAATGCGCTGTTGGGCAAGAAATGTTTCGCATTGCGGATCGCATCAACGATGGCCCGCGACGACGGTTGGCTCGCCGAACACATGTTGATCTTGAAACTTACGAACCCAAATCACGAAGCGAAATACATCGCGGCCGCGTTCCCGAGTGCGTGTGGCAAAACGAACCTCGCGATGCTCGTACCGACGATCCCGGGCTGGAAAGCCGAAACGATCGGCGACGACATTTGCTGGATGAAATACGGTACGGATGGTCGCTTGTACGCAATCAACCCGGAGTACGGGATGTTTGGCGTGGCGCCGGGCACGGGCATGGACACGAACCCGAACGCGATTGCTGCCCTCGACCGAAACACAGTGTTTACGAACGTTGCGCTCACCGACGACGGCGATGTGTGGTGGGAAGGTCTCACCGATGAACCACCCGCGCACTGCACCGATTGGAAGGGCAACGATTGGACCCCGGCGTCGGATACCCCGGCCGCGCACCCGAACGCTCGATTCACCGCGCCACTGTCTCAGGTGCCGTCGGTTGCCGACGAATGGGAAGACCCGGCGGGAGTGCCGATCTCGGCGTTCTTGTTCGGTGGTCGCCGCGCTTCGGTCATTCCGTTGGTGACTGAAGCGTTCGATTGGGAACACGGTGTGTTTCTTGGCTCGATCATGGCCAGTGAAACCACCGCCGCGGCTGCCGGTGCGGTGGGCAACTTGCGCCGCGACCCGTTTGCGATGTTGCCGTTTTGTGGCTACAACATGGGCGATTACTTCGCGCATTGGCTCAAGGTCGGTGCGGCCAGCGACGCGTCGAAGCTGCCGAAGATTTTCTACGTCAACTGGTTCCGCAAGAGCCCTGAAGGCAAATTCGTATGGCCTGGTTACGGCGAAAACTCACGGGTGTTGGCATGGATCTTTGATCGTTGCTCGGATTCGGTGAGCGCCATTGATACGCCGATTGGTCGTCTCCCGAAACCAGGTGCGTTGCCGACGGACGGTCTTGGGATCAGCGCCGCAGCGATGGACGACTTGCTGTCCGTCGACACCGCGGCGTGGCAGGCGGAGCTGCCGTTGATCGCCGAGCACTTCGATTCGTTCGCAGACGCGATGCCCCAAGCGTTGCGCGACCAGCTCGACGCGCTCGAAAGCCGTCTCGCCAAGGCATAAAAAATGGGCCCCGCAAGGAGCCCAACTTTTATTCAGGTGTCTGTGTTTGCGGCATTGTTACCGGCGCGGTGAACGGAGAAGCTCAGGAGCGAGGGACGAGCGACATGAGTTCGCAGATCACTCGCTGCCGGAGCGCAGCGCAGGCAATTCAAAAGCGCTAGACCTCGGCGGTGGTCATGCCCATATCGGCTTCGGCGCCGGAGCGCACTTTGGTCGCGCGGCCTTTGCGATCGAGATCAAACACGACCCGTTGCCCTTGGCGCAGCGCACGAAAGATCGAGCCGACGAGTGCATCTGTAGCGAGAACGACTTCGCCACGGTCCTTATCGGACATCAAGACACCTTCGCCGGTGATCGGGTCGTAGAGCTTTACGACGCCTTGCATTGGGCTCTAGCCCGCCTTGACGACTTTGCCGGCTTTGATACACGACGTGCAGGCATTCACCCGTTTTGGGGAGCCTTTTACAATCGCGCGCACGCGCTGGATGTTTGGATCCCAACGCCGTTTGTTGCGCCGGTGCGAGTGGGAAACTCGCATACCGAAGTTCGGCTTCTTCCCACAAACGTCGCACACTGCAGCCATGTCGAATACCTCATCAAAACCAATCGGAACCGGGGCAGGTTATCAGTGCCAAGCGCGCGGCCCTGGATTGTGGGTGGCGGGCGCGCGGACAAGCTAGGGTCGGCGCCGATGCCGACCCTTTCGCGCCTTGGGCCCCAAGATGTCCGTGCGGTCATTGAAGCGTTTCGTGACGCGCTGCGGTCGCATCAAGAAGAACTCAATCGCCTGAACGTGTATCCCGTACCGGATGGCGATACGGGTACGAATATGGCGCTGACCTTGGAATCCGTCGTCGCGGAGCTGCGCACAGCTGAATCGATGGCTGAGGTCTGTAAAGCGATCGCCCGGGGCTCGTTGATGGGCGCCCGCGGCAATTCTGGCGTTATCACTAGCCAGATTCTGAGGGGCCTCGTCGAGGTCTTTGCGGTGCATGATTCGGTCGGCGGCGCCGAGCTCGTTGCGGCAATGCGGTGCGCTGCGGATGCGGCGTACGAAGCCGTGATGCGCCCGGTTGAAGGCACAATTTTGACGGTGGTTCGCGAGACGGCCGAGGGCCTGGAACGAGCGGCCGCGGCTGGTCACGATTCACTCGAAGTGCTACTGGAACACGCCGAAGCTGCGGCCCACGCGTCGGTTTTGAGCACCCCGGCGCTCTTGCCTGCGTTGGCGGCCGCCGGGGTAGTCGATTCCGGTGGGAGCGGCTTCACGTTGTTGATCGCGGCATTGCGTCATGTTCATGACGGCCGTCCGTTGCCGGAGCCGGCTGCCGTTTCGGCCACACCGCGTTCAGTCGAACGGCATCTCGCGGGCGACGACATCGCGAATCTTCGTTACGAAGTCATGTTCTTGCTCGACGCAACGGTCGCGACGATTCCGGCCTTTCGCGAAACCTGGATGACGGTCGGGGATTCGATTGTGGTCGTAGGCGGCGATGGCCTGTACAACTGCCATATTCACACCAACGACATTGGGGCCGCGATCGAGGCGGGCATTCAAGCGGGCAAGCCCCACAAAATTCGGGTCACGGATCTCTTCGAAGAAGTTGAAGCTGAAGAACAGCTCTGGGTACGCGAAGCGGTTGGCGACATCGTCGAATCTGAGCCGGTTGAAACTGCGGTCGTCGCGGTTGCGGTGGGTGAAGGACTACGACGGTTGTTGAGCTCGCTCGGCGTTCAGTCGGTGATTGCGGGTGGGCAGTCGATGAATCCGTCGACGGCGCAGATTCTTGAGGCAGTCGAGGCCGCGAACGCGCAGTCAGTCATTGTGCTACCCAACAACAAAAACATTATTCCGGTGGCCAAGCAAGTCGATTCATTGACCACGAAAAGCGTTGCGGTTGTGCCGACAGCTTCCGTGATGGAAGCACTGGCCGCGTTGGTCATGTATGACCCCGAAGAAGAACTTGCGCCCAACGTCGAAGCATTCAATGAAGCAGTCGAACATGTGCGTTCAGGCGAAGTAACCCAGGCGGTGCGCGATTCTCACGCCGAATGCGGAGCGATTGCAGCAGGCGACTGGCTCGCGATCGCGCGCGATGGTGGAATCATCGCGGCAAAGCCAACAACCGCGGAGGCCTGCACGTCGTTGCTCGATTTTCTCGTCGACGAAAACAGCGAGATCGTGACGGTTGTGATCGGAGCCGATGGACGCGCAAGCGACGCGGAACGCATCCGTGAACACTTGAAACTCGCTCATCCGCAAGTCGATTTTGAGTTCCATGAGGGTGGTCAGCCGCTCTATCCGTACCTTGTCGGCGTCGAGTAGCGCAGCGGCCGCCCGAGCGGCGCGGTGCGCGGATCGAAGCGGTTTGGGAGTGCACCGTGGTTGTTGAACGCCGCCCACCGATGACGCTGCGCGACCTGCGCGCGATTCCGGTGAGCAAGCTCACCGGCGTTGGTCCTGCGATTGAGGATCGGCTCGCGACGATGGGAATCGAGACGGTGCTCGATGTGCTCACCCACTACCCGCGCCGGTATCTCGACCGGACGAAACGGTCAGATATAGCCGGGCTCGCGGTTGGCGAAGAAGCGACGGTGTTTGGTGAGGTGCGCAAGGCGAGCTCCCGCCGAACGCGCAACGGCAAAGTTATGGTCGAGATCTCGGTTACTGACGGCGACTCGTTTTTGGCGTGCACGTTCTTCAATCAAGCGTGGCGCGAAAAGCAGTTGGCGATTGGCACCGAGGCCGCATTTTTCGGCAAGTTGGAAGTGTTCAACGGTAAACGCCAAATGACGAATCCCGTTGTCGACGTGATTGGGCGCGCCGGGCAATCCGAGGATCTTACGGGTGTGGTCGTGCCGATCTATCCCCAAAGCGGTAAAGCCGATATTTATACCTGGCAGCTGCGCAAAATTATGAGCGAAGTGATGCGCCGGTGTGCAGAACGTTCGCTTTCGGATCCTTTGAGCGAATCGCTGCTCGACGAACTCGACATGGTTGATCGTTGGACTGCGCACCTCGGAATTCATCAACCGGAATCGATGGCCGAAGTGCAAGCAGCACGAAGACGCCTTATTTTTGATGAGTTTTTTCGCATGCAGCTGGGCTTGATCGGGCGTAAACGCGCACAAGAAGCGAGACAACTCGGCATCGTGCACTCGCTCAGCGGCGAACTTGTAGCGCAGTTTCACGAACGGCTTCCGTTTCAGATGACGGGTGATCAAGCGCGAGCGAATGCGGAGATCGCGACCGATTTGGCCCGGCGGGCGCCGATGCATCGTTTGTTGCAAGGCGATGTCGGTTCCGGGAAAACCGTTGTTGCGCTCACGATGCTGTTGCACACGATTCAAGACGGTTACCAAGGCGCCTTGATGGCACCAACGGAAGTGCTCGCCGAACAGCATTGGCTCTCGGCCCGAGCAATGTTGGCTGGCATGACGGTCGAGCGCGATGCAGGGTTGTTCAGTCAGCGCCCGCTCGGCATTGCGTTGTTGACGAATCGCACTACGGCTGCCGAGCGGCGTGAGATGGCGCGAGGAGTCAGCGATGGTTCGATCGATCTTGTCGTCGGCACGCACGCGTTGCTGTACGACACGTTGAGTTTCGCCAAGCTCGGAGCGATCGTGATTGATGAACAACATCGTTTCGGTGTCGAGCAAAGAGCCCTGCTGCGCGACAAGGGTAACGAAGATGCATTACCTGATGTTTTGGTCATGACCGCGACACCGATTCCGCGCACTGCCGCGATGCTGATCTATGGCGATCTGGATCGCAGCGAGTTGCGGGAGATGCCGCCGGGCCGTACACCAATCACCACCGAAGTCGTTGGCGAAGATTCGATGGATCGCGAACGCGCCTACACGCGGCTCCGGGAACAAATCGCTCACGGCCGTCAGGCGTATCTCGTGTGCCCGCTGGTCGACGGTTCGGAAAAGATCGAAGCGAAGGCCGTCAAAGAAGAGTTCGAGCGACTCCAATACGAGGACCTCAATGGCCTACGGCTCGGTTTGCTCCACGGGCAGATGAAATCCGCCGAAAAGGAATCCGTTATGCACGAATTCCGCACAGGAAACATTGATGTTTTGGTGGCGACGACTGTCATCGAGGTTGGCGTGGATGTTCCCAACGCGACGGTGATGATTATTGAAGACGCCGACCGATTTGGATTGTCCCAATTGCATCAGCTTCGTGGTCGGGTCGGGCGTGGCGGCGGTGAGAGCTGGTGCTTTTTGTTCGCCGATCCGGATACCGACGATGGCACCGCGCGGATGGAAGCCATGGTCGAATCTACCGATGGATTTTTCCTGGCGGAACGTGATCTCGAAATTCGGGGCTCGGGTGAAATCTTCGGCGAACGGCAGTCGGGTATTTCCGATTTGAAGTTGGCTCGTATTCCGCGCGATGAGCCAATGGTGATTGTCGCTCGTGAAATTGCGGGCCGCGTACTCGACGATGATCCGAGTTTGCAACGTTCGCCCGGGCTTGCGCACGAAGTCGAAGACTTACTTGGCGAAGACGTCGAGTTCTTGTTCAAGAACTAGTGGGCTGGCGGTGTGGTCGTAGTCGGCGATGAATTTCATGACGCGGTCGATGAGTTCTGCTCGTGTGGAGAATTCACCGCGTTTGAGGAGTCGTCGAGTCAGGATCGAAATGAACAGTTCGACTTGATTCAGCCAAGCCGCACAGATCCTGCGCAATACAGCTCTGCGCGAATTGTGCGGTGCACCACTGGCTCCACTACAACTAGATGCGTGTCTCATGCCCCTCGAATTATCGCCGGCTCCTTACGGGGTCGGCGTTTGGTTGTTCCCGCTGATGGCGTTCGGCCGACGAAAGATCGGGTCAAGGCCTCGGTCTTTTCGGCACTCGACGCGAGAGGCCTGTTGCAAGACGCGGTCGTGCTCGACGCCTACGCTGGCTCCGGCGCGTTGGGATTTGAAGCCTTGTCGCGCGGAGCGGTGGCGGTGACGTTCGTGGAATCTGATCGCGCCGCACTCATCGCGATCCGCGGCAGTATCGCAACCTTCGGTGTCGCGAGCGAGGTCGTCGTGATCTCGGAAGCAATGCCACACGCATTGGCGCGGTTGCGCTCGACATTTGATTTGGCATTCCTCGATCCGCCGTATGAGCTAGACCGCGAGATCGTGAACGCCCAATTGGAGGTACTCGCGGCAAAACTCCCCGGTGGAACCATTGTGATCGAGGGGCCGGTCCGGGGTGGGGGAATCCTGGCGCCGCAAGGCTGGTCGGTCGTGTGGGAGCGTACGTTCGGCGATACGCTCGTGGTGTTCATCCAGTCAGCGCCGGTGACCGATGTGGTTCCCGGCGCCGATTCCTAACTGAGTGCTTTCGGAGGTACTTCGCAGTGGCGTCTATCGCACTCGTTCCCGGCAGTTTTGATCCGGTCACCCTTGGCCATATCGATATCATCGAACGTGCTGCTCGTCACTTCGATACGCTGATTGTGGCAGTGATTCGCAACCCACAAAAGACCGCGAGTCTCTTCACGCTTGAAGAGCGCCAGGAGCTGCTCGGCGAATGTTTGGCGCACCTGCCGAATATTCGTATCGAGTTCTTCAAAGGACTGTTGGTGGAGTTCGCCAAGGATCACGGAGCGAGCGCAATCGTCAAAGGCTTGCGCGCGGTTTCTGATTTCGAATACGAATTGCAAATGGCCCAGATGAACCAGCGACTCTCGGGCATCGATACCTTCTTTGTTTCCACCAGCCCGCAATATTCATTTCTTTCGTCGAGTTTGGTCAAAGAAGTCGCGCGCTTTGGTGGCGACGTATCTTCGATGGTGCCAGAAGTGGTGCAGCGCCGTCTCGGTGATCGTTTCTCGGAGGACACATGAGCGAAGTCGACGATATTTATCATCCGCAGGTTGGCGATACGGAAGCCATCCTCAACGAACTGCGCGACATGGTGACCAACGCGGGCGTGTATCCGTTGTCGTCAACGCCCCGCGTGAACCGCGATGAAGTGCTGGTGCTCATCGACGAAGCCCGCGGCGCGATCCCGTTGGAGATTCGTGAAGCGCGATGGATTTTGAACGAGCGCGACGAAGTCATCGAGCGCGGTCGTAAAGAAGGCGACGACATCATTGCGGCCGCGCAACGCCGCGCCGCGCAATTGGTTGCCAAGACCGAAATTGTCCGCCAGTCGCAGCGTCAAGCTGAACAAATCGTCCAAGACGCGGATGATTGGGCGCGCCATCGCCGCCATGAAGCGGATGACTACGTCGATCAGAAACTGGCCGCGTTTGAGATTGTGCTCGACCGCACCATGAACGCGGTGCGCAACGGCCGAGAAAAACTGGAACTGCATGTCGGTTCACCGGCACTCGCAGAATCATCCGAAGCGATGCCTACTGATGACCAAGGCTTTTTTGATCAAGACGGCTCGTGATCTCCCTGAACTGAGATCCGGCTTTGCGCCAATGGCGTATCGCTGAAACAGTGCGGCAGGTGGTGGCCAACGGCGCGGTTGTCCTACCCGCGAGATCAATTCTCAGACTTAGTGCACTAGGCCCCGAATTCGGGTTGTGAGCGACACGTGCGCCTGAGCTCAAGGATGACCTTGCGAATTTCTCGAGCGGGTATTGCAGTGTCGCTGGCGAGCTGTGCAGCGGTGTATCGCTGTACGAATTTACTCGCTACGCACCACGCCGCGCCGGTGCTTGCATCTTTGGCACTATGTAGCAATCCCTGCGCGACCTCAGCACGGACGAGCGGGATGCTGAACTGTTGCTTGGCCTGGTGTGTGACTGTCGTGACCGCGATGCCAGGATCACAAGCAATCACTTCGATCGCAGTGCTACTCGGTCGATCGGTGACCGTGATGTCTGAAGCGGCAGGCATTTTGGCCCGCCAAGCGTTGAGGACCGTGCGCATTGCCGTTTGGGTAGCGCCGTTTTTCGCGTTCCAATCCAACGCCAAGCACACCTTGCCGTTGTGTTCGTACGTCCAGAGTTCGTCGCCAGCCCAGCCGTCGAGTGCGTCGAGCACCCGATGCGCGTCGAGGCGCTCGGCCAACATGGAGTACCACCAGATCGCGCCGAACTCGCCTTCGTATTGGGCTTTGTTGGCGCCCGCCGGAAGTTGCACTTTCGGGCCCCGCTGAGCGACCGTGCCGCTCAGAAACCGCTTTGGTTGAAAGACCAAAAAGTCCGAGAGGGGAGGGTGCTGAAACGCTGCGTCGAGTTCGGCGGCGCCTTGGTGATGTAAAAACTCGATGAGCACCGGGCCGAATTGGTAAGGCGCAGATTGATCTGCGACCAAAATATCGGGCACGGAATCGCGCGTGTCCTGATTGATTTTGCTGCCGGCGTCCTTGTTCGCTTTGAAGTACGCAGCGCGATCTTGCTTACTCAATCCGTCGAGGTACTGCTTCTCGACCCACACGGCATCGCCTTCGATCAGCGAACGTACAGCATCGGTTTTCGATTCGTTGCCGAGCCGTCCGAGTTTGCCGAGGTCGTAATGCTGGTCCTGGAGCGCGTGTACGAGTTCGTGGACCAAGGTCACTTGGGTATTGATCGTGATTTCGGTACCGCGGATATGCACTTGCTTTTCGGTCTCGGAGTAATAGGCGAGGATACTGACGCTGCGGAGATGCTTCGATTGGGCGAGCAAGTCGAGCTTGCCGTCTGCGAGCCCAACGGCGCGCAAACCTGCGGCCTTCTTATCGGCCTCGCTGCGAGCGGCCGCTGATGGCGATGAAGTCGGCCCCGTGCCGCCGGTCACGAGTTTCATGAATTGCGCTTCGGGATGAAAGATTGTGCGGACTGGGTGCACAAACTCGAGGCCGCGGATTCGAGCCGCTTGATCGGCAAACGGCTTGATGCGAGCATCCCAGGATTTGGGGTAACGCGAGTCGCCTCGGGTGAGGTGATATACGCCGAACGCAGCGCCTCCGGCGAGTGCGAGGCACAAAACGGCGACGAGTGCGATCGTCGCCCCCGAAGCTCGTTGTGGTGACGGGGGCTGGGGTGACGGGGGTTGGGGTGACGGGGGTTGGGGTGACGGGGGTTGGGGTGACGGGGGCTGGGGTGACGGGGGCTGGGGTGACGGGGGCTGGATTTCGGCATTGCGGGTTTGGGACGAAGCTCCCGCATTCTCCGTGGCGGCTGAGGCGGGATCGGTCCCGTGCAGCGAGACCCCACACTGCATGCAATACGGGCGCCAGGCTTCGTTTTCGATCGCGCACTGCGGACAAATGGTCGACACAAATGGCCTTTCGGGGAGGTTTTAGACGTCGAGCTCACCATGCATCGAAGGCGCGACCCGTGTGACCTGCTAAATTGATGTTCTCGTTGTGAGGTTATGTCGCTGTATGGGCCCGTAACGGGACCATCGGGGCTGATTCACAGCTCTGAACCACAGCTCTGAACCAGCCTTCGCTGACTGCAAACCCAACTTGTTGTATCGATCGACCCGAATGCCCTTTTCATGACCAAACCTACCAATCTTCGACTCCAAATCGGCGATCTCCTGAAACGCTTCGGCGCCCAACGCGAGGTTGAGCTTGCGTTCAATCTGGATGAACTCTCAGCCGGTACCGCCAGTGTTGCGCCCGATGCAGTGATCCAGCTCACCGCGCAGCTGGAGCGGATTTCCGAAGGGGTCGTCGTTCGAGGTTCGGTCACGTCGGCCTGGATGGCTCCCTGTGCGCGTTGCCTGTGTGATGCCGGTGGCGACATTGCCGTGCTCATCAGTGAACTGTACGAAGCGGATCCTGTGGTCGGTGAGACCTACGCCCTCGAGGGCGAGTTTCTCGACCTTGAACCCATGATTCGCGACGCACTTGTGCTCGAATTGCCGACACGGCCAATATGTAGGCCTGAATGTGCAGGCCTTTGCGCGCAATGCGGAATCGATCGCAACACCGAAACTTGCAGCTGCGAAACCGAATCGAATGATCCACGATGGGCGGCGTTGCAGTCGTTCAACGTCCAGTAGCTCTTACGACCATCCCTACCAGGAGACCCTCCGATGCCCGTCCCGAAACGCAAACTCACCCGCTCGCGGACCCGCTCCCGTAAATCGGCCAACATGGCGTTGACCGCTCCCGCCCATTCGCTCTGTGCGAACTGCGGCGCCTCGCGGATGCCTCACACGGTCTGTGCCAACTGTGGTTGGTATCGCGGCCGTGTGGCGATCGACGTCGAGTAAGCGTCGCCCATGCAGCGCCGCACCGTCGTTGCCCTCGACGCGATGGGCGGTGATCGCGCGCCCGAAGCCATCGTGAATGGCGCAATACGAGCCGCGCTCGAACTGAATATCGATATTGTTTTGGTCGGTGATGAATTCGCGATCCGCAATGCAACCATCGAAGCCCTGCCCGAACAGGTCACGATCCGCCACACGACGCAAGTCATCGCAATGCACGATGAGCCCGCGACTGCCGTTCGAACGAAACGCGATTCTTCGATCGTGCGAGCCGCGGAGATGGTGCGCGACGGCGAAGCAGATGCGTTTGTTGGGGCTGGCAATACTGGCGCGACGATGGCGGCCGCGCTGTTGCGATTTGGTCGTATTCGTGGCGTGAACCGCCCGGCGATTGCAATTCCTATTCCGATACCGGGTTCGCCCCGTAAGCAATTGCTCGTCGACGGTGGCGCTACGGTTGATCCTGAACCCGCGTGGATGGTGCAGTGGGCAAAACTCGGACAAATTTACGCACGGACTCGCCTCGGTATTGCCGAACCAACCGTCGGACTTTTGTCGAATGGGGAAGAACCGGGTAAAGGCGATGCCTTGCGCAAAGCCGCGTTTGCGCTCCTGGAAACCGAAATCGTTAACTTCGTTGGCAATGTCGAAGGGCGCGATCTTGTCAGAGCATCCGCCGATGTCATCGTCACCGATGGTTTTACTGGCAACATTGCGCTCAAGACACTCGAAGGCTCCATGATGGCCATGGCCGGATTGATCTTCGGCGTGCTTGATGAACCCGAGTTCGCGCCGCAGGCGACGGCGATCAAGCTGCGCCTGCTCGAAGGCGCCGCGGATCTCCTTCCGGACAACACCGGCGGCGCGCTCTTGCTCGGCGTCAACGGTGTGTGCATCATCTCACACGGGTCGTCTTCGCCCGACGCGATCGTGAACGCTTGCAGGGTTGCGGTGGCTGGGGTTGAAGCGGATGTCGTTGGATCGCTTGCCGTCGCGCTCGAGGCATCGTCGAGCGCACGGTCCGATGCCGTTGTAGCCCCGGCGGTGGTCTGAATGCCGGCAGAAACGCACAGCCACGGAATCGAATCGCACGCGGCTCAGTCGATCGCTTCGTTGGTGATCGATCGCCTCGCGGAACTCCTCGGACGTGACGTCGACGACATTCGCCCTGAAGCGCAGCTTCGTGAGGATCTCGACGCGGACGATCTGGTGATCTTGGATCTCTTTGACGCGATCGAAGATGAAGTCGGCGAACGCACGGTTGGTTTCCAACTCGACGATGATGAGCTCAACGAACTGCAGACTGTCGCGGACGTTGTGGAATACATCACCAACGTCGTGGCCGGTGAGCCGCAGTGAACGGGTTGAGCGAAGAATCGTTGCGCAAGCTCGAAGCCTGTCTCGAAGTCGAATTTGCTGATCGCGAGATCTTGCTGAAGGCCTTATCGCATCGGTCGTGGTGTGCTGAACACGGCGATGTCCAAAGCAACGAGCGCCTCGAGTTCTTGGGCGATTCGGTGCTCGGCGTCATCGTGACGCGTTATGTGTTTGATCATTTCCCGCGGCTGCCTGAGGGGGAGCTCTCGGAAGTACGCGCGGCGGTGGTGAATTCGCGATCGTTGGCCAGTATCGCGACCGAACTCGATTTGGGGAGTTACCTACTGCTGGGGCGCGGCGAAGCTGCAGGTGGCGGGCGTTCGAAACCGTCGATACTCGCCGACGCGCTTGAGGCCGTTATTGCTGCGATCTACCTTGATGCTGGTTTTGGTGCAGCTCGCACTTTCGTGTTGCGGTGCACAAGTGAACGCATTTTTGCAGCAGCCGAAGGCAATGGTGCCCGGGATCACAAAACTCGGCTGCAAGAACTCAGCGCGGCGCTTGGGCTGGGGCGCCCGAAGTACCAGTTGAGTGATGAGGGGCCGGATCACGCCAAACAATTCTTCGCGAGGGTGATGCTCGACGATGTCGCGCGCGGCGATGGTCGAGGAAGTTCAAAAAAAGAAGCAGAACAAGCAGCCGCCTGGGTTGCCGTCTGTGCGCTGAGTGATGAGTCAAGTGAGGAACCTGATGGCCGAGTTGCCTGAGATCGAGACGCTGCGACGTGAACTTGATAAAGAGCTAGCGCAAAAAAAGATCAAGACGGTGGAAGTCGCAGTGCTCAAAGCGATCCCTCGTTACAAAACCAAAAAGGTCTTCACCGATGCGCTCGAAGGGCGCAAAATCGTTGGGCTGGAACGCAAGGGCCCATTTTTGGTCGGCAAGCTTGAAGGCGGAGACGCCCTCATGATCGATCTCGGAGCGGGTGGGCAACTCGTTCGCGCCAAATCGGCGAAACAAGCTGCGAGCAAAGGCACGCTCATCACCGTGACCTTTACACAAGGTGGCCAGCTACGAATTGTGGATAGCGCGGGAGACGCGGAGATGTGGGTGATGCCGTACGCTGAAATCAGCGCCGCGCCCGAACTTGCGGCGCTGGGAATCGACCCGCTGGATGCCGCGATTTCGTGGGAACAATTTGGGCGGCTCCTCTATCAACGTGCCGACAAACTCAAGGTGTTGCTCACGGACCGGAGCTTCCTCGTTGGCATCGGACCCGCGTACTGCGACGAGATTTTGTTCGCCGCAGGTCTACGCCACGAACGCGATAGCAACCAGCTCACCGGCCAAGAAGTGCGGCGGCTCTACCGTGCTGTCATTGAAATCATGCAGGAAGCCGTGAAGTTCCGCGGATCAAATCACGCCGCGAAAGCATCGTCGGGCGACCCATTTGATGAAGATGGCGGCGAGCACTTCAAGGTGTGGGAACGCGACGGCGAGAGCTGCCGCCGATGCCGCCGCGTGCTCAAGAAATCCAAGACGGGCAGCCGAACAATCTATTTCTGCGAGGCCTGCCAAGTTTGAGCGGCGCCGCGTTGCGTCGCCGCCGTGCCGCTGACCTGCGGCTCTGCGCGCGATCCGCGGTGGCATTTGTCCACCCGTCTAGATTCGGCATTCGGAGGAGGGCCACGTGTTTCTCAAGACGTTGCAGCTCAAAGGTTTCAAGTCGTTCGCGGATAAAACAACCCTCGAACTGGAGCCCGGAGTAACGGTAGTAATCGGGCCAAATGGTTCCGGAAAATCCAATGTCGTGGATGCCGTCGCTTGGGTCCTTGGCGCCCAAGGTGCTCGGGCGCTGCGCGGCGGCAAGATGGACGATGTCATCTTCGCCGGTACTGCGAATCGGTCCTCGCTGGGACGCGCGGAAGTCTCGCTCACCATCGATAATTCCAGCGGCACCCTGCCGATCGAATTCAGTGAAGTCACCATTACTCGTCGACTCTTTCGTACCGGCGATTCCGAATACGAGCTCAATGGCGCCCCCTGTCGGCTCCTCGATATCCAAGAACTCCTTTCGGATTCCGGAATCGGCCGCTCGCAGCACGTCATCGTGGGGCAAGGGCAACTTGATCAGGTCTTGAACGCTCGGCCCGAAGATCGCCGCGGAATCATCGAAGAAGCTGCGGGAGTATTGAAGTTCCGCAAGCGTAAAGAAAAGGCCGAGCGCCGCCTCGAAGCGACTGAAGGCAACCTGCTGCGGCTTTCGGACCTGCTGCGCGAAGTCCGTCGCCAATTGCGACCGTTGGAACGTCAAGCAGATGCTGCTCGTCGGTACGACGGCCTAGTTGCAGAACTCCGTGCCGCACGACTGTTTTTAGTGGGTCGCGAGATCGACCAACTGTCGTCGCGCACGGGCAAGCATCAAGCGCAACGCATTGAGCTGGCTCGCACAGATAATCAACTGCGCGTGCAACTCCGTGGCCTCGACACGAATGTGCTGGAAGCCGAAAAGGCCCTGACGATTCCTGGCCAAGGCGACGTTGCCGATTTGTTGTTGCGCGTCGAACAAGTCCGCGAACGGGGTCGCGGAATGCAAGCGCTCGTTGCCGAACGCCTTATCGGCATCGATCGGGAGCTCGACGCCGCGGCCGATGAAGGTGTCGTCGAAACGCTGGTCGCGGACGCCGCGACCGTGCGTGAAGAACTCGGCGAAGTCGACCAAGACTTCGCGTCGTTGGCGCCCACCCGCGGTGAGGTCGAAGCCGCCGAGCTGCGCGCGCGAACGTTGCGCAACGAAATCGAAGCTATAGCCAGCATTGCCGCCGACATGACGGTCGAAGGCCAGGCACGCCGGGCCGCGGAAACCGCAGTTGAGTCCTTAAACGCTGAATATCGTTCGGTGGAAAACGACCTGCGCACGTTGCGCAAAACCGTCGAGGTCATGGGCCGCGACGAACCGAAGCTCGACGCAGAGTTGTCGTCCGTTACTGAACAGCTCGCCAAGGTTGCGCCCGAGCGTGAAGCCCTGGAACTCGCCGAAAACGCCGCCGAAGTTGATCGTGCAGAACTTGATGCGATTGCGTCTTTCGCGCCTGAAGACACGGAGCAAGGACACGCGTTGCGCGTTGCCGAGCAGCGCTTCGAATCCGTCAACGACCAACGCAATGTTGCCCACAGCGAAGTCGGGCGCTGGCAAGCCAGGGCTGAAACGCTCCAGATGGCGCTCGACGAAGCGCACGCCGCTACTGGTGGCGATGCGATCCGAGGACTCGTTGGGGTCGTTGGCCCGCTCGTTGATCAACTGATCATCGATGACGGCGCCGAAGTTGCGGTTGCTTCCGCGTTAGGTGATGCGCTGAATGCGATTGTGCTCGACGGCGCGCCCGCAACCCGACGCGCAGTCGAACATTTAAAAGCCGGCAATGGGCAAGCGCTGTTGATCGTATTGGGTTCGCCGCTCAGCGCCACGCCGCGAACATTGCCCGCCGGATGCCGGGCGTTGAGCGAGTTTGTTCGTTCTTCGCGTGCGGATCTCAGCGCGGCATTGACGCGAATTCTCGATACGACGGTGTTGGCCGCGGATTGGCAAACCGCGCTCGACATCGCGATCAATCATGCTGATCTGATCGCGGTCACGCCGCAAGGTGATCGCTTCGGTGGATCGAGTGTGTGGCGCGCGGGCCCGTTCGGTCGCAGTGCTGTAACGCCAGCTGCACTCGACGACGCGCGTACGCGCTTGCAAGAAGCCGCCGATCTTCTCGCTCGGCTCGACACCGAATTGCGCGACGCTCGTGAGGACTTGAACGCTACGAAGCAGTCCGAACGTCAACGCGTCGAATCGATGCGCACTCGCCGCAGCACCGTCGATCGTGCGCTCGATGCCGCGAGCAAAGCGCGCCGCGACTTCGAACGCCGTACCGCGGGCCTCGACGAACGCCTGATTTTGTTGCAGCAACGGATCGCTGAGCTCCGGGAACAACATTCGGGTATCCCCGAACAACTAGCGGCCGCGGAACTTGCTTTCGTAGATGTTGAACAGAATCTGGAACTCGCACGCCAAGCGTTGGCCGGCGCGCGCCGGGCCGAATTGGTTGCGGCCGAACAGCTGCGCGCCCGCCGCAACGATCTGGATCGCTTGCGTTCCGCGGCGGGGAGTTTGCGACGCGATTTCGAGGTGCGTGGCGCTGCGGTTGAAGAACGGCGATCGGTACTCACCAAGCGCCTCGACGAAATCGAACGACGCCTCGCGGCTCGCCCCGATGAAGAAGCCGCGGCCCAGCGTCGCCGAGCGATCTTGACCGAACGCCAAGCGGCGATCGGTGTACTTTCGGCGCGTCTCGCCACGACGTTGATCGGTGCAGATGCGCTGGCCGAATCACTGCGTGAACAACGTCGGGTACAAAGCGAAGCGGCGCGAGAAGCTGCGTCGGTGCTTGATTCATTGCGATCCGAGCGAGCGATCGCGGAAAAGTCACTCAGCGAAACTCGTGAGTTGTTGTCGCGCCTCGATGTTGAAGAGGCCGAAAACAAACTCCGTTTGGAAACCGCGGTCGAAACACTACGCCGCGAATTTGATTGCGAACCAGATATCGCACTCGCCGCACCGGCACCCGAGGTTCCGGAAAACGTGACCATCGCGCAACGCGCTCGCGATCTGGATCGCGAACTTCGACTGATGGGTCCGGTCAACCCGCTGGCCCTCACCGAATACGAAGCGCTCGTGGAACGCCACGAGTTTCTGCAACAACAACTCGACGATGTGAAAAACAGTCGTCGCGATTTGAATCGCGTGATTCAAGCCGTGAATGCGGAAATCATTGTGGTTTTCGATCAAGCGTTCAGCGATGTGGCCCGGCATTTCGAAGAGCTATTTGCATTGTTGTTTCCTGGCGGTTCGGGTCGTTTGTTCTTATCTGATCCGAGTGACCTGTTGAACTCCGGTGTCGAAGTTGAAGCGCGCCCATCGGGGAAAACTCCACGCCGGCTGAGTTTGTTGTCCGGTGGCGAGCGTTCGCTTGCCGCGCTGGCATTTCTCTTCGCAGTGTTCCGGGCCCGCCCTTCGCCGTTCTATCTCCTCGACGAAGTTGAAGCTGCGCTCGATGATGTGAACCTGCATCGGTTCTTGGATCTCGTGCATGAATTTCGTAACGAAGCCCAGCTGCTCATCGTTTCGCATCAAAAACGCACGATGGAAAGCGCCGATGTGCTCTACGGCGTGACCATGGCCCCTGGTTCATCGAGCCGAGTCGTGAGCCAACGGATGAAAGAAATTCAGCTCGAAGAGGCGTAAACGGCGAATCGGCATGGCGTTCACTACCGGGCGCGAGCTCGCTCCCTGCGAACGGCTAGCCGTCGCCCGGCGCGCTTTGGGCAATCCAACGGTAACCAACACCCGCTTCGGTGAGGATGAAACGGGGCGAGGCAGCAGCATCGCCGAGCTTCTTACGCAACTGGCCTATGTAGACGCGGAGATACTCGTTTTCGGTGCTGTATTGCGTCCCCCACACCCGCTTGAGGAGCTCACGGTGGGTGAGCAATTTACCGGGGTTCGCGACGAGCTGTTCAAGGATCGCCCATTCGGTTTTGGTGATGTGCACGCCAACTCCGTCGACAACGACCGTGCGTAAGCGGAGATCGATTTCGATTCCATGGCTTCGCACGACGCTGTTGATCTCAGCTGCGGTGGGAGCCCGACGCAGGGCAGCGCGTATGCGGGCCAAAACTTCTTCAATATCAAACGGTTTGGTGACGTAGTCATCGGCTCCGGCATCCAACGCTCGGACTTTGTCCGACTGTTGATCTCGAGCCGTCAGCACGATGACGGGGAGTTCGCTGAATGTGCGGATACGGGTGAGAACTTCGATGCCATCGATATCGGGAAGCCCCAGATCCAGGATCATCAAGTCGATGACCCCATCGGCCGCGAGCACAATACCTTCGTGGCCGAGCGCCACGTCGCGGACGTCGTAGCCGCGAGCTCGAAGTGATGTCCTCAGGGCGCGTCGCAGTGAGCTGTCGTCTTCGACAATCGCGACGGTGAGCCCCGGTGGCGCTTCGTTCATGAAAGTTCGACACTAGAGGCACCGTGAGTGCTCGGGCTCAAGAGCCGCACCGCGAAGGTCGCGCCACCCCCCGGAGTGGTTTCGTACCACACGCGGCCGTGATGCGCGACGACATACGCTTTGACAATCGCGAGCCCGAGGCCAGTGCCTTCGGATTCGCTGCGCTGCCCACCACGGTAAAAGGCCTCGAAGATCGACGTTTCGTCGGCTTCGGCGACCCCAGGGCCATGATCGATAACACGCAACTCGATTGCCCCACGATTTCGAATCGCGGTGAGCTCGATGGTGTCGGTTTCTGCGGTATAGCGCATCGCGTTTTCGAGCAGATTACCCAGGATCTGTTCGAGTGCAACCGGATCGGCTTCGCAACTCCGAGCGGATTCGTCGACTGCGATCGATATCCGTCGCGCTCCAATGAGTGGGCTGATGCGATGTACCGAGGCTTGGAGGAGCCCTTCTACATCGAGCATCTCTACAGTCAGTTCGAGGCCACCGGCGCGAATCCTGCCCAAATCGAGGACCTTGGCTACTAGCCCCGAAAGCCGTACCGCTTCGTCGCGGACGGTTTCGATCAGTGCGGTCTTGTCCGGCTCGGGGATGCGATCGCCGTCGGCCAGCAGGGTGGACGCAGAAGCCTGAATTGCGGCCAACGGAGTTCGGAGGTTGTGTGAAACCGCGGACAAGAGCCCGGCGCGAGTTCGAGAAATTTCGGCTGCCGCGCGCGCGATATCGGCTTCGCGCGCTAGCCGCAACTGCGCCTTGGCCGACGCGGCAGCTTCGCCAGCGCGTTCATCAGCTGCAACTCGAAGCTCGGCCACACTTGCAACCATCGCGCTGACCACGAGTGCGATCGCCGAAAAGATGATGAGGGCAACGGTGTCGTCTCCGTTGCCGACTCGCAGTGTCCAGTGCGGGGGAGTGAACGCCAAGTTCAAGATCCCCGCGCCGATCACCGCAACGTAGAGGCCCATCAACCGGCTCGTCCCTGCGGCGAGCACGACCGCCCCCATGAGGGCAAGCGACGCTTGTTCGACGCTCGCGTTGAACGCGAACGCGGCACCGGCGATGGCCAGCGTGATGAGGCTGACGATCACGAAGCGGGCGACCGGAGGGAGTCGAGTCAATCGTTCCAGAAGCCTCACGGCTCCAGTCTGGTCGGTACCGGTGGCCGTCGGCGATCTTGCGAACGGTTTCCTCGCGAAATCTTTATGCCCGGCGGCGGAATCCTCACGCCTTCCGTATGAAATCGGGTGTTGCGTATTGCCATGACCGCAACTGACATCGAACCCGGTACGCCCGGGTCGGTAACCGAAGTCTTTCCTGGCCTCGCCGAACCGCTTTCGTACCGCGCCAAACGGCGCTTGCTTGGGCCCGCGCTCACCACCGATCAACTCGAACACGAACGGCTCGGAATCCCCACTGCGGTAGCGGTGTTTTCATCGGACTGCATTTCTTCGAGCGCCTACGCGACCGAAGAAATATTGCGCACGCTGTTGAAAATCGTAGGGCTGTTCGCATTCAGCTTGGTGGTACCGATCAGTATCGCGATATTGGTCGTGTTGTTCTTTTTGATCATGTCGTATCGCGAAACGATCAAGGAATACCCAACCGCCGGTGGCGCCTACATGGTGACCCGCGACAATTTCGGGTTGCTCCCCGCACAAGTCGCCGGTGTATCGCTACTGACCGACTACATCCTCACGGTTTCAGTATCGGTCTCCGCCGGTTCGGCTGCACTGGTGTCGCTCGTACCCTCACTCGGGCCGTACACCGTCGCGCTGTCGGTTGCCTTTATCGCGCTGATCGCCGCCGGCAACTTGAAGGGTGTCAAGGAATCTGGGGTTGCCTTCGCGATCCCGACGTATTTTTTCATCGCACTTGGGTTCGTGGTCGTTGGGCTCGGTATCTGGAAAATGTCGAACGGCAACCTGCATCAGATCTATCCCGGCGTTACGAAGGGGATTTGGCCCAAGGGAGTCGAGCACGGCATCGGTGCGAAAGACGCGCTCTTCTACGGCGCGGGTATCTACGGGGTGCTGCACGCATTCGCATCAGGCGGCGCCGCGGTAACTGGGGTTGAAGCGATCTCCAACGGCGTGACCGCGTTTCGCAAGCCGGAGTGGGTCAATGCTCGCAAAGCACTGATGATTATGGGCAGCACCCTTGCGGTGTTGTTTCTCGGTCTGTCGATCCTCGCCACTCGGGTGCATCCGCTGCCGTTTGCCGAAGGTACCCCGACCGTGATTTCCCAGATCGGTCAGAGTGTGTTTGGTGGGCGCAACTTCATGTATGGCGCCCTACAGATAGGAACGTTTCTGATTCTGGTACTCGCGGCCAACACGAGCTTCGCGGACTTTCCGAGGCTCGCAAGCTTCCACGCTGGCGACAACTTCATGCCGAAACAACTCACCAAACGCGGCCATCGCTTGGTGTTTTCGAACGGCATCCTGGCCTTGACCGTGGCGTCGTCGATTTTGGTGGTGGCAACGGGCGCAAAGGTCGACACGCTCATTCCGCTCTACGCGATCGGCGTGTTCACGAGCTTCACGCTCTCCCAAGCTGGTATGGCGAAGCACCACACGACGAAAAAGGAAAAGGGCTGGAGATTCGGTATTTTCGTCAACGGAACCGGCGCGTTTCTTTCCTTCGTGGTATTGGTCATTATCAGCATCACGAAATTCACCCACGGTGCCTGGGTCATCATGTTATTGGTTCCGCTGTTCGTCGCCTTGCTGGTTCGTTTGAACCGGCAATATGAATCCGAAGCTCGGGAGCTCGAAGACGAGGCTCGCGCGGCGGCGGCCGCCCCGATCTTGCGACGCCACGTTGTGCTCGTCGCGGTTGATTCGCTCGACAACAGTGCAGCGCGCGCGATTCAGTACGCCCGGTCGCTTGTACCCGATGAGCTAAGAGCCGTACACGCAGCGGTGGACGCCGATGTGACACAGCGGCTCGGCAACGAATGGACTCGACTCGGCTTGAGTCGTTTGCCACTCGAACTGATCGAATGTTCTGATCGGCGAGTTGAGCGCTCGTTAGCTCAGGCTGTCTACCGCGAGGTGCAACAGGGCGAAACCGAAGTCACCGTGCTCATCCCGCAACGCCAATACCGACGAGCCTGGCATGCGTTATTGCACGACAACACCTCGAAACGGATCACCGCGGCGCTGGCCGGAATCCCGCACGCGAACGTCACGATTGTGCCCTATCACTTGGGTAGCAAACGCTCCCGTCCATTGCTGGAGTCCCACCCGACCAAAATCGACGCACCGAGCGACGCAACCAACGGCGACGATCTCACCGTTGAAATCACTCCCGAAGGCAAGGTTCACTGATGTCGATATTTGGTCGAGCGGTCGCAAGAATGCGAGGTGCCGACGACGTCGGGATATGGCCCGACCAGGAACTGCCCGTTGATGATCCAACCCTGCATTGTGTCGCCATCGGCGATGCGCCGTTGCGTATTTCTGTTCGGGCGACCGGCACCATTCGCTCGGTCCTCATGCAGCCGCAAGCTGGAGTCCCGACGCTTCGAGCCCGAATCGATGACGGAACCGGCGAACTCACCGTGACATTTTTGGGTCGGCGCCAAATCGGTGGTATCACGATTGGGCGGGCGATCGTGGTGGAGGGCGTGATCGGCGAAACTCGGACGGGCCGCCAAATCCTCAACCCGGTATACCGTTTGCTTTAGCGTCGTTGGCATCGATGTCGATGCTTTGGGCGGTCACGCTTGTGGGCCAGCCCATTAAGAGGGCGCGCCAGAAGGCGATGGATCCTGCCGCATCTCGACGAAGCGCAGCGACCAAAGCGGGAAACCGGACTCTTGCATCGGATTACCTTGCGCCTGTTGGCGCTCGTTCTGAGACGCTGAATTAGGGTTCGCGGCAATGACAACGTTTCTCATTGTTCTCGGCGTGCTTGCCGTCGCGGCGCTCGCGGTCACGTTTGGATTCCGCCGATCAACCAAGGTCAAAGCTCCGAAAGGCTCCGGCGGTGGTGGTGCCACAACGGTCGTTGAGTCCGCAACGGCACCGACTATTGATGATGCGTTAGCCGGCGAGACCGATTCTCAGCGTTCGCCACCCACGACGGTTTCAGAGACCGTCGAGATCACAACCGCGGTTGCGGATCCAGACGTAGTCGAGCTCGACGCTGAACTCGAAGCTTCCCAAATTGAAATTGCGCCGCTGGAAAAGGCGCGATTGCGCGATCGGCTGGGCCGCACCCGGTCGGCGTTTTCTGGATACCTCCGTGGAGTCGCCGGACGCGCCCTCGACGCATCGACGTGGGACGATCTTGAAGAGGGTTTGTTACTCGCGGATGTGGGAATCGACACCACGACCGTGTTGCTCGACGCGGTGAAAGCTCGAGTCAAAGAGTTCAAGATCAAAAATGCCGACGAAGTGGTTGCGCTCTTGCGAGCCGAGATCGAAGCCTTGCTCGAACGGTCGCCGAATCGGGAGCTGCGCTACGACGAAGGCGAACTAAACGTATGGATGTTTGTGGGTGTGAACGGCGTCGGCAAGACCACGACCATTGGCAAACTTGCTGCGCAACAAGTGGGTGATGGTCGTTCGGTGCTGTTGGCTGCGGGCGATACGTTTCGGGCGGCGGCCGCAGAGCAACTCACGCAGTGGGCATCCAAGACGGGTGCTGAAATCGTGCGGGGCCAAGAGGGCGCAGATCCCGGCTCTATCGTCTTTGACGCGATGAGCTCGGCCACGAGCAAGGGCACGAACGTGTTGATGATCGACACCGCGGGTCGGTTGCACAACAAATCAAACTTGATGGCTGAGCTCGAAAAGTTGAAACGCATCATCGACCGGACCGACGGTGCGCTCAAAGAGGTTCTGTTGGTACTTGATGCAACGACGGGTCAAAACGGTTTACAACAAGCGAAAGTTTTCGCCGAAGTCGTTGATGTGACTGGCATCGTGTTGACGAAACTTGATGGCTCCGCGAAAGGCGGCATTGTGTTGGCGATTCACGCCGAACTGGGGTTGCCAGTGAAGGCCGTAGGGGTCGGCGAGACCGCCGGGGACTTGATCGAGTTTGATCCGCAGGAGTTCGCGGCGGCGTTGTTCGAAGACTGACCCGCTTGATCGGCGATCGTCGGCGGGCGGTCTCCGGTAGGCCGTTACAGCGGCCGCTGATTCGCGACGCTCGCAGCATCAACCCACCAAGTGTGGTATCCGGTCGGCACTCGTTGCGCAATGCTGAGCCTGCACACTGGTGCATCCGCGATGCGTTGGGCGTCGAGCACATGGAGTTCGCTTTCACCTGTGCCCTCGTGCACCACAAACGTGATGAGATAGCCGTCGTCTTCGGAAGTCGAACCGTCGCGCGGGGCAAAGACGGTCTCGCCGCCAAACCAGCCCGTTTCGTACGAATGGGTTTGCGCGGCGCAGCCGTTCAAATAGTCGTACTTGACGACGCCATCGAACAACAACGTCGAGGTCTCCGCGCATCGTTGGTGATATGAAAATTGTGAAGCACGACCAAGCAAGCGATTGTCCATGCGGGGAAACTCGGCGTACACATCGTCGAGTTGACGTTCGCGACAAGTACCGGTGCGTACGTTGAATCGCCATTCATGAAATGCGGGCGCGAGGCGCAAATTTGCGATCGCGGGGACGCGATCCGCAGAACTCGGTGCGGCATCGGTGAACGGTTGATCGATCCGACACCCAACGAGCACCACTTCATCGCCGGATTCCCACGCGTTGACGGTGTGATACATGAACATTGGCTCGGCATCAAACCAACGAATATCTTCGTTGGTTCCGAAGCGTGGGATGAGACCGAATCGACTTGGGGTATCGGGATAGAAACCGAGTTTCACTTTGCCGCGCGCCAACGCCGAAGGTTCGAACATCATCGACATATCCATGAGGATGGAATAGTTCGGCGTAATCGCAAGATCGTGTTGCAGACGCGCGCCTGGGAGATCGATCGGGGTTTGGTGGACGAGTTCGCCGGTGGCCGAAATGACGCCGTAAGTGAGGTACGGCGGAAATGGTTGATGATCGATCCACATCAATTCGCCAGTGTGCATATCGAGCTTGGGATGCGCCGATAACCCGCAGGTGCGTTTGCCGTCGTGGCTCTGCACGCCGAGCGTTTCGAGATCAGGGAGCCGCACCACGTGCGGTTCTCCACCGAGCCACCACACCGCGAGCAGCTGCCCCGCGTGGAACACAAGATCGGTGTTTGCAGTGTCTTTGTACGGCCCCTCGGCGCGCGAGAAATCCGGTGGCTCCAGAATGCCTGCGGCGAGACATTCGCCTGCATCCAAATCAGCCGCGAGCGCGGCGGTGCGCACGTACCGATTGCGATACGTCGCGGATCCATTTCCGAATTCAACGGCATGAATCATGCCGTCGCCGTCGAACCAGTGGTATCGACCCTTGGGTTCGAACCGTGGATTTGCGCCATTGCGAGCAAACACGCCGTTGAGGTCTTGTGGGATCACGCCCGCGATGATCTGGAGATCTGCGGTGACCTCGGATTGGATTGGTTCGTAGTTCCCGGACAAATACGAACTGCGCACCGGGGGCTCAGAAGTCATGGTCATAGTCATCATTGTCGCACGCCGACGGACCCCTGTGCTGCCGAACGCGCTTGCCGGACGCTCTGGTTAGACGGCGCTGGTTGGACGCGGTGGTTGGATGCGCTTGCCGGACGCGCTGGCCGCCTTAGCTGCATCGCTCCGGCTCAGCGGCTGCGATTGCCTCCGGTAGATTCACAGGATCATGTTTGAATCACTTTCCGATCGTTTTGACAGCATCTTTAAACGGATTGGCAAGCGCGGCACACTCACTGCGCGCGACGTTGACGAAGTCGCGGGCGAGTTGCGTCGTGCGCTCATCGGCGCCGATGTCAATGCCAAGGTCGCGCGTGCGTTTGTGGATCGGGTCAAGGATCGTGCGATCGGCGCGGAGATCCACAAGGCGCTGAACCCAAGCCAGCAGATCATCAAGATTGTTAATGAAGAACTGGTCGGGATCCTCGGTGGCGAGACCACCAAGCTCACGATGAGTTCGAAACCGCCGACGATCATCATGCTCGCTGGTCTCCAAGGTTCTGGAAAAACCACTCACGCGGGGAAGCTCGCGAAATACCTGAAGAGTCAAGGCTTGCATCCGTTGTTGGTCGGTGCCGATCTTCAGCGCCTCGCGGCAGTCGAGCAGCTCCGCACGCTTGCGGAGCGCGTTGACGTTCCGTTCTTTAGCGAAAATAGCGACCCCGTTACGGTGGCACGTAAGGGCCTTGAAGAAGCTGCGCGGCTCGGTCGCAATATTGTGATCGTGGATACCGCCGGGCGTTTGCAAATCGATGCGGAATTGATGAGTGAATTGCGCGAGATCCGCGATGTGATCAAGCCGCACAACACCTTGCTCGTCATCGACGCGATGATCGGCCAACAAGCCGTCGACGTTGCGGCACAGTTCAACGAACAAATTGGTCTCGACGGTGTGATCATCACCAAAATTGATGGCGACGCTCGTGGCGGTTCTGCGCTCAGCGTGAAAGAGGTGGTTGGCAAGCCGATCTTGTTTGCGGGTACGGGTGAAAAACTCGATGAATTCGAGGTGTTTCATCCCGATCGGATGGCTAGCCGAATTCTTGGCATGGGCGATGTACTGACGCTCATCGAAAAAGCCGAAGCAACGTTCGACACGGCACAGCAAGAACGCGCCGAAGAAATCATGCGCGACGGCACGTTCACGCTGGAAGATTTCTTGAGCGCGTTCGCGCAGATCAAAAAGATGGGCCCGTTGCAAAGTGTGATGGGGATGCTTCCTGGCATACCGAAGGAACTGAAAAACGCCGACATCGACGACAAAGAGATTGGCAGAGTTGAGGCGATTATCCATTCGATGACGATCGAGGAACGGCGCAAACCCGATCTCATCAACGGTGCTCGGCGGGCGCGGATCGCCAAGGGCTCCGGCACCACGACCAACGACGTCAACAACCTGTTGAAGCAGTTCAAACAGATGCAACAGATGATGGGCCAGATGGGCGTGATGGGCAAGATGGTCCAGCGCAAGAACAAAAAGAACAAGAAAAAAGGCGGTGGCCGCGTGACTGCTGCGGCAAGCGCGCCGAAAACGAAGCCGATGGGGCTGCCGGCAGGATTTCCGGATATGAGCGACATGGCTGACTTCGATTTGGGCCAGCTCGGCGAACTCGGCGGCTTTGGTGGACCCGGTAGTGCAGGCGGCCCCAAATTCCCCAGGCCGAATTTCCCAGGGCCGAATTTTCCAGGCGCCCCCCCAAAGCGCTAACCCCATTTCGCCTTTCCCGGAGCTTTTCCCTCGGGAAACCGCAATTCCGCGCCCACCAGAATCGCGAAGTGGGCGCTGAAGCCGGAGTGCGAGGGCTTGTTCGCCTACACTCCCTGGGTCCGCTCGGCACACGCGTCAGCGCGTCTGAACCGGGCATCCAACCCGTGGCAATGCCTCCCCGGCAATGCTGCACAAGTAATGCCTCACATAGTTCTGTACCCCAAACGTTTTTCAGGAGATCCACTGTGGCCGTCAAGATCCGCTTGATGCGCGTCGGCAAGAAGAAGCAGCCGACCTACCGTGTTGTCGTTACCGATGCGCGCAGCCCCCGAGACGGCCGTTTCATTGAGATTCTCGGCCAATACGAACCCCGCCGCGAGCCGTCGTTGATCAACATCGACGCGGATTCCGCACTGGCCTGGATCGAAAAGGGTGCGCAACCGACCGAGCAAGCGAGCAAGATCCTCGGTATAGCTGGCGTCTGGGATACCTACCAAGCCAAACACGGCAAGCAAGCTGCCGTAAAACCGAAGCCGCGTGCTTCGGTGGCGAAAAAGAAAGACGCATCCGCGTGAGCGACGACATCGTTACTGAACACGATGCTGTCGATGAAGTCGGAGCTCCGGGCAACCGGGTTGTAGGCGTTCGGGCCCACAAAGTCACTGAATTTCTGGCGAAGTCGCTTGTCGATGAGCCCGATGGCATTGACGTAGATCTGCAAGAAGGCCGCGATGGCGAAGCCATCCTGACGGTTCGAGCTGCTCCTGGCGATGTCGGCCGTTTGATCGGCCGCCGTGGCCGCACTGTCCAAGCACTGCGCCAGGTCGCGCGAGCTGCCGGTGCTGCTGATGGCGATCGCGTGCAACTCGAAGTCGTTGACTGATCCGTCGGCGCAGCCGCCCACGCCGAGCGATCCTGCTGCAAAGCCAGTGGCAGGTGGTTCAGAGCTCGGGCGCCTCGAAGTTGGGCGAATCTCGCGAGCCCATGGGCTCAAAGGCGATGTTGTCATCGCCCCGATCTCGAATCGCCCCGAGCGCTTCGCGGTTGGTTCTACCTTGTTTGACGCGCATGATCGCGCGTATCTCATCGCGGCGAGCCGTCCGCAATCTCACCAGTTTGTGGTGCGCATCGATGGCATGAACACCCGGGAGATCGCCGAGAGCCTCCGAGGCACGCTGTTGTTTGGGGATCCGCTTGGTGAGCTCCCCGAAGGCGAGATGTGGGTGCACGAATTGGTGGGCGCTGAGTGTGTGCTGACCGATGGTACGAGTTGCGGGCGAGTTCGTACCGTCCAAGAAAATCCGGCTCACGATATGTTGGTGCTCAGCACCGGAGTGTTGGTGCCCATGGTGTTTGTCGTGGATCACGATCGCTCGAATCGGGTCGTGAAGATCGACCCGCCTGCGGGATTGTTCGAACTGTTCGAATAGGAAAACATCAATGCGTATCGATGTTTTTACGCTCTTTCCGGAATATCTCACTGGCGCGCTCAGCACCACGATTCTGAGTCGCGGTATTGAACAGCAGCTCCTCGACGTGCGACTGCACGATCCGCGCAACCACACCGAGGATCGCCACCGCAGCGTGGACGACGCTCCGTTTGGCGGAGGGCCAGGCATGGTGATGATGCCTGGCCCTATCTTCGCCGCGGTCGAAGCAGCGCAACCGCCGCGACCGCTGCTGTTGTTGTCGCCGAGTGGGTGTCGATTCGACCAGGAGTACGCTGAAGAGCTCAGCGTGCTCGATGGGTTCTCGCTGTTGTGTGGGCGTTACGAGGGTGTGGATCAGCGGGTCGCTGAGCACCTGTGCGACGGGGAAATTTCGATTGGCGATTTCGTGCTGGCCGGCGGAGAGGCCGCCGCGTTGGTCATCATCGAAGCCGTTGCCCGGTTGGTGCCGGGCGTGCTCGGCAACGAAGCGTCGAGCGCCGAGGAGAGTTTCAGCGGTGGCCTTCTTGAGTATCCCCAGTACACCCGGCCCGCAGATTTTCGCGGCTGGACGGTACCCGAGGTCCTGCGCAGCGGCGATCACGGCAAAGTCGCCCGTTGGCGCCGGGCTCAAGCGTTACGCCGCACCATGGAACGCCGCCCCGACCTGGTCGCCAGCCCGATCTCCGATGCCGACACCAAGCTGTTACAAGAGTTCCCCGAAGGCCCATAGCGGCCGGTAAGATTGGCCCGTTCCGCGTCGTGTCGCCATTTGGTTGCGCGCGACTGCGATACGTCAGTCCGATATCACCAGGAGCCTTAGGCCATGAACCGCACCGATCTTGTCGACCGCGCCAGCCTGCGAGACGACATCCCCGATTTCGCCCCCGGCGATACCCTCAAGGTGCACGTGCGCGTTGTGGAAGGTAACCGCGAGCGCGTTCAGCTGTTCCAGGGTCACGTGATCCGGCGCCAAGGTGATGGCATCCGCGAAACGTTTACCGTTCGTAAGGTGAGTTTCGGTGTGGGTGTGGAGCGCACGTTCCCGGTGCATTCTCCCACGATCTCGAAAATCGAACTCGCGATCCACGGCGACGTACGCCGCGCCAAGCTGTACTACCAACGTGACCGCATTGGTAAGAAGGCCAAGATCAAAGAAAAACGCTTCTAACGCAGCGTTTTTGCAGCACGCGTTGCGCGTGTAGTGGTGTTCCGATGGCCCCGACCTAGTCGGGGTCATCGCTCGTATCGATGCAGGTTACTTGGTCATTTCGGGCAGCTTCAGCGATGGGCCAGGAGCCCGCTCGTCGATTTCGTTGTGCCGTCGTGGCGGATCGTGAATGCGTCGTAACCATCGAATGCTTCGATCCATGCGAAACTGCTCTCGCCCATCGCGAACATCGTCGTGGCGAAGGCGTCGGCCCAAGTGAGGCTGGGGCCCAACACCGTGACCGATACGAATGCACTCGGGGCGAGAGATGGATCGCGACCGTCCCAGAGGTGCGCTCCGCGTTGTGCAGTTCCGGAGGTGGCAACCGCGCCCGAGGAAACCGTCAGCGTCGCGGCGATCCGGTTTGTGACGAACGGATCTGCGACTGCGATCTGCCACGCTTCGCCGGGCGCGGGAGACCCGGAGGTCAGGATGTCGCCACCGACACTGAGGTACCAGTTGGCACATCCGCGATCATGGAGGTGCCGCGTGGCGCGTTCGGCGGCCCAGCCCTTGACGAATCCGGCGGGATCCAGATGCTCAACGCCATCGATGGTGCGATACACACAAAACGCGCCATCGCTGGACTGCTCCAGCCAACGGCACGCATCGAGCACCTCGCTGATTTCCCGAGGCGTATCCGCGATGGCGCGCCCACCACGGTTTATCAGACTGATCTCGCTGTCGGGATCAAAGGTTGAAAACATTGCTTCGTACGTTTGTAGATCCGCGAAGACTTCAGCGATTGCTGCGTCGGCGCTATCGGTTGCAACATCGTCGTAGATGTGCAGGCTCGCGACCGTACCCATCACCTCGATATGTTTGCGATGCCGAGCGGGGGAGCGCACGCTTCGAGCCGCTTAGTGGGCGCGCCAAAAGGCGACGGATTCTGGCTGATCTCGACGAAGCGCGGCGCCGCCCGCGGCCTGAGCGGCCCCGGAGCGCAGCGAGAGCGCGAAACTGGATTCTTGCATCGGATTACGTCTCACCTATCGGCGCGCGTTCTTAGCCGCGTTTGCCGTCGAGAACGGCCTGCAGCGATTCGCGGTAGCCATCGGAGGTAACGGTGGCTCCGGTAATCGAATCGAAGTTGACTCCTTGCACCTTGACCTCGTCGTTGATGAGTGGCACCGCCTGCGAATTGATATCGAGTGAACGATTGCGATCGCTTGGCGTTACCGGCGCGTCGGCTGAGCATGCCGCTTTGCCGTTCGCGGTGAGCACCGCCTTCACCTGCACTGGGCCCCAACGGGTTTCTACGACTGGCCCCAACACCGCTGCGCCGCTGCACGCCGGCGGCGCGGGGACGCTGGAATTCGGTACTCGCGAAGTGGCGGTGGGATCGCCGTTGCCAACAGTCGACGGCGAAACAGTGCCGGTGTTGCTGGGCGTGCCGTTGGAGGTTGTCGAAGTCTTGGGTTTGACCCTGCCGAGCGCGATGCCCGACGAAGGCCGGTCGAGTTGCGTTAATGCGGCGCCACTCACCCCCGCGAGTAATACTGCCGGGAGCGCTCGACGAGCGAGTGAAGCCGGACGATCAGAGCTGCGCATGGGTTACCACCAGGGCCGTTCGTAATGAATATCGAGACTGGAAACCCCAACATCGATAAGGCCTTTTCGAGCGGCAAAGAGCAGCCGTTCCGGGCCGCAGAGCACCGCGACACGTTCGGCAATATCGGGGACTGCCGCGACTAAGGAGTCGGCGCCGAACGGATCGCGATCGGCGAGCGAAGCGCTCGGCCCAACGAGGGTCAGCACGGTGCCTCCCTTGGAGTCCGCGAGCCTGCGGAGTTCTTCGAGATGAACGAGATCCTTGGTTCGCCGGGCGCGGTATAGCAACACTGGTTCGCTACCTGGTTCCAGGCGTTGCATGAGCGCGCGGATTGGCGCGATACCGATACCACCCGCAACGAAGATGAGCTTGCGGCCCGCCGCCACATCGGGCGTGCAAATCCCGTACGGGCCCTCGATGGCAACTTGGGTCCCGCGCTCGAGTTGCGCGATGGCTGCGCTGGCATCGCCGCGATCTTTGACCGAGAACTCAAGGCCGAGCGCGGTAGGCGCCGCGGCCAATGAAAACGGATGGGTTTGCCACCAGAGATCGCGTCGCAATGGTCGCAGCAAAAAGAACTGGCCGGCTTCGGCTTTGAGTGATTGCAGGGTTGGGCCGCCGAGCACAATACTGGCGGTGTCGTCGGTGAGGCGTTCGATCGAACGAACGTGTAGCGGTTTCCACATTGCTGCGAATGTCGGAACGAAGCGCCCCCATAACAACATCGCGATAACGAGGCCGTGTAACCCGATCCAGATCCAACGCGCCACAGTGTCCCGGGCAAAATCGCCGCCCGTGACGATCTGATGACTGAACGAAACCGCGAGCGCGAAATAGGCCGTCAGATGTAAAAAGTACCAAGTTTCATAGGCAAATTTGCGCCGAATCGAGCGCAGCGAAGTTACCGTGACGACGCCGACGAGGACTGCGCCGATGGTCGCTGCGGCCATGTACGGTTGGCGGCCAGTTGAATCCTGGACCGCAGACCAGAACCCATCGCCTTGGGTCCATTCCAGGAGCCCCGCCACCACGTGAACCCCAACTGCGATGGCCATGGCTTCGCCAAGGTAACGATGCCACACAAAAAGTTGATCGAGACCGAAGGCTCGCTCGACATTTTTTGGTCGAGCCACCAACGCGACGCCGAACAGGCCCGCGAGGGAAGCGACGATGCCACTGATCTGAGTCAGCGACGTTGCGGCGGGCGCCCAACCTCGACCGAACGCGGAGACTCCGCCGTGCCAAGCCCACACTCCGATCGTGCACGTTGCGATCGCGGCGAGGAGCGCGGCAATGTCGCTGTGTAGGAGACGGCTCCGGCGCGGGGTATCGAGCGGACGGGCGGCAAGCGATTTCGCTTTTGCGGTTGTGCGGCGCGGGGTGCGGCCTGAGTGCTCGTGTTCGAGCTCATTCCACTCCGTCACCGTGGGCGCCATGCTTGCATTATCGACGACGAAGGTTGGGATCCGCGACGGCTTCGGTGTGAGGTGGGTGAGAGATCGTCGGCAGCGTGAACCCGATGACCGTGCCTCCGCCATCCCGAGCTTCAACCAAGACGACACCGTGATGATCCGTAACGATATCGGCGACGATTGCGAGGCCGAGCCCCGAACCCGGTCGACTCCGCGCATCGTCGGTGCGGTAGAAGCGTTCGAAAATCTTCGGGCGCTCGCTCGCAGGTATCCCGGGGCCGAGATCAGCAACCGTGACTCGCCCTTCACGGACTGAAATATCAATCGGAGAACCCGAAGGCGAGAACTTGATTGCGTTATCGATGAGATTCGCAATAGCGCGATCGAGGCGACCAGATTGACCGAACACAATGGAATCATCGGTGTCGATGTTGATGGGATTGTCGCAGCGGCGCCGAGCTCGAACTTCGCACGCCGCGACGATCGCGCCCAGTTCTACTTCGGCGTTGGCTTCATCGGTTCGCTGATCGGTCGCGAGTTCGACGAGCTCGTTCACGAGTAGTGACAGTTCCTGGGTCTCACTTTTCAGATCGGCCAAAATATCGGATTGTTCTTGCGGCGTAAGCGCGTCGAGGCGGCTCAGCAAGGCGATGTTGGTGCGCAAACTTGTTAGCGGCGTCCGCAGCTCGTGCCCTGCGTCTTGCACGAGTTGTTGCTGCGCTGTCTTGGAATCCGACAGCGCAACCAACATCTCGTTGAAGGCCGCGCCGAGCCGGCCGGCTTCATCATTTCCACCGACGGGCGCGCTGACGTCCAGCGCTCCAGTTTTCGCGACGTGTTCGGCTGTCGTGGTGAGGCGGGTTAGGCGGTTCGTGACTTGGCGGGCGATCCACCAGCCGGCGGAGCCCGCGAGGACAAGGATGAACACGACGGCGATGAGCGTGCGATTACGCAGTGTGTGGAGCAACCGTCGTGATTCTTCGAGGCTACGAGCGAATTGCCCAGCGCCCGCTCCGCCCCCGCGTGAAACTGTGTCCACTCGGTACAACTCGTGGCCAATGAGGATGTCGCGCCGGACGAGAACGGACGGCGTTTGTGTGCGAGCGACTCGCTTGGCCGTCGCGTCGATTGGGATCGCGAGCGTTCCTTGGCGGTTGACCAATTCGCCTGCACCCGTTATGAATTGTTCGCTGATGCGTTCGAGTCCGAGCCGACTCGCACCTCGATCACCGCGATCAGCGAAGCGCGGATCGCTGTTGTAATGGTTGTCTTCGCCAGCATCGTGATGGAAATCGTCGAGCGAACGATTGACTTCGGCATCGAGACTGGCCCGCATGCCGGTGAACGTTCCGACGCCAATTGCAATCGTCGCGGCCACGGACAACGCGACGAGCGCCAAGGCGATTTTGATTCGGAGGCTCACGGCAGGCGGACCGTGTACCCCACACCTCGCACGGTGTGAATCAGCTTCGGTTCGTCGTCAACTTCTATTTTCCGGCGCAAATAGCTGATGTACACCGCGAGGTTTTTGGATTCGGGCCCGAAGTCGTAACCCCAAATACGGTCGTAGATCGTTGAATGATCAAGCACGATCCCCTGGTTGTAGAGCAACAGTTCGAGGAGATCAAATTCAGTTTTCGACAATTCGATCTCGCGCTCGCCGCGCCAAACTCGGCGCGAATGCTGATGTAACTGCAAATCCGCGATTTGCAAGATTGAATCCGCGTTCGGGTCGACATCGCTGGTTTCGATGCGACTGCGTCGTAACAGCGCTCGAATGCGAGCGAGGAGTTCATCGAGCTCAAACGGCTTGGCCAAGTAATCATCGGCACCCGCGTCGAGACCAGCGACACGATCTTGGGTTTCGGTACGGGCCGTCAACATCAAGATCGGTGTGTGTATGCCTTCGGTCCGCAGCACCCGGCACGCCATCAACCCATCGATTGTCGGCATCATCACATCGAGGACAGCAACGTCGGGGGGTGTCGATCGAAAGGCCGTGAGGACATCGGCGCCGTTGGCAACCATTGCCACCTCGTATCCTTCAAGGCGCAGCGCTCGGCCCAACGATTCCCGGATCGCACGGTCGTCGTCGGCGATAAGAATTAGTGCCATGCGACCATCGTCGCAGGCTCGGGTAAGAAGCGCGCGAGAGCTGTCGATAATGAAAGACTGGCTGGCGTGAACGTCGGCTGCCTCGGCACGTGGGCTCCTAGGATGGTGGTTGATGAGCGCTGAAGATCTGGAACGCTACGAAACCGAGATCGAACTCCAGCTGTATAAAGAATACAAAGACGTCGCGGCCTTGTTTCGTTATGTGGTTGAAACCGAACGGCGGTTCTACCTCTGCAACGAAGTGGCGACGAACGTGCATACCGCGTCGGGCACGACCTACTTCGAGCTGAATCTGTCCGACGCCTGGGTGTGGGATATGTATCGTCCTGCCCGGTTTGTGAAAAAGGTTCGGGTATTCACAAGCAAAGACGTGAATATCGAAGAGCTCGAGGCGAAAGAAGTCTGAACCATGACTGATCACCGGCGCCGCATAGGCGTGATCGGTGAGGACGCGGCGGCCGCTTGGTATGAAGCCCACGGGTACCAGATCGTGGTGCGTAACTGGCGGGTCAAAGCTGGCGAGATCGATATCGTTGCGCGGATAGGTAAGACGTTGGTGATCTGCGAAGTTAAAACGCGCAGCTCGAACGCCTTTGGCCTTCCGGTAGAGGCCATCACCCGAACCAAGCAACTGCGCCTTCGAAAGCTGGCGGGCTTGTTCCTGAGCGACCAGCCGCAATCCGGGTGCTCAGTGCGCTTCGATGTGGCCTCGGTCACTCCTGGCGCTCATGCTCCGAACGTCGAGATACTCGAAGCCGCGTTCTGATCGGAGCGCCTCTCCTCCAGCGCTGGCACGCAGCGCTTCTTTGGACGGCGTGATGCGCCGCCATTCAACCGGCGGCGTTCGGCCTGCGCCCAACACCCGACGTGCCAATGCCGGCGAAGATCCGGCGCATCGACGGGCACGACAACTTTATGCCCCAACCCAATTTGGATTTCGTGTTCGCACCCGGGGCAGCGATATGCCTTGACCGCTTGGTAAGGCTGCACGTGGCGTACTTCGACCGCATCGTCATCGCGTAGGAACATTGCCGTGCCCTACGCGAACAAAGCCCAGACAACGAGCGCAACGGATGCCGCGATCGCGGCACCGAGAAACACGAAATCAGATTTACGGCGGACGTATTTGCGATACGGGTTGTAACCCATTGCCACCACCGTACGGCGATTCCGGCACGGGCTCGGCATTCGCGAAGAGCTCGACATCGCTTGGCGTTCATCGTGGCCAAAACTTGCCGTATTTGCGCTCGATTTTTCCGAACCGTTCGAGTTCACGTAGCGCGGCCGCGACTTCGGGCGCAGCCATCGAGGTCAGCCCAATGAGTTGATCCACCGTCGCGGAGTCGCCGGCCAGACAATCCAAGATGCGCTGCGCGGGATCCGAGAGTGAAAACAACGACGGTTGAGCCCATTGTGGGTCGCTGCCAGCAATGACTCGTTGTTGGGTCGCGAGCTCGATTGCGGTGAATAGGTCGCGGGGTTCCAACAACATTGTTGCACCGTCGCGTAGTAACGCGTTTGTTCCTGCCGCGGCAGGATTGCGCCGACTGCCCGGCATGGCCAGGACAGTCTTGCCGAGATCGACAGCGCGCTTGGCTGTGGAGAGTGCGCCACCCGTCGATTTTGCTTCAACGACAACGCAGGTGGAACTCAACGCTGCGATGATGCGATTCCGAACCGGGAACCGCCACTGCTGCGGGCCGACACCAAACGGGTATTCGCCGAGGACCAAGCCATGATCTCGAACCCGCGAAAAGAGCTCGACGTGCCGGCGCGGGTACGTGACATCGAGCCCGGTTGCGACCACTCCAATCGTGAGCCCATCGCGATCGATCGCGCCACGGTGAGCCGCAGCATCAATACCGATTGCCAAACCACTCACGACGGTCAAGCCCGCTTTGGTGGCTATACCTGCGAGTTCGTAGGCGTCGGCGAGGCCGTGCGGCGAAGCCGATCGGGTACCCACAATGCCAACCGCTCGGCGCTGCAAAGCGTCGAAGCGGGATCCCTCGGCAAACAGCAGCGCACACTGCGGATCGAGCGGAACATCTATGGGCCAGTCGCCGTCGCCGGGGAGCAGCACTCGCGTGCCCCGACGGTTCATTGTGTTTGTGATCACATCGGGCTCGGCATGCCGGGGCCAACCGTTCGGTGCCGCGTATGGATTCCAGCTCGGATCAGTAGTCGAACCCGATCGCACCGCGTCGAACGCTGCCGATGCGGAACCGTGATCCTTCCATAGTGCCAGTAATCGTTTGGCGGAAGCGTGGGGGAGTGCGCTCAACGCCGCGGCGGCGATTTCGTTATCGGTGACTGGCATTTAGATCACCTCGTCGCGCATCGTCGCCGCAGTGTCAATCTGTGCAACATCGATCAGTTCCGAGCCGTCGAAATCCGCGAGTGTTCGCGCGACTCGCCACACTCGCGCGACGCCCCGCCCCGACAATCCTCGGACTTCAGCAATATCTGCCAGCGTGCTTGATGCCTGGGGTGTCATTGGGGCAAAGCGATCAAGCCAACGCTGTGGGATATCCGCGTTGCGTTGAAATGGCGTGTCGCAGAAGCGGGCACGTTGGCGATCGACTGCATGTTGTACGAACTCGCGAGTCTCTGCAGAACTCGCCCCTCGGGTATCGGTGGCCGAAGGCCCCTCGACCATCAGCCGCAAATCGAATCGATCCAATAACGGCCCGGACAGCCGTCTTCGGTAGCGGGTGCGTTGCACTTCATTGCATCGGCAATCGTCGCCCGTCAGGCCGCACGGGCACGGATTGCAACACGCAATCAGTGTGAAATCGGCCGGGAGCCGGGCCGAGACTCCGGCACGGCTGATGTGCACGGTTCGATCTTCGAGCGGCTGCCGCAACCCATCGAGCACACACGGGCTGAACTCGCCCAACTCATCCAAGAACAAAACCCCTTTGTGGGCAAGGGTTATTTCACCAATGCGCACGCGAGCGTTTGTGCCGCCACCGATCAATGCGGCCGCGCTGGCACTGTGATGCGGAGCCCGAAACGGAGGTTGGTGTACGAGCTCGCCGCAACTGGCTTGCCCGTGGGCCGAAGCAATCCGCGTGACCTCCAGTGCCGCGTCGTGCACTAACGGTGGGATGATCGACGGGAAACGTTTCGCCAACATTGTCTTGCCTGCGCCTGGCGGACCCACCAACAACAAATGATGCCCACCCGCGGCCGCGGCCGCAAGCGCTAGGCGCGCAACCTCAAGCCCTCGAACTTCCCCCAAATCCAGAGCGTCGTCGAAACCAACTTCGGTAGGGATGTCCGCTACCGGTGGAATATCGGCCCAGCACATCTCGCCGCTCAAACACAACACAATGTCGCCCAACGACTGCGCCGGCAACACCTCGATACCTCGCACCAACGATGCTTCACGCGCCGACGCCACTGGCACAATGACCCGATCGACACCATCACGAGCCAACGCATCCGCGATGACCAACGTGCCAGGAACGTGGCGCAACGTACCATCCAGCCCCAGTTCACCGATGACCGCAGTTGTCGCCAAGGCGCCTTCGGGCAATTGTTCGGACGCTGCCAATACGCCACAGGCGATTGCCGCTTCGAGGCCCGTACCGGCCTTTCGCAACACCGCAGGCGCCAAATTCACCGTGATGCGTTTCATCGGCCATTCGAGGCCGGTACTCATGATCGCGGCGCGCACCCGCTCGCGGGATTCTCGCCCCGCAGCATCGGGCAACCCAACCAAGTCGTAGGCCGGCAATCCGGCACCAACATGAACTTCAACAATGACCGGATATCCATCAATCCCATGGACAGCCGCAGAACGAACAGCAGCAAGCACGACAAACTCCCGAAACAACGTTCAACAATGAAACGGGAGGCCTCTTCACCACAGCCCCGATCGGGCAACCCGCCGGAACGCGGGCACGAAAACAACATACAAGCACCCTGAGACATTGTTGTTTGGGCCTACTTCGTCCGGCCTGGCGAGCGTCCTGCGGACTCATTTCGTTCCTTCGTCGCTCCTGAGCTCCTGCGGCCGCCGCTTCTATTGTTTGGGCTGCTGGGATTTGGCGTAGGCGATGTTGCCTTTTAGGTACGCCGTCGTGTCGGGGAACTTGTGGCCGACAACGTCGCCGAACCATTCAGGGACGTACACCTCGAATTGGTCAGTGCCCAACAACCCCAACACCGGCTCAACGATCGCCGCCACCGGCAAAGCTTCGATCGGCGAACTGAACGGATCATTGCCTGGCAGGGTGAACAGTTCGGTATCGAACACACCAGGATTGACGACATGTACCCCGACATTGATATTCGCAACTGCGAGATCCACCACCATCGATTCGCTGTAGGCCGTGATTGCGGCCTTCGTTGCAGCGTAGGCAGCTTCAGCGGGAGGCGAGAGGCGAGCGGCCACCGAAGAGATGTTGATGATTTCCCCGGACGCTTCGATCAGCGACGGCAAGAGTGCAATCGTCAGCGCGATCGGCGATAGATAGTTGATGCGATTGACGGATTCGATCTCGTCGAAGGTCAGCGCCATTGTTGTGCGCCGTTTTGGGATCCCCGCGTTGTTGATGAGAACGTCGATTCCTCCGAGCCCGTCGAGGACCCGGCGAGCGAACGCTTCAATGCCATCGAGTTCCGCAAGATCAATCACCCAACCTCGCGAAGTAGGCGAATGCGCGACGAGCTCTGCGAGGACCGCTTCGAGACGATCAGCCCGACGTCCGCAAATGCCGACGGTTGCGCCGCGCTGCGCACAAGCACGCGCAAGCTCGGCACCGATGCCTGAAGTCGCGCCCGTCACGAGCACGCGTTTTCCGGTGAGGTCATATTGGGGAGATGGCTTCATCGCCCTAGCATGGTCGCTGACAGTGTTGGCTTGCAAACAGTACTGTCGCTGCTGATGAATCCATCTTCGATTACGCCCGAATCCATCCGTCTCGATGGCCGAACTGCCGTCGTGACTGGCGCCGCGCAAGGCATCGGCGCGGCGTGCGCGATTGCGCTGGCGCGCTTCGGTTGCAACGTTGCCGTTTGCGATCGCGATGCCGAACAACTCCGCAACGTAGCGACCGAAATTGAATCGTTTGGCGTGCGGTGCATCGCAGACGTGCTCGACGTCCGCGACGGCGAACAAGTGCGCAACCACCTCGCGCGGGTTGGTGTCGAGTTCGGAACCGTCGACATTCTCGTGAACAATGCCGGGGGAGGTTTCCGTGCCGACTTCCTCGACATCAACGACAAAGGTCAAGGCTCACTGGTTGCGGAAAATTTCACCTCGGTCACAAACTTCATTCGGGGTTGCGACGCACTCTTTGCCGAACGCGGCGCGTCCGTCATCATGATGACCTCGATAGAAGCCCATCGAGCCGCACCCGGCTTCGCGATCTATGCCGCAATGAAAACTGCGTTGATGTCATTGTCGAAGTCGTTGGCATTGGAACTCGGTGCCAGAAAGATTCGCACGAATTGCATTGCCATGGATGTGATTCCGACGCCGGGCATCGGCATGGATTTTGGTGAACACACGCCCATCCCGATCTCTGCGCATACCGACGATGTGGTGGGCGCATTGATCTATCTCGCGAGCGACTGGTCGCGGTTTGTTACGGGCACCACGATTCACATCGACGGCGGAAACCTTGCCGCCGCAGGATGGATTCGCAATTCCGACGGAACGTTCGGAACGGGCATTGGCGGGCCAACCTAGAGACGTTTACAGGTTGAACGTTTCTCGTACCCGTTCGGGATCATTCGCGTAGTCGCGGTCGTTGCCGCGATTGCGAAGCGCGCCGATCGCGATCGTGGGCTGCATTGTGTAACAGACGCCGGCCATGATTCTCGACAACTCCGAAGCCTGCGCGATGGCATCGAGGTCCATGCCTCGCCCCATGCCGATGTCGGATGCTCGCCGTAACGTGATCGCATGCTCAGCAGCGTCGGGCTCGAGCATCGCGTCGGCCCATCGCATGAAGCCCCCTTTCCAAGGAGCTTCGTTGAACGGTGGAGCGAGCTCAACGGGCCCTGTGCCGATGAGGACCCGCCATTCCAGCTTGAGGGTCCCATCGGACCAGAAACGATTGCGCCCCGGACCATGAGTTGCGGTGGCCATGCTCGCCCCAATCTCCACGTCGTAACGACGCACCCGATCCCGCGTGCCATGAACGCGTCCATGCGCATGGGTGATCGCGTACGCCGCACAATCGAACTGGTGCGTGCAGTTCAACGAGGCGTTGGCGAACGAGCTCGCGCTCGTGAATCGATCACTGATAGGGGCGCCAATGAGTGACCGTAGCGGAACCGACGCGCTGGGGCATGTCGTCCACGGCCAGCGCAGCGACTCGACTTCGAGATCGACTACCTGGGTGTCATCGTGGGTGATCGTCACGATGAAGTGGTGGTAGTCGTCGTGCAGTTCACACCGGACCCGGCCGCGTTCGAGCGAGCGCACGGTGATTCGGCGGCGAAACACATTCGCGTTGGTATCGAACGGTGGATTCATCACGACAACCGGATCAGTCACTACGGCATCCTACGGCTCGGGTGGGCGAGCTCGTTTGTTCAAAATGATAGGAGCCCGGCCGAATCGGCCGGGCTCCTATCATTGCGCCAATCACCGCGTGTGGAACAGGATGCAGTGGGTTATTCGAAGACGAGTTCGGGCGGAAGCGTGCCTTGGAACCAAGAGGTCTTTTCGATGCGCTTGGAGATTTTCCATTCGCCGTTGAGCCGCGTGAGTTCGTCGTGGTAGCTGCCGCCGATGAAGAACCAGTGCAGTCCGCCGTCGCGTAATCGCGCGCCCATCGGGTTCGTCATTTGGGTGCGTGCAGTTGCCGTGTCGCCGTCGAGCTCGATATCGAAATTCGAGAGCAAGTGTTGCGATACTGGAAATGCGCTGAGTGACTGCTTGAGCCACGGCACAACTTCGTCGAGGGACCCTTGGATGCCGCCAGGGTTGGCGGTGTAATCGAGGTGGGCATCGGCACAGAAAACCGTTCGAAACAGATCCCAGTCTTGGGTATCGACTGCCCACGCGTAGCGCGTGAGCAAGCTTTGAATTTCAAGCCGATCGGCGACGTCTTGCGGTGAATAGCCCATTAGTCGTTGAGGGGCTTGGCTTCGGGGGCATCGGCTTTGCAATTGATGGCCAACGTGAATTTGACCGTTACCAGCGGATCGGAGCTGCCTTCGAGGCACCAAGTGGTGTCGGTGACGTAGAACTCGAGTTTGCCGCCGTCGCCTTTGGCTTTTTCGTAGACCTCGCTGACCACGCCGTCGCCGACGAGCACATCGCCGACTCTCGGATGGCGATCCTGGTGGTAGATGAATTCCTGTTCGCCGTGCAAAATCGCACGGCCTTTGCCGCGAAGGTTTTCGATCGGGAGGCCGGTCGTGCCGCCAGGATTGTCGGAGCCCCAGTAGGGCATCACGAACGGAAACGTTGGTGGCACGGGAGAATCCGTGCTTTCGTACGCGCCGGAAGTGTCCATGATCGCTTGAGAAAACGCGCGGACGGGGCCGCGCTCGATCGTGACGGTTTGGCGGCCGAGGGGCCGTCCTATGAGTTCAGTCAATGCCATGGCGCGCAGCGTAATGAACGAGGTCGGGGCCGCGCCATACGGCGCGACCCCAATCGGAATTTCGGTGTGGTTGTCCCTGAGCTACGCAGCTCAGTCGTCGTTGCTGATGGTCACGACTCCTTGTGGATCGCTGATCGTCGCCCCGACTGGATTCGTGAGATTGATCAAGATTGTTTCGTTGGGCTCGATCGTCGTATCGCCGTTGATCACGATAACCGTGGTGATCGTGGTTTGGCCTGCGGCGAATGTCTTGGTCAACGTCTTGGCGACATAGTCCGAACCGGCAGAAGCCGTGCCGTTCGCCGTCGTGTATTTGAAGGAAACCGCAGTGGCCTGCGCCGCCGACAGTTTGAAGGTGACGCTGACAGTCTTGGTCCCGGAGTTTCCTTCAGCGATTGAAACATCGTTGACCGAAATTGATGGACCCGCCACCACATCGTCGTTCGTGATCGTCAACGTGCCTTGCGGCGTAGCGATTGTGGCACCGTTCGCGTTCGTCACCTTGAGCAACACGGTTTCATTCGGTTCGTTCGTAGCGTCGCCGTTCACAACGACCGACGATTGAATAGAAAGCTGACCCGCGTTGAATGTCTTGGTGATCGTCTTGGCTACATAGTCGCTTCCGGCGGTCGCAGTGCCGTTGGCCGTAGAAAAGGTGAATGAAACTGGGGTCGCGCTTGCTTGCGACAACGTAAACGTGACTGGGACTGCTTTGGTCCCCGAGTTACCTTCAGCTGCGGACGTATTAGTCACGCTGATCGCCGGAAGACTGCCGACGGGCATCCCTTGGACACAGTTGCTTGTCGCGTTGCTCCACTCGGTTTGCAGTGAGTAGAAGTGACCATTCCATTGTTCATTGGCGAGGCCGCCGTCGAGCGACATCGTGCCGTAGTTATACGCACACTTGTCGCCGTTTTCGGCTCCGCTGGCATCCCACCACGCATCGAGATATGGATCAGTGACGGCTTCCATCTGTTCGTGGCTCGTCGTGGAGAGCACGATGTCTGAGGCCGCATTGTTTGGGAACGAACTGAGGGAAGTGCACTCATTGAGGTACGCGTTCGCTCCGTAGGGCATCGTCGCGTAGATGACGTTGCCACCGTTGAGCGGATAGAAGCTGTGGTAGGCGCAATAGACGAAATTCGATCCGTTCGAGCCGGCGGTTCGGAAACAGTCGGTCGCGTCGGCGCATTGCGATTCGCCACTAGACGTAAACACGAAGTACATCGTCGACCTATCGGTTGGAAGCGCATTCGCGTTGATCACCTTGGTGATTTCGGCTTGCACTTGCGTGTCATCGATGCAGTTCGCGCCGGCGCCCGCCGCCACGCAGCTCGCGCCCGCAGCCGGGTACGGCGAGGTGTCCACGATCGCTTGCAGCATGTTCGCTGAATTCACGATGAAGTGTTGGCTGCCGCTAATGACCTCGTAATACTGCGTGTTGATTTGGTACAGGCCGTTACCACCGACATCGCTGAAGTAGCGCTGAATCAACGCGTTGTACTGCGGGTCAACACTGGCCGCAGCGCCATTTTGCAACGTCGTTGGTTCCCACAAGATTGGTACCGCGTGGTTCGCGGAGCTCATCACCTGGCCGCCGTGGTACAAAAGATTCGCCGCGGCCGTCCCCACCGAATTTTGCGCGCTGAGGCCAGCAGCCACCTGCTTACGCAACCCGGAGCGCGGCAACGTGTGAACTCGTTTGGTCGGGTTGAGGATCTGGCGGATCTGTTTCGCGCTGAGTGTGCGTGGCCCAGGTATCCGCGGCCCGGTCGTAGCTTTGGCCGGGCCCGACGCAGAAAAGGCACCGGCGCTCAGGGCGACTACTGCAACCCCCGAAGCGAAGCGGGCCGCGGTGGATGAGGGTCGTTTCACGTGTACTCCATCGATTGTGTTGATTTCGCTGCCCGAATTACGCCCGTATCGTCACTTTTGCAGGAAACATGTAGTGAGGAAAGCTATTTCGTGAAGGTTTCGCGCAAAATGTGTTTCATGACCTTTCCGGTGGCGTTGCGGGGCAGATCATCGACGAAATGCAACACCCGTGGTCGTTTGTAATCCGCCAGCCGGTCCGTGCAATGGGCGAGCAACGCCTCGGGGGCGAGGTGGGCGCCTTCGTTGAATACGACGATCGCGGCGACGTCTTCGCCGAGCACGCGGTGCGGTAACCCAATAACGGCGACTTCGCGTATCTCAGGCCGTTCCAATATGACGGCCTCGACGTCGGTTGCGTAAATGTTGTGGCCGCCGCGGATGATCATGTCTTTGATCCGACCGTTGATGTAGACGAAACCGTCGTTGTCCAGGTACGCGAGATCGCCCGTGCGTAGCCAACCGTCGCTCGTCCACGCGGCTTGGGTTGCTTCAGGATCCTTGTAGTACTCGCGGCGCGCGCCGGGCAGTCGGACGAGCAGCTCGCCGACTGCGAACGCTTCGCAATCTTGGTCGGCATCCTCGGCGACGATTCTCACCTGCATCGGCGGCATCGGTTTGCCGACGGAACCGATTCGGTTCTCGGCTTCGCCTTTGGGCATGACGATAAACGCCGGGCCCGCCTCGGTGAGCCCGTAGCTATTGGTGACCGAAGCCTGGCTGATCTTCGTCTGGAGTTTGGCGAGCGTTGCTGGTGCGAGGGGAGCGGATCCGATTGAAACCGCCAGCAGCGAACTCGTGTCGGTAGCTTCGAACTCAACGCTGCTCGCGAGTAGCTCTGCCATCGCGGGCACGAGAAAGGCCATTATCGGCTCACGTTCGGCGACCGTCGCGCACCATTTCGGCGCTTCGAACTTTGGCAGGTACATGCCGCGTAGACCCATTTTCATCGGGTTGTAGATGAAGCTCATCCCGGCGAAGGTGAACAGCGGCGCGCCGTGCAGCCACCCCGCACCGGACCAGTGGGGCGTGCAATTCGGAATCATCGCAACGTTGCCGTGGCGAACCAACACCCCCTTTGGGAGACCCGTCGTCCCGCTGGTGTACATGATGTCGGCGAGGTCATCGAGGGTGAGGGGCACGTTCGGGTCATCGGTCGAAGCTCGATCGATGACGTCAGAATTGTAGAGGTGCAGTGCCGATGTTGAGGTCGGCGCTGGCGTGAGCGCCACCGCTGAGTGCTCAGCGATTTGTTCGCAAAACCTCGTGTAATCATTAACCAAATCGCCACCAGTGAGAATGGCTTTGGGCTCAGCATGGCGGAGAATCGTGATGATTTCCTCGGTGCTCAGTCGGGTATTCACCGGCACCATGACCCCGCCCGCTTTGTGGATCGCGCTGTACGCGCAGATCCATTCCAGACAATGCGCGCTCTCCAAATACAACGCCACGCGGTCGCCGATCGCGATGCCTAGGCCGACTAGCCAATTTGCGATTTGATTTGCGCGCGTATCCCAGTTCGCGAATGTGATCGACGCACCGGTACTGATGTTTTCGTACGCGATCTCGTTGCCGTGGTTGTAAGCCATGAATCGCAATTGATCGATCAACAAAGGTCCAGCGGGTTGGTCGAGTGCCTGAGCAGACGTGGAGTTCATGACTGCGAGTTTGGCCCTGCGACGGTGAGCCCATCAAGCTGGAAGGTGCAGAACCTCGCCCGCGAAGATCAGCGACGGATTCCCCGAACGCAAACTCCCTCGGTTCAAACGAATGAGTTCACCCCAATACCGAGCGATTGAGGTCGTGTCGGTCGGACGTTGCCGGGCTGCGAGTTCGTTGCGCGAGATCGTCCACAGATTTTCGCCGGCGCGGACGGTATGGGTTGCAGCCGTTGGTTTGGTGGGAACCGGATGGGAGGGATCTGTGGGTTCGGTCTTCGACGGAGTGTGGTGGGGCGTCGAGCCTGAGTGTGAGCCGCGGACGTACGGACCGTTGCTTTGTGGGTTGGTCGGCACGGTCGCTGGCGACAAGGGCGTCGTGATGCTGAGGCGCGGGCCCGTGGATCCCCGGACGTACGGCTCGGCTGTAGTCCGGATACTGGGGCTGACCGCGCTCGCAGCCGAGTTCCCGATGGGCAACGTTAGTGCTGCGGCAAGCCCCACGACGAGGAGCCGATCGAGCGCCCGACGCATCCACGGAGCGGTTGCGTAGTCGAGCGCGGGTCTCGACCGCAGTGCGGGCACAACTCGGTGGGCAATGGAAATCAGGGCCGTGAGCGTGAGCCATGTCCATACGATTGCCGTCAGGATCCAAAGCGCAGCCGTGATGAGCCCCGAATCGCTCGGGGCCGGGTTGAAGGGGGCCGGGTTGAAGGGGGCCGGGTTGAGCGCGCTGTGGTCGAGAGCAGGGTGGGCGAGTGAGGCCAATGCCATCCCTGCGATGCCGAGGAGGGCGACAATCCCAGCGGCGTGGCAGTAACGGCGAAAGGTGGTCATGTCCAAAATCATGCCTCAACACTTGAAACCATGTCAAGTTGTTTAGTAATGTTTTAAACATGATTGATGACAGCTACGGAATCAATACTCCGATCGATGATCTCATCGCCCAGGTCCGACGGCGCGCCGCGACGCTGGAGGAGCCGCCCCGAGGTCGGTTCGCCGCGATTCGTGAACGTATGCAGCCGCTCGAAGTTGCAACGCGGTCGGGCCGGCGCCGGCGGCGGCGCACGAATCTCATTACTCTCGCCGTTTCGGTCGCGTTGGTTGGCGCCACCGTTGCCGTGATTGCGACACCGTCCGACGGTGTCGGGAGCCGCAGGGGTGCGGCTCCGGCGGCACGACAAGCCGCCGCCCACGGGGTTCGCCCGGTTGTAGCCGTCTCAACCACCCTCACCGCTGCTTCGACGGCGGAGAGTGCGGATGCGGCTACGGCGCTGGATCTGGCGCTACTGCCCGGGGACTGGCGGAAATCGTGCCGAGTCGCGCCGGGGCTGGATTCGCGGGTGCGCAGATCGTTTGTGTGTCCGATCGGCGAGCACCGTCGCGTCGAGGTGCGAATCGTCGCTCAGCGTGGTCGGGCCGATTCGTTGGAGCGTGCTTCGTTAAAACTCGCTTCGTTGTTGCGGCGCCTCGCTCAGGACTTTGCGGGCGGAGCCCGCGCCCGTGGGTCATCGGTATGTGGCGGCACTCGGCTTCAACGGTGGTCGCTTCCAAAATCGCCTCAGCGCAGTCGGGGCCAATTCGCGTGTGGCACGACGGCACGGGGCGCGGAGGTGCTGTGGAGTGTCGAAGCCAAGGGGATCGTGTTGCGCTGTATAGGCAACGACGGCGACGTGGACGCACTCTTGGCTTGGTGGGAACAGGCGAAGATCTGACCTGCTCTTTGGTCCACGAAGCTGAGAACTCTGTGTTAGGTTCCGCGCAGATTGAAGCTAGGGAGAAACGTATGGAAATTTTTTCGCGTCACGGATTAATCGGTGAGTTCCGGCTGCTGCACGTCATGGCCGCCGTTGTTTGGATGGGATTGTTGTATTTCTTCAACTTCATCCAGACACCGGGTTATGCAGAGATGGATGCCCCAGCGCGCAATAACGCCTTCGACAAGGTGACTTGGCGGGCACTGTGGTGGTTCCGCTGGGGATCCGTTGCTACCTGGGTAACTGGTCTCATCATTTTGGGCATCGGCTCAACGGGCGACGTCAAGATTTACGACGGCGCCTTCTTCAAGTCGGCAAGCGGCATGGTGTTTGCGACGGCGTTTCTGTTCGCGTTCATCATGCTGTACAACGTGTGGATGGTGATCTGGCGTGCACAGCAAGTGGTGATCGCGAATGCCCGCACCGTCCAGGGTGGTGGCGAAGCCAACCCGGACGCTCCGAAGTCAGCTCGCGCCGGCGCTATGGCCTCGCGACAAAACACCATCTTTTCCTTCGCCGTTTTCATGGGCATGGTCGGAACTTCGTTCTTTTTCGCAGGAGGCGACCACTGGGCATCTGAAGTTGCGGGTGGCAAGCGTGCCGTCTGGTGGATCTTGATGATCGCCATCGCGGTAGTGCTCGAAATGAACGCACTCGGCAAGTTCGGCACCGAGGTTGGCAAGCCCAACACCAAAATTTACGACACGCACCAGTACGCCATTTACGCGGCAACTGGCCTTGCCGTCGTGATTTACCTGCTCGCAGAAATTCTGCTGCGTCGCTAACCCTTGCGCTTCGGCATTGAGCCCGGAATCGAAAGAAAGCCCCGCCGGATTTGGCGGGGCTTTCTTGTTGTTGTCGTCGTCGATCGCGATCGCGATCGTTGCGTTGAGCGTGATGCGCCTATACGTTCAGCAGGTTCGCGATCTCCGCGCGCTGCATCGCTGCCGTGCCGAAGAGTTGATCGTTTGATTTGGCTCGACGGATGTACAGATGCATGTCGTGTTCCCAGGTGTAGCCGATGCCGCCGTGGATCTGGATGCCTTCTTTTGAGCAAGCCTTTTGCGCATCGCCAGCCGCGGCTTTTGCTGCCGCTATTGCCAGATGGCGGCGCTCATCGCGTTCCGCAATACATAGGGCGGCGAAATATCCCAGCGCCCGGGCGCGTTCGAGCAGGACTACGAGATCAGCGAACTTGTGTTTCATCGATTGAAACGATCCAATAGGCACTCCGAATTGTTCGCGTTGCTTCGCGTACTCAAGGGTGATGTCGAAAATTGATGAACACACGCCGACGGTTTCGAGTGCGAGTGCGAGGGTGGCGTACTCAATAACGTCGCGGATCGCGGTGGTGTCGGTTGGAATGCAAATACGATCAGCCGGGAGCACAATCCCTGCAAGTTCAACATCGCAATACGAACGGGTCGCATCGAGCGTTTCGGTTCTCGTCACCGCGCAAGCCGCAGCGTCGATAATCGCAAACGCGATGCCGTCATCAACGCGAACTGTCACTGCGATTACATCGCAGTGATCAGCTTCGAGGACAAACCGTTTGGTCCCTGAAAGTGTGTAGGTCGACCCATCGTTTGAACGCTGCGCAGTCGCGGCAGTGTGATTCGGATCGAAGCTCCCGGTGCTTTCGGCGATACCCAAAGTCGCGCGGCAATCCCCGGCCGCCACTGCGCTCAGCCAAAGCTGTTGTTGTTGCTCATTCCCACACGCCAACACCATGGGAACGAACTGGGTGATCGTTGGCAACAACGGCGTTGCGGCCACAACCATGCCCAACTCCTCGCACAACACTGCGGCTTCGACCGCACCGAGCCCGATACCGCCGAAGGCTTCGGGCACGGTGAGCGCGGGCCAACCGAGCTCCACCATCGTCGCCCATAAGGGTTCGGTGTCGGTGGTTGCTTCGGTGAGCGCACGGGCCAGTGCGATCGGCGATTCGCGAGCTAAGACGGAGTGAATCGTCGCTCGTAGTTCGAGCTGATCGTCGGTAAGTTCGAGGTCCATTGGTCGCGGAGGTTAATGAGCCGAGCGGCGCAACGTCACTTCTGCCCGCAACGCCGGACGATCGACTTTGTCCATCGCGGTCAGCGGGAGTTCCGCGAACATCGCGACATCATGGGGAAGCTTGTAGGCCGCGAGTTCGCTCGATGCGAATTCCCGCAGCGTTTCTCCTGGTAGCGGGCTCGCTCCGTCGCGTAGTACGACACACGCGATACCGATCTCGCCCATGACATCGTCGGGCTGAGAAACCACTGCAACCGACGCGACATCGGGATGTTTCGATAGGACTCCCTCGACCTCAACTGGATAGACGTTGTAGCCACCGCGCACGTACATTTCTTTGCTGCGGCCAACGAGACGAAGGCGGCCATGATCGTCGAGATAGCCAAGATCGCCCGTTCGCACAAAGCCATCGGCGGTGAACGCGGCAGCGGTTGCTTCAGCGTCACCCCAGTACCCCGACATGCATGCCTGCGAACGCAAACAAACCTCGCCGATTTCGCCGATCCGAACGTCGGTGCGGTCGTGGGGATCGGTTGAGTTTCGCAACGCCAGTGATACGGCGGGGTGGGGCCGGCCAACGGTAAGGACGGCGTCTTCCAACGGATCGTCGAATGCGGTGCCTAACCCGATACCCGCCTCGGTACACGAGTAGCGAGTTTGGAGTTGCGCAGCGAAACGTTTGCGGGCCTCGGTTGCGAGCCCCGCGCTGATCGGCCCGCCGCCTGAAACGATGTACTGCACTGAATCCAAATCGAACGAGTCGAACTTTGGGTCGCGCAACATCAACGCGAAATGGGTCGGCACGCCGGCGACCGTCGTCATGCGTTGTTCGCTCAGCAGCTCAAGTGCCTCGCGTGCTCGCCACTTCGCCACGATGAAGTTGGTGCTGCCCCGTTGCAAATTGCCCGGCAGTTTTGTCATGAAACCAAGGTGGGCAAATGATGTACCGGTAAACGAGCGGCCACCGCTACCCCAAACCTCGCCGACATCGGTGCGCGTTATGAACTCGAGTTGCTTCGTTCCGTAGCGAGCACCCTTGGGAAGGCCGGTCGTGCCCGAGGTAAAGATGATTGCGATGTCGCGGTCTGCGTCGAGTCGAGGCAGCGAACTTTCGTGGCTGTTGCGGAGCTCGGTGCATACCGCCGCTACATCGCGACAGGGTTTGATTGCAATCGTTGGGAAGCCCTCGATATTGAAGCCCGGCCCGCATACGACCAAAGTGGGTGCACACCGATCCAGCATCGCCCGTTGTTCAGCCGGGCCCAATCGATCGTTGACGCCCGCCGCGATTGCGCCTGCTTTCGCAATCGCCACGTATAAGACCGCATATTCGATGCACGGAGCAAGGATGATCGCCACCCGATCCCCGGGCCTCACGCCGCGTTGCACGAGCCCGGCTGCGACTTCGGATGAAATGCGTTCGAGCGCCGAGTATGTGAGCTCGAGCGGCTCGTGCCAGCTCCCGGCTTCGCGTTGCGCTACGTAGGCCGGCCGATCCCCAAACCGCCGCGCAGCCTCCGCTGCGGTGAACTCAAGCATCGACGGATCGTACAGGGGACTGCTCTCGGGTGGCTTGGGTTAGCCCAAAATTGACCACCAATCCATCAACTACCGGTTGAAACCGCCGACCGGGTAGGAGGTGGCCCCGCTAGGGGGTCGGATTGTGACGGAGACGCGATGTTTGGCGCGAAGCAAGTTTTCGGAAACTGGACAGTCGGAAAGAAGCTAGCGGCCATGGGCACGGTCGCAGTCCTGGGCGCGCTGATAGTCGGGTACTCCGGCGCGCTGGGTGTCGGGAGCGTCGGCGACGCAATTGCCATCGAAACCGTCACTGCGAAAGCCTTGCGGAACCACATGAACGGCGACATGATGCACGACGCGCTGCGCGCCGATGTCTTCGCGGCGCTGCTCGCCACGACCGACGCCGAGAAAGAGACCGTGCGCGCGAACGTCAAAGATCACGCCGCAGCCTTTGAGAGCATGCTCGCAGCGAACAAAGCCTTGCCCTTATCGCCGACAGTGCGCAGCGCCCTCGACGAAATCTCCACGCCACTCGTGGACTACATCGCCGCGGCGAAAGCCGAAAGCGAAATTGCCCTCACCGACAAGGTGCAAGCAAAGGCAAAACTTGAATCATTCCAGGCAGTTTTCCACAAACTCGAAAAGCTGCAAGCCGTCGCTTCGGACAAAATCACCAAGGCCGCGGATGTGGCCGTCAAGGCCGCGAACCAAGAAGTGCAAACCGCGCAGCGTTCCATTTGGATCGCAGTCGCGTGCGCCACACTCGCACTGTTTGCGATCTGCTTACGGATCGCAAAACTCATCACTGGGCCGCTGCGCCGCAGCGTCCTCAGCCTCCAACAACTTGCGGCCAAAGACCTCACCGCGATCATCGAGGTGACCTCCACCGATGAATCCGCGCAGATGGCCGAAGCCCTCAACACCGCGTTAGGGAGTTTGTCCGGTGCACTCGACGCGATCAGTCGCAGCAGCACCACGCTCGGTCATGCCAGTGATGATCTCGCCGCGGTGAGCAGCGAAATTGCGGCGAGTGCCGAAGAAACCTCAGTGCAATCCGGGGTCGTCTCTATCGCCGGCGACGAGGTTTCGGCCAACGTTTCCGCAGTCGCCACGGCAGTCGAACAGATGACCGCCAGCGTCCAAGAAATCGCGCAATCGACCACCGAAGCTGCCCGCGTAGCGCAGGAAGCAGTCGATCTCGCCGAAGCCACAAACCGCGACGTCGCCCGTCTTGGCGAAGCCAGCATGGAAATCGGCAATGTCGTCAAAGTCATCACCGGTATCGCCGAACAGACCAACCTGCTCGCGCTGAACGCAACGATTGAAGCCGCGCGAGCTGGCGACTCTGGCAAAGGGTTCGCGGTCGTCGCGAATGAAGTGAAAGAACTTGCCAACGAGACCGCTAAAGCGACCGAAGACATCGCGCGACGGATCACCGAAATTCAATCCCAGACGGTGCATGCCGTCGGGTCGATCCAACAAATTTCGGAAATCATCGGTCGGATCAGCGACTACCAGAACTCCATCGCGGGTGCAGTCGAGGAACAAGCAGCGACCACCCACGAGATCGGACGCAGTGTCGGTGATGCCGCCCGCGGGAGTTCCGAAATCGCGCTCAATATCGCAGGCATCGCGTGTGCAGCACAAACGACCGCAGAAGGCATTGCCAATACCCAAATGGCTGCCGTCGATCTCGGCCGAGTTGCGCAAGAGCTCAGCGACCTCGTCGGCCAGTTCAAATACGTCTCGCCCTAACGCTTCAAGCAACATCCCAACAAGCGGGAGGGTTCGTGCGAGCCCTCCCATTTGTTGGATTGCCTCCGCTCGTGTGGTCGCGTTTTTGGGCGGAGTGGGGCTTCAAAGGTGAAGCGTTTGCGCGCCTAAAGTCCGCGATTATTGGCGGATCCAGCGCGGGAAGGTGACATCGTCGAGTTTCTCGAACGTCACGTGTACTGCTTCGCCGATAGCAATCGAAGTTGGGTCCACGCTGTTGATCGCTGCGGCGGGCGCCGCAACTAAGTTGCCGACAAAGCGAATCAACGGATTGTCGATCAGCTCGATGATCACGACGTTGTACGGAGCCAATTCGCTGTAGCCCGGCAACAGTGGCGGGTGGGGGACAATAAAGGACCACACCCGGCCCTGCCCCGAAGTTGTAACCCACCTCGATTCGATCGAACGGCACTGCGGACACATTGGCCGCGGTGGCATCCGCCAGGCGCCGCAGTGTTCGCAGGTTTGCACACGCAATTCGCCCGCGGCGCAACCTTGCCAAAACGGACCTGCATCTTCGTCTTCGAGATCAGGGAACAACCACTGCGACTCAGTCGCTGCCGCGCCGGGTTTGTCGGGGCTCATGATCGGATCAGTCGTCTCGGGGGTCGTGGTGATGGGGTCGGTAGCCATGGGGTCGGTAGCCATGGGGTCAGCGCGCCTTCGTCAACAAGATGGCCGACGTGGGAACACCTTCACCGCTGGTGACCAACGAGACGTCGGCGCCCTCAACTTGGCTCGTCGAGGTGCCGCGAATTTGTCGAACCCCTTCGAGGATCAAATTGAAACCATGCACGTAGGCCTCACTCATCCCGCCGCCACTGGTATTCACTGGCAATGTGCCGATGCCCCACTGCGTGTTGCCGTTGTCGGTGAACGCGGCGCCTTCGCCGCGTTTACAAAACCCGTACCCTTCAAGCGACAACGGAATCAGTGGGCTGAACGCGTCGTACAGCTGGGCGACTTTCACATCGCTCGGCCCGACATCCGCTCGTTCCCACAACTTTGCGGCGGTGACCCACGCCGGACCGCGTAGCGGATCGTCGTTGAAAAAATTAGTCATCGTTTGATGTTGGGGCGGCAAACCCTGCGCGGTTGCGTGGATCAAGACCGGTTCGGTAGACGTGTCGCGGGCACGGTCGGCTCGCGTCACCACAACGGCCAGCGCGCCGTCGGTCTCCAAACAATTGTCGAACAAACACAACGGCTCACTGATCCAGCGTGCATCCATATATTGCTCGCGGGTCATCGTCTTTTCGTACATCGTTGCATTTGGGTTGCGGTTGGCGTGGGCCCGCGATGCGAGCGCAACGTTCGCGAGATGGTCTCGTGTCGCTCCGTATTCGTGCATATACCTTCTGGTCAACATCGCGATTTCGTCGACCGGACGCAACATGCCGAACGGTCGGCTCCACTGCGTGTGATCGGCGAGTCGGGTCGAGGTCTGCGCCCACGGACGACTGTTCTTCGCCGCGCGCTTGCGGGCCCGCCAAGCAACGGCAACATTGCATTGGCCCGTCGCAACCGCCATCGCCGCGTGGCCGACGAGCCCGCACGCCGCGCCCCCGCCATAGCCCACCTGGCTAAAAAACGTAATGTTTCCGAGGCCTACGTTCTTCGCGACCTGTACTTCGCGCGCGGGTTCAAGGAGAGAACTAGACAATCCGTCTACTTCGCTCGGCGCGATACCTGCATCGTCGAGCGCCAAACTGATCGCTTGGCACGCGAGCGATAGCTCGGAATCTTCGAGCTTGCCGAGTTTGGTTTGACCGATCCCGACAATCGCAGTGCGATCGCGGATGTTGCCGTCGTCGAAAACGGAAAGCATCCGGCTTACCAGCCCGTGAATTCGACCGGACGCTTCTCTCGGAAACTGTTGATACCTTCCATGCCGTCGTGGGTCGCCGCGTTGATTTCTACAAGCATGGCTTCTTCTTCGAGCAGGGTCCGGCGATCAACCTCCATGGCATCGTGGAGCAGCTTCTTGGACCACCCGATTGCCTTGGTCGGCCCGCTCGCAAGCCGCTCTGCCCATTCGCGCGCTGCGGTCTCGAGTTCCGCGGTGGGTACCACGCGGTTCGCGATGCCAAGTTCTTTCATCCCCGCGGCATCGAGATCGTCGCCGAAAAAGATCAGCTCTTTGGCTTTGTGCATGCCGACGATGCGGGGCAGGAGGTGCGCGACTCCGCCATCAGGGATAAGGCCTCGGCGGACGAATACCTGAATCAGTTTGGCGGTGTCCGCGGCGATCACGAGGTCCGCGGCGAGCACGAACATAGATCCACCGCCGGCTGCCGTGCCGTTTTGCGCGACGATGATTGGCTTTTCGCAGTCGAGCATTGCTTGCATCAAGGTTTGGAACCCGCGGCGCATCATGTTCACGCCGGTACCTGCAACTCGGTCGGGCGCGCCCTCAGGTTTCGGGGCCATCGGCTGTTGCACCGACAAATCTGCGCCGGTACAAAAGTGCTTTTCTCCTGCCGCGGTGAACACGATACTGCGCACGTTCAGGTCAAGGTGCGCCGAACGAAACAGTTCGATGAGTCGATCCCGTACGTAAAACGGGATGGCGTTGCCGGCCTTGGCTCGGTTGATAGTGATCCACAACACGCCGTTTTCGATTCGGGTGAGAAGCTCTTGATCGGCGAGTTCGGAGAAGTTGGTGTCAGTCACGGCCGCCATACTCGGCGACCGGCGTGTGCATATGCAACTCAAGACGTGTCAAGATCATGCAATGCCTCGACTCCGACAAATTCCTCGTTCCGAAGCCGCGGCGTCGGTGCTGCCGATCTACGACTTGTTGTTCGGGGATCGCGATCCAGTGGCCGATCCCGGCACCGCAACTGGGACGCCAGGAGACTGGTGGACGGTGTTCGCACAGGTACCCGACGTCTTTAATCACGCGGTAGGCGGGTTCGTTGTGTATCGCGACCCGAAGCGCTTCTTAGATCCGAAACTTCGGGAGCTCGGACAAACCCGTGCGGGCTGGGCGAACGGCAGCCACTTCGTGTTCTCGCAGCATTGCAAATCGATGCGAACCGTCGGGTATTCCGAGGAACACATCGCTGCGATCCCGAGCTGGCAGACCGCAGATTGTTTCAACGGCGCTGAGCGTGCAGTGCTCGCGTACACCGACGCGATCGTATATGACCACGGCCGCGTTGCCGACGGTACGTTTGGCGCGTTACGGCTACATCTCACTGAGCCGATGATTCTCGAACTTACCTACATCACTGGCCTGTACGACATGCACGCGCGTATGTCGCGCGCGTTGCGCACTGAATTCGACGATCGCGACGAAGCCTGTATCGAGGTCGCGGCACCCGGTGAAAACCAAGCATTCGACATCGGTCGCGACACCGGAGGCCGTCCGGCGTGATTCGGTCGGTAAGGTTGCGTTTGTATGAAACGAGTGGCCATAGTTGGGATGAGTTTGGCGGGATTGCGAGCTGCCGAAACGTTGCGCCGGCTCGGATTCGATGGCGAGATTGTGGGAATCGGTGCTGAACGGCATCTTCCCTACGACCGTCCGCCGCTGTCCAAAGCGTTCCTAACGAAACAGTGGGGCTTTAGCGAGCTCGCATTGCGACGCGACGGTGTTGACGAACTCAACATCGAATTGCGACTCGGGCTTCGGGCAACGCATCTCGACGTAGCCGAGCGTTTGCTGAGCCTCGACGACGGGACCACGATCGATTTCGACGATGTCATCATCGCGGCTGGCGCGACGCCACGGATACTGCCCGCCACCGTGTGTGATCCGTCGTTGCAGGGCGTGCATTCGCTGCGTACCTACGACGATGCACTTGCCATCCGCAACGCGCTGGCGAACGGCGCACGTATTTGCGTGATCGGTGCGGGATTTATAGGGGCAGAAATCGCGGCAGCCTGTCGAACGTTGGGCTCGGAAGTGACGCTGCTGGAAGCCCAAACCCAGCCGATGATCCGCGGGCTCGGTGAGACGCTTGGGGCAGTCTGCGCTCAGATGCACCGCGACAACGGTGTGGATCTTCGACTCGGCGTGACGATTACGGACGTTCTCGGCGATGCTGAGCAACGCGTCTCGGGCGTTCGGCTCGCGGATGGCACAACGATTGATTGCGAGTTACTCGTCGTCGGGATTGGAGTTATCCCCGAGACGGCCTGGCTCGAAGGCTCGGACCTCGCGCTCGATAACGGCATCGTGTGCGATGAGGCCTCTATGGCCGCACCGCATGTCTACGCGGCGGGCGATGTTGCTCGTTGGCCGAATCCGCTCTTCGATGGTGAAATCATGCGCTTGGAGCATTGGACGAACGCCGTCGAACAAGGAATCCATGTCGCCGAATGCATCGTCAGTGGCGTCCCCGCACCGTTCGCGCCCGTGCCGTTCGTCTGGAGCGATCAGTACGACTGCAAAATGCAAAGCGTCGGCCGTTTCGACGCGAACGATGATGTGGAGATCGTGCACGGAACCCTCGAAAGCCGCAAATTTGTGGCGCTCTTCGGCCGCAATGGGCGCCTGAATGGTGCGCTGGGCTTTTCGCAGCCCCGCCACGTCATGAAGGCCCGCCGCCAGATCAGCGAGCGAGTGGGCTTCGCCGACGCGGTCGCCGAAGCCAACGCGTAATCGTGGTGCGCGAGCTGCGACCCCTCAGCGCCCAGCAGCAGCGCGTAACATCTCAGTAATGCCGTCGTTGCTTGTTACCAACGACTTTCCGCCCAAGCTCGGCGGGATTCAATCTGTGTTGTGGGAGATGTGGCGGCGGCTTCCGAACGCGGAAACGACCGTTTTTACGACTCCTTACGACGGCGCTCAGGCCTGGGACAACCAACAGGCGTATCGGGTTGAGCGCAGCCGCGACAAAGTGTTGTTGCCGACTCCGTGGATCCGAAGAAGCGTGGCTGCGCTCGCGAATGAAGTGCGAGCGGATGTTGTATTCGTTGACCCAATGCTTCCACTCGGAGCCATCGGCCCGCAGCTTCGCGACGTCCCGTACATCGTGGTGGCCCATGGCGCTGAGATCACCGCCTACGGACGCATTCCTCCAACGAATCTCGTCGCGCGCAGAATTCTGCGCAACGCCGCGGGCGTCCTCGCCTTCGGCCATTACCCGATGAGCGAATGCGTGCGTGCCGCGGGCAAGCCGCTGCGCGGAATCGTGATTCCGCCCGGCGTAGATATCGAGCGTTTTCAACCGGTTTCTGCACAAGATAAAGTCACAACTCGTTCCAAATTCGGGTTGGCCATCGATCGGCCTGTGGTCCTCGGGCTCTCTCGCTTGGTGCCGCGCAAAGGTTTCGATGTACTCATCGAAGCGATGGGCTCGCTCAATATCGATGCGCAGCTGGCCATCGGCGGTAGTGGCCGCGACCGCGATCGCCTTGAAAAGATTGCCCGGCAGCACAACGTTTCGGTGCGGTTTTTAGGACGCGTTGAGGATGCCGATCTCCCGGCGCTTTTTGGTTGCGCGGACGTATTCGCGATGTTGTGTCGAGGTGATCGTTGGGCCGGGCTCGAAGTTGAAGGATTCGGCATCGTATTTCTGGAAGCTGCGGCCTGCGGAGTGCCCCAAATCGCGGGACGCAGTGGTGGATCGCACGAAGCGGTTATTGACGGTGAAACTGGCATTGTGGTTCCACCACGCGACGTCGGGTCGACCCGGGATGCGTTGCGACGGATTATCAACGACGAGAGCATTCGCATCAAGATGGCCGAAGCGTCGCGGCGCCGCGCGTGCGATGAATTCGGTTACGAGCAACTCGCGGCTCGACTGTTGCCAATCACGCGCGGAGATTTTTCGACGATGATTGAGTACCAACGATGAAGTTTGCGCTCGAGCCGTCGACCCCCGGGCGACGAATCATTACTGTCGCTTGGATATCTCTGTTGGCCGTCTCTGCAGCGTCCGTGCCCTTTGCGATCGGGGCCGCATGGCTTGAAATCACAGTCGCCGCGACCTGCCTATCTTCGTTTGTCGTGGGGCTTGCAGTGTGGGTCGTCGCGTTCGCTCGGGCACTCCAGCGCACGACCCTTGGCGACGACGTCGCGGTGAGTAACTGGGTGTTTCTTTCGGGCTCGGCGCCGACACCCGTTCGTACTCAGTTGCTGCTCGTGGCCGGCCTGACGCTCGCGGTGACGGCAGCCACGACGTTTGCGAATCCGTTTGTGTGGCTCGCAAACTTGTTGCCGCTCGGCCTGAGCGCGCTCTGGGGAGCCAAACACGGTACGTTCCCACCCCGGAAGGTCGTCTCTCGAACCCCACCAGGAGCGCCGCGTGGCCGACGAAGTAAATGAACGGATCCGGATTGCTGCGTCAGCAGCTCGATGCTGGGAAATCGCGCTGGATTTCGAGCAGTACCCAAGCTGGGTCCGCGACATCAAGCGCGCCACAATTTTGCATCAGGATTCCCAAGGTAGAGCCACGCAAGTGGAATTCAGGGCCGCGGCGCTCGGCAAAAGTACTACGTACGTGTTGGAATACGAATACGCCGATGCGCCGAATCGGTTTTCATGGAAATTGGTTTCAGGGGAATTGTTGCAGAGGCTCGACGGTAGCTACCGCTTCGAATCCGATGGCGAAGCAACCCGAGTGCACTACGAACTGGTCGCCGATTTGAAGGTGCCGCTGCCCGGAATGATTGTGCGGCGGGTTACGAGCATCATTATGGGCAGCGCGTTGCGCGATCTCAAAGCGCACGTCGAGACAACGCCTGCAAGTGAGCAGTAGCCTCGCCTTCGATGCGGATCTTGTTGTTCACCGGCAAAGGTGGTGTAGGGAAAACGACGGTTGCCGCGGCGACGGCGGTGAGTTGCGCTCGGCGCGGATTGCGCACGATCATTCTTTCCACGGATCCGGCGCACTCGCTCGCAGACGCCTTTGATCTGCCGTTAGGCGATACTCCAATGCGCATCGAGACGAATCTCGATGGACAGCAGCTTGATGCTCGTATTCGCTTCGAAGCTGCGTGGGCAGAGATTCGCGATTATGCGGTCGAAATGCTCGGCTGGGTTGGCGCCGATGCCGTAGAGGCCGAAGAGCTTGCGGTGGTGCCGGGCCTTGATGAAGTCTTCGCGCTCGCTGATATCAAAGACCATGCGGCTTCGGGCAACTACGACGTCATTGTCGTCGATTGCGCACCCACGGCCGAAACGTTGCGGTTGCTCTCGCTTCCCGATGTGCTCGGTTGGTATATGGGCAAGTTGTTCGAACGGCAACGCAAGTTCACGAAGTTTGCCCGACCATTTGTGAGCCGCCTGACCTCGATGCCCGTCGCGGGCTCGGAAGTCTTCGATGCAGTGCGCCGTTTCTATGATCGCCTCGATGGTGTACGGGAGCTCCTCACCGACGGCAGTGTCACGAGTGCGCGCCTCGTCGTGAACCCGCAACGCATGGTTGTGGCCGAAGCGCGCCGAACGTTTACCTATCTCTCGCTCTTCGGATACCACGTCGATGCAGTCGTGGTGAACAAGGTATTGCCCGACGTCGTGACGGATCCGTTTTTTGACGAATGGCGCACGGACCAAAAAGCTCAACTCGGCATCATCGATGAAGCATTCGATCCGCTCCCGGTCTTGCGAGTGCCGTTTGTGCCGCGAGAGGTGATCGGCGTCGATGACCTAGCCGATTTCGCGACCAAGATTTACGGTGCGGCGCTTGCGGACATTCGGCTCGCGGATATCGATCCGATGCGAATCGATGCAGTCGATGGCGTGTTTCGGCTCTCCGTGCATTTACCGTTCTCGCAGAAGTTCGACGTTGAGCTGGCGCAAACCGACGATGAAATATTGATCGCGCTCGGACCGTATCGCCGAGCGATCGTGCTGCCCGACAGTTTGCGATCGCGGATCGCGCAGCGCGCGACTTTCGACGACGGTCGGCTCGTCGTCGAGTTCGTTCGGGCCGGGAATCATTGATGGCCGATCCACAAGCTACGAACGAACCACCGTTTCACAGCGAGTGTTATGCCTGCCCCGTCGGATCATTTTTCGTGGGCGTCCAAACTGCGCAACCGGACGCGATGGAACACGTATTGAACATCGCACAGGAACTCCTTGAAGTCGCGCGGGGCGCGATCGATGTTGCCGATGAAGCTATTGAACATCAACGCACTGCCCGCTCGGAACGCAAAGGTCCAACCAGCCGTGTCCGCCGTATCGATATCGTCTGACGTCGGTTCGGGAGCCTGGCAATGAGCCGCGGTTCTGGCATCACGATTGGTATCGATATCGGAGGAACCAAGGTTTTGGGCATCGCGATCGACGCGAATGGCGAGATCGTGGGGCAACACCGAGTGCCGAGCGAAGTGGCCACCGGTGGCGTTGAAGCCGCAATCACGACGGTCTTTGAACGCCTGTTGAATGAGGTCGGCGTGGCCGACGCGGTAGGTGTGGGGATCGCCGGGCTTGTGGATTTCGAAGGCCGTATGCGGTTTGGACCGAATCTTGCCGACGTGCTGGAGCTTTCAGTTCGCGACCAGATGGAAGCGGCTACTGGCTTGCCTGTAACTGTCGATAACGACGCCAACGCCGCCGGCTACGGCGAGTTGTTGTTTGGTGCGCTTGAAGGGTGTCGGCATGCGCTGATGGTCACGCTTGGTACCGGCATTGGTGGAGCCATCATCGTCAACGGTGAAGTCTTTCGGGGCGCGAATGGCTTCGCAGCTGAGATCGGGCACTTCACGGTTCGAGCCGATGGGCCACTGTGTGCCTGTGGAGAACGCGGACATTGGGAGGCCATCGCGTGCGGCAACGCCCTCGGGCGAATGGGCGCGGATGCGGTCGCCGATGGCGACGGAGCTGCGATCGCTGCTGTTGCAGCCGGCGCACCGGTAACGGGCCACCACGTTGCGGATGCTGCACGGCTCGGAGATCGCGAAGCCCTTGCGATCATTGATGAATTTGCCGACAACGTTGCGCTTGGACTCGCGGGGCTCGCGAATATTTTCGATCCCGAAGCGATTGCAATCGCGGGCGGCCTGGTCGAGATGGGAGATTTGTTGCTCGAGCCAGTGCGAGCGGCGTTCGCTCGTCATCTCGAAGGCCTCGCACATCGTCCGCACATTCGCATTATGCCCGCAGCGTTAGGTGAGCGAGCCGGGGCGATGGGCGCGGCCGCCCAAGCCCGCCGGGTGATTCGCCAGCCGTCATGAGCTTGCAAGTTGGGCTAGCGCTTCCCTCGTTCGTGCACGACATCGAGGTGCCGATCTCGATGGCCGTGCAAGCCGAGGCTGCGGGTGTTTCCGGAGTGTTTGCGTACGACCACATGTTTCGGCTCGCTGGAGACGCTTCGCGCCGCCCCGCGATCGAATGCTTCGCGTTGATGACCGCAGTTGCGATTGAGACCGATGCTGTTTCTGTCGGCTCGCTTGTGATTCGTTCGTCATTGCGTTCACCCGCGTTGGTTGGCGCATCCCTGCGGACGGTGCGGGCGGTTGCCGATGAAAGGCTCATCGTGGGGATTGGTGCAGGTGATGCTGAAAGCGTCCCGGAACACGAGGCGCTCGGAATTCCGTTCCCATCACTGGACGACCGTCTTCGGCTCCTGCGCTCGACGGGAACCGAGGCGCAGCGGTTTGCGCAACAGGTTTGGATTGGCGGGACACACCCTCGGGTCCGCGAGGTTGCTGCAGCGATAGGGGGCTGGAATGCCTGGGGGGTCGAGGCCGGTCAGTTTGCTGCGTGGACGAAAGAACTCACCGATACGAATCCGCATGCGACGGCTACGTGGGGTGGTCTCGTCGTGTTTGGCGATACCGATGCCGAAGCACGGCGGCGGGCGGAATCGTTGAACGCAGGCCCGTCCACCCTCGTAGGGAGCCCAGCGACCGTCGCCGCTCACCTGGGTGCCTACGAGCGAGCCGGCGCGAGCTACGCGGTGTTGGCTGCGGTCGATGCAGCGAACGCCATGAACGCACAATGGTGCGGCGAAGTCCAGCGGCTCTGCCATTTGGCGAAAGGTTCGTTGTAGTTGCGGTTGGTCGCGGACGCGTACGGCTTGAACGCTGTGGCGCGCGTAGAGATGTTTGCGATTCTGAACGTATCGGTCGAGCGAGGCCGCGCGTTCGTGCACCGGCGCCGAGAAGAGTGGCTCAAACATCAAGATGCTTTCAGAGCCGCGCTCCACGCCGAGTAGGGCAATGAATGCGAGCGCGTTTACGACAGCAGGAGCTCAGCGGCGACGGTGAGATGGTCGCTCATGGGTGCACCGTCGCTCACGCCACCTACCCAAAATGCCATCGCCGATAACCACACGTGGCCGAGCACGTCAATAATTGCATCAACGTCGCGTACTTCACTGCCGATCGCGCTCGCGATGATCGCGTGCATTTCTGCTTGCACTAAACGTTTCGTAGCGGCAACTTCAGGCTCGGCCGCGAACATCGCGCGGACCAACGCGCCGGTCACTTTGGGTTCGCGTTCGAGAGAGTGGCAGGCTCGACGCAAGATCGCGCTTACGCGATCGGCGGCGTTGCCGCCGGGGATCGGGTGTTGTTCGAGGCGAATGCGCAGCGTTTCGGTGGAGTCGAGCATCACCGCGACGAGCAGTTGGTCTTTGGACGCGTAATGGCGATACAGCGTTCCGATGGCCACTTCCGCTCGGGCCGCGACATCGCGCATCTGCACGGCGTCGTAGCCGCCATCGCGCGCGAGGATCACCGCGGCGCGAAGGATGCGGACTTTGCGTTGTTCCGTTTCGGCCGCTCGGGTGCCGGTGCGCCGCGTCGCGGATGCGGATGGCTCAGACGGTGTTGGTCCATCGCCGCGGTGCGGGGCGATGGCAACTGGCGCGATCGCTACCGGCGCGATTGGCTTCCCCGAAGTCATGGTTCGAAGCGTAGGGGAGTGTCGGTTGCGCGTGCACGTCCGCGCTATTCGAGTGTCGCGTAGTTGGTGCTGCGATCATCCAAACGAACTCCGGTCGCGGCACTTGCCGCGGCCCGCAAATCAACGAGGTACTCGTCGATGACGGGCGCGTTACCAACGCTCACAGTCGCATGCAGGGTGTCGGGCGGGCCTTGGCGATCGTGGAACCAGCCGCCGCTTTGCTTGAGCGCGTCGCCGACTGCGAAGATGTCGAGCCCGGAATCTTCGGTGGCTGCAATTGCGACCAGTTGTGCTTCCGGTTCTCCAAGGACCCGCAATCCTGGGATCGAGCGCACGCCGTCGACCAGCTTCTTGCGCGTCTCGATTGTGGTGCGGGTGCGGGATTGGTATCCCTCCAGCCCGAGGTGTTGCATCACGGCCCACGCACACGCCATGGGCAACCCTGCTCGGGTTCCTTGCATATTGGGAGACGCGTAAAAGCCACCGAGCCACTGATCAAACACGAACGTTTGGTATTGGCGAAGGTGCTTGTTAGCGTGCAAAATCACCGATGCACCTTTTGGCGCATAGCCCAGTTTGTGAATGTCTGCGGAAATCGTGGTGACCCCCTCGACCCGGAAATCCCACGGCGGAAGCTCAATGCCGATTTGTTCCATGAACGGCAGCACGAAACCGCCCATGCAGGCATCGACGTGCATCGACGCACCGACACGTGCCGCGAGCGCAGCGAGTTCGGGAATCGGATCGATGACGCCTTGCGGATACTGCGGAGCGCTACCAACGACGAGAGCGGTGTTCGAGTTCACGAGCTTTCCCATCGTGTCGACGTCCGCTCGGAAATCGTCGAGCACCGCGACCTTGTGCACCTTCAAACCGAAGTAGTAAGCGGCTTTGTGGAACGCTGCGTGTGCGGACTCCGCAAGCACGATTTCGGGTTCAGTGACCCCGCGTTCAGCTTTGGCGCGTTCGCGAGCAGCTTTCACCGCGCACAAGATCGATTCGGTGCCTCCGCTCGTCATGAATCCGGCTGCGGTTTCGCCATGCAGCAGCGATGCCGTCCAGCCGCAAACCTCGGACTGAATCTCTCCGAGGCTCGGGAAAGCCTGTGTATTCAATGCATTTTCGTGCAGATAGATCTGGGCGACGGCCTCTGCGACCTCATGGACGGATGGCCCTCCGTCGTACACCATTCCGAAGGTCCGACCGTCTTGCCAACGAGCGTCTCGCGATCGCTTCGCGGTCAGGGTCTCGAGGAGCTCATCTTTGCTTTTGCCGTGCTGGTTCAGTGCTGCCATTGCGAGAGCATGTCACGCAGGGGCAATGGGTGACCACCCGGAGTTAGGTGGGGTCGCTCCTGCGCACGATTGGGCGGCATCGGTGTGTGCTACTTCTGGGCCGGCCCCAAATTCGTGGAGCCAGGTGCACCCGGTGGTGTCTCTAGTCGCGAGGATGAGGGTTTCTGGAGTCGGGACGAACACCGAAACTTCTCCGGGCGATTGTGAGGCGCGATCGCCGGGGATGAAACCGATCTTGGGGAACGATCGACCGAGCTGTGGCAATGTCACGCTTGAATACGCCGAGGTGCTTTCTCGAGCGATTGCGAACGGCTCGAACGTCATCAAGAGCCGCTTCTCGCCGCGCGATGCTGGTGGGCGCGCCGCGATCGTTGGGGGAGTGCCCGAGCTGCCATCGAGCTGAGCACCGCCGTGGGCTGCCGTCGATTTGGTGAACTGGGGCGTTGCACCCGTATCCGGGGTCAGCGCGGCCGTTGCGATCGCGCCGAGCGTGATGGCCAGTGCCGTGCCGATCACCACCTCGCGAGCGATCCGTTTCATACGTTGAAGTATGCCTCAACGGTTGCGGGTTTCGGCTGAATGAACACGCCTTCAGCCTGTGCGCACAATGTTTCGCCGTGCCAGAGCTGCGCCGTCGATTCCACTCGACGACCTTCGATGCGAGTAATCCAAGCAACCCACCGCAGCGGGTTATTCAGCGGCGTTGGTCTGCGGTATTTGATATTCAACATGCCTGTCATGCCGGGGCAGCCGTTTTCGATATTGATCATGCCGAGGAGCTCATCGAAGATCAACGCAACGATCCCACCGTGTACGAACAATGGTGGACCCTCATACACCGCGCTCAAGACGCCAGTCGCGATCATCCGCGAGCGGCCGTCGTATTCAGCATCGGGTTCGAAGTGCCAGTCGATCGTGCCGGGCGCGATCGGTGAGAGCGCGCCGACCGCCGGGGATCGAGGAAGGTATTCTGCATGGTTGCGCGGGATTGTCGGTCGAAATAACGCGACGGGTTCACCACTGGTCAGGGTCGCGGTGATGCGCTCGACCGCGCTGGCCGCAGCATCAAGCATCGAATCATGCGCGTCCGTCAACGCCGTTGCGGCGATGAGATCACGGACTGCTCGCGCGAGGTTCGCTCTCGCGGGGTCGGTGACTTCACCGCGCAAGCTGAGCATTGGCGGGCCGGTAGCGAGCGGTTGATCGTTATGTTCGGGTTGTGTCACGAAACTATTTGCCCTTGAACTCCGGAGCGCGTTTCTCTGCGAACGCTTTCGGGCCTTCTTTGGCGTCTTCGCTTGCGAACACTTCCCAGCCGATCGCGTCTTGGTGCTGCATGGCGTCGTAGTCGCTCATGTGCTCAGTCTCGCGCCAGGCGCGCAAAATTGCCATCGTCGAAAGTGGTCCGCACGCCGCGACCTGTTCGGCCACCGCGCGTGCGACATTGAGGGCTTGACCTTGGGGCACGACCCGACCAATAAGACCCATCTGCTGGGCTTCGAGTGCGGTGATCGGCCGACAGGCCAACAGCACATCCATCGCTTGGGTATAGGGAATCTGGCGGGGCAGTCGACACGCCGAGCCGCCAAGGGGAAAGAGCCCGCGCTTGGCTTCCCAGACGCCAAAGATTGCGGTTTCTGCAGCGACGCGAATATCCGTGCCCTGCAAGATTTCGGTACCTCCGGCCACCGCGTAGCCCTCGACCGCAGCGATGAGTGGTTTGGAAAGTTTGTAGTCGCGCAGTAACGCTTTCCAATGCGGATTGTTGCCGCGACTCATGACTGCTTTTACCCTCGGATCATCGGGTTCTTGACCCATCGAAACGAGATCCATGCCGGAGCAAAACGAACCGCCCGCCCCAGTGAGAATCGCGCACCGGACTTCGGGCGTTTCGTCGATGTACTCATACGCCAGGACGAGACCGGCGAGCATATCGCTGGACAGTGCATTCTTTTTTTCTGGACGGTTCATTGTCATCGTCACGACGTGACCGTCTTGTTCGACGGTGCAGTGCTGTGTGGTAAGTGCTTCGAGGATGGCCATGCCGGCGAGGCTAGAACACGTTCTAACTCCGGGTCACAAATGCTGCGAGCTGGGAGTGCTCATTCGCCTATGGTCGCCCGCCATGCTGCCCGCCTAGGGTCGCAGCGCAGATGTCCAGCACGAGTGAGCCCGCGGTTTCACGGCACCGCGCCAACGCGACCACTCGCCGCATGTTTGGTTCGTTATCGAACCGCAATTATCGACTGTATTTTGCCGGCGACCTCGTTTCCCACATCGGTGGGTGGATGCAGACGATGGCTGAGGCCTGGCTGGTGTTGTCGCTCACCAACAACGCGGCCGCGGTTGGAGCGACGTTTGCGTTTCGGTTTTTGCCGGTAACGCTGTTTGGGCTGTGGGGCGGAACCATTGCCGACCGCTTCCCTCGCCGAAAGATCCTGCTCGTCACCCAGACGGTGGCCTCGTTACTCGCGGTCGCGCTGTGGTTCATCGTTTGGCGTGAGGTCGTGGCCGTCTGGATGGTCTACGCCCTCGCGGTAGGGCTCGGCTTCGTGACTGTGTTCGATGAACCTGCTCGTCACGCATTTGTGGAAGAAATGGTTGGTGCAGATCGGGTTGCGAATGCGGTCGCGCTGAACGGTGCAGTCAGCAACTCGGCACGCATCACGGGCCCGGCCCTCGGCGGTTTGCTCATCGCTTGGGTTGGTGTGTCGTGGGTGTTTTTCGTGAACGCGATTTCGTTTGTCGCGGTACTGATCGCGCTGGTGGCGATGCGCCCCAACGAACTTGTGGTGGTCGAGCGGCATACGGAACGCCCACGGGTTCGTGAAGGAATTGCCCACGCGTGGGCAGTGCGCGAGATCCGATCCACGATCGTGTTGGTCGCGGTCGTCGGGACGGTTGTCTACAACTTTCCGACATTTCTCACGTTGTTGGCTCGCGACACATTTCACGGAGGAGCCGGGCTCGCCGGTGCACTGATGGCGTTGCTCGGCGTCGGAACTGTGGGCGGCGCGCTGGTTGCGGCCCACCGCTCCGCACCGACCCGACGGCGGGTATTGCTCGCGGCTGGAGTATTGGGGGCATCGATGATCATCGCGGTGTCGATGCCGTGGCGCCTTGCGATTGAAGCCGCGCTGATCCCAGTCGGCGCGGCGGCAGTATTTTTTGGATCGTCGGCCAACGCTCACTTGCAGGTTTCATCCGCACTGGAATTTCGGGGCCGAGTAATGGCGATTTACACGTTGCTGACCCTCGGAACCACCGTCATTGGTGGGCCATTTTCGGGCTGGGTCTGTGAAGCGTTCAACCCGCGATTCGCGATCGGGCTCGCGGGGGCGATCACGCTGTTCGCATCGCTGTTGCTGCGGGCGGGAACCGCATTGCGTTCAGACAGCTGATGCAGCGCGAGAAATAGTTACGGCGAGTGGTCGATGTCCAGGAATTCAAACGACGTTGAGAACAGAGTGCATTCCGGCATCGAAGTGGCCTTGCAGCCCGCACAGGATTTGATACCGACCCGGTTTTGTGATCGTGATGACCTTTTCAGAGACGGTTTCTTGGGTAATTTTTTCGACTTCAGTAAGCACGTGATCGTCGCTGAATTCCGATTGCTTGTGAATGTCTCGACCCAGCTTGATGATGGACCACTCGTGTTCGATCGTGCCCTGGTTGCGGAAATGAACTGTGAACGGTTTGCCTGCGGGCACCGTCCATTGTTTGGCGTCGTAACCGAACTCGATCGCGGTGACCGTCAAATCATTTTGGGGCGTCGTTGCTTTGGTCGCGGCGTCAGAACCGTTCGCCGATACTGAACTGGTGGAGCCGCACGCAGCGACAAGCAAGAGGGTGGCAATGGCCCATGCACGGTTCACGTTGTCGCCTCGCTCAAGTCGTTCACGGTTCGTGATTCATCGCCGGTCGGGCCCGTCGTCGCGGCGTTATCAGGGTTCGCCTCTTCGAAACCGGCGACGACGACTCGGTTGCGACCCTGTCGCTTCGCTGCAAGGAGTGCTCGATCCGCAAGATCAACAATCTCGCTGAAATCACTGGCCATTTCGTCGTCGCCGATACCGACGCTCACGGTAAAGGTGGGCACGGTCGCGTCGGCGCACGCGAGGGCAAGTGCTTCACGCACGCGTTCCATGACCGCAACCGCGTCAGCGGCTCGCGAGTTTGGCAGCACGACGACGAACTCTTCGCCGCCCCAACGTCCGACGACATCGCCGGGCCGTACGTTGTCGCGCAACGTCCGTGCAAACAGTCGCAGCGCTCGATCGCCGGTGTCGTGGCCGTGCTTGTCGTTGAGGGTTTTGAAGTGATCCAAATCGCAGTAGGCCGCGGCAAACGGTGTGCCCTCTCGCGTGAGTTCAACGACTCGGCCCTCGACGCTGCGCCGATTGGAGAGCCCGGTGAGTGGATCCGTGGCGGCTTGGGTTTGCGATTGGGAAAATGCGCGCAGCAGTCCGACTCGTTCGCCAGCGCGCGCCGCGGCAAGTTCGAGGGCTTGCACATGTTCGGTCGTGGCGCGTACTTTCGGCGTGCCGATCGCGTGCAAAACGCCAGCAGGGGCACCCATGATTGATACTGGAACGCAAACCGCCGAACAGGGCTCGATACCGCGATCGCGCAGTTGTGGGCAGCAGTCAAACGCGGTGCTGTCGTCATAGATCAGTGTTTGGCCTCGGGTGACCGCCGGGCAATCGTGGGGAGAACCAACGGGGCATCCAGGGCCGCGATGCGCTCGGTCTGTCGTCAGGGCTTGGCGTACATGGGCGCGGCTTGAATCCGCCAGCAGTAGTTCTGCGGTCGTATTGGGCACCAACCAATCCAATGCGAGCGTCAATGTTTCGAGGGCTGCATCTTCGGTTTTGGCCATCTCCAACGCTCGTTGTACCCGCGACTCTTGTTCAGTGCGGCTCGATTCGAGTCGTTGTGCTGCGTCGCGCCGTTCGATCTCGCGGTGTTGGCCGATCGTTGCGCGCACGGTGACCCGTACAACGATGAACGCGATCAGTGCTCCGATTGCGAACACGATGGCACCAAGGGCAAGTGTGTTGTCGACGGTGTCGCGGCCTTGTGCTGCTGTCGCGTTCACGGAGGCCGTTGCGTATTCATCCCGCAGTGGCGTGAGTTGCGATCGCAATACTGTGAGGCGCGCGTTTGCGAGTAGCTCGTTCGCTCGAATTTCCGGGGTCGATCCCGTGCCTTGCGTAATCGCGGTCTGGAGACCGTTTGTCAGCTCGGTCCACGCGGAAAGCATTGTTTCGTAGCCGGTTTCGTACTGACGATTCTGGGCGGTTTGTGGAGCCACCGTGCGGAATTTGGCCCAGGCGCCCCGGGCTTTGACGATGCCGCGGTCAAAATTTTCGTTCGCCTTGATTCGGCCGGTGGTATCGGTCGTGTCGAGGCCGACGTGGAGCCAAGATTGGCTTTGCAACAGCGATCGGTCCACGTCGTTGATGGATTGTTCGGCGACGAGATGTTTGCGGACCAGCTCGTCTAAGTCGTTGCGAGCCGACGCCAACCCAAATCCCGTCACTGCCACGACGCACAGCAACACGGCGAGCAAGACGCTGGCGAGAAATCGCACTTTGTTATGCGGTTGTCGAAACACTGGCATCCGTTCGGGTGAGCGACGTGATCTACTCCCTTTTGTGTAACGGCCCGTCACCTCGACGGCTGAAGCGCGATCTCGCGCGGCCGTGACCTGCGTCTCTGAGTCTCCGGTTGCCACACTCCTGGAACGCGTTCTACTATCGGCCCATATGAGCTTTTGGCAGCATGCGCAGCAGGATCCCGGCTACCTCGCAGTCGTAGATCCTTCGGGCGTCGAGTACCGCTCGGGTGAGTTGTTGGCCCGTTGCAACCAGTTGTTACACGCGCTGCAAGCTGCCGGGTTACAACGCGGCGATGTGATTGCCTGCGTTTTGCCGAATGGCGTGGCTCCGCTCACGGTTTTGCTCGCAGCGCAGCAGGGCGGCTTCTACTACGTGCCGATCAACTATCGATTGGCTCCGCCAGAAATTGCCTACATTCTGAACGACTCCGAAGCCACCGCGATCATTACCCACGAACGATTCGCGGATGTTGTCGCTCCGGCCGTTGCTGAAGCCGGAGCTTCGGTCAAGACGCGAGTAGCAATCGGGGCCCTCGATGGTTTTGTGAACTATGACGACTTTGTGGCTGATCACCCAACGACGCGCCCAGAATTGCTGTCGACCGGTTTGGCGATGCATTACACATCGGGCACGACGGGTTTTCCCAAAGGCGTCAAACGCAGCTTGCCCGACGCCGATCCTGATCTCGCCGCAACGCTCGGCGCGATGTTCTTCGGGCTCTTTGGCATTCCTGAAGCCGATGACAATGTGCACCTGTCGACTTCGCCGAATTACCACACCGCGGTCACGCTGTTCGCAGGGAATTCCATTCACGCCAAACACGGCATCGTCTACATGGACAAGTGGGATCCAGCCGAGGCGCTGCGGCTCATCGAAACCTATAAATGCACGCACACGCACATGGTTCCAACGCAGTTCCATCGCATGTTGCAGCTGCCCGAAACCGTGAAAACTCAGTACGACGTTTCTTCAATGAAATGGGCGATTCACGCGGCCGCGCCGTGCCCCATCGATGTGAAACGCAAGATGCTGGACTGGTGGGGTCCAGTAATTTGGGAGTACTACGGAGCGACCGAAGGCGGTGGCACGACCGCCACGCCCGAAGACTGGCTGAAATATCCCGGGACGGTCGGATCGCCATGGCCAATCTCGCAGGTCAAAGTCACCGATGACGATGGTGTCGTGTGTGCGGCCGGTGAACCTGGCACCGTCTGGATGAAGATGGGCAGCGGCGATTTTGAATACAAGGGTGATAAATCCAAGACCGCGAAGAGTCACGATGCCGAAGGCTTCTTTACCGTCGGGGACATGGGCTACTTGAACGAAGACGGCTTTTTGTTTTTGTGCGACCGTAAATCCGACATGATCATTGCGGGCGGAATCAATATTTACCCCGCGGAGATCGAAGCCGCGATTCTTGAACATCCGTCGGTGGGCGACGTCGCGGTTTTCGGAATCCCCGATGACGATATGGGTGAACAAATCAAAGCGATCGTGGAACCCGTGGCGGGAGTCGCCGGCGACGACGCGCTGCAGGCCTCGATCATGCAACACATCCAAGGCCGGCTGGCGAAGTTCAAATGGCCACGGACCCTTGAGTTCTCCGACGAACTGCCGCGTGAACCAACCGGCAAGCTCTTGAAGCGCAAATTGCGCGACCCGTACTGGGAAGGCCGCGATCGCGCGATCTGACCCTCACCAACTTCGACGTGTCGTAGGTTTTGCGACACGCCATGAACGCATCTTCGTTTGCTATAGGAGGCCCTTGTGGCAGAACCAATGATCGCTGATCACATCGTGGAATATCCGGGCGGCTACACGCGCTCGATCGGCCCGGCAATCAGCCGCTATCTGACTGGCTTGCGCGACGGTCGCATTCTCGGTGTGAAGTCGAAAACCGCAGGCGTCTTGGTGCCGCCGGTGGAATACGACCCGAACACGTCCGAAGAAATCGGCGGCAGCGACGACGACTGGGTTGAGGTTGGCCCGGCGGGAACGGTCGAGAGTTTCACATGGGTACGCCGTCCGCGTGCTGAAAAACAGCCGTTTTCGCAGCCATTTGCCTTCGCGCTAATCAAGCCTGATGGCGCCGATACCGCGATGCTGCATGCAGTCGTCGTCTCGTCTCCCGATGATCTTTCGATCGGCATGCGAGTGATGCCGCACTGGAAGGTTGCGCGCAGCGGTTCGGTTCGTGACATCGAAGCGTGGGTGCCGCTGCCCTCAGGAGTGACTCCACCGGCCGCACCGCCGCGTACTGTCAACGCTGATGGTGAAGGCGCGGTGACTGGTTTGATTCAACCGATCAAACTGCACTACACGATTTCGGCCGGAGTCGCCACGACTCGCTATCTCGATGGCATGGCGCAAGGCAAGATCGCCGGCGGGCGAGCACCCGGCTCAACTGAGGTGTATGCAGCCTCGCGAGGCACCGACCCGAAAACGGGCGAGCCCACGAGCATCGATGTTGATATCGCCGACACCGGATGCATCACGACCTTTTGTGTCGTGAACATTCCTGGCTTGTCGGCATTGGCCCCTCCGGTTCCGTTCGTGAGCGCACACGTTTTGCTCGACGGTGCGGACAACACGATCATGGCGTTGATCCGAGGCTGCGAAGCCCACGAAGTTCGCATGGGAATGCGGGTGAAGGCCAAATGGGCCGAAAAACTTACCCGGACCCACCACTCGCTCGAATGGTTCGAACCAACCGGCGAACCCGACGCCCCGTACGACGACTACAAGGACAACCTGTAAATGGCGCCGACTTGTTGGATCGGTCGTTCGACTCGGCTTGCTCTGCTCCGCCGCCCTTCGGGACGCTCGGTCCCGTCCGGCGCTGCGAGTTTGCTGCGCCCCCATTTTGTTCCTTCGTCGCGCCTGGGCTTTTGCGCTCACCGCTCGTTAGGACTTTTAGAGAGGATTGAATCATGAGAAATGTTGGGGTGATTTCGTACGCGACTTCGGCGGTTGCGCGCGATGTTGTGCACAATGAAATCGAGATCATTGTTCCCGTGCTGGGAGAAGCGATCGAACGGTCGACAATCCCGAAAGCCGACATTGGTTTCGTCTGTTCGGGTTCGCTCGACTATTTGTTTGGTGGGCCATTCGCGTTTGTGGCCGGCGTCGATGCGGTAGGTGCCGTTCCGCCGATTCGCGAATCGCACGTCGAGATGGATGGCGCCTGGGCGTTGTACGAAGCCTGGTGCTACATCCAGACTGGCGAAGTCGACAGCGCGTTGATCTATGGCTTTTCGAAGGGTTCGAGCGGTGATCCCCTCGAACTGCTCACGGTGCAGACCGATCCGTACTACACGGTGCCGTTGTGGCCTTCTATGAGCGATATGGCTGCGCTGCAAGCTCGTGCGTTTATGCACCGGACCGGAGCAACCGAACGTGATCTGGCCGAGGTTGCCGCCCGTGCGCAACGCAACGGCATGAGTATTGATTACGCCGTGCGGGCTGACGCTAACGCGAATGCCGACGCATTGTTATCCGGCTCGCCGTTAGTGAGTGACCCGTTGCGCGAAAGCGACATTTTCCCGGTGAGCGACGGCGCGACGGTGATCGTGATCGCAGCCGACGATGTTGCCCGTAAGCATTGCGCTCGTCCGGCCTGGATCCGCGGGTTTGATCATCGCATCGATCCAATGGGCTTCGGTGTGCGCGATCTTTCACGCGTTGCTTCAGCAACGAAGGCCGCGCAAAAGGCCAATGTTTCTGCGGGTTCGCTTGATATTGCGGAATTACACGCGCAGTTCAGTCATGAAGAGCTCATGCTCGTTGAGGCGCTTGGTATCGACCCGACAAAGACTTCGGTGAATCCGTCCGGCGGGCCGTTGGCGGCAAACGTCTTGATGGGCGCGGGTTTGAACCGAATCGGCGAGGTCGCGAACGCGATTACCGCCGGCGGAGCGAACCGTGGTGTCGCTCATGTGAGCAGCGGCCCGTGTCTGCAACAAAACCTGGTGTGCGTCTTGGAAGGTGAGTGATATGGGTGCGAATCGCGCAGCAGTGATTGGTGCTGGCCAAACGAAACACCGTTCGTCGCGTAAGGATGTCTCGATGGCGGGCCTCGTGCGCGAGGCCGCGGTCGAAGCATTGGCCGATGCGAACATGACCTGGGACGACATTGATGCCGTCGTCGTCGGTAAAGCTCCCGATATGTTCGAAGGCATCGCTATGCCTGAGCTGTATCTCGCGGATGCATTGGGCGCAGTCGGTAAACCCATGATGCGGGTTCACACCGCGGGTTCAGTTGGCGGTTCGACTGCGATCGTTGCGACGAAGCTTGTGACCTCTGGTGTGCACGAGCGGGTTCTCACGGTTGCGTTCGAAAAACAAAGTGAAAGCAACGCAACGTGGGGGCTTTCGGTGTCGCAACCATTCAACGCCGCGTTGGCATCCGGCGCCGGTGGCTATTTCGCGCCGATCATTCGCTCGTACATCGAACGGTCCGGTGCGCCTCGTAACACGGGTCACATCGTTGCCGTTAAAGATCGCAAAAACGCGTTGCGAAACCCTCGAGCTCACTTGCACATTCCCGACATTTCGTTGGAGATGGTGGAAGCTTCGCCGTTGCTGTGGGATCCAATCCGTTACCTCGACACGTGTCCGTCGAGCGACGGCGCGATGGCGTTGGTCATTGGCTCTGAAGCGGTTGCCGATGCCTCGAAGGGGCCGGTTGCTTGGGTGCACGGCATGGCAATGCGCTCAGAACCGACGATGTTCGCTCACCGCGATGCTGTGAACCCAATTGCTGGTCGTGAGTGCGCCAAGGATCTGTACGCCCAAGCTGGCATCAGCGATCCCCGCAAGGATTTCGATGCGGCCGAGGTGTACGTGCCGTTCTCGTGGTATGAACCAATGTGGTTGGAAAACCTAGGCTTTTGCGCCGAAGGTGATGGCTGGAAACTCACCCAAGAGGGTGTGACTGCCGCCGACGGCGACATTCCGTGGAACCCGAGCGGGGGAGTGCTGTCATCGAATCCGATCGGTGCTTCCGGCATGATTCGTTTCGGTGAAGCGGCGCAACAGGTGCGGGGGCGTGGTGGCGATTACCAGGTGGAACTCAAGACTGGTCGGGCGCTTGGCCACGCCTACGGCGGCGGCTCACAGTTCTTTTCAATGTGGGTCGTGGGTAGCCAAAAACCCCAAAACTAACGCAACTCACCGTCGTCCTGGTACTGCGTTCACCGCGACCGTCTGTCGCGAACGCAGTACCAGACCGCTCGTTGATCGCTCACTTGGTACGACTTTCACTACGGACATCTGTCGCGAACGTCGTACCAGGACGTGTTTATGTGCTCGCGAGGTGGGCGACATCGTGCAGCGATGTGACCGTCTCGAACTCGAAGCCTTGGTACACGATGTGTTCGTGGTCGCCCCAAGGGTCGACGATAAAGACACGCATCCCGGCGCGTTGCGCGCCCACCGCGTCGATACCTGGCATGTCACCGACGTACCAACACTGGTCTGCTCGCAATTTCATTGAGATAAACGCCAGTTCGAAGATGCGCGGGTCGGGCTTTTCGATGCCGACGGCTCCGCTATCGATGACGCACTCAACTGCAATGCCCGGACCGGGACCCACCTGCGCGAGTTCGATGGCCTTGAGTCGTGTGAGCGCTTCGCCGTCGTTATTCGAAACGATGCCGAGGCGCACTCCAGCGTCCTCGAGCGCTTTGAGACCTTCTCGGGCACCGGGGATTTCGTAACCCCATAGCGCAATTCCGCCAAATTCCGCAGACAGTTCCTTCAAGACGGCCTTGACCGTCTCTGCGTCGGTCACACCTAGGGTCTCGGCGAAGGTGGTGAGAAAGTTCGGCCACCACCGTTGCCACGGAGCGACGGAATGATCCTCGCCGGGGTGATCGAATACGGTGCAAGCTTTGTAGTGCGCTCTCGGCACGAGCGATTCGTCGATCGGATGCCCCGCTCGGGCGCAGGCCGCGGCGATGATGGCGGGATCGGGGAGGTGGAACACTCCCCCAATGTCGAGCAGGACGGCTTCGATGGCAGGCATGAGACGGCACAGTACTGCCACCGGCGCGTGAACCGGATGTTGGCTATCGGACAAGAATGGTTGGATGACACGGTCCGAAAACGATGCCGAGATCATTCGTGGTTCGATTGATCATGGTGCGCGATTCGGTGCGATCTCTGATCGGCGTTTCTCGCCAGTGCATCGATATCTGGCGCGTCGAACGGGCCGAGATGCCGCCGACGAACTGGCGGGCGAAGTATTTCGTATCGCATTCGAGAATCGGCAACGGGTCGAAGCGATCACGGTATTTGGTGCGGGCTTCGTGCGCGACTGTGGCAGCGATCGTTGCCGCAGTCGTGATCGGCTTCGGATTCGACCAGGTTCCCTCGATGAGCCCTGCTGAGGCTGCGATGGCTCCAGTTGCAGCGATCGCTCGCGCTCAGCGATATCCAGGATTCAGCAAAGTCCTGCATACCAAAACGTTGTTCACCTCGACAAGCAGGCCGGAGCCTATCGCCAAGAGATTGAGGGTTGGGTGGCCCCAACGGCACCGGTCATTGGCGCAACCGACTTCATGGCGCGGATGGGCGAACCACTATTGAAGACACGCGAGTCGACGACCCCGCGAAGAGGAACCCCCAGGACATAAAACAGGCACATCTTCGCTCTTGGTACTGCGTTAACCGCGCCTGGGGGCGCGAACGTCGTACCAACGGGGTTTGGCCGAGACCAGCCAGGGACAAAACGACGCCAGATACGACGGCCGCCCCAACTAATCTCACCCGTATGGAATTTCGCCGGATTAATGCGCTGCCTCCCTATGCGTTTGCCCCCATCGACGCCCTCAAGATGCAGTTCCGGCGAGCCGGTGAAGATGTCATTGATCTCGGATTCGGAAACCCCGATCTGCCGTCGCCCGATACAGCGGTCGAAAAGCTGATCGAAGCGGCTCGGAACCCGCGTAACCATCGCTATTCGCAGACCAAGGGCATCCCAAAGCTGCGCGAAGCGATTTGTGCGCTCTACGAACGTCGCTTTGGGGTTCAGCTCGATCCCGAAACCGAAGCATGCTCGACGATCGGCGCCAAAGAAGCGTTCAGTCACTTGATGCTGGCGCTGCTCGGGCCCGGCGATACCGCACTCGTCCCCGCGCCGAGTTATCCGATTCACATCTGGGGCCCGATCCTGGCCGGGGCGGCCGTGCAGTATGTGCGGATGGGTCCGGGCCAGGATTTCTTCACGAACCTGCACGCAGCCTGGGAACAATCCTGGCCCCGCCCCCGCGTTCTGGTCACAAGTTTTCCGCACAACCCCACCACAATGTGTGTGGATCTTGAGTTCATGACCGAAGTTGTGCAGTTCTGCAGAGACCGTGACATGATTGTCGTCCACGATTTTGCCTACGCCGATCTTGGCTTCGATGGTCATGAGCCGCCGTCGATCTTGCAGGTTCCTGGGGCAAAAGATTGCGCAGTCGAGATCTACTCACTCACCAAGAGTTACTCAATGGCGGGCTGGCGCCAAGGCTTCCTCGTCGGCAATCCTGAAGTTGTCGGAGCGCTCGCGAAGCTCAAAAGTTATTTAGATTATGGTGGTTTTCAGCCGATTCAGATCGCGGCGACGGTCGTTATGAATGAAGAGCCGGACTATCCGAAACACGCCAACGAGATCTATCGCCAACGTCGCGATGCGTTGTGCGACGGTTTGGCGAGTATTGGTTGGAATATCGAAAAACCCAAAGGCACGATGTTCGTGTGGGCGCCAATCCCTGAGCCGTACCGCGACATGTCGAGCCTCGAGTTTTGCACAATGTTGGTGAACGAAGCCAAGGTTGCAGTTTCTCCCGGTGGTGGGTTCGGGCCCGGCGGCGAAGGATTCGCCAGATTTGCGCTGGTTGAAAACGACCAGCGAATCCATCAAGCAGTCCGCGGCATCAAAAAGGCGTTGACGAAGCTCGAAGCCCCTTAGCGCTGGCCGGCGTAGCGCGTCATAAAGTTTTCAGATCCCGTTTCTTTACTCGTTACCCGCAAGTTGCCGATAAGAAACCGGGGTGGGTGATGCTACGAGTGTCAAATCCCGCGACAACACTGCGAGGAAACACCAATGGCAGCCTTACAACGGTTCATACGTTCGATGACTCCCGACTACGCGTTGCGCAACGCCCGCCAAGAAATCATTGAGCACGCCCGCGTGCAGCGCGAAGTGGATGCGCTCGTGCGACGCTTGCCGATTCCGTTAGGCCAAGTCCCCACAGGCCAAGTCCCCACAGGCCAAATGTCGGACCAAACTTTCTCAGAATCACTGGAACGGCTGGCTCGCGCCTCGTAATGTGAGGCCGTGCTGTATTGGATCGTTAAAGCCATCGCGAAACCGCTGATGCACCTGATGGTCCGGGTCAAAATCGAAGGTCGCGAGAACTTGCCCAAACAGGGCCCCGTGATCCTCGCTGCGAATCACCGCTCCTTTTTGGATTCGATGTTCATACCGATGGTCGTTGGCCGTCGAGTGACGTTCGTGGCCAAAGCCGAATATTTCGACGACAAAAAGACCGCATGGTTCTTTCGAGGGCTCGGCCAAATCCCTATTCGGCGTGAGGGGGGCAGCGCATCGCAAGGTGCCCTGGATGCGGCCGCCGAAGTGCTCGATCGCGGCGGCGTGTTCGGGATCTATCCAGAGGGAACCCGAACGCGTACAGGCCGGCTCCACCGCGGCCATACCGGCGTCGCCCGGCTTGCACTCCAGTGCAAAGCGCCGATCGTTCCCATTGGCCTGGTGGGTACCGACGAAGTCCAACCCGTTGATCGCAAGCTGCCCCGGTTCGGACGCACCGTGACCGTTCGCATCGGTGAGCCGCTCGACATGGATCACTATCACCATGAAGACCAAGACCATCTCACGTTGCGAGCGATCACCGATGAGCTGATGTTCGAACTACAAGCGCTGTGTGGTTACGAATACGACGACAGCTACGCCACCAAAAAAGCCGAACGGTTACCGACCGAAACGGTCCAACTCGCGAGCTAAATATCTCATGCCCAAGCGCGAGATCGTTCCACCGCTCGTTGCCAATCGGCGTATCGGGTTTCGCGTTCTTCGGCGGGCATAACTGGTGTGAACATCGCGTCGCTGCGCCATGCATCGGCGGCGGCCTGAGGTGATTCCCAGATCCCTTCGGCAATGCCTGCGAGATACACGGCGCCCATTGCCGTCGTTTCCTGTACAGCAGTTCGGCGCACGGTCACACCACAAATGTCGGCTTGAAACTGACACATCAGATCCATCACCGAGGCTCCGCCATCGACGCGCAGTTCAACGAGGGGCGTGCCACACGCTTCAGTGATCGCATCGATCACATCTCGGGTCTGCAACGCCATCGCCTCGACCATTGCTCGTGCGATGTGCGCCCGAGTCGTGCCGCGAGTGATACCGACAATGGTCCCACGCGCGTAGGGATCCCAATACGGCGAACCGAGCCCGGTGAACGCAGGAACACACACAACGCCATCGGGGTCAGCAACACTGGCTGCGAGCGGCCCGACTTCGGCCGCGGCATCGATGATCCCCAGCCCGTCGCGCAGCCACTGGATACCGGCGCCCGTGACAAAAATCGAACCTTCCATCGCGTACGAAACTGACCCATCGCCAAGTTGCCATGCCACCGTCGTGAGCAATCCATCAACGACCTCAGGGAGCCGCGCGCCAACGTTCGTGAGCACGAAACTGCCCGTTCCGTATGTATTTTTGGTCATTCCTGGATTGAAACATGCTTGTCCGAACAGCGCAGCTTGTTGATCGCCCGCGACGCCACTCACCGGCACGGTCAGTCCAGCCGCCATTTCTGAAACCGTGATTCCAATGCGACCGCTCGATGGCACCACCGTCGGCAGGCAGTGCATCGGCACACCAATCAATTCGCATAATTCCGCGGACCAACGCATGCCACCAATGTCGTACAACATCGTTCGGCTTGCATTCGTTGGATCGGTCGCATGCACACCACCCGAAGCCCCGCCAGTGAGATTCCAGATAATCCACGAATCAACGGTGCCAAACGCCAGCCGTTCGTTCTCGACCACGCCGCCCTCGTGCAAGAGCCACGCGAGTTTCGTACCCGAAAAATATGGGTCGAGCACCAGGCCAGTGACCCTCCGGATGAGCGGTTCGTGACCGGCCGCTCGCAATGCATCGCATCGTGCCGCCGTGCGGCGATCCTGCCACACGATCGCTCGATGCAACGGTTGTGATGTCGCCCGATCCCACACCACAGCGGTCTCGCGCTGATTCGTGATCCCGATCGTCGCGATCGTTTCGCCGAGGCTGGCGACCGCCGCGACAACTTCGCTCAGTACCGCTTGAGTCGTGGACCAGATTTCATTCGCGTCGTGCTCAACCCATCCCGGTTGAGGAAAATATTGTGGGAACTCCCGATACGCACTTGCCAACGGCACACTCGTCGCATCTACCGCCATGGCCCGCACTCCAGTGGTGCCCGCGTCAATCGCGACTACAACCGCCATGGTTCGTCTTCCAACACCCGTGCGTCCGCGGCATCCGGCCCACTTGGTTTCGGCACACTGGTCGTCGGCGTCGAGACGGGGTCGTCGCGGAAACGATGACCCGCAATTGCTTGTTTCACCGTCGCGCTCGCGGTATCTGTTGCGAACTTTAACAACAACGAAGGATGACTTGGGTGGCTCAAATGCAACGTCTGGGGACGATCCTGGCCGACGACGATCACATCATCGAGACGATCCGCCAGCACCCGCCGACGCGGGAGCTGGGTAAACCAACCCGCTCCGTACATCATGAGACGGCGATCAGTCAGCACCACATAATCGCGGTAACGCGCCGCTGACCACTGCCACCGGACCGGTCGCGAATACCAAACCCGACACGACCCCGTGATCGTCTCGCCCGGCTCCAGGCGTTTCTCCGCAAGATCATGGAGTCGGCGCATGCTTCGTGAATTCGACATTACGCAGAGACTAGAAGGGATCCGGCCGGTACTCTCACGAACAACATGACAAAAGTTCTCGACGACCTCATCCAGCTCCTCGAAATTGAGCCCCTCGAAGTCAACCTGTTTCGCGGCCTCTCACCCGACGAACGAATGCAGCGCGTCTTCGGCGGTCAAGTCGCCGCACAAGCACTCATCGCGGCCGGCCGAACCGTCGAAGCCGACCGGCACGTCCACTCACTGCACGCCTACTTCCTGCGCCCCGGCGATCCACGCGTCCCCATCATCTTCAACGTCGACCGCATCCGCGACGGCAAATCATTCACCACCCGACGCGTCGTCGCGATCCAACACGGCAAAGCCATCTTCAACCTCAGCGCCAGCTTCCAAATCGTAGAAACCGGCCCCGAACACCAATACGAAATGCCCGACGTCGCGCCCCCAGAAGAACTCCCTACCTTCCTTGAACGCGTCACTCCCTACCGCGAACGCTTCAGCGACGAAGTCTGGTCCTGGTTAGAGCGCGAACGACCCATCGAAACCCGATCCTGCGATGCACCGCGATGGATCGACCCAAACCCCCGGCCTCCGGAACAACACGTCTGGATCCGCGCCAACGGCACCCTCCCCGACGACCCGCTGCTGCACGCCTGCGTCGTCGCCTACGCCAGCGACCTCACCCTCCTCGACACCGCCGTCATGCCCCACCAAATCAACTACACCGACGAAACCTTCCAGGTCGCATCCCTCGACCACGCCATGTGGTTCCACCGACCACTACGCGCCGACGACTGGCTGCTCTACCACCAGAAATCACCGTCAGCCTGTGGCGCCCGCGGCCTCGCCGAAGGGTTCATCTACTCACGCGACGGCAAACTCTGCGTCACCGTCATCCAAGAAGGACTCATGCGCCCGCACGCTGGTTGAATTGCCTTCGCTGGTTGAATTGCCTGCGCTGCGCTTCGGCGGCGAGTGATCTGCGGACTCATCTCGCTCGTCCCTCGCTCCTGAGCTCCCTCCGAACACCGCGGGTTGAATTGCTTGCGCTGGTTGAATTGCCTTCGCTGCGCTGGTTGAATTGCCTGCGCTGCGCTGCGGCGGCGAGTGATCTGCGGACTCATTTCGCTCGTCCCTCGCTCCTGAGCTCCTCCGAACACCGCGGGTTGAATTGCTTGCGCTGCGCTCCGAGCGGGGTCGGTAGGTTGTTGT
>JANYBW010000093.1 GCA_025360585.1 Actinomycetes bacterium | reverse complement strand
TCCGGCGTATCGGCCAACTCGCCACCACCAATGCGCCGACCTGGGCGCCTCGGCTGCGTCGCAAAAAAGTCGCTTTGAGGTCACTACTCCGAGCCTTCCACGGCGTTTGGTAGGGACCATGACTATGCGGCTTTTTGGTGGGACGTGGGCGTAGCTGGTGTCGTGGTGGGTGATCATCGACATCAGCGCGTCGGCGCATTGCTGCGACCGCGAACGCGGGTCGCTCTCCACGCGGAGCCGCTCCATTTCCCGCTCGAGTGCCACAGCGAGTCAGCAACGTCGGCAACAATTTTGGCGGTGATCGCGTCGCACCGGTTCCGCAACGTTAAGAATTCGTGCATCTCGATCGAGCTCAAACAGGTTCGTCGCTCAACGCTCCGAGCACATCGCCGAATTGTTCGATCGCCCCGTTACCCATTCCAAGATAATGTACGAGCTGTTGTTCGTGTAGAAAGTCGGAACCAGTAAATAGTCAATGAATTCAGGCTATTTGTTGATCTACAAGAAGTGAAGAACCAACCGTGACAATGAGCGCCGGCTCACCGAAGACCCCTTGCAGCGGTCAGGCTTTCCAGGGCCAGGGGATGATTCCTTTGGCTGCGTCGGCGCATGCGGTTCTGTGGATTGCGGCCCATTGTTTGATAGCCGCGAGCGGGGAAATGTTGCCGCCAGCTTTCCAACTGTCGAGGTACGGCCACGCGTAGAGCACACCTCTTCGCACTGCCCATTCTGTTTGCGAACAATTTGGTGAGAGACCGAAGTGAACGTGGCAGGTTCCTTTGGCATCGCCAGTGTCGCCAGTCAATCCAAGATGATCACCAGCGCGCACCCGCAGCCCCGGTTGCACGCGAACGTCGATCACCGACAGGTGCGCGGCGTAATACCGCACGCCATCGTCACCGAGCAGGCTGATGAACAACCCACCGCGCGTTGCCGCATCGTTCACGCTGCGAACCCACGGATCGTAACGTCGGATCTGGAGCACTACGCCGTCCGCAGCCGCTACGAAATCCGAGCCGCACCGAACAAAAATATCCGTCGCCGCGTAATCATGATGCGAGTGGCCGTAACTAGCGATCGAAGCCGGCCGTACCGGAAACGCGTGATGGACCGAACCATAAACTGTCGCACCCGATGTGGTCGTTGTGGTGCTCGGAATGACCCGACGGGTGCTTGTCGTTGTGCGGGCCACCGATGTCGTCGAAGTCGAGTTTCGTATCGATGGCCGCGAAGTCGTCGTTAATGAGGATGTCGTTGTCGCTGAACTAGATGAGCTCGCCAGTGACAAAACCGTGGTGGATGACGGTCGGATCGGCCTTGTTTGCGCACCCGTCGCCGCGACATTGGAACTACTCCGGCTACAGCTCGCGACCACAAACGCAAGGCCAAGGATTGGAAACCGCAGGGTCATCGCCGCGACCCTAACCTTCACCAACAATCACCAGCCGTCGGGGCGGGAGCACCACGGCGTATCGCATGTCACGCGGCGGCCGATTGGTCGACCAAACGGTTTCGGTCACAGCAGGCAATCGAGTCGGCCACCGCCGGGTAGATTTGCCATATGTTAAGGCCAAGTTCATCGTTGAGGTCGCTCCGACGCGATGACAGCGACACTCCGAAAACCCTGCGCTAGTCGGCTTGCGCGTTCGCCTATGGAACCTCTTCAAAACTCGGCAGTCAGCCACCTCGCGATTCTTGTCGTCTATCACCTCCGAGATGACGCGGAACTCCCCGTGTTGCAATTGCACCTGGCGCAAATCGCACGACACACGCGAGTTCCTTACACGATCTACGCGGTCACCAATCGGATCAGCGACACGGCGAAAGCCATCCTTCGCGCCGAAGCCAACGTCATCGTGTGCCCATCTCCCCCAACCGAATACCGCGGCAGTAAAGAACATGGCCACTACCTCGACACGCTTTTGCCCATTGCGCTGGCGAACCAAGCCAGCCACATCTGTACGCTCGACGTTGATTCGTTTCCATGCTCGGACAATTGGATCGAAACGATTACTCAGCTTCCGTCAACCCCATCAGGCATGGCAGCCGTATTGCGCCGAGAAAACGGCGACACGGACCTCCCCCACCCTTCGTGCATCTTGGCGACCAGACAGTTCTTCGAACGATTTCAACCATCGTTCGCGCCCATGCTGACACGGACCCCACAACATCGCCGTTTTCTACGAGTAACCAGCCAAAAGCCCGACACCGGGATAGCACTTGCGGCCGCACTTTGGGAGTCTGGGCTGAAATGGGCTCCCTTGGAGCGAAGTAACGAACGAAACCCGCATTATCTCATCGCCGGTATCTACGCGGATGTGATCTTTCATTTGGGCGGTGTCGCGTCGGGACAACTGTTCCGCAACGACATGAACCAATCGCTGGTTCACAGAATCAGCCGGCCGATCGAGCTCATTCCTGAATTCCATCCGTTTTTGACCCGATCGAAACGGCGTATGTTCCACTCGGTTCGGGCAAAAGCCGAGACGCGTTTGACAGCTCGTAATCGTGAGGTTTATACCATTTTGCGCGATTGGTTGATCGAAGATCCCGAGTCACTGTTCGCATATCTGCGGGGATTGCCGACTGAGCCCAACCACTCGATCGACTCATTGATCGCGCTCGACCGCCACCAGATCGACGACGAACCGCGAACATAAACCTTACTCAGCCGAGGAGCCGCGTGAGATTGCCAACCACGCCATCGGTGCCTATACTGAAGACCGTCGGTGTCGGGACCAAGCGTGCCCCCACCACGCTGGGGATGATGAGCGTTCCCCCACTGCGCTCCCCCCTCCGGCACCGACCTATTTCGAGCGCAAAACGCTAGCGCCAAGCCCAAGGCCAAATGCCAGTGCCAAATACCGGTGTTAGGCCGTGCGCAGCTCGGCTCGCAGCAGCGCAAAGTGGATTGAATCCATCAATGCCAGCCAAGACGCTTCGATGATGTTTTCGTTCACACCAATCGTCGTCCAGGAACCGTGATCATCGGCAGAATCAATAAGCACGCGCGTGACTGCTCCCGTACCCCGGCCCGAATCCAAGATGCGCACCTTGTAATCCGTAAGCCGCAAATGTGAAAGCACCGGAAACGAACCGTTCGTGATTTTGCGCAATGCAGCATCAAGCGCGTTGACTGGACCGTTGCCTTCGGCCGTGGCGATCACGCGCTCACCGCGGATGTGCGCCTTGACGGTCGCTTCGGTGAAAACTTCCATCGCATGTGGATCATCGGGGCGTTCGCTCGCCCATGGAGCGCGACCTTCTCGAGTCTCGACCCGCCACGTTTCGATCGTGAACCAGTTCGGTTCCCAACCGGTGGCGCGTCGCATCAACAGTTCGAGTGAACCGTCGGCGACCTCAAAGTGGTAGCCCTCGTGTTCGAGGCGCTTCAACGTGTCGACGACTTCGTTGAGCTGCGGGCCGTCGAGTGCGATACCAAGTTCTTTGGCTTTCAACACGAGCGTGGCTTTACCGGCAAGTTCCGAAACTACAAAACGCGTGCCATTGCCAACCGCTTCCGGCGGGGTGTGTTCGTATGCGTCGGGACGTTTCGCGATCGCCGAGGTGTGCAGACCAGCTTTGTGCGCAAAGGCGGAATGACCGACGTACGCCGCTTGTGGGTTCAGCGGCATATTGACCAATTCCGCAACGTGATGTGCAACCGGTGTGAGGCGATCAAGCCGATCGGCCGGGATCGTTTCGATCCCCATCTTGAGCGTGAGGTTCGGGATGATGGTGGTCAGGTTGCAGTTTCCAGTCCGTTCCCCATAACCATTAATCGTGCCTTGCACTTGCATCGCGCCGCCACGTACCCCTGCGAGCGCATTCGCGACTCCGGTGCCGGCGTCGTCGTGGAGGTGCACTGCGATTCCGACGTCACCCGCGAAATAGTCGTAGACCGCGCTCACAGCTTCTTCAACTTGAAACGGCAGCGCGCCGCCATTGGTATCGCAGAGCACGAGACGGGTCGCGCCCGCCGTCGCAGCACCCTCAAGCACGCGCAACGCGAATTCAGGATTTGCGCGATAGCCATCAAAGAAATGCTCAGCGTCGAAGAACACTTCGCGGCCTTCGGCCTTCAAAAACTCAACCGAATCCGCCACCATTGCCACGCCCTCATCGAGGGTCGTCTCCAATGCTTGCAGTACATGGTAATCCCAGGTCTTGCCGACGATACAGACGACCGGTGTGTTCGCTTCAACCAGATTGCGCAACGTGTCGTCGCTGTCGACTTTGCCTTTGACCCGACGAGTCATCCCGAACGCAACCAGGCGCGACGTTTTGAATTGCAATTCAGTTTGGGCCCGTTGAAAAAACTCAACGTCTTTAGGGTTTGCTCCCGGCCAGCCTGCCTCGACGTAATGCACACCGAGCCAATCAAGTTGTTCGCAGATGCGCAGTTTGTCGTCGACGGTGAGCGAAATTCCTTCGAGCTGAGCACCGTCACGACACGTCGTGTCGTAGATCTCGACCTTCGTCGGCGTGCGCGGGTTTTTCCACGGCGAGTCAGTTGACATGCTCACACCAGTCTTTGTACTTATCAACTTGGCCGCGCACGGCTCGGCCGTATTCCTCACCGATCGCAAGCGTCATCGGGCCAGGGCATGGAATCGTGCGATCATCCACCGAATTCACCGAACTCACTTCCGCGGCGGTGCCGACGACAAACATCTCTTGCGCGGTGTAGAGGTCCGTGCGCGAGAGTTCACCAACGCGCACTTCGAAACCAAAATCGCGCGCGATCGTCGTGACGGAATCCTGGGTAATGCCTTTCAGCGCACCCGCAGTTGACGGCGGCGTAATGATCGCATCGTCGACGACCACAAAAATGTTTTCGCCGGTGCATTCGCTCACCATGCCTTGAGGGTTGAGCAAGAGAGCTTCGTCGTAGCCAGCCTTTAACGCTTCGACCTTCGCGAGCGAAGAATTCACATAGTTACCGGTGGTTTTCGACGCGGGCGGCATGATGTTGTGATCATGACGGCGCCACGATGAAATTTTCATGCGCACGCCTTTGGTCAACGCATCGTCGCCGAGGTACGCGCCCCACGGCCAACACGCAATCGCGATGTCAACCGTGCACGGAATCGTGTTGAGCCCCATCTCGCCGTAGCCGTAGTAGGCGATTGGACGGATGTAACAACTTGGCAGCCCACTGGCGCGCACAACGTCTTTGGTCGCAGTCACCAACTCATCGACAGAAAATGGCATGTCCATCTGCATCATGTGCGCGCTGCGGTACAAGCGCTCGATGTGTTCCGTCAAGCGAAACACCGCGGGCCCCGTGTTGGTTTCGTAGGCGCGGATTCCTTCAAAAACACCCATGCCGTAGTGCAGGGTGTGCGTGAGAATGTGGATCTGGGCGTTTTCCCAGTCGACCATCTCGCCGTTCATCCAGATTTTCGGAGTTGGGGTAATTGGCATGTTCGGATTCCTTTACGGGGCGTGGAGTTCGGCGAGCTTAAGAAGGTGCATCGGTCGGGCCAAGGAGTTAGAGGGCGGCGCAAATCGCGTCGGCAATCGCGATCGTCGATCCAGTGACATCATCGGTGGCTTCGACTGCCTTGCGAATCCGCGCGGCTGCATCGTGTTCGCCGAGAAATTCGATCATCATTGCTGCGCTGTAGATCGCGGCCCGCGGATCGGCAATTCCTTGGCCCGCGATATCGGGCGCGGAACCATGGACGGGTTCGAAAAACGATGGCCCGGTTCGGGCCATATTCATATTGGCCGAAGCAGCGCGGCCAATGCCGCCACTGACGGCACCGGCGAGATCGGTAATGATGTCGCCAAAGAGGTTGTCGGTGACAATGACGTCGTAGCGGCGGGGATCTTGCACCAGATAGATACACGCGGCATCAACGTGGTTGTAGGCCGTCGCCACATCTGGGTAATCGGCCGCGACTTCGTTGAAGGTCCGGGACCACAGATCGCCTGCATAGGTCAGCACATTCGTTTTGTGTACGAGCGTGAGGTGCTTGCGATCCCGAGATTGTGCCAGATCGAACGCGTAGCGGATTGCCCGTTCCACGCCCATTCGCGTGTTGACGGAACCCTGGGTCGCGATTTCATGGGGGGTGCCTTGGCGCAAGAAACCACCTTCGCCGGCGTAAGTACCTTCGGTATTTTCGCGAACCACAAGGAAATCGACGCCGTCGTTGAACTGCGAAGCCCCATTTTTGAACGGCCTGAGGTTGATGTAGAGATCGAGGGCAAAGCGCATTTTGAGCAACAGTCCGCGCTCCAAGATGCCCGGAGGGACTTCAGGTGTGCCGATCGCGCCGCCAAGGATGGCATCGAAGCCGCGAAGTTCCTCGAGTTCGGAGTCGGGGAGGGTCTCACCCGTGCGGATGTACCGACTGCCACCGAGATCAAACTCAGTCGTTTGGATCGCAACGCCCGCCGCCCGCACGACCTTGAGTGCCTCAGCGGTCACCTCCACGCCAATGCCGTCTCCGGCAATCACAGCAATCTTGTGGGTCATGGCAAGTCCTCATTCTCTGAGTTGCTACAAAGCGCTCATATATGACCGCTCTGTAACGACTCAGGGTTTGGATTCGGGTTTGGCTTCTAGGTTTGGGGCATGAAAAAGCCGCCCTGGTTGGGGCGGCGGAAGCGAACACCGGGTGGCCGGCGCTCGCTACAAAATTACGATGATTGCGTTGGACTGCGTCATCCCCAGAGATCTTACCGCATTGATTGCGGTGGCTGCTGAACACCGTTAACCTGCGACCTCGAACCCGTCCGCTCGCCTATTCGACCCCACAAGGAAACCATCGTGCGATTCCCCAAACTAGTTGCGCCGACGCTCAGCATCATAATGTTGGCAGCCGTCGGCTGCAGCGAGTCAACGCCGAAGGCGATCCCTAACGCCACCACCACGACGCTGTCGAAAGAAGTGGTGGACTGTTCCAAGTCCGCGTCGATCGTCGAGTGTGCACCGAAGGGAACCTCGATTGCCGACGTGCTGCCAAAACTGCCCAAGAAGGCCACTGGCACGCCAATTGTCATCGGAACGATCAACCAGGACACCGGCGCGGCCGGGGCATTTCCGGAGTTAACGGTCGCCGACAAGGTGGCGGTCGCGTTCATTAACGAAGAGCTCAACGGAGTCGATGGTCACCCGATCGAGCTGATCACCTGCAATACCCAGTTCAATCCTGATTTGTCGCAGAGCTGCGCCCAGCAGATGGTCAGCCGCCACGCGGTCGCCGTCATCGGGGGCATCGATATTTGGGGCACGGGAATCAAAACCCTCGACAACAACGGCATTCCGCTCATTGGCGGTATCCCGGTGAGCTTCGATTCAGTACGGGCCAAAACGAGTTTTCAATTCAGCGGAGGAACATGGGGCGCAGCGGTCGGTATGGCGCAGTACGCGATCGACACGCTCCATAAGAAACGGCTCGCGATTATCTACGGCGATTTCGGGCCGATTGCCGACGCCGCGAAACTTGCTGAGCGGGCGATCAAACAGCATGGCGGCACACCCATATTGATTCCGACCCCGGTACTCGGCGCGGATATGTCGCAGTTCGTGAACCAAGCTGCCGCCACGAAACCCGATGCCGTGCTCGCGCTCACTGCTGACAGTGGCTGTGTCCCAACGCTCAAAACCGCGCAGCAAATCGGACTGAATGTTCCGATCATGCTGACGGGAGCTTGCGCGGCACCGAACATCATTGCGCAGGTCGGCGACTCGATCAACGGCAAGATCTTCAACCTCGAAGCGGATCTCACACCAAACAATCCCGACAGTGTTTTGTATCAGGCAGTCTCGAAACGATACGGACCCCGTTTTCATTACGAGGCGCAGGGTGCTGGGACCGTGAGCTTCCGCGCGACTATCAATCTCTACGCGATACTTCGCAAAGTCGGCGGCGACAAAGTCACGAAAGATTCGATCGTCGCGGCATTTCGAGCGACCAAGAATCAGCCGAGCTTCTTCGGGCATCCCTATACCTGCGACGGCAAACAACTCGCGGGCTATCCCGCGATGTGTTCACCGCAACAGACACTCGGCGAATGGCAAAAGGGCACCATCAAGCAAATCAGTCCGTGGCTCGATATCGCGGCCTGGCTCAAAGGCTGATGCCGCACAACCAATTCAACCAACAGGCGCAGAAGACATGAGCTACATCGAAAACGCGCTGAGTGGGTTGCAGGGCGGCGCGGTGATTGCAGCGTTGGCGATTGGTTTGGTACTGACGTTTCGGGCGTCGAACGTGATCAATCTTGCGCACGGCGCGATCGGGATGTACAGCGCGTACGTGTACTTCGGGTTGCGGAATTTCAAGCTCGCGAGCACTGAGCTGGGTGGCGACTTGGTGTTACCGATTATCGGAGCGCCTTCCAAAGTGCATCTGTTGGATCGCCCGACCGCGTCGAGCGCATTCCTGGTTGCGATTGCAATCGCCATCGGGCTCGGAGCGTTGCTCTACGGCTTCGTGTTCAGACCATTGCGTTCTGCGCCGCCGCTGGCGCGGGTGGTGGCGTCGCTGGGTGTGTTTTTGTATTTACAGTCGGTGATGAACGTGCGTGTGAAAGAAATCGGCGCGGGCGCGTTGTCGTTGCAGTTGGAATCGCTGTTGCCGCAAGGCGTCGTGAGGATCGGTAGCGCGAAAGTTCCGACTGCTGCGTTTGCACTCGCGGGGCTCGTGATCGCATGCGCAGTCGCGCTTGGCGTGTTGTTTCGCTTTACCCGTTTTGGTTTGGCAACGCGCGCTGCCGCCGAACAGGAACGCGGCGCAATTTTGACCGGCATTTCGCCGAATCGGCTCGGCGTGTTCAACTGGATGCTTGCATCAGGGTTGGCGGGCGTCTCGGTCATTTTGATTACAGGGGTGCAACAGAAAATCGACCCGACGGAAACCAGCTTGTTGATTGTGCCAGCGTTGGCGGCGGCATTGTTGGGCCGCCTCGATGGATTTGGATTAACGACCGTCGCTGGCCTTGCGATTGGGATGACTCAGGGTGCAGTTTCGTGGTTCCAATTGCGCGCTTCGTTACCGAGCTGGATGCCCAACGGGGGGTTAGCGCAGGCAGTGCCACTGATCGTGATCTTGGCCGCGATTTCATTGCGCGGGAGTTCATTGCCCAACCGTGCAGCATTGCTCGAAAGGCAGTTGCCGGAATCGCCAGTTCCGAAACATCCGGTGTTATGGACATCGTTACTTTTTGTTGGCGCGACGGTTGCATTGTTCACCCTCGACGCGCAGTGGCGGCTGGCAATTGTCGTGTCAATCATCGCTGGTTTTATTGGGCTTGCAAGCGTTGTCGTCACCGGTTACGTGGGCCAAATATCGCTTGCGCAATATGCGTTCGCTGGGCTAGCCGCCTTTGGTACCGCAAAGCTGGCGATCCAAGGATTGCCGTTTCCGTTTGCGCCGATCGTCGCGATCGCGATCACTGTGTTCGTTGGAATCCTCATGGGTTTACCTGCGGTACGCGTGCGCGGCATGACTTTGGCCGTCGCTACGATCGCTGCGGCAGTTGCGATCGAACAATTGGTCTTTGCATCTTCATCGTTGACGGGGTTGGAGTCGCCACCGCGCCCGCGATTGTTTGGCATCGATCTGGGCTTCACCGCTACGGGCGACAACAATTTTCGGGCCGCGTTCGGGATGCTTGCCTTGGTGTTGTTGTGTGCGGCGATCATCGTTGTCGCGAACCTGCGCCGCAGCGCTACGGGCCTTCGTTGGCTCGCCGTTCGGGGCAACGAGCGCGCCGCGGCAGCCGCGGGTATCGATGTGAGTCGCACCAAGCTGAGCGCGTTCGCAGTATCGGCGCTGTTGGCCGGGATCGGCGGATCGCTCCTCGCGTATGAATCGCCGTCGTTGTCCTCCCAGCAGTTCATGGTGGTTGGGGCCTTAGCGGTGTTGGCCCTGTGTTATCTGGGTGGGATCGCGTCGATCAGTGGCGCACTCATGGCGGGAGTCTTAGCCTCTGGTGGCGTACTCACGCAGCTGCAAGGCGGAAACACCGGCAACGCCTCGAGCTACCAATTCGCAGTCAGCGGGCTGCTCTTAGTGGTGGTCGCGGTGTTGTATCCCGACGGGGTCATCGCAGGATTGCGAAACGCGATCACGCGATGGAGCAAACACGCAGGCAAGAACACACCCACCGCTGGAACCCAGTCGACACGGGTGGCGTCATGACTGAATTGTTAACGATTCGCAACCTGGGCGTCGCGTACGGCGGGCTTCTCGCCGTCGACGACGTTGAGCTGGTCATTCACGCCAACGAGGTCATGGGCCTCATCGGCCCGAATGGTGCCGGAAAAACTACGACGATCGACGCGATCTGTGGTTTTATTCCGCACGCCGTCGGGACGATTGCGCTAGGCGGTCAGGCGATTCAGCAACTCGCACCGCACGAGCGAGCACGTTCGGGTTTGGTGCGAACCTTCCAATCGGTTGAATTGTTCGATGATCTCACGGTTCGTGAAAACCTGGTCGTCGCCGCACAGGCTCCGCGTTGGTATTCGTTGGTATTCGATGCCGTGAGGCCCAATCGAGCTCGGTCATTTACCGCAGTCGATCGAGCGATTGAACTCACCGAGATCGCAGCGCTGAGCACGTTACGGCCGAATGAGCTGTCGCACGGACAACGCCGGATTGTCGGTGTGGCACGAGCGTTGGCAGCCAGCCCTGCGCTGGTCTTGCTCGATGAACCCGCAGCCGGCCTTGACCCTCAAGAAACGGAACGCCTCGGTGCATTGATTCACCGACTCCCGAGTGAAGGCATCGGAGTGTTGCTCGTTGATCACGACATGGCACTTGTCCTGGAGGTGTGCGATCGAATCACCGTGCTGGATTTCGGCAGGGTCATCGCTTCGGGAACTCCGGATGAAATCCGTTCGAATGATGTTGTAATCGCTGCGTATTTGGGGTCGAGTAGTGAATAGCGCTGCGCCACATCAACCCCTCTTGTTGTCTGCTCGCGGTTTACGTTGCGGATACGGTGATGTCGAGGTTGTGCACGGCATCGATTTGGAGGTTCGTGCGGGCGAAGTTGTCGCGTTGCTGGGACCAAACGGTGCTGGTAAAACGACGACGTTGTCGACGATCAGCGGGCTTCTCCCCCGGCTCGGCGGCGACGTTACGATTTTCGGCGACGCACAATCCGTTGGCAAACGCGGAGGCATTACGAATGCGGCCTTGCAACTGCGTGAATCCGGGCTCGCGTACGTCCCCGAAGATCGCGCCCTATTTTTTGGCCTCACTGGTCGCGAACATTTGCGCCTCGCCGCTCGCCGCGGCGACCAAGGTGCGATCGATGCCGCACTCGCACCCTTTCCGGCGCTCCAAGCGATCCTGGATCGTAAAGCCGGGTTATTGTCCGGCGGCGAACAGCAGATGTTGGCGGTCGCCCGAGCGTTAGCTGCGCGGCCCAAGCTGATCATGATCGATGAGCTCAGCCTCGGCTTGGCGCCGATTGTGGTTGAACAGCTGCTGCCGTTGATGCGCGACATTTGTCGAGAACAAAACGTCGGTGTGGTGCTGGTCGAACAGCATGTCAACGCTGCGCTCGAAGCGGCTGATCGTGCATACGTCATGGTGCGAGGCCAGATCAGCCTTGCGGATTCGGCCGACGTCCTTCTGCGCGACGCCGCGGCGCTCGCCAGCGCCTATCTTGGTTGACATGAAGAAGATTATTTCGCTGGCTGTCTTGGTGATCATTACTGGTGGCGGATTCTTCGCCTATAAGTACTTCAGTGGGGATGCTCCCAAAAAATTGGAGCTCACAACCCGCACCACCGTGGCTGGAAATACGGGCCCGAACGGGAAGTACACCATCTTGGCGAATGCGGATACCCAAGCGGGCTTCCGCATCGACGAAAAATTCGGGCCGCTCGCACATACCGCGGTGGTTCGCACAACAGCAATCACGGGCGGCACAACGGTGACCGGCACAACGGTCTCCAACGTCAAGATGACCGTCGATATGACGAAGCTCAAGTCGATCGATGAACAGCCGCCTGGCGGTTTGCCCCTCGAAAACCGTTTGAAATTCATGCAAACCGGCGGTTTGGAGACAACTCGATTTCCTACCGCGAGTTTTGAAGCTGTATCGGTCTCACTTCCCGCGGCTCCCGCCAAAGGTGCCAAAATCACGGTGAACGCGGCCGGGAACTTGACCCTCCATGGCGTCACTAAGGCCATCACGATCGCGCTCAACGCGATCTGGAACGGCAGCGTGATCGACATTCAAGGCGAAGCCGAAGTTGCGCTCGCCGATTATGGGATGACCCCCCCGAGCCTCGGTTTCGTGGATGTTGGCGGCAAAGGCTCGCTCGAATTCAAATTGACCCTCACGAAGGCATAAACGAAGGAATCCCGTCATCACACGGCCAGCGATCGACGCCGGCATGTACCGGCCATGAGGGATTGGGCTGTAACCTGGGCGACGTCATGGAATCTCTCGAACTCTCCCAACAAGCCCTCGACCGCCTCAAAGCGGAATTTGAGGACCGGACCACGACTCGCCGCAAAGAGATCGTCGCTCGGATTGAAGAAGCCCGCGCCCACGGCGACTTGAGCGAAAATGCCGAGTACGACGCGGCGAAGAATGAACAGGGCCAAAACGAGGGTCGGGTTCGCCAAATCGAAGACATACTCAAGCGTGCAGTCGTCGTAGCCCACGACGCCAACGACGATGCAGCGTCCAGTGGCTGCCTAGTGGAACTGCGCTACGACGGCGACACCGACACCACGACGTATCTCATGGGTTCGATTGAAGAACGCCACGATGAATACGAAGTTTTGTCGATTTCTTCACCTTTGGGTCAGGCGCTCACGGGGAAACACCCTGGCGCGACCGTGACGTATCAGGGCCCGCGTCGGGAGCTCAGCGTGCAGCTCGTCGCCGTCCGGCCGATCTAGACACGGCCCCGCAAGGGTTCTTCAAAGCCGCGTCGGCGAAAGGGCAATCTTCAGCCGGGTCGGCGACCAAGCGCGCTTCAGCTGCTCTGTAGGAGATAGCCGCGGGATCGAATGGTTCGCAGCTCGAGGCCAATCGCGTTGAGGCGGCGCCGCAGGCGCAAGATGTGCACATCGAGCGCATTTCGGCTCGGCAACCCCTCGGGCCAGGCCCGATCCGCAAGCAGCCCCCGCGATACGACCCCCCCGAACTTATCGATGAGTGGAGCGGTCAAATCCCGCTCGAGCGGGGAAAGCCCCACCCAAGACCCCTGGAACCGCAACACGCCATCGGCATCGATCGTCGGCCGGACGGCGTGATTATCGGCACGGGCGCCGACCGTCTCACGACGAGCGGCGAGATCCGAGTCGCTGACCGGCAGTCGTACCCAGTCCTCCAGACAATCCGGAGATGCCGGGACTGCCTCATCGAGATCCAGCAGCAAGAGGCGCGGCACACCATGGCTTCGGAGATCATCGACCTTCGTACGTTCAGCTGGCCAGCGCAATACTTCGACGTCCACGGAACCACCTTAAAAAGGCATTGTTAACGCAACGTTACAGGCGTGCGGCAATTTCGGTGACGTCTCCCTGTCTCGGAGTTGCGCCCGGGATGACGACATACTGGCGCGAACCTGAACGCCTCCATTGCGTTTCGGTTCCCGTTCCCACCGGCGTGCAAACCATACTGAATACATGGCACGCACGCTCTCGCAAAAAATTTGGGATCGCCACATAGTCCGCAGTGGCGGCGGCGAACCCGACCTTTTGTACGTCGATCTGCACCTCGTTCATGAGGTCACGTCACCACAGGCATTTGATGGTCTGCGCCTCAGCGGCCGCAAGGTGCGCAGGCCGGACCTGACCGTCGCGACGATGGATCACAACGTGCCGACCAGCCTCACCGAAACGATCGAAGAGATTTCGCGGCTCCAGATGGCGAAACTCGAATCGAACTGCGCCGAATTTGGAATTCGTATGTACGGCATGGGCGATCCGGATCAGGGCATCGTGCACGTCATCGGGCCGGAACAGGGGCTGACCCAACCCGGCATGACCATTGTCTGCGGCGATTCACACACCTCAACCCACGGCGCCTTCGGCGCGCTCGCTTTTGGGATCGGCACCAGTGAAGTTGAGCACGTGTTAGCGACCCAAACCTTGCCGCAAACCGCGCCGGGAACGATGGCGGTCAATGTCGATGGCGAAGTGCCGGAAGGTGTCACCGCAAAAGACATCGTGCTCGCCGTCATTGCACGGCTCGGCACCGGCGGCGGCATCGGATCGGTCATCGAATATCGGGGTTCTGCATTCCAAGCGTTGTCGATGGAAGGCCGGATGACGGTCTGCAACATGTCGATTGAAGCGGGCGCCAAAGCCGGGCTCATCGCCCCCGACGACACGACGTTCGCGTATCTCGAAGGCCGTCGCTACGCGCCCAAAGGCGCGCTTTGGGAACGCGCACTCGACGAGTGGCGATCGCTCACCACCGATACCGACGCGATCTTCGACAAAGAAATCACGCTCGACGCCACAACGTTGCGGCCGCACGTCTCGTGGGGCACGAACCCCGGTCAGACGATTTCAATCGATGATCTCATTCCTTCTCCACAAGACGCGGCCGATGAAGTCGAGCGCGAGGCGATTACGCGAGCGTTGCAGTACATGGGCCTCAAAGCGGGCATCTCGATGCGAGAAGTACCTGTCGATACTGTCTTTATTGGTTCCTGCACCAACTCGCGCATCGAAGATTTACGCGCGGCCGCCGCGGTAGCGCGGGGCAGGACGGTGAAGGCCGGAGTTCGCACGCTCGTCGTTCCCGGGTCCCATGCAGTCAAGGCGCAGGCCGAAGCCGAAGGGCTCGACGTTGCGTTTCGGGCCGCGGGATTCGATTGGCGTGAACCCGGATGTTCGATGTGTTTAGCGATGAACAACGACCGCCTCACTGCTGGCGAGCGCAGTGCATCCACGAGCAATCGCAACTTCGAAGGCCGCCAAGGCAAAGGCGGTCGCACGCATCTCGTATCACCAGCGGTAGCTGCTGCGACCGCGATTGCTGGTCACTTCGCAACCCCCGACGACCTCGACTAATTCAAGGAATCGACGATGGAAAAACTCTCGGTCATCACTGGCACCGGCGTGCCCCTTCGACGTTCTGATGTCGATACCGACCAGATCATCCCCAGCGACTGGCTACGCCGCATCGAACGCACGGGCTTCGAAGAAGGCCTTTTCGGCGAGTGGCGCGAATCTTCGGATTTTGTGCTGAACCAAGATCGCTACGCGAACGCATCAATTCTCGTCGCGGGCCCGAATTTCGGCACTGGATCGAGCCGCGAACACGCGGTTTGGGCGTTGCAGCAGTACGGCTTCGTCGCGGTGTTGTCCTCGCGATTCGCCGATATCTTTCGCAACAATTCCACCAAGACGGGATTGCTCACGATCACGATCCCGCAGTCGATTATCGAAACAGTTTGGGAAGCGCTCGAAGAAACGCCGGGCACCGAAATTGTCGTGGACGTTCAAGCCCGCAGGGTCGCGATCCCTTCGCTGGGGATCGATGAGCCGTTCCCGCTCGACGACTTCACCCAGTACCGATTTTTGAATGGCCTCGACGACATTGGCCTCACGCTGCGCTACGGCGACGACATCTCGGCGTTCGAAACGAACCGCTCCGATTGGCTCCCCACGGCCGCCAAATAGCGCTTGGCTGGGCGCGCGTGGCTGGGCGCGCCTGGCTGAGTGCTTCTAGCTGAGTTCGATGGCTTTGGCGTCGATCACGCCCGCACAGGCTCGGATCGATTCCACGACCGCTGCGGGAACTGCATCGCCAGTCGAGATTGCCATCATCGCGGCTTCGCCCGACGGGCTGCGGCCCACATCCATGTCCGCGATGTTGACCCCAGCTGTGCCCAGAATCGTCGCGACCGTTCCGATCATGCCGGGCACATCCGCGTTTCGGACCACCAGCATGTGCGCCGACGGCGGCAGATCCACGATGTGATTATCGAGGCCCACAATTCGCGAAGCGTCTTGTTTGCCGTACAACGTTCCCGCGACGTGCGTCTCCCGACCCCTAATTGTGCCCCGTAGGCCGATCAGGTTCACGTAGTCCTGTGCGCTCGCGGATTTGATTTCGCGCACCATCACGCCGCGTTCTTCTGCGAGCTGCGGCGCGTTGACGAAGGTCACCGGCTCATCGACCACAGGACCAAGCACACCCCGCAGCACGGACAACGTGAGGACGCGACAATCGAAATCCGCGATTGCGCCCTCATAGGTGATCTCCAAGGTTTCCGGAGCCCCCCCTCCCAATCCAGTGAACAACCGGCCGAGTCGTTCGCTCAATGCCAGAAACGGTCGGACTGTTTCAGCGGCCTCGCTGGCGGCGATGTTCACCGCAAACGGCACGAAGTCGCCGCGCAATGCAAGCAGTAGCTGTTCGGCGATCGTGATTCCAGCTTTGTCTTGCGCCTCTACCGTCGAAGCGCCAAGGTGCGGCGTGACCACAACGCTCGGCAGCTCGAATAACGGCGATTCGGTCATCGGCTCTTTGGAAAACACGTCGAGTGCTGCGCCAGCAACACGACCTTCGCGAATCGCGTCCGCTAACGCGGTCTCATCCACGATCCCGCCCCGCGCAACGTTAACAATCCGCAGGTTTGGCTTCGCGTACTTCAGCGACTCTACCCCCAAAAGCCCAATAGTTTCAGGGGTTTTTACGGTATGAATCGTGATGAAATCCGATTCGGCAATGAGTTGCTCAACCGAGTCAGCGAGCCGTACGCCAATGCGGCGAGCACGGTCCGGGCTGACGTAGGGATCGAACGCGACAAGGTTCATGCCAAAGGCCAACGCCCGTTGAGCGACGAGTGTCCCGACCCGACCGAGACCCAGCACACCGAGCGTTTTACCGTAGAGCTCAACGCCTTCCCACTTACTGCGGTTCCACTTTCCGTCGGTGAGATCGCGGTGGGCTTGAGCAACGTTGCGAGCGCTAGCGAGCAACATGGCCATGGTGTGTTCAGCCGTCGACAAGATGTTCGATGTCGGCGCATTGATCACCATGACGCCACGCTTCGTTGCCTCAGCAACGTCCACGTTGTCCAGGCCGATACCTGCGCGCCCAACCGCAATCAAGTCCGAGCCTGCCGCCAACGTCGCGGCATCAACTTCGGTCGCCGAACGAATAATGAGCGCGTGCGCGCCCTTGACCGCTGTCAACAGATCAGCCGCCGACAATCCGAGCTGCACATCAACTTCGAAGCCCGCGGCTCGAAGTTGATCGAGACCGTTGTTCGCGATTTCTTCGGTGACCAGTACGCGGGTCACTGCACAGCACCCAAGAGATCCGCGATGCGTTGTATACCAACAACTAGATCGTCGTCGCCGAGCGCGAACGACAACCGGCAATAGCCTGGAGCGCCGAAGGCCTCGCCCGGAACGAGCGCGACTTTGGCAACATCGAGCAGGATTTCGCACAGCTCCAACGTATTGTTGATCACGCGACCGTTGATCGTCTTGCCGAAAACTCCTTGAAAACCGGGGAAACAGTAGAACGCTCCCTGCGGTTCCATACACGTGACTCCTGGGATCTTCGACAGCATCGTGTGCATCAACTCGCCGCGGCGAGCGAACGCGGATCGCATCATCCGCACCGCGGACAGATCGCCACTCACTGCTGCAAGCGCGGCAACTTGAGCGACGTTCGAAACGTTGCTCGTGGAATGCGACTGCAAATTGCCAGCGGCCTTGATCACATCCGTGGGCGCAATCATCCAACCGACTCGCCAGCCGGTCATCGCGTAAGTCTTCGCTACACCGTTCACGATCACGCAGCGATCCATGATTTCGGGGACGACCGCCGGCAACGATGTGAACTCGTGGCTGCCGAAGGTGAGGTGTTCATAGATCTCATCGGTGACGACCCAAACGCCGTGCTCGACGGCCCAGCGTCCGATCGCTTCAACCTCGCCGCGGGGATACACCGCGCCGCTCGGATTCGATGGCGAAACAAACAGGAGCACCTTCGTGCGCGGTGTGCGTGCGGCTTCCAGCTGATCAATCGTGACCCGAAACCCTGTGGCCTCGGTGGTCTCAATGACGACCGGAACTCCCCCGCCAAGCTCGATCGCTTCGGGATAGGTCGTCCAGTACGGAGCAGGCAACAACACTTCATCGCCGGGGTTCAGCAACGTTTGGAACGTGTTGTAAACCGCGTGCTTTCCACCGTTGGTCACCAAAATGTTGGCCGGCGATACTTCGATTCCGCTATCGCGCAATGTCTTGGCTGCGATCGCCTCACGCAGCGCGGGCAGCCCCGGCGTGGGTGAGTACCGGTGAAACTTTGGATCGCTGCACGCAGCAACCGCCGCGGCAACGATCTCAGGCGGCGTCGGGAAATCGGGTTCGCCCGCGCCGAAGCCGATAACCGGTTCGCCCGCGGCCTGTAGAGATTTCGCTTTCGCGTCAACCGCGAGGGTCGCGGATTCTTTGATGGCGGCGATACGGAGTGAGATACGTTCCATTGCGGCTATTTTCGCACTTCAGCAGGCCAGCACTCCGATCGATTTCGCGATCCTCATTTCGCGATCCTCATTTCGCGGGTATCGTTTGTCGCCGTTCGGCATTGCCGATGATCGGCTTTGCGTTTGGCCTAACGTGTCCAACTCATGCTGTTGTCTCAGAACCGACGCCGCGGGGTCGTCGCTGCCATCATGGTTGCCGTTGCTACCGCTGCGACGGTATTCACCGCACCGACCGTAGAGGCCGCCCCGGCCACCGGCACGCCCGCTAGCCCAGAACCGCAGGCGTGGATCATCGTCGATGCCGGTACTGGCAATGTCCTTGATGGCAAAGACATCCACACTCCGCATCACAGCGCATCGATGGCAAAGGTCATCACCGCGTTGACTGCCTTGGATCACTTTGAAAACGCGGCGCAAATTACGGTGACCCAATCGGCCGTTGACCACGCCGGCCAAAACACCGACGTTTCGGGAATGGCGCTCGGCCAAACTTGGTCACTGGATTCAGTGATCGGCCAGATGATGGTCATTTCTGCCAACGACGCGGCTTACAGCGTCGGATCCGCGATCACCCCGAACCTGAGCGACTTCGGAGCGGCCGCCACCAAAACAGCACGGCGCATCGGCATGAACGAAAGTACGTTCAACGATCCGGCTGGCCTCGACGACTCCACGTCGATCGGCGGCGGGCCCATGATCAGCGCGTTCGATATGGCCATCGCAGTTCGCAATGCACGCTCGGTACCCATGATCAAGCGTTGGGCCGCGCTGGCGAAATACGACTTCACCGATCCGGCTGGAATCAAACACGCCACGAAGAACCACAATTTTTTGCTCGCTGGCCTCACGCGTGCATACACGGGCGCGAACGGCTTTAAGACTGGCCAAACGAAACTCGCCGGCGGCACGCTCGCGGCTACCGCAACCCGCAACGGCCGCACCATCATCGCGGTCGTGATGAACACCACGGACAAGTTCGGTTGGGCGCAACAGTTCCTCGACCGTGGCTTCGCGACCGCACTCGGCAGTCCCGGCAATGGCGAGCGCGTCCCCGCGGTGAGGTACCAATCGTTGTCCCAGCGCATGGCCGCACAACGCGATTTCCTCACCTTGGCCGTACGTCCAGCGTTCGCGACTGCCGCGGCGCCCACCACGAAACCGACGCGCTACCAAGCCGCCAGCACCACCACTGCAGCTGTGAAGTCGAGTAAGGACTCAGGAGCGAAGGCAACCGCGCAGACCAAGACCACCGTCGCGAAATCGGCGGACAGCGGCAGCAGCGGCACTGTCGCAGTCTTGGTGATCCTCGCGGCGCTCTCGGGAGCATTCATTGTGCGCCGCGAACAGGTCAAGCGTCAAAAGGCGCGGCGCAGAGCTCGTCAACGATCGATGCAAGCCGCATTGCGGCGAGGATCCCTGCCAGTTGTGGATGGTCGCTATCGGCCCGGAATGCGTACGGGTCCTCCCGTGGCCAGCAACGTGAAAGTGCGTAAGCCCGACGGCGAGGATTGACGATGAGCGACTCACCGCCCCGCGAACCAGAAGTCCTGTATAGCGTCGCCAATCACATCGCGACGTTGACCTTGAACCGGCCGCATCGCCGTAACGCCATCTCTGGGCGGATGCTGAGTGAGCTCGCGGAAGCACTCAATCGTGCAGACCGCGACGGCTCGGTACGTTGCATTGTGTTGACTGGTGCTGGTGCTGGTTTTTGTGCCGGCCTCGATATCAAAGACGCGATGGCTGGTATCGGTATCGGTGGCGGCGGAAAAATTTCACCCTCCGAAAACGCATCGTTTACACCCAATAATCGCGATCTTCCGACTGTCGTGTTGCACGAAATAGATACTCCGATCATTGCGGCAATCAATGGCGGCTGCGCGGGATACGGGTTCGATCTCGCACTCGGATGCGATATACGTATCGCTCATCGCGACGCCAAAATCGTGCCCGGTTTCGCCAAACGCGGAATCGTTCCCGAAAGCGGCGGCACCTGGTACCTCACCCGACTGGTCGGTTGGGCCAAAGCTGCCGAAATTGGCTTTCTGGGCCGCGACCTCAGTGGCGCGGCTGCGCTCGAGCAAGGGTTAGTGAACGCAGTCTCCGACGACGCACTCGCGCTCGCGATGGAGTGGGCTAGCGAAATCGCGGCCAATGCGCCGCTTGCGATTCGTGCCATGAAACGCCTCTATCGGCACGGACTTTCAGAATCGTTTACAGCACACTCAGATCATGTGCTCTTGCAACTCGCGCCGCTGATGGCGAGCGAGGATTTCCAAGAAGGCATGGCTTCGTTTGTTGAACAGCGCCCACCCAAGTTCACTGGGCGCTAACCCAATTTTACGCGGCGCACCGCGCCCCTACGCGCCAAGCTTGCGCCACACCACGCGCGGCACGTTCTGCAAAATTGGCATCACGAATCTCAAGATATTCGGGGCGTAGACGATATTGCGCTTCCGACGGATCCCGTCCACGATCGCTTCGGCCACCACACCAACGTTGGTTGCGAACGGCGCGGGCTTCATCCCCTCGGTCATGCGCGTATGCACAAATCCGGGGCGGACAGTCATGACGTGCACGCCCGTGCCTGCGTACGCATCGCACAGCCCGCTCGCGTAAGCATCGAGGCCTGCTTTACTCGCGGAATACACAAAGTTCGCACGCCGCGGGCGCATCGCAGCGACCGACGAAATCACCGCGATGGTTCCGTGACCCTGGCGCGCCAAACGCTCAGCAACCGGAACCAGCACTGACACCGCACCGGTGAAATTGGTCTTAAGAATGTCGAGGGTGTGCACTACATCATCGTCCGCAACGGTTTGGTCGCCGACAATGCCGAACGCCAGAATCACCAAATCGATGTCCGTGTGCTCGCACACAGTGCGTACGAACTCGGCGTGAACTTCCGCCGAAGCCGTCGCATCGAACGCCACCACGTCCACTGCACAACCGTTTGATCGCAAGGCCTCGGCATCGGCCGCAGCGCTGGCGACATCGCGTACCGCAAGCACAACACGCTGCACCCGCTGCGCACTCATCAGCTGCACGGTTGCTAACGCGATCTCGGAACGACCGCCGAGTACCAATACGGATTGCACATCACCAAGCGCGTCGCGCATCAACATCTCCTTGAGCAGTCATCAAACGGGTACGACTCATATTCGTCACAATCCCAACCGGCGCGCCAAATCGCTGCGCATCGTTCGATTCGCATCGAGTTCGCCCCGAATCGATTCCCACCGCTCTAACTTCGGATACATCACGCGGAGTCGCTGCGGATCAACCCGCGCATCTTTAGCGAGATACACACGACCACCAGCTTGCATGACCATTTCGTCGAACGAATCCAAAATTGTGTTCAGACCGGACCGCGCGACAGGAATATCGAGTGCGAGCGTCCAGCCGGGCATCGGAAACGACAACATGCCGTCGTTTTGGGTTTCGAATCGCTTGAGCACGGCCAGGAACGAGGCACAGCGGTGTTGGGCGAGTTGTTCCAATATCGAGCGGACAACCCGTTCTTGACCATACGGAACCACAAATTGATACTGCACAAATCCGTGCTTGCCGTAAATACGATTCCAGCCCCGCACGAGATCCAACGGGTGAAAAAACCCAGGAATACTGACGTATCCGCGATGAGGGTGCCGAGGAGTCTTGCGGAACCACAGCTCGTTGAATGCCTTCACCGACAACGGATTCAGCAGCCCACTCGGGGCCCAGGGTGGGCCCGGCACGCTCATTCCGTGGCCGTAACGCAACGGATCGGGTTGCCGGTTCGCGGGGATCTCATCGAGCGGCGCGTGTTCACCGCGCTCCAACACGGAGCGCCCTAACGATTTCCCCGACGCCGTACAATCGATCCACGCAACGCTGTAGCGCTCACCTAATGAATCGTCGACCATCGCTTCCATACAAGCATCAACATCCGCGCAACGTGTCGTGTCGACGCGCATGAGTGCGGTTGCGATCGGATGCAAACGCAACGTCGCTTCAGTCACGATCCCAGTGAGGCCCATGCCCCCCGCGGTTGCCCAAAACGCATCAGGATTCTGAGTCGCGCTGATTTCGATCGCACCACGCGATGGTGTCACCAGCGTTGCAGTTTCGACATAGTCACAAAACGAACCATGGCGAAACTTGCCGTGGATATCCGAAGCAATCGCTCCACCAACCGTGACGCTCGCGGTGCCCGGAATTACCGTTGGGAAGAATCCGCGGGGCACCAAAAATTGGAGAAGCCGTTCGAGGCTCACCCCCGGTTGCACGCGAATCGTTGCGCTCTGGGCGTCGAATTGCAAAATTCGATCCAAGGCATCAGTGGTCACCACTGCGCCGCCCGCGTTCTGGGCTGCGTCGCCGTAGCTCCGAGCGAGGCCGCGCGCAATCACTCCGCGGTGAGTCGCGGACTCTTTGAGTATCGCAGGAATCTGCTCGACAGAATCGGGTTCGACTGCTGTTGCAGTCGATGCAGCGGTGCCGCCCCACCCCGACATCGTGGCCGTACGGCGAAGCGGTTGCGTCATGTGAGATAAACCGCCCCGGCGAATATTGCAATCCAGGCAATACCTGCGATCAGCAACACCGGATCTTCGAGCAGCACATCTTCGGGCGCGCCACCTTCGCCCTGATCCAGCAACAGCGCGTAACGCAAGATCGCGATGACAAACGGCACAATCGAGATCTCAAACCATGAAGCCTTGCCAGCTTGGTGTGAGTACTGAAACGCCCAGAGGCAATATCCGAGCACCGCGACCGTCGAAGAAACTGCCCGGACGTACAACAAGTAGCTGTTCGAATATCCCGATAGCGTTTTTCGGTGGCCCCCGGCTTCGGCTCCGAGGAGCGCGACCTCTGCACCACGCTTACCCGTCACGATGAACAGTGAGCCAGCCCCCGCAACGATAAGGAACCAAGTGGAGATCCGCACCTCGGCAGCCGCGCCGCCCGCAACGGTGCGAAGTACAAAGCCTGCTGCAACTGCCACTAAATCCAGAACCAGCTCGTGCTTCAAACGAACGGTGTAGGCCAAGGTCAACGCGACATACACCGCGATCGTCACTCCGAGATTCGTATTCACGAGGAACCCGATCACGATTGCGAGCGCCAGACACACGTTGCCGAAGAGTTGCGCGGCCGGTACCGAAATTGCACCCGTTGCGATCGGCCGATTGCACTTGGTCGGATGCGCTCGATCGGCTTCTACATCGAGCGCATCGTTCCATGCGTAGGTGCCTGTGGCTGCGAAACAAAAAGCTACAAACGCCGCAAGCGTTCGCAGCAACGGCGCACCGTGGGTCAATACGCCCGCAGCACCAGGAGCCGCGAAGACCAGCACATTTTTTGCCCACTGTTTCGGTCGAGCCAACTTCACGAGCGTTGCGAACACCGCGAAGGTCCGAGCGCTATGCGTTTGACGCGGCTGGGTCCCAGCTCGCCAAATCTGCAAGGACTGGATTGTTGGAGAAAATCTCCGGCACCGGGCAATCGAGGCCCAACCGGCGTTGCAACATCCGAACAGTATTTTCTTCGTTGTACAACGCGAGGGTCACCGCAACCCCGGATTCACCGGCGCGTGCAGTCCGCCCGGAGCGATGTAAATACTGCTTGTGATCCTCCGCAGGGTCGTAGTGAACCACAACATCGACCGCATCGATATGCAGGCCGCGCGCTGCAACATCGGTTGCGACCAAAGCTTTCACTTTACCGACCGCGAAATCCGCGAGGGCTCGTTCACGGCCGCTTTGACGGAGATCACCGTGTAACGCTGCGGCCATCACGCCTTCGCGTCGTAACGCAAGCTCCAGGGTGTCGGCCATACGTTTTGTTCGGCAAAACAACAGCGATCTTTCGGAGCCTTTGACAATTGCCGCCGCGACCTTGACCTTGTCCATAGCGTGGACCCGCAAAAAGCGGTGCTCCATCTGTTCAACGGTGAGCTCATTCGCTCCGACCTCATGGGAAATCGGGTCTTTCATGTATCGCCGCACGATCGCGCCGACGCCACCATCGAGCGTGGCCGAAAACAACATGATCTGGGGGTCGGCCGTGATCCGATACAAGATCTTTTGCACCTGCGGCAAGAACCCCATGTCGGCCATACGATCGGCTTCGTCGAGAACCAAAACCTGAATCGCATCGAGATACAGCTCGCCGCGTTCCATGAGATCGATCAAGCGACCAGGGGTACCGACCACTACATCAACACCGTTGCGCAACGACGCGATTTGGCGATCCATCGAGGTACCGCCATAAAACGCGTCGACCAGCAGATCCATCGAACGACCTAGCGGATCCAGCACTTCGCTTACTTGGCTCGCCAATTCACGAGTCGGCACGAGCACTAGGCCCGTCGGGTGATGCGGCTCCGCTGAAGCAACTCGATCCAACATCGGGATCCCGAATGCCAACGTCTTTCCGGAACCCGTTTTGGCCTTACCCAGCACATGGCGGCCAGCCAGCGCATCGGGAACCGCGAGCGTCTGGATCGCGAACGGCTTTTCGATACCACCTGCTGCGAGCGCAGTCACGAGACGTTCTGAGACGCCAATGCTGGCGAAGGTTGGCTCTACGGGGGCGTCGGTGTCGGAATCCACAAGAAATCTGAGAAAAACCTAGCTCACGCGTCGTGAACTGCTGCGATTCGCGCTTTCATGGTGCAATGCGCGTGTTGATGATTGAAGACGAAGTGACCCTGGCTGACGCCGTCCGCAGAGGCCTCATTGCCGAGGGTTTCGAAGTCGATGTCGTCCATGATGGGAAAAGAGGCCTCGAACTTGGGCTGGAACGGAACCACGATGCCATCGTCCTAGACATCTTGCTACCAGGTCTCAACGGATTCAAAGTATGCGAGATGCTCCGCGCCGCCGAAGTATGGACCCCAATTCTCATGCTCACCGCCAAAGACGGCGAATACGATGAAGCAGAATCGCTCGACACCGGCGCCGACGATTTCTTATCGAAACCATTTTCGTTTGTAGTGCTTGTGGCCCGGTTGCGTGCCCTGGGGCGACGAACGCAAGTGCGTCCCGCGGTGCTTGAACTCGGGCCGATCTCGTTGGACCCCAGCGCCGGCAGTTGCAGCCGCGACGGTGTCGAGATCAGCTTGACCCGACGCGAATATGCCCTTTTTGAGGCGCTGTTGCGCCGCGAAGGTGCGGTCGCTTCGAAGCAAGATCTCCTGCGCGAAGTCTGGGGTAACTCCTTCGAAGGCGATCCCAACATTGTGGAAGTGTACGTGGGGTACCTTCGAAAAAAAATCGATGCCGACGCTGATCACAAGTTGATCCATACGGTGCGCGGCTTGGGCTACCGCATCGTTATCAACGCCGAATAGCACCGAACGTGTTTCGCTCCGTTCGCGCTCGCGTCACCATCATTGCTACTGAAGTCTTCGCGATTGCGTTCATTGTCGCGGCAATTTTGCTCGTCCGGGTCGTTGATTCAGAAGTCCATGACACGGCTCGTAAAGCGACCAAAGTCGCCCTCGCAGGGGTCGTCCAACAGCTCGTCAACGAAACGAACTTGTCGCAGCCGCCGATCCTCAGCGAGCCAGTGTTCTTCCAGATCTACGACCACAACCGCAACCTCACCCGAACGAACCTGTCAAGCAGTGCCCCCATCACAACTTTCGACGGAGCTCGCGAGGTAGCAAAGCTTCCCGGCAAAAACAACTACGTGCGATTGACAAAAGTGGTGGTTTATCAAGGCACGGCCATCGGCACCGTGATGGTTGCCAGCTCGCTCGAAAGCGCGGACCGCAGCGTTGCGACACTGACCCGCTCGTTGTTTTTTGTCACGCCCGGCTTGATCTTGATCGTCGCAATCATGGTCTGGTCGGTTGTCGGCCGAGCGTTCCGGCCCGTTGCCAAAATTCGAGAAGAAGTTGAGTCGATTCGCAGTTCAACGATCGACCGGCGCGTGCCCGTTCCCGATACCGAAGATGAAGTCGCGCGGCTTGCTGAGATGATGAACGCAATGCTCGATCGTCTCGAAGCGGCCCAAATTCGCCAACGCGAGTTCGTCTCCGACGCGTCACACGAACTGCGTTCACCCATCGCTTCAATGCGCGCGGAACTCGAAGTCGCGCTTGCCCATCCGGATCGGGCCGAGTGGAGTGAAGTTGCTCATCGCGTCTTGGGAGAACGCGATCGGCTCGAGCGGCTCGTCGACGATCTCTTTGCGCTGGCCCGGCTCGAAGAAGGCCAACCGTTGCGAAAAGTCGATGTCGATCTCGACGACATCGTCCTCGCCGAATCCGTCCACGCCCGTTCGAAACCCGTCGTCACCTCAGCAGTCTCGGCAGGACGGGTCGTTGGTGATCGTCGTGCGCTTGAACAGGTGGTGCGTAACCTGCTCGACAACGCAACCCGGTACGCACGCACGCACGTTGTGGTTGAGTTGTTCACTGAAGCCAACGCGACGGTGTTACGGGTCGACGACGATGGCGACGGTGTCGCCGAAGCCGAACGCACACGGATCTTCGAACGCTTCGCCCGCTCCGACCCTGGCCGCGGTCGCGAGGTTGGTGGTGCTGGCCTTGGGCTCGCGCTCGTGCAGCGAGTTGTCGTCGCGCACCATGGCACCGTGACGTGCACCCAAGCTCCGCTCGGCGGGGCCCGTTTCGAAGTACGAATTCCGACGAGCTGAAGCCCCTCGCGGTCGAGATCGACGGACGGCGTCGTACCCTGAATACTTAGTGTTCGAGGGCCGCGGAGCAATGCCGATGATGTCCAGCGAGGTACAACGCCATCAACGACCATGCCGCATGACAGCAACATCACTTCAGCGCGCCACCACTAGTGGGAACGCTGATGCGCACTGACTGCGTAATCACCACCAAGGAATGGTTCACGATCCCACGTTGCGAAGCGAGCCACCAGGGAAAGCCCAGCGGCATCGGCGATTTGGTCGTAACGCTCCAACGAGAGGCGATCCGATCGCACCTGGAAGCCCGCGATCAGCAATCCTCGCGGCACAACAAGCGTCGCAAGGTTCGCGACGACGGTGCCCTCAGTACCAGGATCAACAAAAATCATGACGTTGCCGGCCAGCACCACCGAGTCAAACGTTTCGGGAGCGAATTCTGATCCCAGCGCGGCGAGATCGGCCAGGACCCACCGCAGTTGCGGCGCTTTGGTTCGAGCCGAGGCGAGCATTACGCCATCGGCATCGACACCCACGGCTTCGAAACCGCGAACAGCCAGCTCAATCGCTACCCGTCCGGTGCCACAGCCGGCGTCAAGAACTCGTTGTCCGACTCCGAATGCTTGAGCCAGCGCTTCGATGCAGTCGGCTTCTCCGTGAATCGATTTGCCAGATTGCGCGAGCGCGGCCCAGCGGGCGTCGTAGTCATCGCCTCGCGGCGCGTCGGTGTTCGTCCAGCGATTGGCCATGCCGGGAACGTAGGCGACCCGATAAACCGATACGAATCCTGAACCGAGCATGCTCCAGAATGAGACGTGATTGCTGGAGTATTTCAGCGTTTTGATTCGGTAGGTCCTGGCTCGTATCTGATCGCTTTCGCGGCTGGCGTGCTTTCGTTTCTGTCGCCCTGCGTCTTGCCGCTCGTGCCCGGCTATTTGTCGGTGATTACCGGCTTTGACGTCCCTACGATGATTGAACATCCGGACGGGAACCGTCGACGGATCGCGGCGACAACGCTGCTGTTCATTAGTGGCTTTGCACTGGTGTATGTCCCGATTGGCACGGTGGCGGGTGCGTTTGGCGAGACTTTGAAATCCCATCAAAGCACCTTGACTCGATTCTCAGGCGTTGCGATCGTTGCGTTCGCGGTGTTTTTAGGAGGATCAGTTGTCGCCAAGGCACCATGGATTTACCAAGAGCTGCGTTTTCATCCTCGCCTCGATCGTTTCGGGCGGATCACCCCACTCATCTTGGGCATGGCCTTCGCGTTCGGCTGGTCGCCGTGCACAGGACCCATCGCCGGTTCCGCCGCGACGATCGCAATCGAACACGGCCGGGCACTCACTGGAGCGTCCCTATTGCTCGTATACACGCTCGGCCTCGGCTTGCCGTTCTTACTGTGCGGATTACTCCTTGCGCGAGCGACCCCGCTGCTGGCCCGGATCAAACGCCACTATCCGGCAATCATGGTTGGATCGGCAGCAGTGATGCTCATCTTTGGCGCGTTGCTGGTGACCAACAAACTTTCGGTGCTGAACAAGGACCTTTCGAACTTCCTCAGCGATCACGGGATGGGCTGGATCAAGGATTACAGCTAGCGCGTGAGGCATGCTGTTAGTGATGGAACCAATTTGGATTGATACCGACGCTGCCCTCGCCGAAATCATCGAGGATCTCCGCACCGTTGAGGAGTACGCACTCGACACAGAATTTCATGGCGAAAAAACGTATTTTGCCCGGCTCGCGTTGGTGCAGATCGGATGGAACGACCGCATCGCGTTGATCGATCCCTTGGCGATTTCATTGTTGCCACTGGCGGAAATTCTCAACGGTGACGCAACAATGGTCGTGCACGCTGGCGATCAAGATCTCGCAATCCTGGCGCGTGCGACCGGCGCGTGCCCTACCAAAATGTTCGACACCCAAATCGCGGCGGGTTTTTGTGGAATGGGAACCCCAAGTTTGTTGAACCTCGCGGAAAAACTCGCAAAGGTCGAGTTGGCGAAAGGCGATCGTCTCACCGACTGGACGAAACGCCCACTGACCCAGAACCAGTGCACGTATGCGGCAGGCGACGTTGCCCATCTGTTGTTGATCGCGAACAAGCTCCGGGATTCACTACGCGACCAGGGACGCTTCGATTGGGTCGAGCTCGAATGCGAGGAGCGCCGGCTTCGTAATCGTGAACGGCCAGATCCTCGAACCGCCTGGTGGAAACTCAAAGGCCATCGTCAACTGCGGGGCAAATATCGAGGCATCGCGCAAGAAGTGGCTGCGTGGCGCGAACAGCGCGGTGCGTTGATCGACCAGCCAACTCGTTTCATCTTGAGCGACCTTGCGATGGCCGGAATCATTTCCCGTCCGCCCCAGGATCGTGAAGAACTTGCGGCGGTGCGCGGCGTCGATGGGCGGATCCTCAAAGAACAGATCGCCACACAACTACTGGAAGCGATAGATCGCGGCGCGAACCTTGCGCCGACGGACCTTGTACTGCCACCGAGTGACGAAACGGATCGTTCGCTCGCACCCGCGGTCTCAGTCATCGCCGCTTGGTTGAGCCAACGAGCGAGCGAGCTGAAAATCGAAAGTTCGCTGCTCGCGAGCCGCACCGATCTCACCGAGCTGATCAACGCTAGCGAAGGTCGTTTGGCGTCAGGATGGCGTTCCGAAATGGTTGGCGAACCGATCCGCCAGCTCATGAACGGCGAAGCAGTCATCGCGCTTAGCAACGGCGGTCGTCGGATCACTCTCCAAACCGCATCGGTGCCCGATCCCCCAACCGAACCCGCACTGCTGTAACCGACACCGGGCTGGCCGCTTACCACTACAGTTGGCGGCATGCCTCGCCTCAAAGTCGGAGTGCAACTCCACCCGCAAGCCACGACCACCGACGACCTGCGCGCGGCCTGGCGCCAGGCCGACGCGATGATGGTCGATTCGATCTGGATCTGGGATCATTTCTTTCCGCTTTTCGGCGACCCTGCTGCTGCACACTTCGAGTGTTACGCGCTCCTCGCCGCGATGGCAGTCGAAACCCAACACGCAGAATTCGGCGCGTTGGTCACGTGTAACTCGTACCGCAACCCCGATCTCCTCGCCGACATGGCCCGCACCATCGATCACCTCTCCGGCGGGAGATTCATCCTGGGAATCGGCTCTGGCTGGTTCGAGCGCGATTACACCGAATACGGCTACGAATTTGGCACTGCGCCATCGCGGCTCGTTGACCTCGAAGCCAGCCTTGAACGCATCACCGATCGTTTCGATGCACTTAACCCGATTCCGTGCGGCCACCTCCCGATCCTCATTGGCGGAGGTGGCGAAAAGGTGACATTGCGAATCGTTGCGCAACACGCGGACGCGTGGAACGCGTTTGGCCCGCCCGAACATTTCGCGGCTAAGAACGCGATCTTAAATGAGTGGTGTGATCGAGTCGGCCGTCGGCGCGATCAGATCGAACGCACCGTCGCGATTCATCCCCACGAGGTCGATGATTGGAAGGCGTTCCAAGCCGCGGGCGCGGAACACCTCATTGTCATGGTGAGTCCGCCTTTTGATTTGAGCCCAGTCGAAAGGTTGCTGGCGGCTGTGCGCTAGAGCGCTAGCGCGCTAGCTGTCGAAGCCGACTCCAAAGCGATCGAGGAGTTTCAACCATGCCCCGCGGCGACCTTGGTTCGTATCGCTGCGTGCGATGGCGCGACGGGTCATTTGAATTCCGATGTATCGCAGCGGTTCGGGCGGAAACGGGATCGGCGCACTCCGCACATAGTCGAGTTGCAACAACTCCGATTGCGGATCATCCAACAAATCCAATGCCACCCGAGCGCCAAACCGACTCGCGGCGACACCCAGGCCGGTATAGCCAACACTAAAGGCAATTCGGCGTTGCATCGCCGTGCCAAAGGTCGCGCAAAATCGCGAGGTCGTTGCAATTGGGCCGCCCCAACGGTGCGTGAATCGCAGTCCATACAACTGCGGAAACATCGTGAAGAACTGCTGCGCCAGTAAATCGAATGTCACTGGCCGCTGTTCGCGCCGAGCCATATCGAGGCGATCGCCGAAGTAGTACACCGCTTCGTAGCCACCCCACAAAATCCGATTGTCGGCGGTGAGTCGAAAGTAGTGAAACAGGCTCGCGGCATCGGAGAGGCCCTGACGGCGTTTCCACCCAATCGAATCGAGTTGCGCCCCAGACAACGGCTCGGTCATCAACGCGTAATCCCAAACCGGCACGACTCGCCGTCGGATCGCGGGCAATAGACCGGGAAACGCGTTCGTAGCAACCACGACCTTGCCAGCATCAATGTGCACGGCCGAACGCAACGTTTCGGCACGAATCATCGCACCCTGCGCGTCGAGCCCCGAGCAGGCAGTCTCGTCGTAGATGCGCACTCCCCTGCGTTCACACGCAGCAGCAAGACCCACACAGAGTTTCGCGGGATCCAAAATACCCGCATTGCTTCGTTGCCAGAGTCCGCCGAAGTATGTCGGCGAATGCACTTCTCGTTGCATCGCGGCCGGGTCAAAGAACTCGACGCTTTCGCCAGCCTCGGTAAGTTCGTTCACTTCGGCCTGCAACCCTGCCAATTGCCAATCGGTCGTTGCGACCGAAAGTTGGCCGGTCGCTTCAAAGTCGGCGTCGATGTCGTGGCGATCCAGCGAAGCAACCAATTCGGCAAAGTTTTCGCAGCCAAGCTCGAGTAATCGCGGCAATTCTTTGGCAAAGTGAGACTGCCCGTTCGCCAACCCATGCGTAAGCGAGGCATCACAAAAGCCGCCATTACGACCCGATGCACCGAAGGCCACGCGCTGCGAATCGATCACCACGATGTCGCGGCTGGGATCGCGTTCACTGGCCTGCAATGCCGCCCACAAACCGGTGTAACCCCCGCCGATGATCAACAAATCGCAGTCAATGGTCTGCGTCAGAGGATCGCGCCGCGAGGCGAAGCCGGGACGATCAAGCCAGTACACGAGGGGCGCGGCGTCGCGCAACGATGGATGAGTTACCTCGCTAGTGTGCTGAGTCATAAGTTCGTTGTGGAATTCGGCGAGACATGGGCGTCGAGTACAAGGACGCAGGACGCTGGCATAGCCGTAGTTACGTCGAGGACGAGGACGCTGGAAGCTGGAATCGGCGTTCATGACCGGCGAATTACCAAGTGAACTTCTGACTCAGTGCACTAGTGTGCTGCACCGCCAGTGATCGTAACTGATCGAGCCTTCAGACGAATGCAGGGCGAACTCGCCATTGCGCACCATCGGGCG
>JANYBW010000058.1 GCA_025360585.1 Actinomycetes bacterium | reverse complement strand
TCGTGGCGAAATCACAAGTACGAAATTGATCCTGCAGGATTACGCGACCCGTCGTTTCCAAAAATCCGCGCCCACACTGGCGACTATTCGTTAGTAGCGACGGGCTTCACCGATACGGCAGGCTTCGGCAACAAGCCCCGCGTATCGGTATACGTCTCTGCGAAGTGCCTCAACGACTGAACACCCACGCGTTGCTCGGCCTGGTGGTCAGGCAACAAACCCGGAAGGCAAGACCGCGCGACGTGAGGCTTCCGTATACATACACGTCGCCGCCGCGTTCAGGCCAGGCATCAGGCTGACGCCAAATACGTTCGGCTTCCCTGGAGTAACGCCTCTCACCGCGAAAAAAATGGCGCTTCCTCAATGCCGCGCCGATCCGGTTGATTCACGACCGGTGGATTAATAAATACACCGAATCTCAAAACAAACCGCTCATCGAACGTAAACCAACTGGAAAACAAGACATGACGACCGACACCTCCAATCTCGCCAATACCCAGATCCACAAGGTCTATATCCGCGCTACCGCGCAAGCAATTTGGGACGCAATCACGGGCCCAGAATGGACAGTCCGTTACGGCTATGGCGGCTACGCCCACTACGAGCTCCAACCCGGAGGTGCCCTCACGATCAATCCGGATGAACAAATGATCGAAGGATCCAAGGCGATGGGATGGGAACTCCCCGACGTAATCATCGACGGCGAGGTTCTCGAGGTCGACGAACCCCATCGTTTGTGCACGACCTGGCGCATGCTCATGGATCCAGGCACCGCGGCTGAGGGTTTCAGCACCGTCGTCTACGACATCAAGGAATACGAGGGATTCTGTTCCCTCATCGTCACGCACGAACTGGACAACATGCCGACACTCGCGGCGATGGTCGGCGGTGAAAACGGTGACCCCGGTAGCGGCGGCGGCGGCCACCCATGGATCCTCAGCGATCTGAAGAGCGTGCTGGAGACCGGTCACCGAATGTCCGAAAGCGCGTAACTGCTTAGGGAGATGCCGCAGAACATCGCCGCGGCTGAACACGGATCACGACACGTTTTGCGCGAAGCTCTGACCGTGGTTGAAAGTTCGCGAACTGGTAGCCCATTTGATTGTGTAGGTGATTCGGCATGGCCCGATTTCGATTATCGGTTGCAGCATTTTTGGTGCTTGGTGTTTCACTCACAGCAGGATGTGGATCATCAACGAGTCCAACCAAGCCAAAACCCGCCACAGCATTGACAGGCACCCTGACGGTATTCGCGGCATCGTCACTCACCAAGAGCTTCACCGCGTTGGCACACCAGTTCGAGACCGCTCATCCCGGCGTTCACGTAACTGCGAATTTCGCAGCGTCATCAGATCTCGCCACGCAGATCGGCGCGGGCGCACCCGCCGACGTGTTCGCGTCCGCCGACACCAAAAACATGGATCGAGTCAAAGCCAATCCTGGAATCTCGATGACTCCCAAAACCTTCGCGCGCAACAAGCTCGTGATTGTCGTGGCGGCCGGCAACCCGAAAAAGATTCGTACCCTCGCCGACCTCGCCGCAGCAAATCTGGCGGTCGCGTTGTGTGATCCGACTGTGCCCTGCGGGCGATTCGCACAACAAGCACTCACAAACGCCAAAGTCAAGGTGACCGCGAAATCACTCGAACCCAGCGTGCGCGCCGCACTGACGAAAGTTGAACTCGGAGAAGTCGACGCGGCGATCGTGTACGTCAGCGATGCAGCCTCATCAAAAAAGGTAGACGCAATCCAGATCCCCGACACCGTCAACGTCACAACGACACTCACAATCGCGACGATCAACACAACGAAACAACCTCGACTCGCCGAAGCATGGATCGCATTCCTCATCGCAAACAAACAAGAACTAGTGAAGCAATACGGGTTCATCGCACCCTGAAAATGTCGGGGCGACATACGGCGCGGTGAGTTCGAAGCGTTAACGAACTCCCTGTCGCCTATATACACCAAACGTGCCCGGCAGTGTATATAGGTGTATAATGGTGTCTATGGCGCGCACAAACCTCGAAATCGACGATCAACTCGTTGATGAAGTCATGAGACGATACGGCGTGTCGTCAAAACGCGCCGCCGTGGACTTGGCGTTGCGACGACTAGTTGGCGATGCCATGAGTCGCGACGAAGCGCTGTCAATGCAGGGAAGTGGCTGGGATGGCGACCTCGGCGAGATTCGAGCAGCCCGGGCTGAGCTACTCGAATGACCTTGGTCGACACCTCGGCGTGGGTCGAATATCTCAGAGGAACCGAGAGCCCAGTGGACCTTTGCGTTCGTCGTCTCATCGAACAAGACGCCACGCTGCAAACCACCGATACAGTTGTCATGGAAATTCTCGCAGGCGGGCGTAACGAATTGCACACCACAAAGCTGCGCCGCCTGCTGTCACGATGTGAATTCATTCCGACGGCTGGCCTCGGAGATTACGAGACTGCTGCGGCGCTATACCGCACCTGTCGCCGCGCGGGCTCGACGATTCGAAGCCTCAACGATTGCCTGATCGCGGCAGTCGCAATTCGAACTCAGCATGCGGTGTTGCACCTAGATCGAGACTTCGAAGCGCTCGCAACCCACAGCAGCCTGCAAATCGCGCCGGTGTAAATCCCATACTTCTCCATGCCGTTGCGCGGTTACCGGGGCGCGGAGTCTCCGTGGATTCCAAAGTGGCGGCGATATGCGGCGAGCGATTCCGGTGCGGATTCGAGTGTCATCCCTACGCCGCCGGTGGCCGAAAGGAAGTAGCACTGATACCGCACAACGTTCGTCCGAACGATCATCGCGATGCCATCTAGGTACGTCGGGTCGTCCCCGGCTCCGAACATCGGTGCACCCGGTGCAGTCAAACCCCATTCCGGAAGGCTCAGCGGCTTGTGATGTTGGCGGGCGAACGCGAGCAGCGCGCCCAATCCGCTCGGTTGGTTAAACAACGCTCGCCAACGCGCAGTCGCGTTCGCGATCGCGGCGTGCGAGACACTGGAGTCGTACGCGTCGATACCCACGATGTCGACCACGTCATCACCGGGGTAATAGTCATCAAACGGGATCGGTCGGTAGCCGGCGTTCACGGTCCAATCGAATTCAAAGTGGGCGCCGGGCATCGAACGCATCGCGAGCACAAACCGGCGCCAGTACGCACGCCATGCCACTCGATCTGCCGGCGTCTTGCCGATCGAATCAATCATCCAAGGACCGTTCGCTTCAAAGGCAAGACGGATAATCGAGCGGCCAAGACCCGCGCTGATCAGATTGCTGGCAAGCGCACGAGCGTGTGCATCGAATGCACCGCTCGCACCCCGACCGCGCCAGTTCGTCGGCACCGACGACGGGATCAGCGCCTGGCTGATGACAAGTTGGCGTCCGGGTCGAGCGTTGTGCCAGTTCGCCCAGTTGAAGTCGGGATTGCCGTGCTTCACAAACCACGGCGATTCCCAATCGGACCACGAAGGAGCCGCGTTGTTGTAGACCAACGCACACGCAAAATCGCGGCCGACCAGTTGCCCAAATTTTCGCAGCTTCGCTTGGTCGTGTTTTGCGTAGACACACGGAGTTTTCGGGTTGCGCGCCGTCGCGAGTTTGCGAGGCGCGGATCTCGCGAAGCGTTCAAGCCGGGGAAATTGCAATGGTCCGATTCGAGAACTCGAGGCACTTCGCACACGATGATCGATATTCGCCGCCAATGCGATCGGAGTCGTACCGGTCACCCGCCCCAGCCTGGCATGGGGCGCGGGCACCTGCGCGTACACCGACGCCTCGGGCGCGGTTGCCATCGTCGACAGACCGCCGAAACTACAAGCAGCAACGACCGCGAAGACCCCCATCCGGGACCGCCCGAAAACTCTTGCCATCTCCCAAATGTCGGCGAACCGGGACCATTACTAAAGCCTCGTCGAAATCGGTGCGCTACTCGACGTAACAAACGGGAACGAAGTCGAGGTGACGCAGACCAAAACTCGGCGTCCGAAACGGTGCGTTGCGCGACGGAAATCGAGAACGATCCTCATACACAAACGGCTGGCACGAAGCAGCGACGTCGTCCGACGAATACACGTCGACCCGGTCAAATTCTGTGAAACGATCGAAATAGTCGGGGCCTGGCGCGCGCACATGCCAAGCCTCGGTGGCCACCGGACGCGGATATTCGACCGTCGCGTCGCACACGACAGGTACGGGCAAGACCGCGAATCCGCCAGGCCGCAACACTCGAGCGATCTCCGAACGCGCGGCGGTATCGTCGGGAATGTGTTCGAGCACATGCGAGGCATACACCACATCGAACGAATCGTCGGCGACATCGAGGTCAGTCAGATCGAGTTGGAGATCAACGTCGTCGCGTTCAAGATCAGCAGTCACATAGCTTCCAAATTCATTTTGGAACTGCTTTCGAAACATCGATTCGGGCGCGATATGCAACATGCGCAGCGATCGAAATACATGCTGCACACTCAATGCATCCATGACGACTGCTTGCAAGCGGTGGCGCTCAGCCGCACGACAACGCGGGCAATACGCATGTCGGCGCCGGCCAGTCATTGCCCACGCGTTGGCGAAACGCCCACGGAATCCACACACCGGGCAACAGAACTCGGTTCGGACCAACGGCGACAAACGCAACGACAATCGGCATTCAATGGTCGAGGCGATTCGCAATGCTTCGCCCTCCGCAACATCAAACGCTCTCGCGGCTCGGTGCATCAATGAGACGTCGTGCATACGAGTTCCTCCAGTGGTTGATGCGATTCAGATTCATCGTCCCCACCGACGAGACCACGAGCACCTCCGGTAACGACAAGATCGCTCGCGCAGTGTCGCAGCGCCAGCGTTGCGCTGACCGCGTACCCCGCCTGGCCAAGAAACCACCCGACTCCAAAACCAGTGAGGCTCGTCGGCGCGCCATGCGTTGAATGAGTTGTAAATCCGGTGACGAGACCGACAATCGGAAACCCAAACGCGCAGACCGTGCCCGCAATGTTCAGCAGCGTGTAGGCCGCAACTCGGCTCCGCGCAATCAGAACTGCGTCCGCGACATAGTTGAAGCTGGCGAATATCCCAGCCATCGCCATCCACCGAAGTGCTGACGTTCCTGCACGCGTGTACTCGCGACCGAAAATCGACAGGACGAATGGCGCGCCAACGATCAAGATCACGATCGCAGGCACCATCACGCAATAGATTGCTCGCAATGCGCCCCGCGCCATGCGCCAGGGAGTTGATCCATCGGCCGCGATCTCGGCAAACAGCGACTGCGCAGTCACCGACGGAATCACATTGAGTATCGCAACAATCATCATGGGAATCGCGGTGTACGCAGCGGATCGAGCGCCGGAACGCCACAACACGATCGCGGGCAGCAGCGACGTGGGCACGATTGCTACGAGCACGCCCACATGATTTCCCAATGCAAACGATACACGCGGCGCGAGTTCGCGTACTCCAGTTCGCGCGGCGTAGCGCCACGAGATCGGTGCCGTCTCTTCGGTGTTCCAACGTCGCTGCAACAACCACAGCGCAAGCCCCACTGCACCAATTGAACTCACCAAATATGCGAGCAAGAGGCCGGCCGCACCGAAGATCAACGCGCTTGGTAGCACCACCAGCTTGACAATGCTGCCGAACAGATTCTTCTTCACAACGTCTTGGGTTTCGCGCCGCGCCACAATCGCGGCCTCGACAATGCTGTTCATCGCAGGAAATACCACCGCGATCGCAACTAACGCGAGCGCAGTCCAACGGCTACCGAGGCCATCCAACGCGACGGACGCAAGGCCAGGGGTAAAGACCCATGCTGCGGCGGCTAGCGCACCAAGCGATGCGACCAACAGACAGCTCACGTGGACGAGTTGCTTCGGTGCGGTCGATTCGGCCAGATAGCGCAGCACAACGTTGGGGAGGCCAAGACCAACTGCAGTCGAGACAAGGGTTGTGGCCGCAATGATCGCCGCGGTCGATCCAATGTCCGTCGCGCTGAACCAACGCGAAGCGAGGATCCAGAACACCATTCCGCACGCGCCGAGTAGCGCGTTGTTAGCGATGAGCAGAAACGAATTGCGATAGAGACTGTTGCGCGCAATGGCCCGCAGCAGCGACGGCGCGCGCCGGGGCGACCAGCTCGACTGCGTCACGACGACGGTCACGGTCGTGTCGCGAAGGTCGTCGACGGCCTACGGCTATAGCAGTCGTGCACAAGTTGTTCCGCAACTTTGGCGAACGTCATCTGCTGGAGCAACGAGCGTTGCCGCGACCGAAGGCCAGCCGCGTAGTCGGCGTCGTGGAGTACCTCATCGAGGGCTCGACACAGTGCTTGCGGATCTCGGGGGGCTACCAGCACTCCGCCACCGTCGCGCAAGGTTTCTGCGAGACCCGGCAAGTCCGATGCCACAACCGGCACTCCGGCCGCAATCGCATGACCGAGCACCGCGCTTTGGGTTGTGTTGCGATACGGCAAGACGACCACCTGGGCCAAAGCAAGGAGCGCCGCGACATCAGCGTCGGGAACAAAGCCTTGGAAATGCACAACCGTTTCGAGCCGGTGCTCAACGACTGCGTCACGAAGTTGTCGTTCGTACTCGAAGTCCTTCTTACCGAAGTATCGAAACACGCCCGCGCGCGGGCGCACCGCGCCACAGATCAGGAGGTCGAGCTTTTCCACACCGGATGCAGTAGCGGCGAGCAACGCAACGGCATCGATTAAATCTTCGATTCCCTTGTCCGGATGAATCCAACCAAAGAACACAACGATTTCTTTGCCGACTTCGCTATAGCGACCTTGAACATCCACCAGCGTTTCTGGTGTCGATGACACGCTCGGCGCGACACCGAGCGGCGTCACCACTATCTTGGCTGGATCAGCATGGCACCGTTGGGTGAGCAACGATCGCGACTCCTCGGTATGCACCACAATCTGGTCAGCGCATTTCGCCAGCACTCTGAAGATCCACGCGCCGGCCGTCCGCAGGACATCGAGTTCGCGACGCACTTCATGCATCGTCACGACGATTCGCGTTGCGTACCGGCGCCGATACCAAACCGCGGCGACAACCGCGTAGACCACGGCAAGGCCCTGCGCCGGAAGTGCGTACTGAACGTGCACAACATCAGGGCTGGTTGCCACCAAAGTCCGGTAGGCGGTGAAAACACATCTCGGATCCCCAGACAGCACGCGGTGAATTTGCGGCTCTAACTCGGCGACCTCAGGCCGTCGCGTCGTCATCACCGCAACATCCACATCGCCTCGCTCGCTCAACGCCGACAACAGCTGCTTCGTATGCACAGCGATGCCATCGGTTTTCGGTGGGTAGGGAGTAATCGAAAGCACTTTCATCGTCGGGCCAGTGTTCGGTAGATCGCTTGCGTCGCGCGGCTCGCGTCCGACCAATCGAAACTGGTGGCGTGCGAACGTGCGGCGAACCCCATCGCGTCCAATTCAATCTGCGAACAGTGCTCCGCTCGGCACAGCGTTTCCATCAGTGATTCCTCGCGTTCCGGTTCAAATCTGAAACACGATGCTTCCGGCAGGATTCGAAACTGTGCCACGTCCGGCACGATGACCGGCCGCCCTTGTGACATCGCCAACACCACCGAAGAACTGTTCGTCACGGACCGAAAGCCAAACGCGATTACATCAGCGGCGGCGATACCGCGCGCCAGGTCTTCATCGCTCAGCCACTCAAGCACGAGCCGCACACGCTGCGGACACGCTGCGGCCAAATGTTCAAGATTGGATCGGAGCTCAGTGTCCGCACAATCACCGGCCACGAGCAAACGGATCCTCGATCGCGCAGGCAGCGCAGCTACCGCGGTGAACCAGCGATCGACACCTTTATATCGCTCGATGCGGCCGATCACCGCGACCACGCAATCGTCGGTTACAAAGCCCAGCTCGCGTCGAGCGTCGGCTCGAGCTGGTGTTGCAACATTCTCGAATTCGTACGTGCCCAGCGGAATAATCGAGATGTCGGCGGCGCCCAGTTCGCGCAATGCTGGCAGGGTGTCGGCGCCAAGCGAAATCACGGCCGCGGCTCGGCGGATCAATACTTCACGCGCTTGGCGGTCATTGAAAAAGACTTGTCGATGCGGCACAACGTTGTGCGCCGTCCACACGACCGAATATCCCATTAGGTTGGCGACGCGCAGGTAGAAGCCGAACCACAGTTGCAGTATTCGCAGAGCAAGCGGTGAAGATCGCGCCCACGGCAGACTGAACTCGTAAACCCAATGGACATGTAAGACTGTGAAACCGCGCGTTCGATACCACAGCAACATCAATGGTTTAGCCAAGACGTTGATGGTTTGTGAGCGCGTCGGCCCCTCGGCGTAGCGAACGTCCCAGAGACTCGCATCGAATTCGTTGTAGAGCAACGATTGATAGGGATTGGGATCTCGGGGAGTAACAAGAATCCGTGTCGGTTGAGTCATGTTCGCAACCCGGTGATCTCGGCGAGGACTCCAGCCCCGTGCACGACATGATCGGCAACGACCAATAACGGCGCGTCAGCCCGGCGGTTACGCCAGAGTGGCACGAGCGCGAGCAGCGGATACGCACGGTATTTCGCGGTGATCGGCAACCCCAAGAGAAACAATGGATATACCAACGGGACGGGATTCGATCGCAACGACGGGATGATCTTGCGAGGATGTTTGCGGTAGAGCCGCGCGCTCGCCGCACCGTACGCGTAGGCCCGGCGCGCTTGGCGACGCACGGTTCCCCATTCATGCTCAACGACCGCGTCTCCGACCCACCGCAAACGGAATCCGGCACTGATCAGGCGCCACGTGAAATCGATATCCGATCCGTACTCAAACCGTTCATCGAACCCACCGACCGCGTCGTAGGCCGAGCGCTGAAACGCCAAGTTGATCGTTGGTGCCTTATCCACATACTTGACATCGTCGGCGGCCCAGCGACTCCCTCCGTAGACGTTGGTTCCCTGCGCGGTCGCGGGACCGCAGGTCACCGATTCATCATCATTGATAATCGGAGCAAGTAACCGCGCGAGCCATCCGGATTGCGGAATGCATCCGCAATCGATGAACACGACGATGTCGCCGCGGCTATGGAGAACTCCCTCGTTGCGCTGATGAGCAATTGTGACCCGCACTCCTGTGGGTTGCACAAAATCGATCCACTCGACCCACGGGTGGGCAGTTCGAATCGCGTCGAGCCGACCGCTCGAAGAATCGACAACAATCACTTCGTCCACCCGGTTCTCGGAACGATCATGCAAGGTCGCAAGCGTGTCGGCTAACAGCGGCTCGTCTTTGCTGATGATCACAATCGATGTCTTCATACGCACCTCACCGATAAATCCGACTCGCAGTATTCGCGTACAGCACCGACTTGGTGCGGTCGAGAAATGGCAACGGAAACCGATAGCTCCCGGAAAACTCGTTGATTTGCCCGCGCCCGCGCCGCTCCACAACGTTGGTGCGCGAGGCAAAGACAAACGCACCGCGATCGATCGTGCCTGGGGTCGCGCTGTCGAACACACTCGTAATCTGCGACGAGCCCCAGAGCCGCAATTTTCCGTAGCGGTCAGTGAAAATGATCGACTTGGGTTGGCGGTGCGCGTCGAGCCATCGCGCGGCGGAGCGTTCGGCGTCGGCGATCACAAAGCGTTCGTATGCTTCGCCACGGTTGGCAAGCGTTGGTGAAATATCGCCGCCACCGACAAGGGAAGTCAATCCCGCACTAGCGGCAAACGTGACCCCGACGACCAGCGCGGCGAATGCTGTTGCGGTCCGCCGGTAACGGTGCATTCCCCAGCCAAGGGTCGTCGCGAGCCCGACACTCAGCAGCACTGCCGCGTGCAACTGGGCACGTTCTTGGTTGTACGCCTCCGCCGCAACGCCGCTCACGCGCATAAACGCTAAGAAGCTCAAAAACGCAATGGCCAACGCTGCGAATTCGGTCAAGACGGGAACGGTGTTCGTGCGTCGCTTCCAGAGAAACCAGATCGTTCCGACACCGGTGAACACGAGCATGAGTTGCGTTGTCGAGATTCGCAACAGCGAAGTGACCGTCTTAACCCCAGGGACGATCTCGGCGTTTTGCTGCACCTTGGTATCAACCGGCGGATACTGCTGTTGCAACTCGCGCGGGTAGAAGTTGAGGAATCGATTCTGGTCGACGTAGTAACCCTTTGCGCGTCCGTAAAATTCGTAAGCGCCAATCGGTTTCACCGTATTGCCAGTAAGCCACCGATCGGTCAAGGAACCGTCGCGAGCGTTCGGCAAGATTTCGGCTCCACGCGCTTTCGCATTGCGGACAAACAACGAGAGATTCTGCGAAGAATCAGTGATAACGACGTTCCATACCAAAACAACTGCTGCAAAGACCAGCACGATACGAAACGTCAGCACCCCGTGGTGCTCATGGTTTCGCCAAAAGCGAACGCCTTCGTATACGAAATGCGCAATGACCAACGCTGCGACCGTCGCGTACGCTGTGGAATAATGCGCGACGGACAGCCCGACCGCACCAACCAACAGTGCCGTCTTACGAATTCGAATCGAAATCGTTGTATCGAACGCGAACGCGATCATCGTCGCAAAGATCAGCAGCGCGATCTCTTGGCGCGCGATCGCGGGAAGCTGCCCGGCGAACTGTGGCAGTGCGATGGTCAGCGCTGCGGCACCGAACGCGGCAGCGCGCGGTGCCCATCGTGCCGCGACTTCGTAGACCACGACCGGCACCAACGCGAACAACAGTGGATAGACAACTTTGAACAGCATCACTCCTGATACTCCGCTGACTTGAGCGAGCAGCGCGGGTAGCGCGGTAATGCTGAGCATCGCGGCGTACGGATTCCCGTCGCGCGGTATGGACCACGCCGCTGGTCGCATCGTGGCGTTGAAGGCCTGTATCTCCTGTTGGATATCGAACCCAAACAGGTGCGAGCTCCGCATCGAATACGCCCACGCGGCAGCTAGGGCGACCGCGAACAAGCCGACCGGTAGGTACACCGCTGGTCCACGACGACCGAACATCATGAGACCGACCAAGACCGTCGTTGAAATCGCGGCGGTTGCGATTGCAACGTGCGACGTTGAACCGTTGTTCAACAGACCCGCCCCAGCGATCGCCGCGAGCGGAAGCGCGCCGAGTAACCCACAAATCAAGAGTTGCGAACTCGGCAGCGAATCCAACGCGGCATCGATCGGATCGTGACGACGAGCGGCAAACCAAACCAGGATGAGCACCAGGCAATCGACAATGACCACGATCGGAACGCGGCTGAGCGGCCGCACGATACCGAGTCCGGGCAACGCAACGCTCGCGGCCAAACCGATCATCATCAGCAACACCACACTCGTCGCGACGCAATAGGCCACTCGCAACGGGCCGCTATGCGGCCGGACTTTGGCGCAATCGAGCAGTAAAAGCCCAGGAACGATCAACATAAACGCGAGCATCACCACTTGCGCAGCCAGCACCGTGTGCAATTTGGCGCTCGCCGTAAAGCAGCCGACCATCACGACGCAGGGAAGCGCGTTCTTCAAACGTGTCCGAAGGCGCGGAGCTCGCAGACGATCGACTCGCAAACGCGGCGCCTCTGGCGGCCGCGACGATGTGTAGGTCACACCGAACGGAACCAGGTCGTCGAGCACGACGACGGCGCGTTGTGCGGGCATTGTCATGCTCACTGGGTGTCTCCGCGCGCGCCCATGTATTCGCGGCGCAACCTCGCGAACGAGTGGGCGAAACCAACATCACTAGCGGTTTCCTGCAACATCTGGATGTACGCATAGCCGATGGGTTCAATGCTGCGGCGGCGCAGTGCCTCAACCGGCCAGCGCGGGAATGCCAACAATGGCAACGCAGCGGCAACCTTGAACGCAGCACGATGCCACAGACCGAGAACTGAGCACGCAAGGACTGCCGCTGGCAACGGAAACACGGTCGGAAACTGGTGACTGTTTTTTAGGAATGCTCGGGCGCTGCCTTTGCCGTAGGCATAGCTGCGTCGCAAGGTGTCACGGACATGCGGGTTATAATCGTGAGCGACAATCGCGGCGGGTGAATATACGAGCCGACCGTTTGGAATGGCCAAGAGCAGCCGACGACACACGTCTTCTTCATCTCCTCCAAATGTGATGCGTTCATCGAAAAGCCCAATTAAATCAAGGTGTTCTCGACGGACGGAGAAGTTTGCCCCTACCAGCGAATACACATCGCGACGACCGCTAGCAACCGGCGCGACTGCGTTACGGCGCATGTAAAGGTACGCTCGGTACAACACGCTCGAACTCACCGTTCGCTCGATTTCTACGGGAGCCAGTGGATTGTTCGCTTCGAGATACCGAAGGAGTGCGTTGTCTGTGGTGAACGGAGCGACCGTTCCACCGACGGCAAGTATTCGCGGGTCGTCGTATTCCGCGACGACTCGCTCAAGCCAATCGTCGGCGGGGATGCAGTCGTCGTCGGTGAACGCAATAATTGGTGCGCTCGTTGCGCGAATACCGGTATTGCGCGCCGCAGACAAACCGCGATTCGTCGCGTGGCGCAGCACTCGAAATCCAAGACGCTGCACAACCTTCGCGGTTTCATCAGCGCTGCCATCATCAACCACGACGACTTCCACATCGCGGCCAAGGGTTTGACGCTGGATGGCAGCAAGACAAGTACCAATTTTTGTCGCGCCGTTCAACGAACAGATCACTACCGAAATCTGTGGAACCACCCCGTTCACGCTGCCACTCCAACGCGGGTTTGACAATACACATCGCTGAGTTGATCGATGATGGCGTCCCACGAATAGCGGTTGGCGAGCACCGACCGCGCCAATGTGAGATCAGCTGGCGCGCGCAACATCGTAAGCAACGCTGCTCCGAGGTCCGCAGGGTCGTTTCCGCATGCCAACCCGGCTGCCATTTCGGCGACGAGGTGCTGCGCAAGATTGTCGATGTGATTCGAGGTCACGACGGGGATTCCATTGGCAATCGCTTCAAGCACAACGATTCCGAACCCCTCTCGTACCGAAGGCAGCGCCAAGACCCGCGCCGATTTCATGACCCGCCAGACGTCCTCGTCGGCTTCGAGTCTTCCGAGAAACAGAACACCTTCGGTGAGACCGAGCGCGTCGACTTGCTCGCGGAGGTTCCGTAGCTCTGGGCCCTCACCAATCACCGCACACGAAAGTGAGCCAACCGAACGAGACACGTATTCAAGTGCGTCGATCAGCGCCGCGACTCCCTTGTGCTCCAACAATCGACCTACGAACACAACATCGAACCGCTGCCCTTCGGATCGCACGCGATCAATCGCATCGCAGTCGATGCCGATCGGAACCACCCGGATCCGCCGCTCAGCCACACCACACAGGCGCAACCGGTGGCGAGTCTCCTCAACGTCGGCAACGATGACATCAGGCAACCGCATAGCAGTTCGTTCAACCCACGCACCCACCACACCGAGTGATCCGAGGTACTCCCGCCAATAGGCCTTTCCCCAAACTTCATGCCACGTCACGACAAGCGGCACGCGCTTCATCGTTGCGACGAGGCGCAACACGAACAACGGGAGGTAGGGCATGTGATCAGCTTCGATCACATCGAAATCGCAGCGCAAGAGTCGTAAGCACGCCATTGAAAACATCAACGCCTGGCGAATTGATCGTCGGTCCCCGGAGTAGAGCGCAAGCAAAGGACAGATCGCATGGAACTCCACGCCGTCAGCGAAGTATTGCTGACCGCCCGTATCCCGCCCCCTCGAATACTGGCCACTTAAGTCCTGCCCACTTGAGTCCTGGCTTTTGGGCCACCACTGCATGGTGTACACGTCAACGATTGCGCCGCGCGCCGCGAGCCGCCGACTGATCTCGTGGTAGCGAAGCTCTTTTCCACCCTTGTTGAAAGGGTAAATCGCATCGGACACAATCGCGATGCGCCGACCCGAGACCGATCCAACGACCGGAGGTCGCTCACGTGAGATGGCTGGGGTGCAGACGGTGGTCGCCGTCATCGGTTGGCCTTATGCATGTTCGGTGTCGCCAACGGATCCGCGATTCTGAACGCGATGCGTTCCGATCGATTCGTCAAGACAACTTCGATCACCGTGCCGCGTCGCAAACGACGCAGGCTTGCCGCAGGATCGATCGCGCGTGATTCGTTATTTGCGAGCGACGCGCTGCCCGCGGCGAGCGAGTGAGCTAAGCCACGCGAAATCGAGCGGACAACCCAGTGATAAACGACAGGACGCCCCTCACGATTGGTCAAGACAAACGGCGCGCCGTCGGCAGGGACTCGATGCTCAACAATCGCGGTGACATGATCGGGATCGGCGAAACTCAATTCGGTAAACGATTCAGGCCGATTGATGAAACCCGCCGAGGCCAAGGAACGCGACAGTGGCCATTGAGCCGCCAACAGGACACCCAGAATTGCTGCGGCAATCACGAGCCTGCGCCGATACCGACTTCTGATTGTTGAACTCGCGCTTCGGACCGTCGTTGATTGTCTCGGAGCAGTGCCGCCCAAAGTCATCGTTCATCCAAATTCGGGAATGATGTCAACGTCGGTAGAAGATCGACGACCGAAATCATGAGTGGCGCTCAGCTCTGCTTCGAGCGAGGCGATGGTTGTTGCGCTGTACTCGCTGATTTCCGCGGGAACCCGCCGGGCCACCGATCCGGAAGCAACGCCCACCACACCGCGGCTGCGTACTCGAGCCAGTACCGCGAGGCACTTAATGCCGTCAATCCACGTGATCTTTTTGCCTTCGGCCCGCGACCGCCCTCGGTACGTAACCGGGACTTCAAATGGGCGCACACCACGGCGAAGAAGTTCGGCGGTGATTTCAGAGTCGAGCCCAAAACCTCGTTGTGTCAACGTGAGATCGCGAAACATCGTGAGGGGCACGAGCTTCAAACACGTATGCAAATCGGTGATGTAGGAGTCGAACAAGATGTTGGCGGCCAATGTCGTCGCACGATTTCCGATCGCGAATCGCAAGGAGGGATACACGGTGTGGTTGCCAAAGATTCGAGCGCCGTACACCACATCCGCGAGGCCCGCCACGATCGGCGCGATCAGTTCGGGAATGTCGCCAGGGTCGTATTCGGAATCAGCATCGAAGATCAAGAGGTGCGTACCCGAAGCAACCGCGGCACCAGTGCGTACTGCAGTGCCTTTGCCAAGGTTAAACGGATGCACGCACTTGACCAGCCGAGGATCATCAATCTCGGCGACAACCGCAGCCGTTGCATCGGTGCTGCCATCGTCGACGACGATGAGTTCCGCATTGCACGAAAGTTCAACGGCAAGCACTGCGTGAATCGCCTCGCGAATCGTGCGAGCCTCGTTGAAGGCAGGCATCACAATGCTGAGCTTGAAACCAATCGCATCGGCGCGCCGCAACAACTCCAACCGATCAGTTGGCAGCTCCGCAACTACCCCAAGGCGACCAACCGACTCCCGTTTTGCTGTGCCATCGAGAATACGCGGTGCCTGAATTACATCACCCGTGATAACCATCGTGCCGCTCCGAATTTGTGCACTCCGCTCGACTTGCTCCCGCGCATGGAACCCAAGACGTTCGTTGTGCTGCTCAATGCTCACGGTACGCTGGGTCGGGCGTAATTCACATTGCCATCGCGGCTAGCTCCCGGTTACTGAAACGGGATCGCGGCACTGCCGACGGAGCCACGAACCACTCGTTTCAGACTTGGTTCCCGTTGTCCGAAGGTCGTGAGAGACTGCGCATACAACAGTTCCACTCCGATCCGAGCGGACTCAATGGACGCGTTTGATCAGGAAAAGTTTGTCGGTTACTTGCGCTTGGCACCGCATTGCGATGGCCGTCGCGTCAACGCCATGCCCTGAGCTTCGCCGGGCGACGCACGCCACAAATTCCGGCGTTCGAGAAACAGCGGGTTGCCCAGCTCCGGGAAATCGGATCATCAATAGCCTCAGTAGAGCTGCGCATTCTTGTTCAATTCCGGCGAGCGTTCCGGGATGCGCCCTAGTGATCGGAGTCGACCCTGACACCGGTAAAGAAGGTCTCGTAGCGGCAGATTCGACTCGGTGCGGCGCAGTCGACGTGGTGGCCAACGCGGCGCTCGGGGTCGTTGTCACGACGGCACCGTTTGCTTGCGGCGCTCCGAACGAACTCCCGATCGAGACTTGCACGCCACCGCCTCGATAGAACGCGATGTAGGAGTCACGCGTCGCTCCGAAGCCATGTTTCCTCAAACAATCCAGATCGGCGTGGAACGCGTTGACAAAGTCGGCCTCTCTTAGTATCGCAACATTCGTGGTTGTCGTTGTCCGATCCGGCGCCACAACTTTGACTTTTGCCTGAGAACCCGACTCGGGCGTGCCCGCCACGTACCCGGCCGAACCGATCGCGGCGGCAACGGCCACAACACCGACAGCGACTCTCCGGCCCGACCGCGGTTTCCTCCCCCGGCGTGCCAAGTCAGAACGCACCAAGTTCAGGTCCGTTCCCACGGGCGCCCGACGTTCAAAAGCCGATCGAATCGTCTCACCCAATTGATCCCGAATGTCGTCGTCAGTCATGTTGATCTCCTAACGCGCTCCGCAACGCACTACGGGCCCTATTGAGATGAAAACGCACCGCACCATCAGTGATTCCCATCGATTCGCCTACCTCAGACGACGTGAAGCCACCGAGGTAGAACAAGCTCAACGCGACGCGTTGTTGCAAGGGCAATCCAGCGATCATGCGATCGATATCGATGCGTCCGTCTGGATCCGGCGGCGTAAAAGATTCCGGAACCCGCAGACGAACCATCGCCGCGGCCCGGCGGCGATTCGAGCGTCGCTCATCGAGCATGCGATGCACTGCAACCCGCCGAACCCAAGCAGCAGGATCGTCGTAGACCGAGACCTTCGACCAAGCTTGCGAAGCCTTGAAAAAGGCATCTTGCAAAGCATCCGCTGCACTGGCGTCAGCCGCGCCCAGCAGTCTCGACAAGCGGGGAAATTCGGTCCGAAAGAAGTCATCGAACCCCATCAACGGATTCGCAGTCTCGTCAAGTTCGGTCACAGATTCAACCCGCACGCTCGGTACACGCCGCAAGACGTCGAAACGTTTGCAGAAACCGCTGGAGGCTCGGAGTGCTAGTCATCATCGAAGGTTGAAGGAACGACTACAACACCAACCGGCCCCACAGCGCGCACGGCGAGCTCACGCCCACCCAATTCGTTCTAGCCTGGACCATCATAAACCAACCAGTACTCGCATAGCGCGTGGACCAATCCATTGGCGATCAAGTCTGAGCTAGCAGCAGTCATCAGAGGCGCCAGGTCCCGCACGCGCCTGGCCAATGATTTTTGAGAGCCGAAGAGGAGACTCGAACTCCTGACCCGCTCATTACGAGAAGGCTAAGAACCGTCCATACAGCGTTTTTGGTGTAGCTCATTCGGGATATCCCGGATGAGCTTACCGAATAGTGCCGTTCCGTCCACTCGTTCCATACCAACTGGCGGACGTTTTGGCGGACGTCCGCCAATAATGAGCTACCCGAATGTGGTGTTCGCAAGGCGCCGCGCTCGGGCGCGTTCCTCATCGCGAATCGAATCGATCAACTCAACCCGCTCCATACAGACAGCTGGATCAACCAACTCGAACCTCACGAGCGCAGCACAGAATTCAAGATCCTTTTCGCGACCGATGATCGCTTTGCCTGCCCACAGATCATGTGCTTCAAGACACCAGCCCATCACAAACCGCCCAAGTATCGGATGCTCAACTGGAAACTCGCTGGGCATCGGAATCAGACGCTGCTCCCAATCACGCGGCAGTCGGGCGGTGGTGAGATCAACCCCTTGAGCCTAGTAACCGTGCGTTTCATGAAACATTGAAAGCTCGCCAACCATCGCGTCAATCGAGTCGGCATCAGAAGCGTTGCCATCTCTCGACATCACATCGGCTTCGATGGACCTCGTCGCTTCAATCGGCAATTGATGCTCAGGAATGGACGCAAGAATCGCTTGGCTTCCGATCACCACGACATCATGAGCGTTGATAGCGCTGGCTGCAGCACGAATCGCGTGTAGCAACTGTTCCCGGTTCACAACAACACTGCCGCGGCCGCGATCACCGCGCGCCGTTCGCCATCGTTCAGTACACCAGCAAACGGGCTCACCTGCCGCAGATCACATGCGTGTTCACTTGACGACAGCAACGTTTCTGAGACCGCAGTCAACGGTCCATCGAGTAGCTCATCCCACTCTGCGAACAAGCGCTGTGCCGCTCTACCCTTCGCAGCGGCGCGCATCGTCACCATATTTTTTCGCGCTTTACGCAGCACGGCCTGCGAATCCTCACACAAGCGAGCGTTGACCGCTGCGTGAAGCGCCAAACTCCGGCGGTCAGTTCTTGTCAGGTGACGCCCAACGCGAACATAAAGATGTTGACCCGTAGCGGAAACCAGCCGGTCGAGGGTCGACAGCCTCGGTTCCTTCGCACCAGACTCGTACGCAGCGATCGTCGGGCCTGAAGTACCAGCACACGCCGCGAGTTCACGCTGCGACAATCCCGACGCATCACGCGCCTCCCGCAACAATTGGCTCGGATCCACAAAGCTCACCATGCCGCTATCCTATCAGATAGCACCAGACTGCGGACGGTCTCTTGAACGACTCATCCGGCGCGCGGTGGTACACCGAACGGCCTTCACGCAAGGGCCAATACAGGAACGACCCGACCGCGACGCTCTTCCATCTCCGAAGGATCCGCCGCCAAGATCTCACCCGGAGCAGTAGTGACGATCGACCGGCGTGCGCTCGCCATCAACGCGCGTATTTCGCTCGGCGCAATTGCATCAAAAACAATCGCAGATCGGCAGTTCCGCGTTACCCGTGTCGGTCGGCGAGCCAGGGCGGCAGGAACCGGCTGTCGAAGATCACAGCGACATTGTTGGCGGACGGTAGAACTCTGTCGTTCACTCGATCGCCCTCGCCCAAGACGAACTCGATGATACGACTGCCAAGTTCCACGGTGACCCACGAGCACGACAGACTTTCGCCTGAATCGTCCCATCGTTCGTAGTGCATCTCGACGGAGGTCACTGCGGAATCGCGAGCTGCCCTCCATTGCGTGGTGTCCGACACATCCCATTCGGCAACGTCCGCATCATCGCGAAAGGCGTTGCCGATCGCTGGCAGCTCACGCAAGCCCAGGCCCTCCATCTTTCCGAGATTTTCCCATGACACCGTGAAGCGTGCACCGTCGCGGGTTTCGAGTTCGACCGCGTAGTCGATGGAATCGCATACCTGATGCCTCCAGCTCGGCTCCACCCACTCCGCTTCCCTCACGATCGTTCTCGGCCCGACTTCGTGGCGTCGAAACTCCTCGGTTCGATAGTCGATGTCGAAGTAGCGAATGCGCTCGACATGTCGCCCGATCAGCCCACGAGCTTCAACGCGGTACGCCTCGGCGTCCTCAACGGACGCCGCCCAAGACCATCGCACTCGGCCGGACACCGGCGCGTAGTGCCCGAACTGAGCTTGTTATTGCAAGCGAGAAACGGAAGTTCTGAGTTATCGCGAGCGAAGCAACCGCCTATGTTCACCCGATCAGGAACGATGGCAGACGGTTATCTTGGCGACCCCGTAACGCTCGATCACCGGAATATCCCGCGGCGAGTCCCGCGATCACCGGAATCTCTACGGACGAGACAGTTTCGGCTTTGTTGTGGCTGGTGCCGACAACAAGAACTTCAACGTTTATCGACCTGGAGGTTCTTGTCCTGTCCACTACTGATCTTGTTCCTGCCGCCGCTGACGTCCCGTTCAGCGAACCCGAGACGATCGCCCTCGCTGGGTTCCTCGCCGGCTATTCCCCTGTGTGTCAGGGTGTTGTGAGACCAGTGGTGGTGTTATCCGTTTACGGGGCGAGTATGGATTTGATTGAAAATGACGTTGCCGTCTGTTGTTGAAAATGGTGTGGATGTCGCGAGTCGCCGGTCGATGCACCGGCGTTATAGCGACGAGTACAAACGCAAGATCGTTGCTGAGTATGAATCGTTGGCTGAGGGGAGCCCGGAACGGGGTTCGTTGTTTCGTCGTGAAGGGTTGCGTCGCACGCAGGTCTTTGAATGGCGTAAAACTCATGGTGTGAATGC
>JANYBW010000009.1 GCA_025360585.1 Actinomycetes bacterium | reverse complement strand
GAACAGGGAGAACCTCACAGGACAAATCAGCGGCTGGAAACACATCCTCAACACGCTCACCATCCACTACGGCGACCGGATCGCCAACCACCACAACTAACCAACATCACGACCATTTACACAAACGATCTGACACACCCTGAACTGGACTTACTTGAAGCAGCTCGACTCGGTGACGATTCCTGCCACCTCCGCTGGTTGGATTGCCTCCGCGTGTTGAATTTGGTCGGTCAGCTCGCGTTGCTCCGCCGTGGCGCCCTTCGCCGCGCGTTGGCGGAACCGGGTCATGTCCATCGGCGTCCAAGTCAGATACCGGACCGAGCGCCTGCCGCCGGAGAGGATTTCGAAGATGGCCGTGACTATGCGGAAACGGCCAGCGACTTCACTGAACCTGCGCGGGTGGGTTGGGCTTGCTACATTGGCCTTGTCCAGCCCGCGGAGTAGGAGGTCGGCTTATGGTGAAAAAGATTTTGATTTTAGTAGTGCTTGCTGCACTCGGTGCTCTCGTCGCCAAGAAGGTGCGCGAGGCCTGATTCACCAAGCAATGATGGTTTAAGCAACGGCGTCGGGTTTCCGGCGCCGTTGTCTTGTTCAATCACCAAAGATCATGCAGTTTCGCCGCGCGGTTCGTCACGCGGTTCGTCACGCGGTTTGACATGTGCATCGCTACGGTCTAATTTCTTCGTACTTCCCCATTTTGAACTTCCCCCAGTTCATTCCTCGTGCTTCGGCGCGCCTGTCTTTGGGGAAGTTTCGTGCTCATCGTTGTTTGGTCACCTAAAGGTGGCGTCGGAACGTCGGTCGTTGCGGCTTCGCTTGCTGCTGTACTGAGCCGTTCACAACCGGATGTGCGGCTCGTTGATAGCGGCGGAGATCTCCCGGCGGTGTGCGGAGCTCGCCTCGATATTCGTTACGGCTTCGACGACCTCATCGATTCCGATAGCGAAATTTCTCCGCTTGCCCTAGATGCAGTAACCCACGATATTCACGAAGGTTTTCGGGTGCTTCCTGTCTCGCGCGAACGATGGGCGCACGTCAACATCGCGTCCCCGCGCGGCCTCGCATTGGCAACGGTGATGGCGCGCTCGTTGTCGACCTTCGTGCTGGACGCCGGCACCTTCGCAACCACGACCACCACGAACGCGGCTGAACTTCTTGCGATCGCGCCGTGTTCGCTCATGGTGCTGCGCCCGTGTTTCCTCGGGCTCCAACGAGTGAGTGCCCGCGGAGAACTGCTTGACAGAACGAGTGGTGTCGTACTTATTGACGAGCCCCATCGGGCGCTCGGCGTGCGCGACGTGCATGCCGTTCTGCACCGCTCGGTTGTTGCGCAAATCCCGGTACGGCCTGAAATCGCTCGGGCCATCGACGCTGGCATGCTGTTGCGGAGAGAGCCAACCGAAGTGTTTCGACCGCTGCAACTTGCGGCGCGTCGGCTTGGCCTCCTAGCGCTACAGGAATCGGTCGCATGAGCGAGCGTGAAGCATTGGTCAGCCGAGTGCACACCCGCTGGCTGCGCGAGGTGAATGGGCAGATTTCCTTGCAGAAGGTGCACGTCGCAGAGCGTCTTCGTACTTTGCTGTTCGAAGAGAACCCATTGCTCTCCGCGCATGATATTGAGCGATCGATTCGCGATATCGAACGTCGTGTGTTTGGCTTCGGTGGCCTTGAACCGTTCTTGAGAGATCCAGAAGTCTCCGAAATCATGCTCAACGGTCCGGGCCAAGCCTTCGTGGAACGCGCCGGCGTGATCATTCCGATTGATTTGCAGCTCGACGCTGCGGCCATCGAAGTGATTGTCCAGCGGGTGTTAGCCCCACTGGGATTGCGTCTGGATCGCGGCTCGCCGTTGGTTGATGCACGGCTCCCTGATGGCTCTCGGCTCCACGCGGTGGCACAACCGTTAGCTCCCGATGGCCCGATCGTAACCATTCGTAGATTTCGTGAAAAACCTATACAAATCAGCGATTTTCTTGCGACGGCCGGTACGCAGACGGTGCTTCAGCAGGCACTGGAGAACCGCGAGACGATCTTGATCGCGGGGGCGACGAGTACAGGAAAAACATCGCTGATCAACGCGGTGAGTGAACAGTTCGCGCCTGAGGAACGGGTTGTAACCGTCGAGGAAACGTTGGAGATCCAGCTGCGAAATCGCCATTGGGTTCGCCTCGAAGCGCATCCGGCGAATGCCGAAGGCGCGGGCCAACACACGATCCGGGATCTCGTGCGGGCCTCGTTGCGCATGCGCCCCGATCGCCTCATCGTTGGAGAGGTCCGAGGCGCGGAGGCACTGGATCTCTTGTTAGCTCTGAACACCGGGCACCGCGGCTCGCTCAGCACGATTCACGCCAACTCGGCTCCGGATGCTCTACGTCGCCTCGCAATCCTCGCCATGCTGGCCGATGCTTCGGTTCCGCATGATGCGGTCCGAGCGTTGGTGCATGCGGCCATCGACCTCGTCGTGTTTTTGGTTCGTGATGCGAATGGAACTCGTCGGATCGCTCACCTGCTCCGACCGAATGACGGGGAAGTCGCAATGAGCCGGGGCTCGACACGCGCGGAAAGTGCCTAAATGATGCTGTTTTCTAGTGTGACTGGCGCAATCGTGATGCTGGCGTGTGCCGGGTTGGCGCTCCGGTGGGCGGAGCGAGTCGCCGTGCGCGATCGCGCCGCGGAACTTGGCGGCGCGTTGCGAGCGGCTGCACCCCCCGGGTTTGTCTCGCGGGCACTGTCGCACGCGAACGTTGCCATACAGCCGAGTACCGCGCTGCAATGTTGGGGTCTTGCGGTGGTGTGCAGCTTTGCCATGTTGGCTCCGTTCGACGCTCGCCTAGCGGGAACTCTCGCGGTGGCCGTGGCCGTCGGCGCTCCCGCGTGGATTTGGCTGCGGCGTGCACGATCTGACGAGCTCGCCGCCCAGGCGATTCCTGAGATGCTGACAACGATTGCGTCAGAACTTCGCGCCGGTGGGACGGTGACTTCTGGGTTGAAATCCGTTGCGGAATCGTCGAGCGCGCTCGCTGCTGCTGCCGACCAACTCATTTTGCGCCTCGCGATGGGTGCAGATTTTGAGACCGCAACTGTGATGTGGACTTCAAATACACCGGGCGATGATCTTCGTGCTGCAGCGGGTGGCTTGATGATCGCGCATTCGCTTGGGGGTCCCGCTGCGAATTCGCTGGATGGTCTGGCCTATTCCTTGCGGCAACGTTTTGATGTGTTGGCTGAAGTTCGGGCGCAGGCCGCGCAAGCGAAGGCTTCGGCGCTCGTGATGGTGTGTGCGCCCGTCGGTTACTTGTTGGTTTCGACTGCCATTGACCAACGATCGGTTGATGTATTGCTGGGCAGTTCGTTTGGGCGTGCATGTGGAGTCGTCGGATTGATATTGGAAACATTGGGCTATTGCTGGGTTCGATCAATGCTGCGTGACCGATGGTCGCTGTGATGTTAAGTCGAGAATCATGGCGTCGAGTGCCGGTCGTGCGCGTCGTCACATCCGGAATGTCCGCGCTGCGCGCCTGGCTCGCGGTTCGTCAGCGGCGCGCTGCGTTGGCTCGCCAACAGTCCGTCGTTGTCGACCTCGTGGCCGTGGCCGTCGGCGCGGGAACGTCGGTGTTGCAGGCACTTGAGCTGGCTTCCCGATGGGCTCCGGATGCAGTCGCGCACGAAGTGACTTCGATGCTTCGAGCAACCCAACGGGGCGCGCTCTTGACTGATGTGCTTGCGGATCACGCGCGGAGGTGCCCGGAGCTGCGCGCACTTACCAATGCACTCGCGGTTGCAATGCGTACCGGCGCGCCAATCTCGGCGACGCTCGATCGAATCGCGGCCGAATGTCGAACGACACAACACCGCCTCGCGCTCGCCCAGGCCCGAACCGTCTCGGTTCGGCTCATCTTCCCACTCGTCATCTTCGTGTTGCCAGCATTCGCGCTGCTCACGGTGATTCCTGCGCTCGTTGCTGGGTGGCACGGCGTGTGAAATCGAAACTCAATCGCAACACCCAACTCATAACAAAGGTGATCTCATGCAAACTCGTACATTCCACAATCTCGCTCTCCGGCGCAACTCTTTGCGGGCTGAGGAGCGCGGCCAGAGCACGGCGGAGTACGCAATGGTGATCGTGGCCGCAGCAGTGATCGGCGGGCTTCTCATCTCATTTCTAACGAAAACCAACGTAATTGCTGCAATTTTTGGCAAAGTAGTGAGCTTCGTGATGAAGAGCATTCTGTGACGGCGCAGCGCCATTTCCGACGCGCGTGGTTGGGTCGGCGTGAACAACGAGGACAGGCGACCGTCGAATTCATTATGGTGCTGCCTGCAGTCGTGTTGGTTGTCCTGTTGATTTTGCAATCGATGGTGGTGAGCCACGATGTGCTCGTGGTCTCGAACGCGGCTCGGGAAGCGGCGCGAGCCGCGGCCGTAGATCCGAGCGGTGCCGACTCCCAACGAATCGTTGCGCGATCAATGCCGGGTGCAGTAGTAGTTGTTACACGATCGATGGGATCTCCTCCGATGGTGACCGCAACGGTGACCTACCGATCGAAACCGTCGCTGCCACTGATTGGCCCGATGCTTCCCAGCATCGTGATCACTCGCAGAGTAACCATGCGTGCTGAAACGTGAAGCCGATGCGGGATAGCCGTGATGCTGGCAGCGTTTCGATTCTGATGCTTGCGGTGCTGATCTTGGGGGCAATCGCGGCGTTCCTCGTTCTTTCCGCCGGTGGCCTCGCGGCGCAGCGGGCCCAAGCCAGTGCCGCCGCGGATGCGGCCGCGTTGGCGGCGGCCGATGAACTTGCGCTTGGGCATGGCTCGGACGCGGCGCGCGCCGTCGCAGCAATCGTTGCGTCCGCAAACGGAACCACGTTGTTGCGATGTGAATGTGCAGGCGGCGACGCGGTCGTGACGGTCGCCCGCGATGTTCGTATCATCATTGCGACAACGCTGGTTGCGCGAGCGAGAGCGGTTGTTGATTTCAGCGCAACATGATCCGCAGTAGTCGTGTCGCTGCGTGTTTGTCGAGGTACTCGTTGTAGTTCCCGCACTTCGGTGATTGCACACACGATGGACAGCCGTCGTCGCAACCACATGCGCTGATCAACTTGTGGGTCTCGCGAACGTGGCGCTGCCGAGCTTCAAAGGCCATCTCGGCAATCCCCGCGCCTCCGGGGTACCCGTCGTAGATGAATATTGTTGCTTCGCCGGTTTGGAGATGCGCGGCGGTTGAGAGGCCACCGACATCCCACCGATCGCAGATCGCGAACAGCGGAAGTAAACCAATCAGGCCGTGTTCCGCTGCGTGTACCGCGCCGAGAATTTGCGAACCCACGATCATCGCCTCGCTCACCCGGAGATGATCAATCGTGTACCAACACGCGCGCGTTGTGAGTACTCGTTGCGGCAGATCGAGCTCGACGGTTTCGATGAGTTTGCGAGTAGAAGCAACTCGCCGCTGGTAGCCGACGACCTGACTCGTTACCTCGACAGTACCGAGATGAGCGAAGACTCCTGGCGCAACCGCGACCGTTTCCGAGAGTGTTGCAATCGTAATATCGAGATCCGAACGAGGTTGGGTGTATTCATCTTCGTCGAATTCTTCAACGAAAGCAACCCGTTCCTCATGGTGCAGAGACTCCACACGGTACTGGCGGCCCTGATGAAGATAGACCGCGCCCGGGTGCGCAACGCTGTAGATCCGGGCTTCGTCGACGGTACCAACTTCGGTGTCCGTTGATCGTTGCAGCAAATGAAACAGCGAAGTGCTGCCGCTGCGGAGCCCCACTCGATACGCCGGTGGTTCGCCACCCGCGTAGTAGAGCTTCCCGGCCTTCGGAATCAGGCGGTTTTCGCGGGTAAGCGCGAGCACATGATCGTCGAGGTCGCTGCCGAACCATCGTTCGTCGTCGGGCGTGAGTGGTAGCTCGTGGGCCGCGCACTCGATATGCGCGATCGCCACGAACGGATTTTTAGGGTTGATGACCGCAGGCTCTGATGGGCGATCAACGAGTTCGCTCGAATGTGCGGCGTACCACTGATCGAGTTGGTCATCGCCAACAATGAGAACCGCCGCTGAGCGCTGCCCGGAGCGGCCCGCTCGCCCAGCTTGCTGGCGCATGGATGCGAGCGTGCCGGGGAAACCATTCAGCACGACTGCGTCGAGCCCGCCGACATCGATTCCGAGTTCGAGCGCGTTTGTTGCCGCGACACCGAGCAATTCGCCGCTCGATAACGCCTTTTCGAGTTTGCGGCGCTCGGTGCTTAACAGCCCACCTCGATACGCCGCGATCTTCGTTCCAAGTCCTGAAGCGTCGTGTGCTCCCGCACTCGCGCGCGCCTCGCCTCCCGTTGCGAACTGATCAGCGATCACTGCTCGTTTGGCAGCGCCCGCGACGAGCTCCGCGCTTTGGCGACCACGACAAAATGCCAAGGTTTGCTGGCCGTCGCGTACAAATTCTGCGAGGAGCGCGGCAGCTTCCATGTTCGCGGAGGCGCGTGTGCCGGTGTGGGGATCCAAGAGTGGTCGTTGCCAGACCCCGAGGTGACGTTCGCCGTGCGGCGAGCCGTCTTCGACAATTGCGCGTACTGATTGTGATGTTAAGGCGCTTGCGAGCTCACCGGGGTTGCCGATTGTTGCCGATGCAAAACACAACGTCGGCGTGTTGCCGTAGTGCGCGCAGATCCGCAAGAGCCGCCGCAATACGTGCGCGACGTGGCTACCGAAGATGCCACGCAGCGCGTGGAGCTCATCGACAACGACGTACCGTAAGCGCATGAAAAACGTCGCCCACCGAGCGTGCGACGGCAACATGCCCATATGCAGCATTTCCGGATTGGTGAACAGAACGTTGGCGTTTTTGCGCGCCCATTGCCGATCTTCGGGTGGCGTATCACCGTCGTAGGTCACGGCCTTCAAACCGGGAACGAGCCAACTGCGTATTGATTGGAGCTGATCGTTGGCAAGCGCTTTGGTGGGAAACAACAACAGGGCCGTTGAACGGTCGCCCCGCACGACTGCGTCGACAATCGGCACTTGGTAACACAGCGATTTTCCCGAAGCAGTGCTTGTCGCGACTACAACCGATTCACCGTTGCGGAGCGCGTCTACTGCCTCCGCCTGATGGGAATACAGCTGCGTGATCTTGCGTGCGTGAAGACGCGCGACAGTATCGTCGTGTAAATCAGCAGGGAGCGTTCCAAACGACGCGGGGCGTGCCGAGATGATGTGGCGAGCAGTCAGGCGACCGAGATACTCAACAATGTTGTCGAGTTGATCCAGCGTGTCGCACGCGTCCAAATCAATGCTCGCTAGGGGCGAGGATCGGGATTGGTGACGGTGCCCGCAGGATAACTATCGAGCACACCGTTGTCTCGGAAATCGGCGAAGAGCCGTTGCGCCGCTGGGGCAAGGCTCAAGCAGGCGCCTCCGCTTGAAGGGATCGTGACATTGGCGATTGCGGTCGACGGTACGGCATTTGCGAGTTGTCCGAGATCGACAAGATCGCCGACGTTCAAGCCGTTGAGCTGGGCGTGGTGAACGAGCAAGTCGACGAGTTTGAACCGCCCGCTGATCGTTGTGTACTGCTGTTGGAGCTGTTTGATCGCGGCGATCATCAAATAACCCTGGTTCCACGTACGTTGAATGTCGCTACGGGCAAAGTCGTGGCGGTTCCGCGCAAACGCAAGGGATTGCTCCGCGGAAAGGTGCAGCGCACCCTTGGGAAAATATGCGCCGGAATACGAATCATGCATCTGCATCGGAACATCGATGTACAACCCTCCGACACCCTTGACGAGCGCAGAGAAACCGGCAAAATCAACTTCTACACCGTAGGAAATGGGCACGCCGACCATTTGGCCGACCACGGCTGCTTGATTCGCTACGCCACCATTTGAGTTTGCTTCGTTGATCTTGCGACTATGGCCGCCGAAGGTTGCGCAGGTGTCGCGTGGGATGTCGATCACGGTCGCCTTGTGCAGCTTCGGGTTGATCCCAATGAGGTGCAACGCGTCGCCACGCGCACCCCCGACTCCAGGCCGTAAATCGCTCCCTACGAACATCACGAAAATGGCTTGATCGTCACGAGATGCAGCTTCGGCATGGAGCTTCGTAACAGTGATTGCCGAGGCGCCACTCGCGCCGGGCAGATTCCATCCGTGAACCCACGCCAGCCCCATTCCAGCGATCGACAAGATGAATCCAGTTGTGAATGCGGCGATCCGTCGCAATGCTCGTTTCATGATTGAGCCTTTGCCGTCGTGGTCGTTCCTGATTCGAGTGCGCTTCGGTTTCGAGTCACGGTCAGGTCGAATCCCGAGATCACCCACGAAGTTCCTCGAGCTTGTAGTAGCAATTCGCCTTGGCGTGCAGTCGGAGAAGGTCCGCGGGTGCGTGCGCTGAATTCGGCCGCGATACGCACGATGTTGCCGCGCTCATCACCGATTGCGTGCAATGTGATGGTGGCGTCGAGGTCCGTGGCCGGATTGGGCGCGGGCGCATCAGACACGACTCGCAATCGGTCTGATCCCGTGGTGAGCTGCGCCAGGATTGCCGGTTCGAACAGCTTCGAGAATTCCGAAGCCGCAGCGCGATCGACGGCGACGCCCGAATGTTGTGGCCGCCACATCGCCACATCTAGGTACCGCTCAACGAACTGGTTGGCTGCCTGCCGGCTGCTCGTCGAGAACTTTGCCCGTGGCCCGGTGGAAACCACCAAACTGGGCTTCAACACGAAGCGGCGGTGGTCGCTCGTGTCGACCGTGGTGGTTGCGGTCGTATTGCCGCCTCCGCTCGGTTTCGTCGTCGTCGGACGTTTCGGCGATGAGCCGCTGCAGCCCGCAAGCGCCAAGCTGGCGATGGTCACTGTGCAGCCAAACTTCGCTGCGACGCGCCGGAAATTAAAATGAGTGCGGTTCGTAAGTGCGATACGGCCATGATGCCACGTGGAAGGCCGCCCAACGCATCAGGCGGGTCATGTGCGATCCTGAAGCTGTACGGTTGGGGCATGGCGTTGCGAAAATTGTTTTCACGGGTGTCTCGACCGATCGATGAAATCGATCGCGAGAAATTGGGCGTGTTCGCTGTTGGTCGTGGTGGGGAGCCGATCAGCGGGCTGGGCCCGCGCACCCGAGCTCGGGTTGCGGGTGAAATTCGTTCGGTACGGATCGTGCCGCGTGCTGGCGCGCCGGCAATCGAAGTTCAGGTCAGCGACGGCAGTGGTTCCATCACTGCCGTGTTTTTGGGCCGTCGCAAGATTGGTGGCGTTACCGCCGGGCGGAAACTGATCGTCCAGGGCATGGTGATGGGCGAACCGGGCCGTCTCTTAATGCATAACCCGCTGTACGAACTCGTCTGAGAACGCAATCATGCGGTGGCGATCGCTATTCTCCAGCAAACAACTTGCGGAGATCGTCTTCTGATTCTTCGGTGACCATCGCAAGGACTTCATCGCCAGCTTCGAAGATTGTGTCTCCGTGGGGCATGAGCACGTGTTCGTTGCGCAGCAATGCCACAACGGTCGCGTCGTGCGGCAACAGGAGGTCCTTGATCGCGACATCCTTCGATGGTGAGTCGTCAGCGAGTGTGATCTCGACGAGTCGGATATTGCCCCCTTCGAAGGTGAGCAAACGAACAAGCTTGCCAACCGAGACGGCTTCTTCGACCATTGCGGTGACAAGGTGTGGTGTCGAGACACTCATGTCGACACCCCAGTTCTCATTGAACAGCCATTCGTTTTTGGGGTGATTCACGCGTGCAATGACACGAGGAATGCCGAACTCTTGTTTCGCGAGGAGCGAAAATACGAGGTTCACTTGGTCGTCGCCGGTGGCGGCAACAGCCACATCACAGCGATCAAGCCCGGAGGTCCCTAGCGATGAGATTTCGCAGGCATCCGCGATGCACCACTCAACGTTGTCGCGCAGCGTTCGTTTCTGCACCGCGCCGTCTTTGTCGATTAACAGGACTTCATGGCCCGCGTCGAGCAGGTCGTTGGCGATGAAACGCCCGACTTTGCCTGCTCCTGCAATCACGATACGCATTAGTGGTGGCCTCCCTCGACCGCGTGCAGTCTGGCGTGCAAATCATCAACCGCAGCCACGTCGCACATGAAATACACGATGTCGCCTTCTTGGCCAACGACATCGCCGGTGGCGACAAGACCGCTGCCAAACCGTGAAACCGCCGTGAGCCAGTAGCGGCCCGGCTCGTTGAGATCGCCGAACTTTTTGCCGACCCGCGTTGCCGGCAGCGTGTGTTCGATCAGACAAACCTTGCCGGAAGGATCGACCCATTCGTGCGGATTGTCCGCAGGCAGCAGGCGCCGCATCATCTGATCGGTCGTCCAAGCGACGGTAGCGACGGTTGCGATGCCGAGCCGTTGGAAGATCAGCGCTCGTCGCGGATCCTTGATACGGGCAACAACGTGCGCGACTTCGAAGGTTTCGTGGGCGATACGTGCACACAAGATGTTGGAATTGTCGCCATAGGTGACAGCGGCGAACGCGCCAGCTTCTTCGATGCCAGCTTCGATCAGCGTGTCGCGGTCGAAACCGATACCCGTGATGGTCTTGCCCGAGAACCCATCGTGCAACCGGCGGAACGCCCGCTCGCTGCGGTCGACGACAGCCACCGAATGGCCCTGTTCTTCCAAGGTCAGTGCGAGCTCGGAGCCCACCCGTCCACAACCAACGACAACTACGTGCACTGCACCCTCCAAGTTCGACTATCGGTGCGCCAGGAGGATCGTACGACCGTGAAGCGCACGGATCGAGACTCGAAGCGATTGAATACCTGTCTGACGATTCGCTAAGTGGCAAGCTACGAGCGTGAGAGGTCGGCACCGCAGGCGTTCGATCGGCGACAGAATACAGACAGGAAATTCAAGTGCTGAAGACGGTTAAACGGATGTTCGTAGGCAAGCCGATTGCTTCCGCGGATTTGGAACATCAGCGACTGACGAAAACCATTGCGTTGGCCGTGTTTTCTTCTGACGCGATCTCGTCCACGGCGTACGCGACACAAGAAATCTTGCTGGTTATTGCGTTTGGTGGCTCTAGCCTCGCGTTGGGATTGAACAAACTCATCCCACTTTCGATCGTGGTGTTGTTCCTGTTGGCAATCGTGGTGTCGTCCTACCGGCAGACAATATTTGCCTACCCCAGCGGCGGCGGCTCGTATGTGGTGAGTCGTGAAAACCTGGGCAATAAAGCCGCGATGCTTGCAGGCGCTTCGTTGCTCGTCGATTACATCCTTACGGTCGCGGTATCGGTGTGTGCTGGAGTGCGTGCCGTCACATCCATTCCCCAACTCCAGAATCTGGCGGATCACCGGGTGCTGCTCGGCCTCGCGGCGATCACGGTTATCACGCTTGCCAACTTGCGTGGGGTCAAGGAGTCGGGCCGAATTTTTGCGGTACCCACGTACGTGTACATCGTTTCGCTCTTGGTGCTCATCGGCTATGGCCTTGCTCGTTCGTACGATCTTTTTGGAGCGCACATTTCAACGATTTCCGAGCATCGCGAGAAGTTCTTGTCCCATGCCGACTTTGAAGCTTCCAAAGAAGTCGCACTGTTGGGCGGAACGCTGGGGCTGTCGCGATTGTTGAAAGGGTTCGCCTCGGGCGCCGTCGCGCTCACCGGCGTTGAAGCAATTTCGAATGGGGTTCCCGCGTTTGAAAAGCCGGAACCGAGAAATGCGTCCGCAACGATGATCTGGATGGGAACCATCCTCGGAGGATTGTTCCTAGGCGTTTCCGTACTCGCGCACCACGTCAAGCCGGTCGCTCTCGAAACGGGTGAGTCGGTCTTTTCGCAGATGGGCCGGCTGGTTCTCGGGCAAGGCCCGATGTACTACATCCTTCAGGCGTCGACTGCGCTTATTTTGATCTTGGCGGCGAATACCGCATACGCAGATTTTCCGCGACTCTCATCGATTATTGCGCACGACGGCTACCTACCCCGCCAGTTCGCAAATCGAGGAGACAGACTCGTGTTTAGTAACGGAGTGCTGGTGCTCGCGGTTGTTTCCGCGGTCTTGGTCGTGGTATTCGGCGGGGACGAGAGCAAGCTGATTCCGCTGTATGCCGTCGGCGTTTTTACCTCGTTCACGCTCTCGCAGACGGGGATGGTCCGGCACCACTTGAAGGAGCGCGAACCGGCCTGGCAGCGCGGCATCGTGATCAATGTCACGGGCGCAATTGCCACCCTGGTCGTGTTGCTGATTGTCGCGATCACCAAATTTGCGAGTGGTGCTTGGGTATCGATTCTTGTGGTCGGAATAGTGATCGTCTTTTTTGCCTTGATTCACAAGCACTACGCGACTGTCTCGGCGGGGTTGAACGTCGATGTCGACTACAAACCGCGCCGAATGAACCACACGGTCGTGGTGTTGGTCGGAACGCTGCACCGCGGCGCGCTCGAAGGGTTGGCCTACGCGAAGTCGCTGCATCCGAACTATCTCGCGGCCGTCACCGTCGTGAGCGACGAAGAAGAGCAGCATGCCGTCGAGCAGGCCTGGCACGAAAAAGGCATAGATATTCCGTTAGAAATCGTGCACTCGCCCTATCGCGAATTGAGCCGGCCGATTTTGCAGTTCATCGACGAACTCGATGCTCGCTGGGACAACGACATCATCACTGTCGTGATCCCAGAGTTCGTGGTGCCGGGGCTCTTTGGCAAGTTGCTGCACAACCAAAGTGCATTTCTGTTGAAGGGGCGCTTGTTGTTCCGCAAGGGCACGGTAGTGACCTCAGTGCCGTATCACCTCGAGAACTGAGCGCCCTTTGACGCAATTGGTGACGGGCGCTGCCGATAGAAGCCTGGTGGCATGTTCCGTTTTGTTTGTGTGTACCGGCAATATTTGTCGTTCGCCGATTGCGGCCGCGATGTTGCGCATCGGATCAGCTGGCGTGATCGACGCCAACTCTGCTGGCCTGTTGTTCGATGGGCGCGAAGCGAGCGACGGAGCGATTGCGTGGGGCGATGAGGCAGGTCTCGATCTGCGCATGCATCGCAGTCGAGTGATATCACGTCCAGTGATTGAGGCTGCGGACTTTGTCTTTGGGATGGAACCTCGCCACGTCCGCGAAGTTGTTGCGATGGTCGACGACGCATGGACCAAGACGTATACGTTGCGTGAGTTCGCGAAGCGAGTCTCCGAAGTCGACCGCCGCGGCGACGCCGAACCATTTGCTTCGTGGCTTGAACGGCTCGGCCACGGCCGCGTGCGTCGCGATCTTCTCGTCGACGCTGCCGATCTCACAATCCCGGACCCATACGGGCGCAGCTTCGAGGTTTATGCGCGGACTGCGGCGTTGATCGAGGCTTGTCTGGTGCGAATCGCGGCGCGGGGCTGGCCGAACGGTATTGCTGACCTAGATGGCGAGCTGGCTGATGCCGCGAACGAAGATTCTCTGCGCTCAGCTTGACCTTTTGGGTACCCAAAACCTAGATTCACCGCCATCGAATCTGACAACACACCCGTGTCGCGTACCGACCGCGAAGCCCTGAAAGCTATCTATCGGCTATCGCAGGACAGTACGGACGTCCACACCGGCGCGCTCGCCGAGAAGCTGGGCCTCGCGCCGGGCACCGTGACCGCCACGGTCAAGAAATTGGCCGACCGCGACCTCGTCGATCACACTCCGTACAAGGGCGTTGCGCTCACCGTGATCGGGCGTCGGATCGCAATCAGCGCGATCCGCCGTCATCGCATTGTGGAACGGTTCTTGGCCGACATGCTCGGATACGCCTGGAACGAAGCCGACCGACTTGCCACCACGTTCGAACACGATCTCCCCCAAGAAGTTGAAGATCGAATTTTTCTTGCGTTGCACCGGCCCGAGACCTGCCCCCATGGATTTCCGATTCCGGCCAAGGAACAGGTTGAGATTCCTTCGATGCCTCCGTTGTACGCGTTAGAACCAGGCGATTCCGCAGTCGTTGCGGTACCTGGTTCCACCGACCCTGAAATCATTGAGTTCCTCGACACGCTTGGCCTCCGCCCTGGAGTCACTGTCGAGATTCAGGAAAAACATCCCTTCGACGGCCCGCTGGTTTTGCGGGTCGACGGCAAAGAACGCACACTCGGCAGCACTGTTGCCAATCAAGTGTTCGTGCGCAAGATCGCATAGCTCTCCACCGTTTCATCAATATTTGCAACATGTATTTGAGCACTACCCAGTTTCATCACTAAGAATTTCAACCACAACAAGGAGCACCGTCCAATGTCAACTCTGGTCGCCGAAGGCGGATACCAGGCGTTCAAACTCCTGGGAGGTGAGTGGGTCGTCCTGATTGGTTCTGCAATCACCGCGTTGTTGGCAATTGCGGTCGGTTTCGGATTGATGAAAGGCGTACTCGCTGCCGATCAGGGCACGCCGAAGATGATTGAAATCGCTACCGCGATTCAAGAGGGCGCGATGGCGTACCTCAAACGTCAGTTCAAAACCATTGCGGTGATCTTGATCCCGCTGGCCGTCATCGTGTTTGTCACCTCCACCAAGGTGTTGAAGGACGACAAGTCGGTTGCCCTCACCTTCGTGCAGTCCGGAACCTTCCGCACTCTCGCGTTCATCGCGGGTTGCGTGATGTCGGGTCTCACTGGTTTCATCGGCATGGGCTTGGCCGTGCGCGGCAACGTGCGGACCGCTGCTGCGGCGAAGACGGGCTCGATGCCTGCTGCGCTCCAAGTGGCGTTTCGCACCGGTGGTGTTGCTGGGATGTTTACCGTTGGGCTCGGGCTTATCGGTGCGACGCTCATCATCATGGTGTTCCAAAACACCAGCTCCGCGATCCTGATTGGTTTCGGTTTCGGCGGCTCGCTGCTCGCGCTGTTCTTGCGCGTCGGTGGCGGTATTTTCACGAAGGCGGCTGATGTTGGTGCCGACCTCGTGGGCAAGGTCGAAGCTGGTATCCCAGAAGACGACCCTCGTAACCCCGCAACAATCGCCGACAACGTGGGTGACAATGTCGGTGACTGCGCCGGTATGGCTGCCGACTTGTTCGAGAGCTACGAAGTCACCCTGGTTGCCTCGATCATCCTCGGTGTCGCTGCGTTCAAATCCATCGGCGCCAACCCCGCGCTCGGTTTGGTTTTCCCGCTCGCGGCTCGCGCGATCGGCGTGCTCGCATCGATTGTTGGTGTGTTTGCCGTCAAAGCGAAAGACAGCGACAAGTCAGCGCTCGCCCCGATTAACCGCGGCTTTCTGGTCGCAACGGGCTTAACCGTCGTCGGTACGACCGCGGTCGCGCTTGGCTATGTCGGCAACAAGGCCGAAAAAGTCACAGTAAATGGCGTTACTCGCCTTGTGCACCACAATCAGGGTTGGCGTTGCCTCGGTGCGGTGATCATTGGCCTGATCCTCGCCCAGGTTGCGAGTCGTTTGACCGAATACTTCACCTCGACCGAACATGGCCCGGTGCAAGAAATTGCCGAATCGGCGAACACCGGTGGTCCTGCGACGGCAACGTTGTCGGGTATTGCTTCCGGTTTGGAAAGCTCGGTCTGGGCCATCCTTGCCGTCTGCATTGCAATCGCGGCTGCCGTTGGTCTTGGCGAAGGCAACATCCAGTTCTCGCTCTACCTCGTTGCGCTCTGCGGTATGGGCATGCTGGCAACTACCGGCATCATCGTTTCGGAAGATACGTTCGGTCCAGTTGCGGACAATGCTGCTGGTATCGCCGAAATGTCGGGCGAATTCCACGGTGAAGCCCAGCGCATCATGGTGAGTCTCGACGCCGTCGGTAACACGACCAAGGCCGTTACTAAAGGCTTTGCGATCGGTTCCGCGGTCATTGCGTCGGTCGCGATCTTCGCGTCGTTCATTGAAACGATCGGCAACGAAGATAAAGGCGTCGCCAAACAGGTGACCGATTTCATCACGCTGCACCACGGTCATGGCACGGTGTTCGACATCGTCAAAATCAACGTTGCCGACCCGAAACAGTTCATTGGACTGCTCATTGGTGGATCGATTGCGTTTTTGTTTTCGGCCCTAGCGATTCGCGCCGTCAGCCGTACCGCAATCGTCGTCGTGCAAGAAGTGCGCAAGCAGTTTGCGGATGGCATGATCATGGCCGGAACCAAGAAGCCCGACTACGGCCCGGTGATCGACATCTGCACCGCAGCATCGCTTCGTGAACTCACGACGCCTGCGTTGCTCGCTGTGTTGACTCCCGTCATCGTTGGTTTCGGTATCAACGCGTATGCCCTCGGAGCGTTTTTGGCCGCGGTCATCCTCACTGGTCAGCTCATGGCAAACTTCTTGAGCAACTCCGGTGGTGCTTGGGATAACGCCAAGAAGTACATCGAAGACGGCAACTATGGCGGCAAAGGCTCCGACGCGTATCGCGCTGCGGTTGTCTGCGACACCGTTGGCGACCCGTTCAAAGACACTGCCGGCCCAGCGCTCAACCCGCTGATCAAGGTCATGAACCTCGTGTCGTTGCTCACGTTGCCAGCCATCATCAGCATGCAACACAACAACGCTCGTTACATCGTTGCTGGAGTTGCGCTCTTGGTACTCGGTGCCTCGATCGCGTTTAGTAAGCGGGCTAGCGGTTCCCTCGCCGACCCAGTCGGTGCGGCGTAGTCACACTGCATCGTTCAACAACGATGTAGCCATCGAGGGCCGCTCCCAATTGTGGGGGCGGCCCTTTTGGATCCTTGTGGTCCCTGGAGAACGCCGTTCCGGGCTCGCGGTAGGGACCAGCGCGATTGTGGTCCCTAGAGAATGCCGTTCCGGGCTCGCGATAGGGACCAGCGCGATTGTGGTCCCTGGAGAATGCCGTTCCGGGCTCGCGGTAGGGACCAGGGTGGTTGGGCTAGTGCGTGGCTTCGCTCTTTTTGTGCTTGCGGTATTCCAGGAATGGCCCAACGAGCGACAACAAGACGATTCCCGCGGTGACCGGTTCGATCAGCGATTCGGAAATATGGCTTCCTAGGAAATATCCGAGCAAGGAAATGCCACCGGCCCACAACACGGCGCCTGTGATGTTGGCGATGATGAATGTGCGGGCTTTCATGGTCCCGGCGCCCGCGAGCATCGGGATAACTGTCCTCACAAACGGAATAAAACGGGCTAAAATGACAGCAATGCCGCCGCGTCGTTCAAAGAAGTCGTGCGACTGGGACAGGTATTTAGCCTTGAAAAATCGTGCATCTTGCTTGAACAAGCGAAACCCGAAGCGGACGCCGATGCCATAGCCGATCTGCGCGCCGATAATGGCGCAGATCGTTGACCCGACGACCACCAAAGCCAAGCTGAGTGGGTGCTTAAGGCCGAGATCGTGCGCCCCTTTGGTCGTCGCGTAGAAACCCGCAAGAAAGAGCAACGAATCGCCGGGGAGGGGGGCGGGCAAAATGCCGGACTCCAAGAAGATAACGAGCAGCACGCCGATCGCGCCGTAGTTTTCGATGAGATTGCGTACCAGTTGGCTCATAAGCCGCACACGCTACGGCGAGTGGGTAAGAATCCGGCGTATGGGGAGTTTCGCGGTGCTCATGACGGACGGCGAGCGAGATCCCCGATTCGTTCGTTGCTTGACACCGTCTGTCATTGTGTGCGAGCAAGTACCAACGGTCACGGTCAGTAATTTTCGGCCGATCCGACATTTCGAAGCGAGAACAGGTAGCCAAGAACACCGTGCCCAGACCACTGATTATCGTTGAGTCACCCACTAAAGCCCGGACGATCTCTGGATTCTTGGCGCGCGACGGTGCCTCAGACATCACCGTGATGTCGAGTGTGGGCCATGTACGCGACCTTCCGAACAAACGGGATCAGCTCCCCGACGACAAGCGCGAGAGTCATGCGCGTCTGCTCGGAGTGAACCCCGACGACCATTTTGATGTCGTCTATGTGGTTCCACCGAACAAGAAGAAGGTCATCAGCGAGCTGAAAGCTGCGTTGAAAAACGCCGATGAGGTCTATCTCGCAACGGATGAGGATCGCGAAGGCGAGGCCATCGCCTGGCATCTCTTAGAGACGCTGAAACCCAAAGTTCCAGTGAAGCGGATGGTGTTTCACGAAATCACACCGTCGGCGATTCAAGAAGCAATCGATAACCCTCGTGAGCTCGATCTCAAGCTGGTCGAGGCGCAAGAAGGCCGTCGAGTCCTCGACCGAATTGTTGGTTACGAAGTTTCGCCGGTGTTGTGGCGCAAGATCGGTCGTGGCGCGCCGAGTGCTGGGCGCGTACAAAGTGTGGCCGTTCGGTTGGTTGTGGATCGCGAACGCGCGCGGATGGCGTTTCGCAGTGGTTCTTGGTTCGATATTGAGGGCGCGTTTTCTGCGGAGTCGGTCAAATTCGCGGCCACCCTTTCGCACCTCAACGACACCAAACTTGCTAGCGGAACTGATTTTGATGCGGCGACGGGCCAGCTGAAGGAAAGCGCGAACGTGGTACGCCTCGATGAGGCGGGAGCGTTGGCCCTGGCGCAACGATTGCGCGACAGCGAATTTCGCGTGCAGTCTATCGAAGCAAAACCCTTTACCCGCCGGCCATTTGCACCCTTTACGACGTCGTCTTTGCAACAAGAGGGTGGCCGCAAGCTGGGGTATCCGGCGAGCAAGACGATGGCGGTTGCGCAGCGCCTGTATGAACGCGGCTACATCACGTATATGCGTACCGACAGCACGAACTTGTCGGAACAAGCGATCGGTGCCGCTCGTGCTGCGATCCTTGAGCGTTACGGTAGTCAGTACCTCCCCGACGCTGCGCGGGTGTACAAGAGCAAGGTCAAAAACGCCCAGGAAGCACACGAAGCGATTCGGCCTGCGGGTGAACGCATTCGTATGCCCGAAGAAGTCGCGGGCGAACTCGATAGCGATGAGCGCCGGTTGTACGAACTCATTTGGGTGCGCACGGTGGCGTGCCAGATGGTCGATGCTCGCGGTCGCACCACGACCTTGTTGTTGGGTGCGACCTCAAACACCAATGAAAACGCGGTGTTTCGCGCAACCGGTACAACCTGGGACTTTCTCGGGTTCCGGCGCGCGTACGTCGAAGGTAACGACGACGAAACCGAAACCAACGATGAACAAGAAGCCACACTCCCGAACGTCGACCGTGGCGATCCAGTCGTTTGTCGATCACTGACTCCCGCGGGCCACGCCACGCGACCGCCAGCGCGGTTCACCGATGCATCGTTGGTGAAAGAACTCGAAGAACGAGGTATTGGGCGTCCGAGTACGTACGCATCGGTGATCCAAACGATCCAAGACCGCGGCTACGTATGGCGCAAAGGTCAAGCGCTCATTCCGCGATGGAACGCGTTCGCGGTGATCAATCTCCTCGAACGCCACTTCGGCCACCTCGTGGATTACAGCTTCACCGCAACGATGGAAGAAGCCCTCGACGCGATTGCGAGCGGGCAGGGCGAATCCGAAAAGTGGTTGCACAGTTTCTATTTCGGCGATGGCCAGATCGGGTTGCGGGAGCTCGTCGCCGATGAACATCTCGCGACGATTGATCCGCGTTCGGTCAGTATCGTGCCGATCGGTGAAGACGACGGTGTGCAGGTCATCGTGCGGGTTGGGCGCTACGGCGCGTACGTACAACGCGGTGAAGATGCCGAAGGTGCAACAGCATCGTTGCCCGAAGACGTAGTGCCTGATGAGCTCACTGTCGAAATGGCGTTGGAACTCATCGCTCGTAAGGCTGAGGGGCCGCGGACGATTGGCAACGACCCCGAAACCCAAAAGCCGATATACGTGATGGCTGGTCCTTATGGGCCCTACGTGCAACTTGGCGATCAAGAAGAAAACAAAAAGAAAAAGCCGCAGCGCGCGAGCCTGTTCAAAGCAATGGATGTCGACACCCTCACCCTCGAAGAAGCATTGAGTTTGTTGACGTTGCCCCGCACCGTTGGGGTGGATGACGAGGGTCGAGAGATTGTGGCGAGCCCGGGACGCTTCGGGCCGTATCTCCGGCGCGAAGACGGTGACTCGCGCAGCCTCACTGAGGAATCGCAGCTCCTCACGATCACGTTAGAAGAATGTGTTGCGATTTACGCGCAGCCGAAACAGCGCGGGCGTGGTGCCGCGAAACCGCCGTTAGTTGAGCTCGGCCCATCGGAGCTCACTGGTAAACCAATCCGGGTGCTCGAAGGGCGATTCGGTGCGTACGTGACCGATGGTGTCACGAACGCCACAATCCCGCGCAGCACGGACCCGACAACCTTGAACCTTGAAGACGCGCTCATCCTCCTGCGAGCCCGCGCCGAGCTCAATGAGTCATCGCCGCGACCAGTGCGCGGCGCGAAAAAGACAACCACGAAAAAGACAACCGCAAAAAAAGCTCCGGCGAAAAAGGCTGCGAGGAAACCGGCAAAAACCTCCGGGATTGAAAAGACGGTCAAGCGGGTCGTGAAGAAAACGACTGCGGCTAAAAAGGCTGCTGCCAAGAAATCTGCACCGAAAAAGCAATCGTAACTGACCGCAATTCGCGAGCGTCGCTAGGTGGATTGCAACGCGGTCACGACGTTGGCGCAGTACGCGTCGAGGCTGAAATGCTCACGCACACGCGCGCTACCTGCTGCCCCGAAACGTGCTGCCAATGCTCGATCATCGTCGAGCGCGGCGATTGCTCGGTACAAGGCCGCCGGATCTCGGGGTGCGACGATGAAACCAGTTTCGCCTTCGATCAGGATTTCCGACGGGCCACCCGGACCCGTAGCGACGACCGGTAGGCCCATCGCTTGGGCTTCGGCACATACCAATGAAAATTCTTCTGGATACACCGACGGGACGACGGCAACATCGCAGGTGTTATAACGCGCCTCGCCGTCAACGAAACCGTGCCACGTCACCGATGATTCGATCCCAAGGGTCTTGGCCTGAGCGCGGAGACCGTCGCTGAGCTCGCGGTGTTCGGCGAGCGCGTCGCCGAAGAAATGAAGTTCCCAATTCCGGCCGTCGCGTTGGGCCATTGAGGCGGCGTCGAGGAGCACGCTCTGGCCCTTTTTGGGATGGATGCGCCCGACACACGAAATGCGCAACGCCCCGCTGGTACGGGGCTCGACCATGGCTGATTCCAGCGGCATCGCGATGCCATTGTGCACGACGCGCGTTCGCGGCCCGAGGTTCGGCTGGACCTTCGTGATCAGACCCTTGGTGTAGTTCGAGTTACACAGCACGACATCGGAGGTACGCGCCGCAGACTTGCAAAGTATCGATATCTGCCACCGCGGTTCCATGGGGCATTCGCGCACGTGCAGAATGTGTCGGATTTTCCAGGAGTTGCGCAAGACTGGTCCGATGAACGCCGCGAACGTGTTTGAATAGATCGTCGTGAATGGCATGTGGCGGTGGTGTCGGTCGAGCGTGTGTTTGGCAGATCGCACCCGATTGAGCCATTTGGCGACGGCCCACGGGCTTTTGAAGTTGCGGCGCCGCAGCGCGTAATCACTAAGGATCATGGTGTGGGCACCGGCGTTTTGAGCTGCGGCGACGGCAGGCCCGGGCGAAGGGAACGCCAAGGTGACGTCGAAAGCTCCTACCAGCGCGTCGAGAGCATTCAAAAGTGAACGGTCAGATCCATAGAGTTCGGCGCTTCCGGTAACGATGAGCAGACGCGGCTGAACGCGGGGCGAAGACGGCCTAAAGGTCGCGCCGGAGTCTTCGTTATGCACAGTTATCTATCGGCGTGGGCAAGGTCATGCTGAGCGGACTGTACCGCCGGATTGGACGGTGCCGTCTCACGCAAACTACGGATTTCAGTGAGATTTAACTGTCCTAATTAGGTTCGGCTGCACCGTTGCCATCAGTATCTGGCAAGGGTATCTCCGCTGGACGGTGGCCGAATTCCTCGGCCCAATCGAAGCGGCTGTCTGGTTGTTCGTAGGCCGCTCGGGCTGCATGGGTGAGACCTCGGAGGCGTAGATCATTGCGCACGGTGAGGTATGCGATCGCGCCGATCGGGATAGGGAGCCAAAATGCGGCGATTCGATACGAAACCACTGCAACCGTGGCGACACTCTTCGCGACACCGAAACCGACAAGAAGCGCGCCGAGAACGGTCTCGAACCATCCAAGACCACCTGGCGTTAACGGAATGACCGCAAGCACGTTCACGAGCCCGTACGCCACAAGCAAACCGATTGGGTTAGCGATGATTCCGAACGCGCGAATGAACACAAAGAGCGAACCTGCATCGAGCAGCCAATTCATCGCTGCCCAAATCGCCGCGCCGCGAGCAAGTTCGGGTTCATTGAGGATCTCGCGCACGCGCCCGGCGACCTGTTGAACGATTGCGGTTACCCGTTCGGGCTCGATCTTTTTGAATCGACGAGTCGCTCGCCGCAAAAATCGTTCGGCTCCGGCTTCGCCGCGAATGAGTGCGAGGGCCAAGCCGCCAGCAAACACGATCAGGAAAATTCCGAACAGTGCGGCGACTATATAGCCGGGTTGGAATCCATAAAACGGCATGGAAACCAGCAGGGCAATCCAGAACACGAGATTGAGGACAACCGCAGAAATTAAGCCGGTAGCCGCGAGTGCGAAACCCGCGTCGGCACCATCGATGCCGCTGGTGACGAGGAGGCGATATCCGAGCGCAGCGCCCGCCGCGCTTCCTCCTGGTACAACACTGTTCAAGGACTTCGTGGCGAGCTGAATGCGAAAGAGCCTGAAAAGGCGGATACTTTTGCGAGGCAAAGCAACCCGCGTGAGTTGCGTGTACGCCAACAGTGCGCCGAACTCGAGGGCTACGCCGAGGGCCAGCCAACCGAAGGAAACATCGCCGAGCTTGTGGACTTTCTCTCGTACTTGTGCGAGCGCAGGGAGCCCCAAATAGTTGATCAATACGATCAAGATGACAATCTTGATCGTGCGTTGAATCCGCCGCCTTGCCCCGGAAGCGCCGCTCGTTACTTCCGGCGCGATAGCTGCTGTCTGGGCGGCTTTTTGGGCTCGCGCGAGTTTGCGGGCAGCCCGTTTAGACACGTCTAGGCCGAGTGGCTGATCGGACACGCAGCAGGTCCCTGGTCTGAGCGTTCATGGGCAAGGCGACTCTATCCGGCGGCGCGGCTCAGGGAGGTTTACCGAGGTGGCCCTCGTTTGGGTAACAATGCAGCCATGGCTGCGTTCATTGTGTTCGAAGGGGGCGATGGCAGTGGCAAGTCGACCCAGGCCCGGATGCTGGCCGAATCGCTCACCGGCCGCGGCCTTGATGTGGTGCTGACCTTCGAACCGGGCGCGACTCCGCGAGGCGCGCAGATTCGCGCGTTGTTGCTCGGCGATGAATCGGCGATCGATGCCCGAACGGAGCTGCTCATGATGTTGGCAGATCGTGCCCAACACGTTGCTGAGGTTGTGCGACCGGCACTCGCGCGGGACGCCATTGTCATTAGCGATCGTTTTGAACCATCGAGTTTGGCGTACCAAGGCGTGGGGCGCGGGCTGGGGGTGGAGGTCGTTTCAGAGCTCAGTGCATTCGCTCGTGGTGGAGTGGATCCGGACGTGGTGTTGCTACTCGACGTGAGTGATGAAGTGGCGGCTGCTCGGCGTCCGGTTGCCGAAGACCGAATAGAAAAAGCGGGTGCCGAGTTTCACTCGCGCGTGCGGGCTTCGTATCGCGATCTCGCGTTGCGATTCGGTTGGACAATCATCAACGGCGAAGGCTCACCCGAGGCCGTCGCGGCCCGAGTAGGAACTTGTGTCGGCGCGGCGATCGGGCCAGCTTCGTGACTTCTTGGGATGGCGTTGTTGGTCAGAGCCGCGCGATTGCGTTGCTAGAACGAACCATTAGCCGTCCGGGGCATGCTTACCTTCTTGTGGGCCCTAGCGGAAGCGGCATCGATGAAGCGGCTCGTGAATTCGCGGCGCGCCTGGTAGTAGATCGCGTTGACGCAGACGACCGGACGATCGATCTCGCTCGCCGATCCCTCCACGTCGATATTGTTGAATTTGAGCCTGAAGGTACACACTTTTTGGCCGCGCAAGCCGACGAAGTGATCCGCGAAGCCGTGCGATCACCAGTTGAAGGTGTGCGGAAAGTGTTGGTCTTGCACGACGTTGATCGTTTGAACGAGACATCGGGCAATCGGCTTTTGAAAACGATCGAAGAACCGGCGGATCGTTTTGTGTTCATCCTCACTTCGACGAAGCCCGATGAAGTTTTGGAGACAATCCGATCGCGATGTCAACGAATTGATTTCGTTGGGCTCAACGATGAATCGATCGTCACCGCGTTGTGCGCAGGTGGAACTGATGACGCGGTTGCGCAGCTCGCAGCTGGCCTTGCCGGTGGCCACTTGGGGCGAGCGCGCGCAATCGCCGGCCCGTTGGCTGGGGTGCGCCGGGCGTTTGCTGAAGCGCCTCGCCGAGTCGATCGAACGGGCGCGGTTGCATGGGCAATCGTCACGGATCTTGAGGCCGCGCTGGAGCGAGCGGTCACAGTTACCGAAGCGCGCCAAGTCGCCGAAACCGCAGCGAACGATGAAGAACTGGAACGGCGCGGATATGACGGTCGGGTTGCCCAAGCACGACGGCGCCGGTTGAGTGAGCGCCATAAGCGGGAACTGGCACGCTTGCGTCGAGATTTGCTGCTGGAAGGCATCACGGCGATTGAATCCGTATATCGAGATGCGCTCGCGGCCCCGAGCCCTGCTCGTAATACTGATCTTGAACTACTCGTGGTGAAGCCGATCGACGCAGCCGCTGCGATGGAGGCGTGCCGAGGCGCCCGTGACGCAGTTTTGGTCAACGAAAAGGGTGGCTTGCATTTGCTGCATCTGGTACTGAACCTGCCCGGCCCACCGCGCCGGTAAGGGTTGCGAATCTGGTCTGGGGTGGCTGATATTGTGGCCGCTCCCACGCCGGGGTAGCTCAGTTGGTAGAGCAGCTCACTCGTAATGAGCAGGTCAGGAGTTCGAGTCTCCTCTTCGGCTCTCAAAAGCCCAGGTCAGAGCAGGTTTCATCTACCAACAGTTCAGCTGAGAGGCCTGAAT
>JANYBW010000085.1 GCA_025360585.1 Actinomycetes bacterium | reverse complement strand
TAACCGGATTCGCTGCGGTCGACGCGCCTCTTGTTTCGATGACTCAACGTGGCTCGATCCTGGTGATTTCGGGGACGGGTGGGGCTGGCAAAGGCACGATCGTCGAGCGGCTCCGCGCCGAGCATCGCGAGCTGTGGTGGTCGGTATCGTGGGCCACTCGGAGCCCGCGTGAAGGCGAACGCGACGGCGAGCACTATTACTTCCGCACCGCCGATGAATTCGTGGCGCTGCGTGGCGCGGGCGGCTTCTTGGAATGGGCCGAGGTCTACGGCGTGCTCAAAGGCACTCCACGGGCGCCACTCGATACTGCACTGGCCGAGGGTCGCGCGTGTCTGTTGGAGATGGATATCCAAGGCGCGTTGAGCGTCGCTGCGAGCTATCCAGACGCTGCCGTGGTATTCGTGGTCACCGCCTCGGTCGATGTCCAAGCAGAACGGCTCCGGGCCCGCAGCACCGACACCGACGATGAGATTCAACGGCGCCTGGATCAAGCAGTGGTCGAGGAAGCAACCGCTCGCACCGCAGGCTTTTCGATTGTGGTAAACGACGACATTGATCGAGCAATGGCCCAGGTCAGTGCTATCCTCAACCGTTCACGTGCGGCAATCGCCCACGAGAATCCGTAGTTCCTACGTGCGTTTGCTAGTTCGGCGCACCGAAACCCCGTCTTTGGAGATTGATCGCATGCCAGAACGTCGCGCTTCGTTGATGCAGCCGAGACTCGAAGAACTCGTGAGCCACGTGGATTCGAAGTTCACGTTGGTCACGCTTTCTGCGATGCGAGCTCGTGAGATCAACGACTATTACAACCAGCTCGGCGAAGGCCTGGGCCGGATCGTGCCGCCACAGGTCACTTCGGTATCTCGCAAACCATTGTCGATCGCGCTCGAAGAAATCGAAGTTGGCAAGATCGAGTGGGAACGCATCGACGTTGAAGCTGAAGAAGCTGCCGCGGCGCTCGCAGTGCAAGAAGCTGCTGCCGCGAAGGCCGCTGCGCTCGAAGACGCGCACAACGCGCTCGCTTGATTCAGATCTGAGCGTTCGAAAGGCTTGTCGTGCCGCGCGTCGTTCTTGGAGTAACGGGCGGAATCGCGGCGTATAAAGCTGTCGAAGTTTGCCGCCGGCTGATCGACGCGGGATGTTTCGTTTCGCCGGTATTGACGGTCGACGCGACGCGCTTTATTGGCACCGCAACCTTCGATGCGCTGGGTTCGGAACCTGCCCGCATTGCGTTGTTCGATTGCCCCGAACCCAGCCCGCATACGCATCTTGGCCAGCAGGCTGATTTGATCGTTATTGCACCTGCGACCGCGAACACGATTGCCAAATACACCCATGGTGTCGCCGATGATCTGCTGACCGCCACGTTGCTCGCCACGCGCGCGCCTGTGTTGATATGTCCGGCGATGCACACTGAGATGTGGGAGCAAGCTTCGGTGCAGACGAACCTCGCGACGTTGCGCAGCCGCGGGGTACACGTGCTTGATCCTGATTCAGGCGATCTCGCGTGTGGTGATGTTGGTATGGGGCGGTTGCCGGAGCCTGGTCGAATTGTTGCGGCGGCGCTTGATGTTTTGGCGCAGAACCGTCCCTTGCTGGGCCGCCGAGTGCTGGTGACCGCTGGCGGCACGCGTGAGCCAATCGATTCCGTGCGCGTGATCACGAATCGTTCCTCCGGCAAGCAGGGCTACGCGATCGCGCAGGTCGCCGCGGAAATGGGCGCGCACGTCACGCTGGTCACGACAGTCGATCGTGCGATTCCCGAAGGGATTGCGGCGGTGATTCGCGTCGAGACTGCGCAACAAATGCAAGACGCCGTGATGCCGATTGCTGCGGCGCAGGACATCATTGTGATGGCGGCGGCGGTTGCCGATTTTCGTGCCGTAGCGCCGAAGGATCGCAAGACAAAAAAAGAAGATGGACCACCGTCGATTGTGCTGGAACCGACCCACGATTTCTTGGTCGATCTTGGCGCGCAGAAACCCGCGGGTCAGATCCTCGTTGGCTTCGCCGCGGAAACCGAATCCCTGCACGAGAACGCGCTCGGCAAACTCAAACGCAAAAAACTCGACTTCATCGTCGGCAACGACGTATCGCAATCAGACGCGGGTTTCGAAGTCGACACAAATCGCGTCGTGATTATCAGTGCCGCCGGCACCGCGACCGAACTCCCGTTGCAAACCAAAACCGCAGTCGCCAAGGAGTTGCTCCACGCCATCGTCGCTCGTTTCGCGTAGTCCACCGATTCAGACGCGGGTGTTACCGGCTCGGGCGTCTCAGTGGTGAGGGGCTGCGGCGAGAAAGTCGGGGAGTGTTTCGGAGCTCGCGTTTGGTGCGAGTTTCAGCAGTGCGACATCGATTGAATCGATGAAGCTTCGGCGCCGTTCGTAGTTGTGGTCGCAATCGTGCACGATCGCGGCCCGCCGTTGCGTGAACGCTTCAGGGCGGGCTTCGTGGTAGCCCATGATTTTGGCGGCAGTATCGACATCCGGTTGTGCTGGCGCGCGCCCGAACAAGCTCGCTCGCTTCATTGCCAGCTCGGCCACGACCGCCACGGCATCTTCGAGGTGCTCGGTATCTGTGAGTATCCAGGTGTGTTTGGCGCGAGCGGCCAAGGTGAGCGCAAATCCGCCGCTCGGGCCGGGAGAACCGCGGAGCCGACCGGGAGCTCCGTTGCCTGCCTCAATTTCGCCAGCCAAAATTTCGCCAGCAAAAATTTCGCCGGGACGAGTTGCGTGCCATTGTCGGGCTGGCGGCATCGCGATGCCCTGCGGTTGATTTTGTGCGTGGCGCGGCTTGGCATTCGCGGGCGCGGGTACAAACGGATCGGTTGGCATGACGGTTGAGTCTAGGGAGCGAGGTTTGGCCAACCGGAGCCGAGTCGCCAGCAGCACTGCCCCTGCGATGTCACGAAAGTCTGCGCGCGGACTCCAGGTTTCGTCACGACGGTCGCAGTCGTGCTGTGGTGCAGGGTTAGTTGACGGTCAAGGTGAAGGTGATTGAAGCGGTGGCTCCGGCGGCATCAGCGACGGTAACCGTGAACGTCGAGACGCCAGTCGAGCTCGGGGCCGTTCCGCCCATTGCCCCCGTCGACGCGTTGAGGGTGACCCAAGCGGGAGCGCCCGTCATCGACCATGTGAACGGACCGGTTCCGGTACCGCTGGTAGTCATGGCGACGCTGAGAACCTTGTTCTTTTTCACCGACCCGTTGTTCGGCGTGACGGCGAGCGCAGGGTTGATGGTCAGTGTGTACACCTTCGAAGTTGTGAAGGTGGGGGTCGCTGAATCAGTGACGTTGACCGTCACCGTGAACGTTCCGGCGACCGTCGGTGTTCCGCTGATGACATGGGTTGAGGTGTTGAACGACATGCCGGCGGCAAGGCCCGATGCCGACCACGTGTACGCACCGAACCCGCCCGTGGCAGTGATGGTTTGCGACGGATACGCCCGGTTAATCGTCCATGCGGGAATCGTTGCTGGCCCACTTATCACGAGTTGAGCGTGCACTCGCAGCTGCAAGGTCGCGGTGGCGGTTGCGCCGGTGCTGTCGGTGAGCGTGAACGTGACGTTCGACGTTGACGCTGCCGTCGGTGTTCCCGAGAGCACACCCGCGCTGGACAACGTGAGCCCAGCGGGAAGGGCGGTCGATGTCCAGGTGTATGGCGTCGTGCCCGACGAACCGAGCAACGTCTTGGTGTAGGCGCTACCAACTTCAGCATCTGGCAAGCTTGCCGTGGCCACGACAGGCGCCGCGTTCACCGTAAAAGCGCCAAACACACGGCTTGCGGTCGCACCAGCAATATCGGTTGCGGTTACCGTTGCGGTGAACGAACCGGTGACCGTCGGCGTTCCCGAAATTGCACCGGTGGAACCGTTGATTGTCAGCCCAGCAGGAAGCCCGCTGGCCGACCATCCCAACGACGGCGTTCCGCCGGTGGCCGTCACTGTCGTCGTTGTGTAGGCGAGCCCTTGGGTGCCATTGGGGAGGGTCGCCGGCGCGGAGATCGCGGGCGCGGCGTTCATGGTGATCGTGTACACCTGGGTTGAAATCGCGCCGAGGGCATCAGTGATTTTCACCGTAACGGGGGTGAATAGGCCCGTCGCTGTGGGTGTTCCGGACACAACCGCGGTGCTGGCATTGATCGTGAGGCCCGTCGGCAAGCCTGTCGCGCTCCAGGCGTATGGCGCGGTTCCGCCGATCGAGGTGATCGTCTGGCTTGGGTAGACCTTCCCGATGGTCCACGACGGCAGGGTCGCCGGATTCGTGATCGACGGAGGAGCGATGATCGTGATGCCAAACGTTTTGGATGCGGATGCGCCAGCAACATCGACGGCCGTGACGACAACCGAATATGCACCGGCCGCAGTGGGGGTACCCGACAACGCTCCGGTTGCCGCGTTCACCGTGACTCCCGGCGGCAGGCCACTCGCCGACCACGCAAAGGGCGCAGTTCCTTGCGACGTGCTCAACGCTCCACTCGAATACGCGACGGTCTGTTCGCCGTTTGGCACTGTCGCCGTCGTGATAACCGGAACCGCGTTGATCACAACGGTGTACGGCGCGTGCGTTGCGCTCACGCCGAGCGCGTCCACCAACGAAACGGTAACGGTGTATGTGCCGGTAGCCGTTGGTGTTCCTGTGATGTCGCCAGTGCTGGCGTTGATCGTCAAGCCACTCGGCAAACCGGTCGCTGACCACGTGTATGGCGTGGTGCCGCCCGAAGCCACAACGGGTGTATCAACATACGGTCGCGTCACCGTCCACGAAGGCAACGTCGCCGGCCCGGTGATCGTCGGTAACGGTTTGATATCAAAGGTGTATGAGCGATTCGACGTTGCGTTCGTTGCATCTTTGATCGTCACGGTCGGGTTGAACGTGCCCGAAACTGTTGGCGTTCCGGTGATGCGGCCGGTGGCTGGGTTGATCGACAAGCCCGCAGGAAGACCAACGGCACTCCACGTGTACGGAGGGGTTCCGCCGCTGCCGGGTGCCAGCAGGACGTTGTAGGTTACGGTCAATTCGCCGTCGGGAAGGTTCGTGGTGCCCACAACGGGCAGCGGATTGATGGTCACGGAATACCCGCGGCTCACGGACGCGCCTGCCGCGTCGGTGACCGTGACGCTGATTGCTGGGTATGCCGTTGCTGTGTTCGGCGTTCCACTGATCACGCCAGTGCTCGCATTGATGGACAGCCCCGTAGGAAGACCGCTCGCCGTCCATGTGTAGCCAGACGTTCCGTTGGAGACGTTAATTGTCTGTGCCGGGTAGGCCTGGTTGACCGTCCAGTTTGGCAACGTGGTTGGCGTGTTGATCACCGGCAACGCATTGATCGTAAACGCCGGGAACGTGCGCGACGCTGTGGCACCGTGGGCATCGGTCATCGTCGCGGTTGCGGTGAAGGAGCCCGTCGCGGTTGGAGTTCCGCTGATGACGCCCGTCGCCGCGTTGATCGTCAACCCCGCAGGCAGACCAGTCGCCGACCATGAGTATGGCGTGGTGCCTAGGTTGGCAGTGACCGGGGTTGCAGGATACGCCCGCGATACGGTCCAGTTTGGCAGCGTCGCTGGGCCAGAAATCACCGGCGCGGCGTTGATCAGCAGCGTGTAGAAGCGGGAAACCTGGAAACTCACGCCGTCGTTCAAAGTGACGGTGACCGAGTAGGAACCGGAAGATGTGGGACTTCCCGAGAGTACGCCCGTTACTGCATCAAGCACGATGCCGTTGGGTAGACCCGTCGCAGTCCAGATGTAGGCACCACCTCCACCCGAACCTGTCATGGTGGTCGCTGGATACGTGGCGTTGATCGTCGCGGCCGGAAGGCTCGCGGGACCAGAAATCGTTAGCGGGTTGGCAGGAGGCGTCCCGATGATCGTCTGGCCATTGCCGCCGGCGCCCCATTGAATCGACGCGGCAACGATCGCGGTGACTTTGATTGTGCCGTTGGAGAAATCGAGGGCGGTGCTCGGCGCGTACAACGTGCCATTGATCGTGAGCTGATTGTTGTTTGAGTTCCCAACGGACATCGGCGTTGTGTTTCCGGAACGTTGCCACACGGCCAGGCCGGCATAGGAACCGGTGCTCGACGCGGTGATCGTGTCGTTGCTGCCGTTACCAACGTTGAGCGTGCCGCCGTTGAAATAGAACAAGACGTTTGTTGCGGTCAGTGTCCCTGAGGTGTTGAGTCCGTTGCAAAACACATACGTTCCGGGGTCGAACGTCGCGTTGCCAACGGAGAGGAGCTGCGGATAGGTACCAGGGCCGTAGTGGCCGTTGCCTTGGAGGCCGGGATTGCTTCCACCGGTGCAGGTAGCGGTGGGCGGGGTGAGCCCGGCGTACGGGTCGGGGAGTGGCGTGGTGAACGACGAACACGCCACGCCGTTGCACGACGATGCGGGTGGCGCAAGAACTGCGAAGCCGCCCGAAGCCACGAGGCTGGATGCGCCAGACGAACTGATGTCTGGACACGAGCCGGTATTCGCTCCCGTCACCGCAGCGGTTCCGTAAATCGTGACATTGGCCGATCCACCCGCGGAGATCGCGAGCGCAGAAGCCGCGCCGTTGCCGACGCACGTATTGCCGCTCGATAGCAACAGTAACGGCACCGTGGTTGCAGTGCTACCGGTAGGAATGATTTGGCCTTCGGGGCGCAGGCTGGCGCGAAGATCCATCTTCAAACCGCCGCTCACCGCGCCCGACCCGTTGGTGGTGTAGGCAACCAGTTGCACCGCAGTGGGTAGCCCTGGGCAGGTGGCGGTGCAGGTTGCGGTCGGCGCTGGCGCGGTGGCGATGTGCGTCGAAAGCGTGACGGCAGAGCTCGTCGTAACGCCTGCAGTGTCGGTGGTACATGTCTTGCGCGACAACGTGTTGGACGCCGAATTGAAAAAATAGTTGGCGATACGTGTATTGCGCGTGGACGACGTGAGGCGCTCGTACCACTTGAAACGAACAACGAGCGCGTTCCCCGCGCTCGTGCAGCCAGCATCGTTGGTGAGCGACACGCCGACGGTCGCATCGACTGCGCCGGTGAGTGGATCGGATCCGCCGGCGGCTTGGGCATCGCGGGTGAGAAACGATGCGACGATTTGGGCGTCGTTGTTTTCGCGGATTCGCGCGCTATTGGTGTCGAGCGCGCGCGTTGCGGTTATGAAACCGGCCGACAACGCTCCGGTGATCATCGAGAGCAACGTGACGGTGATGAGCAGCTCAACGAGTGTGAGCCCGCGTTGATCGCGGGCGCGAGTTGCTCGATGGCGATTGAGGATTCGGATCATTGATTCATACTCCATGATTGAATCCACGTCCGTGTGATGGTGGCCGAAGGCGCCGTGAATCCGCTCGACGATTGAAAGTTCACTTGGGCCCGAATGATCGTTGTGGTGGGAGTGCACGCTGCGCCGGTATCAACGCACGCGCTGAGAATCACGTTGCGCTGGAGATATCCGCCGAGGGTGAGGCCCGGGACGGGCGCGCAGTCGACG
>JANYBW010000075.1 GCA_025360585.1 Actinomycetes bacterium | reverse complement strand
CGCCTGGAGTGACAGCATCAGTGATGTTCGGTCCGTGCCAGCGACCGCTCCACCATCGTCGCACTGCTCCGGAAAGGTTGCCCCGAACGCTTGAATTTCTAGTGCACTTCGGAAGAGCGCGACGACCCCACCCCACGCGATGTCGGTGAGTGTCTCCACTGTTTGCGGTACCGGACCGATCTCTCGGTCGCTGAAGTACTCGGCTGGCACATCGGCGACTCTAGGAGCCCAATCACGTCGTCGTCCACGGCAAACGTTTCGAGTCGCTCGCGTTGTCCGACGTATCCATCAGCGTCATATGGGGTGCGCGCTCAAGCCGATGGGACGTTGAGGACGGCCTTCAGGTGGTCGGCGAATGGGCGCGTCCGACTCCCGGATGACAGACTGAATTCATGCCGCGGACTCCGAACCTTCGCATCACAAAAGCCTGGCGATATTGAGCGGAACCCAACCGAGTCCATTTCATGCTGGCGTCGCACGACGGTCGTCTCAGGCATCTGTATGTCCCCAATGACTCAGCGATTGGTCGTGTCCTCGCCGCCGAACTCGAAGAGCTCGGCTATACCGGGCCCTCAGGCACGATCGACGAGGACGAGTCCGACGGCGTCTCTGGTGAGCCAGTGTGAACACGCACTTGTACTGGTGAGGCACGGCGTCGCGATCCCTAGGTGGCTGGTGTCAAATGGTGGGTGCTGTTTGATGTTTGGTCGGAGTTGGCGCGATTCTTATGCTGGGGCTGGGATTAATCGCGCTGAGGCTTCAGACGTTGATCTGTATGGCTCTGGAATGTGGGATGTGGCGAATACTGCAATGTTTTTAGGCTGTTATTGTCCATCCGGTCGGCGTGGAACAGATACCGAGTGTCGCGAGTCGAGCCAGGTTGACAGCCGCTGCGAGAAGATTGAAATCGGCATCGACTTTGGGTCTGCCACGCATCCGTGCGCGTCGTCCTCCGTGACGGCGGCGCATGAGATGCCCGAGTTTGCGTTCCACTTTGGGGCGGGTCGCACGGTAACGGTCATGCCAGGCCGGGTCTGCCTGCCGTTTCCGAGCGGTTTGGAGCGCTGCTTCATATTTGGTGACACGTATCGTGCGACCGTTCTCAGCAGCCGTGCACTGGTCTCGAAACGGGCATACCACACAAGAGCCACCGAAACGTGCGATTCCCGTGCCATCACGGTGCCGGCGGATCGCGACCGTCACGCTGTTGGGGCATGTGACCGTGTCTGCATCGAGATCGATATCGAAACGATCTTTGGGGAACAGGCCACCCGGCGCGGTTGGTGATTGTGTTTTACATCCCGACGCGATTGCGTTGTTGTCGAGATGATCTTGGAACGCGCCAGCCCCATAGGCACTATCGCCAAACACTTCCCGATCAACGATGCTGTCGTCGTCGAGATCAGCGATGAGGTCTTGCGCGATGCCGACATCGCCAGCATTGCCAGGCGTGACCATCGCAGCAGTAATGATCTCACTATCGGGATCTTCAGCAATATGGCCCTTATAACCATCGAAGCCACGAGCCTGGGTTTTGTGGCCATGACGCGCTTCGGGATCGACAGTGGAAATCACTCTGTTTTTGGCGACTTTGCGAGCGATCCGGAACCGGCCAGTCCCATCATCTTCGAGGTCTTGACCCAACACTGTCGCCAATAATTCACTCGCCTCACGCACCGCGTCATCGAGTTCGCGGCCGTCGAGCACAGCGAGGCACGCATAACCATCGCCCGCGAGGCAATCGACAAGTTCCTTGCGGGCCGCATCATCGGTCCAATCACACGATGGTTTCCCAGCCGTCGTGTAGTCATCATCACGGCGTAACACCACACGTAGCTCAGCCTCCAACACACCATCGGCGGCGAGTAACAGACGGATCGCGGCACGGATCATCGTGACCGTGTCTTGCGTCGCGACCGCGTCATACAACGGGGTCGAATCCAACACGCGACGAGCGCCCACCACACCAGCCTGGCGTGCCGCGTCGAGTGTCACATCAAAAATCCGGCGTGGCCGATCCGAACGCGCCAAGCGTGCACGCATATCAACCAAGACCGTGTGCACAAACCCCGGATAATCAAAATCTAAGCCGCCACACGCATATTTCCAACGGGCATCGAACTCGAACGCGGCAACGGCTTCACGATCCGACAAGCCATGCAAACGTTGTAACACCATCACGGTCGCGACGATCTGTGGCGGAACGCAACGGCGGCCCGTTCCCATGAACAAATCCTCGAACAACGAATCAGGGAACAAAACATGGCATTCGCGATGCAACACCGACCAGATCGAATCGTGCCCGACACGCCCAGCCACAAACACTGCCGTGCTCTTCAACATGTCCGCCTGTCCAGGCGCACGCCCCAAACTCACGACAACACCAACCATAAAAACCACATACACGCATTATCCAGGATCCAACCCAAAATCGCGAGCACCTACCCCAACAAAAAACACCAGCCACCTAGGTCGCGGTGTGGCCGCCGCGACCTAGCTGGTCGGGATAGCTCGGGTTGGCGTTTCGCGAGACGACCGGTTACGGTCCGGGTTGCTGCGGGCGGAGTAGGCCAACTCGGTGTTGGTGCGCGCGCGCACGTACGAGGATTTGATGAAGCCGACCGTCGACGAAAGTAACAATCACGACCGTGATGGTTTCGTCGCGAGCCGTCGCTCGGTTCTGGTCACGAGCACTCCGGGCATCAATCCGCTCCCGTCGGCGCGCGATTCGGTCACGCATCCAGCGCTCAATCAACTCGGACCGCGAGCCGGGCGTTACGTGCATCAGATGGAGACTCGCCGTCGGGTTGCGTTGACGCGGCGATCAACTACCGCGCTGCTTATTTTTGGAGTTCTGGCTTCGGGCCCGACGCTTGCACTGTCCGGGGGCCCGGATGCGGCTGCTACGCGCGCGCCGCGTACGAATGCAATCAAAATTGCGTCAGCAACGTCGCTTCGATTGCGCCAGCCAAACCCCGCCCGGATCCGGGTCGAGCATTTTGTCGCGGTGTCGCCGGCATCGATGACGACAACCTCGACAATCGCGACAACCGCGACCCGATCCCGTTTTGTTGGTGCCGATGCGCGCAGCCAGAGCCGACACCGCTGGATTAGCTATCCCGCTTCGCGATTCCATCCGTTTTTGGTGTGTACTCGTGGCTTCGAATCCGATACTGCTGGCGGATATCGAGCGGTCAGCCGTGATGGGTTGCATTTTGGGGCATACCAATTCAAGCCCTCGACCTGGAATACCGTCGCCCGCCATGTTGGCCGTTACGAACTGGTCGGAGTCATGCCATCGACGGCAAATCCGCTGGACCAAGACTGGATGGCGCTGTACCTGTACGAGTGGTTGGGTGCCAGCCACTGGGAAGGTCGCTGCGCAGGAAAGTGAGTGACTTTCTCACTCCCGCGTCCATCCAATCGTTGCTCACTCGACATGGGTTACGCCCCAGCCGCGCGCTTGGCCAAAACTTCCTTGCGGATCCGAACACCGCACGCAAGATCGTGCGCCTTGCGGAAATCAATGCTGGCGACCGCGTTGTGGAGGTCGGTCCCGGCCTCGGGTCGTTGACGCTCGCGCTATGTGCAGCCGGCGCCGCGGTGACCGCCGTCGAGATAGATCAGTATTTGCGGCCAGTTTTGGCCGAAATTACTGCTGGCCACGACGTTTCGATTGTCGCGGGTGATGCGCTCACCATTGATTGGGGATCGTTGCTTGGTGCGCGCCCGTGGACGATGGTCGCGAACCTGCCGTACAACATTGCTACGCCAATGTTGATGCGCGCGGTCGAGACCGCGCCGATGATCGAGAGTTATCTTGTGATGATTCAACGCGAAGTGGGCGAACGGCTCGCCGCCGGCCCAGGGTCGAAGGCCTACGGAGCGGTTTCGGTGCGGCTTTCGTATTGGTGCACCGCGAAGTTGGTCGCCGTAGTTCCTGCTTCAGTGTTCGTTCCCCGACCGAACGTAGAAAGCGCGTTGGTACGGATCACCCGTCGGCCAACGGTTGCGGTTGAAGTCGACGATCGCGCACGACTGTTCGCCCTGATCCACGCAGGGTTTGCAACCCGGCGAAAATCATTGCGGCAATCGTTACGATCCGTGCTCGGCGCTCGCACTGATGCGGTTCTTGCGGCAGCCGGAATCCCCGGGCTGACTCGGGCCGAGGAGTTGGACATTGAAGGGTTTGGCGCGCTCGCTCGCGCTGACGCGGTGGTGGCGTTGTGATCATTGAGCACGCGTTTGCGAAGGTCACTCTCTCGTTACGAGTGCTCGGAACCCGCGCCGATGGGTACCACGATCTTGATGCGATCGTCGTCTGTGTTGATGAACCTCACGACACATTGATCATCAAGGTCGGAGGCGATGGCTTGCATGTGGTTGCACGTGATCCAGTTCCGACGGGCAGCGAGAATCTTGTCGCGGCGGCTTTGAGCCGGCTCGGTATCGCTGCTGCTGTTGAGCTCACGAAAGCCATACCGACCGAAGCGGGTTTAGGTGGCGGTTCCGCGGACGCCGCCGCAATTATTCGAGCCCTGCGACCGCAACTCGATCCGTTGATCCGTGGCGAGCTCGCAGATATTGCGGCGAGCCTCGGCGCGGACGTACCGGTCTGTGTTGCGTTGCGGCCGACGCGGATGCGGGGTATCGGCGACCAGCTCGAACCGATCGTTGGCGTGCCGCCCGTGCACATGGTGTTGTGCACTCCCGCGTTCGGATGTTCGACACCCGCGGTGTTTCGGGCCTGGGATGCCTTGGGCGCGCCCCGCTCAACTCGCACAGTGACGGCGCCGGCGGGTTGGAGCCGTATTTCTGAGGTATTTTCGAACGATCTCGAGCCGGCCGCGATCGCGGTTGAGCCTCGCCTCGAACAGTTTCGCGACGAACTACGCGAGCTCGTTGGCGCGGAGCCGATCTTGTGCGGCAGCGGATCTACCTACGCGGCGCTCTTCGAAAATCGGGCGTTAGCTGATGCGGCCGCGGAAACGATTCGCTCTGCGCGGTTGAAAACTCGTCTCGTTACGGGTGCGTCCTCGCTATGACCGAAGAACACGCATCGAGTGGACCGTTGATCGCTGCTTCGATTGCGGTGACGGTTTGGGGCATTGGCCCATTGTTCGTGAAGGCGATCGGGTTGAGTGGAGTCACGGTAGCGACCTACCGATTGTGGTTCGCGATTCCCGTGATGCTTGTGATCTTGCGGATCACTGGTGGCCGGCTGACCTTCGCGATCGTGAAGCTTGCGGCTCCCGCGGGCGTCTTGTTTGCGGCGGATATTGGCTTGGGCTTTTCGTCGTTTCAACATACAAGTATCGCCAACGCGACGATCATCGGAGCGCTATCTCCGCTGTTGGTTTTGGTCGTGAGTGGGCCAATGTTTGGCGATCGCATCCGACGGATCGACGCGCTTTGGTTCGGATTGGCGCTCGCCGGAACGTTGCTCGTCGTGCTGAGTAGCGCGATTGGCAAGGGCGCCGAGCGGGGTTGGCTCGGCGACGGGTTGGCCGCGATGAGCCTGGTGACCTGGACCGTCTATTTCGTGTACATCAAGAAGCGGCGGGTGGGTGGCGTTCCTGCGTTTGCGTTCATGACCGCAGTGATCATGTGCGGCGCGTTCGCGCTCACTCCGTATTCGCTGTTCGCTGCGGATCCGGTGACTGCGCTTCACGGTGCTGATTGGGTGTGGCTGTTCTGTTTGATTCTCGGCCCAGGAGCGATGGGCCACGGGTTGATGACCTGGGCAACGCGATATCTGAATGTCAATCTCACATCGTTGATGACGTTGGCGGGGCCGGTGGTTTCCACCGTGGGCGCGACGATCTTTTTTCACCAAGCACTATCGGCAGGCCAAATCGTCGGTGGTCTCGTCGTCCTGATCTCAATCGCTCTCGTGCTCGTCGGACACCGTTCGAGCCACCGTGAATCGGCGAACCTTGAGGTCTCGCCCCAGACATAGTCACGCGTTCGTTAGAGAGAACTGGTGGAAAACGGCGATGGCCACCCGCGAGGGTGGCCATCGAACGGTCGGGGCTGGGCGCCTCGGGATTATTTACCCTGAGTACGGCGCTGCCAGCGCGTCTTTTTCAGAAGCTTCTTGTGCTTCTTCTTGCGCATGCGCTTGCGGCGCTTCTTTATAAGGCTTCCCATAGCGGGCCGCAACGTAGTTGACACTTTGGGGTCCGGGCGAATCGCACTCGCAACAATCTTCAGCGCGCGGTAACGGTCGTTGAGGATTCCGATCTGATCGCCGAATTGGGCCGAGCATTTAGGTTCGTTTCCGCTACGGTGTTGGCATCCTTTCGGGGGTGGTGTAATGGCAGCACGCGGGTTTTTGGTGTCCGTAGGTCAAGGTTCGAGTCCTTGCCCCCGAGCAAAGTGACGGAGACGTCCGACGAATGAGTACGTATCGGCCTATCAACGCGATTGTGTTGGCCGCAGGCGAGGGAACTCGTATGCGGTCGTCGATGCCGAAGGTGTTGCATCCGTTGTGTGGCCAACCCATGCTGATGCACGTCATCGATTCTTTGGCGGCGCTACCGCTCGAACGAGTCGTGATTGTGGTTGGGCACGGCGCTCACGAGGTGGTGGAGGTCATGAACTCCACGCAAATCACTGGCAAACCTTGCGAATTTGTTGAGCAAGCCGTTCGGAGAGGTACGGGTGACGCCGTCTCAATTGCCTTGACTGCCGCGACGTTCGATGATGGCGATGATGTCGAAGACGATGTGATTGTCGTTGCCGGAGACCAGCCTTTGTTACGGCCCGAAACATTGGCCGCGCTTGCAACGGCCCACCGTGAACAAGGTGCCGCAGCGAGCGTGCTGACCGCCGTCTTGGATAACGCAGACGGACTGGGCCGCATCATTCGCGATAAGGATGGATTCGTATCCCGAATTGTGGAACACCGCGACGCGTCTGGCAGCGAACTCGCGATACAAGAGATCAATACCTCGATCTACTGCTTTCGTCGCAATCTGTTGGCGCCAGCACTCCGGCGTATCACCCCGACGAATTCCCAGGGCGAGTTTTACCTCACGGATGCGGTCGAGGTATTGCGCAGCGCTGGTCACAAAGTGATCGCGGTCGTCGCCGACGATGCCGATGAAGCATTGGGTATCAACGATCGTTCGCAACTCGCGCAGGCAGATTCTGTGCTTCGTGAGCGGATCAATCTGAAATGGATGCAAGCCGGCGTGTCCATGGTCGATCCCAGCCGGACGTATATCGATGTGCACGTAAAGCTCGGCACCGATGTGCGGCTGCTGCCGGGCACGATGTTGCAAGGCACAACCACGATCGGCAACGACACGGTGATCGGGCCCGATAGCCGCATCGAAAACAGCGTGATTGGCAATCAGGTGACCATCGCGAACTCGACTGTGGTCGATTCCGTGTTGGCGGACACCTGCAAGGTTGGGCCCTATGCGCACTTGCGGGCCGGGACGGATCTTGCGGGGGGTGCCCAGATCGGAGCGTTTGCCGAAACCAAAAACGCAAGGATTGGCAAAGGTTCGAAGGTTCCGCACCTTGCCTACGTCGGGGATGCCGTGGTGGGGGCGAGAGCGAACATTGCGTGCGGCACGATCACCGCGAACTACGACGGCGCGAACAAACACCAAACCGTGATTGGTGATGACGTCCATACCGGATCGAATTCCGTGTTAGTTGCGCCTGTCAGTATCGGTGATGGTGCCACCGTGGCATCTGGCGCGGTCGTGACGCGCGACGTTCCTGCTGGCGCGTTGGCAAAAGGGATGCCCGCTCGGTTTCAACTCGATTACGAGCGCCCACAAAAAAAACGTGCATCAGGTGTGCCAAACGCGCCACAATCAGACTTGCCAGAATCGGATACATAAGCGCTCGATCGGCGACAATCAGATCCCCTCGACTCCAGGAGCAATCGAATGGCCCGTGAACTCGTAACCCACAAGCAGCTCGTGCTCGTGGCGGGCCGGGGCCATGAGGAGCTCGCCAACGCGGTCGCTTCGAATCTCCAAGTCCCGCTCACAGACGTGGCGTTGTCGACTTTTGCGAATGGCGAAATCTATTGCCGGTATAGCAAAAACATTCGGGGTGCGGACGTCTTTGTGCTGCAAAGTCACTGCGAACCGATCAACGATCGGCTGATGGAACAGATGCTGATGATCGATGCCGCGAAACGCGCGTCGGCCAAGCGCATCACCGCGGTGTGCCCGTATTACGGATACGCGCGCCAGGATCGTAAGGCTGAAGGTCGCGAGCCGATTTCCGCGCGCCTGGTCGCCGATATGCTGACGACCGCAGGCGCTGACCGCGTCGTGAGCGTGGATCTCCACACTGGCCAAATTCAAGGTTTCTTCGATTTTCCAGTCGATCATTTGACCGCGGTGCCCGTGATTGCGGCCTATCTCGCGGAGGTGCTGAGCGGTGAGATCACTGTGGTTGCCCCTGATGCGGGCGGCGGCAAACTCGCGCGGCGTTACGCCAGCAAGCTTGAAGAACTCCACGGCCTCGATGTGGATCTGGCCTTCATCGATAAGCGGCGACCGAAGGGCACGCACAACGTTGCGGTCGCAACGGAAGTGGTCGGCAACGTCGAGGGCCGCATTTGTGTCCTCGTCGACGACATGATTGATACCGCCGGCACTGTCGTTTCGGCCGCAGAATTATTGATGGCTCGCGGTGCAAGCGAAGTCGTGATTGCCGCCACTCACGGCCTGCTTTCGGGACCTGCCGTCGATCGCTTGAAAAATGGCCCGATTCGCGAGGTCATTGTCACAGACACACTGCCGATTCCCGACGATAAGCAATTCGACTCGCTGCGGGTGATTTCGATTGCCCCGTTGCTCGGGGCCGCAATCGATGCAGTGTTCCAAGATGGCTCGGTCAGCGAACTCTTCGGCGGCGACAATTTCTAAGTTCCCCAGCCCTTCGGCTTTTGGTGGCCCCACAAGGTCGGAACTGCCCTTGTGAGTACCGCTAAACGTTGGATTGGGTCCGGTTGGGGAGCTTGGCGTGCGGTGCGCGAGAATCTTTTCGTCTCTTTTACCAACCTGAGGACTTCTACGCGCCATGGCTGACTCGACGCTTACTGCAACAATCCGCGAAGGTCGCGGCAACGGACCTGCTCGCCGCGTGCGCCAAGCCGGCAACGTGCCCGCCGTCGTCTATGGCCTCGGCCGCGACAACGAATCCGTGGCAGTAAACGCCCACGACCTGGACAAAATTCTGCACTCCAGCTCCGGTGTGAACTCGGTGATCACGCTCAAGCTGGACGGCTCTGCCGATCAACTGGTGCTGACCCGCCAGATCGACCGTCACCCGGTTCGCAGCACATTGACCCACGTCGATTTCATTCGCGTCAGCGCGGATGCCGATGTCGCCGCCGAAGTTCACCTCGAGCTCGTGGGTGATCCTGAAGGTGTCCGCCTCGGCGGTCTGCTCGAACAACTGTTGTTCTCAGTCGGTGTCTCATGTCGTCCGGCTGATGTACCGCAGGTCATCACGCACGACATTTCGGAGCTCGGCTTAGGGCAGCAGATTCACGTGTCCGATCTTCCTGCGCCCGCTGGCGTTGTGTTCACGAATGATCCCGGTGATCTCATCGTGCAGGTCTCGATCCCGCGTGGCCTCGCGCAAGCAAACGCCGACGGCAGCGAACCCGAAGGCGCGTAACCCTGCGCGTCGATCTCCTTGCGATCGGGCTCGGGAATCCCGGGAGTCAATATCGCCACACGCGCCACAACGTGGGTGCGGACGCGATCGAGTTGCTAGCGAAACGGCACCGATGCGACCTTCGGGTTGAAAAAGGCTTGTATTCGCAATCGGGCGTTGTGTCAATCGCTGGGCGCACACTTGCGCTCGCGATTCCGACGACCTACATGAACGAATCGGGCCAGGCCGCGGCGCCGCTGATGCGACGTTTCGAAGTCGAGCCCGCGAATTTTGTTGTCGTGCATGATGAACTCGACCTGGCCCCCGCAGCCGTGAAGCTCAAAGCTGGCGGTGGCCTCGCGGGTAACAACGGTTTGCGTTCGATTAAAGCGCACTGTAAAACCGATGAGTTTCTGCGCGTTCGCATCGGAATCGGAAAGCCGCCTTCAAAAGATCAAGGCGCGAACCATGTGCTGAATAAATTTGGCAAAGCGGACCGAATCGAGATTGATGCGGCTGTCGAAGCTGCGGCTGATGCGGTTGAGTTGATCTTGGCCGAGGGCATCGATGCTGCGATGCTGCGGATACATACACAACGATGACCGAATCGGTCGCGACGTTTCGGTCGATGCGGCACCGTAATTTCCGACTGTTTTTCTTTGGTCAGTTCACGTCGCAGGTCGGCAATTGGCTGACGCTGGTGGCGCAATCGCTCTTTGTTTTGGAACTCCGCGGCAAAGGTTTGGCGGTTGGCATCATTGCTGCATGTCAGTTCTTGCCGATGTTGCTGCTCGGCGCGTACGGCGGAGTAGTTGCCGATCGAGCGGACAAACGCAAGTTGCTGATGGGAGTACAAACGTTGGCGATGGCCCAGTCGTTCGGGCTGGCGTTCGTAGCTTCGCGGCCGCACCCGTCGTTCTTCTGGCTGTGCCTGGTTGCGTCTCTCGGAGGGATCACGATGGCGTTCGACAATCCCTCTCGTCGGGCGTTTTTCGTTGAGTTAGTGGACGTCGAAGATGTGAACAATGCGGTCGGGCTCAATTCTTCACTGATGACGAGCTCGAGAATCGTCGGACCGCTACTCGCAGGAATTCTGATCTCAACGGCTGGGTATCCGTGGTGTTTCGCCGTCGATGCGTTCACGTACCTCGCGGTGTTAGGCGCGTTGGCGATGATGAACGTCGATGAAATTCGCGCCGCGCCCGTTGTGGAACGCGCCAGTGGTCAAATCCGGGCGGGCTTCGCGTATGTGCGGAGTATGCCTGAGCTTTGGGTCTCACTCGTAGTGATGGCCGTTGTGGGAACTCTGGCATTCAACTTTCAAGTGGTGTTACCCGTCTTGGTGGTGAAGACCTTCCATCATGACAAGCGCGTCTTCACCTGGCTATTTTCGGTCTTGAGTGCCGGTTCACTGGCGGGTGCGCTCTACGCCGCGAAACGCGTGAATATCGGCCTGCGCGACGTTGCCCGTTCGAGTGCGGCATTTGGTCTTGCACTGTGCGCCCTCGCGCTCACGCCTTGGTTGTGGTTGAGTTTTCCGGTTTCGCTGATCGTGGGCTGGACCTCCATTTCGTTTCTCACCGCGTCGACTTCGATCGTTCAGTTGCGAGCTGATCCGGCGATGCGAGGGCGGGTCCTAGCGTTGCAAGCGGTCGTGTTTTTGGGCACGACTCCCATTGGTGGCCCAATTGTTGGAGCGATTTGTGATGGTTGGGGTGCCCGGTCGGGGTTGTGGGTTGGTGGGATTGCCTCGATTCTGGCGGGCGGCTTTGGCCTGGTCCACGCGAATTGTTCTGCTCCGAGCAAAGATTTAGGTTGACACCGTCCACCAAAACACCAAAACCCCAACCCCCAACCCCCAAAGCGCCTTTCCCGGAGCTTTTCGTGCGGTATCCGCAATTCTACGCCCACCAAAAATCTAAATGGAGCTTGCATCATGACCCTGACTGAATCTCGTGTGGCGACCAGCCGCTATCTCGAAGGCAATTTTGCGCCCGTCGACACCGAAGTTGAAGCATTTGATCTTGCCGTGCGCGGAGAGATCCCGTCTGAGTTGTCGGGGCGGTTGTTGCGTATCGGCCCGAATCCAGTGGCCGCGCCCGATCCTGCGAGCTATCACTGGTTTACGGGTTCGGGGATGGTGCACGGGCTGCGGTTGCGCGACGGCAAAGCGCAGTGGTATCGCAATCGTTTCGTGCGCAGCGATTCCGTGAGCACAGCCCGGAATTGGCCGATCACGCCCGGCCCGCGCCACGGCATGGGTGATGGAACTGCGAACACCAATGTCATTGGCCACGGTGGGTCTACGTTCGCGATCGTCGAAGCGGGCGGCTTGCCCGTAGAGCTGTCGTACGACTTGGAAACGTTGCGTATGACGAATTTTAACGAGACGTTGCCCGGATCGTTCACCGCGCATCCGAAGCGTGATCCCCAAACCGGTGAACTGCACGCGATGGTGTATTACTTCGAGTGGGATTACGTGCAGTACGTCGTGGTGGGCACCAATGGCCTCGTGCGCAAAACTGTGAACGTGCCGGTGCCGGGCAAGCCGATGATGCACGACTGCGCGATCACTGAATCCAAAGTTGTTGTGTTGGATCTCCCAGTGACGTTCAATCTCGAAGCAGCAATCAACGGCCACGCGTTGCCGTACTTGTGGGATCCCGAATACGGTGCGCGGGTTGGGTTGTTGTCGCGCGATGCCGTCGATGGCAACGACACTGTGTGGTGCGAACTGCCGGATCTCTGTTACGTCTATCACCCGCTGAACGCGTTTGATTTACCGGATGGCCGGGTGGTCTGCGATGTCGTGAAGCACCCGAAAATGTTTGCGAACGATACGTATGGCCCGAACGAAGGTGAGCCCGTACTCGCTCGCTGGACGGTTGATCCCGCAACTGGCAGAGTGCATGAAGAAATCATCGATGATCGCGGCCAAGAATTTCCTCGCCACGACGAGCGCTTGCTTGGGCGCGAACACCGTTTTGGTTACGGAGCGGCGTTCGGTCACGGCGTGGAGCACGGCCCCGCGCTGAAACACGATCTGCTGAAACGAACAACCGAACTTCACGAGTACGGTGAAGGCCGGGTTTCGTTGGAGCCAGTATTTGTGCCGCGTCACGATGATGCTGGCGAAGACGACGGTTGGGTCATGTCGTACGTCTACGACGCGACGACGAATTCGAGCGACGTCGTGATTCTCAACGCGCAAGATTTCACGGGTGAGCCGGTAGCTGTGGTCTCGCTGCCCCAACGGGTCCCATTTGGTTTTCACGGTAATTGGGTGCCCGACGAAGCCTGAGCCGACTTTGCCGCGGATGCCAATGGTCGGCAACGAGAAGCTTCGAAGCCAGCCCGGCTGCGCCCCGACCGTAATCTGAGCCTTCGCGGCATCGAAGGGTCTGTACTTGTTAGCTCGCGCTCCACTCAACGGTGTACCTCTGGTTCTTGATGGCGATCGCGCGCTCATGGCCGCGTCGGCGGGTCAGGGGCGCAGTGTGGCCGTCCCGGATGCGGCTCGATCGCTCTTCGTGGCCGCGTTGGCGCGCACCACCGCGCGTACTCCGTTGTTGGTCGCGGTCCCGACCGGTGTGGAAGCCGAACGGCTGGCCCACGATCTTGCGTTGTACCTCGGCTCCGAAGCTGTGGAACTGTTTCCTGCATGGGAAACCCTGCCGTTTGAACGAGTCTCGCCAGCCAGCGAAACGATGGGGAAACGCCTCCGGGTGATGTGGCGCATTCAAGCAGGCGGCGAACACCTGCCGGCGGTCGTAGTGGCCCCCGTCCGCGCGCTCGTGCAGCGTCTTGGACCGCACGTCGCGGATATCGAGCCAGTGTTTGTACGTAAAGGTCAGCGGCTGGACCGCGATGAGCTCGTCGCGCATCTCGTGCGTTGTGGCTACCGCCGCGAGTACCAAGTTGAGGGGCGGGGCGAAGTTGCTGTGCGCGGCTCCATCGTCGACGTCTATCCCGTCACGGCAGATCATCCGGTTCGGATCGACCTTTGGGGCGATGAAGTCGATCGTCTCAGTCACTTCTCGATTGCCGATCAGCGCAGCACCGACGACATCGATGCCACAGTATTGTTTCCCGCCCGCGAACTTCTCCCTACTGATGAAGTGCGCGAACGCGCGCGTTCACTCATGCAATGGCAACCGTGGGGCCGTGAACAATGGGAACGGCTCGGCGAAGGCGCGATTTTTGATGGTATGGAGAGCTGGTTGCCGTGGCTCTGCGATCGAGAAGAACTGTTGCCTGATCTCTTGCCGAGCGGCGCGCTCGTGGTGCTGTGTGAACCACGGCGCATGCGCGATCGTGCGCAGGAACTCCTCGACGAAGAGGCAAACCTCGCGTCGGTCCTCGCGGACACCTGGGGCGTTGCCGATGAACACGCGGAGTTTCCGCGGTTGTCGTTGCCGTTTGATCGTCTGTTGGAACACACCAAAGCTGGTTGGGTCCCGCTGCTCAATGCTCCCGATGGCCCTGATACCGAAACGATCGCCGCGACCCAATTCGATCCGGTAGTCGGCGATACCGAGGCCCTGGTAAAACGGTTGCATCGGCTGCGCAGTGATGGCTGGCGCGTCATGATCTGTGCGGAAGGAACCGGTAGCGCTCGACGCATAACCGAGGTGCTCGCGGGCGAAGGCTTCATCGTTGACGTGCATGAAGCCGTCGCTGATCGTTCGCCGCTGTTGGATCAACCCGGTGTGCACGTGATCGTTGCTGCGTTGGATCGCGGTGTGGTGCTACCGGCGTACAACATCGTGTTGGTCTCTGAGGCCGATCTCACCGGTCGCCGTCGCGTGCACCGCAAGCCGCGCGGAGCGCGAAAAGGTGCTGACTTCTATGAGGGAATGACGAAGGGCGATTACGTCGTTCATCGCCAACACGGAATCGGTCGATTTAGCGACATGGTCGAAAGGACGATGTTTGGTTTTACCCGCGACTATCTCGTCGTCGAATTTCGTGGCAATGAACGGGTGTATGTCCCCACGGATCAGATCGGAATCATTCGTAAGTACACCGGCGGCGACACGCCACGGCTTTCCAAAATGGGCGGCGCGGATTGGGAAAAGACTCGAGCGAAGGTCCGTAAGGCTGCACGCGATATTGCGGCCGAACTCGTTATTTTGTATCGCAAACGGCTGGCAACGCCTGGCCATTTGTTCGGCCCGGACACGCCCTGGCAGCGCGAAATCGAAGACGCGTTTCCGTATGAAGAAACCCCAGATCAGCTCCGCGCGATCGAAGACGTCAAAGCTGATATGGAACGCGCGACACCAATGGATCGTCTTGTGTGCGGCGACGTTGGTTACGGCAAGACAGAAGTTGCGTTGCGAGCTGTATTCAAGTGCGTGCAAGAAGGTAAGCAAGCCGCGATTCTTGTACCCACGACATTGCTTGCCGGTCAACACGGCCAGACATTTCGTGAACGCTTCGCGAACTATCCCGTCAGAGTTGAAGTGTTATCGCGGTTTCTCACCGCCAAAGAAACAAAACAGGTCATCGCTGATATTGCCGAGGGCTCGGTCGATGTGGTGATCGGTACCCATCGCTTGATTTCTGGTGATGTCTCGTTCAAAGACCTTGGTCTTTTAGTCGTTGATGAGGAACAACGCTTCGGTGTGCAACACAAAGAAAAGATCAAGCAATTCAAGGCGGGAGTCGATGTGCTGACACTCTCGGCGACCCCAATTCCGCGAACCCTTGAGCTGTCGATCACCGGAATTCGCGATCTTTCACTCGTCAACACGCCGCCGGAAGATCGCCAACCGATTCTCACCTATGTGAACGAATACGACGAACGGGCAGTCGCAGAGGCGATCCGTCGCGAACTTCTGCGCGAAGGGCAAGTGCTCTACGTGCACAATCGCGTGAAAGATATCGAACACGTTGCTGATGATCTGCGCGCGTTGGTGCCCGAGGCGCGTATCAACGTTGCCCACGGCCAGATGGATGAAGGTCGGCTTGAACGCTCGGTTACGGCCTTTTGGGAACGTGAATTCGACGTGTTGGTGTGCACGACCATCGTCGAGAGCGGTCTCGACATGCCGACTGTGAACACGCTCGTGGTTGATCGCTCCGATTTGTTAGGCCTGTCGCAGCTCTATCAGCTTCGCGGTCGAGTCGGGCGACGCGGACAACGTGCGTACGCGTACTTGTTGTATCCCCGCGACACGGCGTTGAGCGAAGAGGCATACGAACGGCTCAAAGCGATTGGTGAGTTCACCGATCTCGGATCCGGTTTCAAACTCGCAATGCGCGATCTCGAAATCCGCGGTGCCGGCAATTTGCTGGGTGCCGAACAGAGCGGCCACATCGCGGCGGTTGGATTCGATCTGTATATGGAGATGGTCACCGAAGCCGTCGGCGAGCTCACCGGCGTGGTCGTCGCGGAAGTGATCTCGGACATCGTGATCGATATCCCCGGCGATGCGAACTTGCCACGCGAGTACGTCGAGCGCGACGACGTCCGGATGGAGGCCTACCGCCGGCTCGCCGCGGTGGTAACCGATGCTGAAGTCGACGACGTGGAACAAGAATGGCAGGACCGTTACGGGCCACTGCCCGAGCCAGCCCTCGCGCTTATCACCGTGGCGCGGCTTCGGGTTGCGTGTGCGGCCCGCGGTATTCGCGAGATGCAACTCACCAATGGTCGGGTCCGCATCGAGGGTTGGGAGCTGAAAAAGAGCACCGAAATCCGGCTGCAACGATTGGCGCCGAGCACGACGGTGAACAATTCCGTGAACGGTCCGACGGTCATTGTGCCCTTGAAGGGCGTCAAACCCGGCGATGAAGCTAAGGCGATTCTGACGATGCTCAACGAGGTGGCTCCGATCGAGAGCCCGGCGGTCGGACCTGTCGACGCCCTACCGGTAGCCTGACCGACCTGATGAGCGAAAATGTTGATACGCAATCTGGAACCTCGGAAATGAACGACGATTCGAACGACCAAACGAATGATTTACGGCCGCCGGTGCGGGCCAGCGTCACGATGAGTGTGCGCTCAATTGTGGCGACGGTTGTTGCAGCAGTGCTCACGATCGGGTTCGGCGCGGGTCTTGCGTTGTCGAAGCGCGACAAATCCGACTCGGTCAAACATCCGAAGGTTCACGCTGCTGACGCCGGCGGCAGTGAAGTTACGGCGACCGTAAACGGCGTCGCGATTACGCGGGTGCAATTTGATGCGTTGGTGAAATCGCTGCACGCGCCAAAGAACATTGCTGCGGACGTGGTGCGCCGGTCCGTGGCGACCCAAGCGATCGAACGGCTCTTAATTCAGCAAGCCATTGATGAACGCAAACTTCGCGTCACTCCCGCCGACACGGCGGCGGCGAAGACCGCGATTCAAAACGATCAGACGTTGCAAACTGCCGACCCAACCTACCGAGGTCTTGTCATCGTGACGCAGGCGAACGTCGCTGCGTTGATCCGTTCGATACGCACGGTTCCTTCCGAAGCTGCGATACGGGCCGCGTATTCGAAACAGAATGCTTGTGTCAGTAACAAAGGGCTCGCCGGGATGCAATTCACGACTCGCGCCGAAGCCGTCGCGGCGCTGAATTCAATTCGCGGCGGGGAAGATTTCGTCAAAATTGCGAGGACGAAATCGCTTGCGAAAGGCTCGGCCACGGCCGGAAATTCCAACTGCCTCGACGAAGCGACGTTGCCAGCTGAGCTTGTGAAACCGATCAAGAACGCGCAGCCGGGCGTAGTAACCGAACCGGTCAAGTACAGCACGGGATACGCGCTGTTGAAGCTGTCGACGCCGTTTGTGCCACCGCCGCTCTCCGAAGTTCGCGCGCAGATCATCGCCGCATTGCAGCAGCAGGATCAGTCGGTTTCGATCTTTGCGAAGAAGCTTTACGGCGAGGCGGTGGTGAAGGTGGACCCGACAATCGGGACTTGGAAACCTGACCCGCAAAACCAGGGCCAATTCGGAGTTGTAGCGATTCCGGGCAACGCGCCCAAAGGCACGCCGATTTCCCGCCCAACGCAGTTAAGCGTTCAAAATGAGCGGCATTCCGCTCCGAAAGTAAAGCCGTAGCGATCGTGGGCACCATTACGGTCGTTGGGCTTGGTCCTGGCCGTTCGGATCTCATCGTTCCCGCCGCAATCACTGCGCTTCGGCGCTGCGAGACTCGATTTGTTCGTACTGCTCGTCACCCTGCCGTTGATGATTTGATCGCCGACGGTTTTGCTTTCAAAACTTTTGACGAAATCTACGAACGTGAATCGGATCTTGAGCGAGTCTACGAGTCGATCGTCGCTGCGGTGATTGCCGCGGCCATTGACCGCGATGTCGTGTATGCGGTGCCGGGGAATCCGGTTGTGGCCGAGCGCACAGTCTTGTTATTGCGGGCGCGGGTACCGGAAGTGCGCATTGTTCCTGGCTTATCGTTTGCCGATCTTGCTTGGGCGCACGTTGGCGTGGATCCACTTTCGGGGGCGCGCATCATCGACGCCCGTGCGTTCGAAGTTGAAAGTGCCGGTAAATCGGGACCGTTATTGATCGCTCAAGCGGATTCCAAATTCGTGCTCTCGGATATCAAGATCGCGTTGTTGGAAGAGCTTGAGGCCGAACACGAAATCGTGGTGTTGCAACGCCTCGGTCTCGAAGATGAAAACGTCCAACGCCTCGCGCTCGTTGATCTGGATCGCGATATCGAACCCGACCACCTCACCTCAGTGTTTGTGGACACGGGATCGATCGAGATCGCTAGCGAATTCAGTCGGCTTTGGCAACTTACGTTGCGACTTCGCGGCCCGGGCGGTTGCCCATGGGACGCCGAACAGACGCATCATTCGTTGGCTCGCCACACGCTCGAAGAAGCGTACGAAGTTGTTGAAGCGATCGATCGGCTTTCGACCGATGCTCCCGGTGGCGACTGCGATGCCGATGCTGGCTATTACGAAAAGCTCGAAGACGAACTCGGCGACCTGCTGTTTCAAGTCATGATTCACAGCGCGTTGGCATTAGAAGCTGGTGCGTTCACTGCCGCCGACGTTGCCTCGACGGTTCATGCAAAACTTGTGCATCGCCATCCCCACGTATTTGGCGACACCGTGGTCGATAGCGCCGACGATGTCGTCAGTAATTGGGAAACGATCAAAAAAGCTGAACAGGGCAGCTCGAGTTTGGTCGACGGCCTTCCCGCAGCGCTCCCGGCGTTGTTGTATACGCCGAAGCTCTATCGCAAAATGAAAGTCGTTGGTCTCGATCCCGCATCGGACCAGCCTCGCGCCTGGCTCGACGCGGCCGCGGTTCGCCTCCACCACGCAACCCGCGAAACGATGCACGACGCAATTGGCGAGTCGCTGGCTGCGTTAGTGGCTGTCGCGCGCTCCGGCGACGTGGACCCGGAGTCCGCATTGCGAGGCTTCGTGGCGCGAATGCGCGACGATTTCCAAGTGCTAGAAACGCGCGCCGCCAGCGACGGCTCAGTGCTCGAAGCGATGGACCGCAGCATCGTGCGTCAGTGGTGGAGGGAAGCACGTCCCAACGCTGACGCGGGGTCGCAGTAATTCCGTTAGGACTGCGCGACCCAGCCGCTGACGTGATCGCTGTTCGCGATTGCGGTTGGGCCGGTATTTTTCATGCACATCCCGACGTTCCACCCGCCGGCGGCCAACGTTGTAGCTGCGGAGACGGCTTGGGTGAACCGTTGGGTCCCAACCACGACCGACAGTGCGGGTCCGAAGGTTGTCACTGTGCCTCCAGCTTGGGGCTGGTAACACAAACTGAGGTAGGCCACACTGGCTCCGCCGGTCACGATGGCGATCGAAGCGCTGGCGGACCCGAACACTATCTGGTTGGCACTCGTGCTGATCACCACGGGCGTTCCCAGAAACACATAGTTCGGGCCGCTCGGGATCGAAGCTTGCACCAAGCTGTTCCACGGTGTGACCGTGGTCGAGGTACCGCTACCCGATAATCCGGGAGGGCCTTGGGGGCCGGGAATGCCCTGCGCCCCTTGGTCGCCTTTGGGTCCTTGGGTTCCGGTTGCGCCAGTATTGCCACTGGAACCTGGCGCGCCCTGAGATCCGGCAATGCCGTTGGTGCCGTCAACACCTCGTTGTCCAGGATCGCCGGTAGCGCCGCGGGGGCCGGTGGTTCCGTCGGTGCCATTCGTGCCATTCGTGCCATTGGTGCCGTTGACTCCGTGGCTGCCGTCGGCTCCGGGCGTACCGGAGGGACCTTGTGGCCCCATGGCACCTGGGTCGCCGTCTTTGCCGTTGCTTCCCGCAGGACCCTGGGATCCTGTCGCTCCTGCCGGTCCTGCCGGTCCTGCCGGTCCTGCTGGTCCTGTCGCTCCTGCTGGGCCTGCCGGTCCTGTCGCTCCTGCTGGTCCAGCCGGGCCAGCTATTCCGTCGATTCCGTTCGTTCCAGAGAGCCCTTGGGATCCGGTCGTTCCTGCCAAGCCGTCAGCACCCTTGCCTCCGTCGGCGCCGGTCACGCCTGGCGCGCCCGTGGGCCCTGATCCTCCGGTGGCGCCCGTGTCGCCTTTGGGTCCCTGAGCGCCCCAAGAGATCTGGATTTCTCCTGTGGCGCAATGGGACTGCAGCGAAGCCGGTGGTGCACTCAGATCAAGCACCCGAAGGTTCGCGTTTTTGTTGTTCAGGGGCTTGTAGCAAGCTTGGAAGACGCCGTTGGCGTCCGGGGTCGAAGCGGAACTCATGCCGGCGCCGAACGTGGCACCGACGCCAATTCCGAGCCCCACGCTGATACACCGAATAAGCCGTCGTTTGCCCGAGGGAGTCCGTTTCATACCCAAGGTGTCGGTACAGCCCAGAGTTTGGTGAATCGTCTGCTCGGACGATTTCATCACCTTGAGCGGTCGTAAATACTGCACATGGATGAGCAATGGCGCAGAAATATTTCGTAACCGTACGAAGTTGCTCCCGACCGCGGCCAGACTGGGCGCAGATAGTCCCTTCGAAAAGAGGTAACGATGGCTGCATTAGGCGCAGTTGTAGTGGTGGTTGTACTCGCATTGGTGATGACCCTGGTATCTGGAGTGAGGGTCGTCCAAGAGTACGAACGGGCAGTTATTTTCCGATTGGGGCGCTGCGTTGGCGCAAAGGGCCCAGGTGTGTTTTTCATCGTGCCGTTTATCGACAAGATGCGCAAGGTCAATCTCCAAACGCAAGCAGTTGCGGTGGCATCCCAGCAGGTGATCACCGCCGACAATGTCACGACCGCGGTCGACGCGGTTGCCTACTTCAAGGTCAAGGACCCGGTTGCGTCGGTACTGAAGATTCAAAACTGGTATCAAGCCGCACAATTGGTGGCTCAGACATCGTTACGGGCGATTATTGGCCGTCATGAGCTCGACCAGCTGCTCGGCGAACGCGACCGGATCAACCAGGAACTGCGGGTTGCGCTCGATGCCCAAACCGAAGAGTGGGGCGTGCAGGTCGATCTCGTTGAGATTCGCGATGTCACGCTTCCGGAGCAGATGCAACGAGCGATGGCGAAACAAGCCGAAGCCGAACGGGAACGCCGCGCCAAAATCATCGCGGCTGATGGTGAGCTCCAAGCATCCGAGAAGCTTTCGCAGGCTGCGCTTGCGATGCAGGCGACTCCGGGCGCAATGCATCTGCGCACTTTGCAAACCATGGCTGAGATCGCGGTGGAGCACAACTCGACGATTATCTTTCCCATCCCTACTGAAATCATGAACCTGGTGCGGCCAGCGATGTCGGCATCAATCACCCCGGCGTCGGAAACGGCGGGCACAGCTCCGACAACGCTGACTGCCGGAGCTGAAGCGCCGCCGGCGATGGATGAGTAGTACCTGACGGCTACACCCAAGCACCATCAGCGGGCACGGACTTTTTCTGGCGCGCCCTCTCAGACTCGCAAATCTTGGCTTCCAGTTGGTTTCGCGGCGATCCCGCGCGCTCAACTCTGCGGAGCAGTAGCACGAAACTGCGCAGTTAGGGCAAATGCGAACGTGTGTTCAATGGTCGACATTTGCTTCACAAACGTCTACATTCTCCACACTCGCAACAGGAGCCCCAGTGACAATCATTGATGACATCATCGCCCGAGAGATCCTCGATTCTCGTGGCAACCCCACCGTTGAGGTGGAGGTCGAGCTGAGCTCAGGCGCGCGCGGTCGAGCTGCCGTGCCAAGCGGGGCAAGCACTGGGGCCCATGAAGCACTTGAATTGCGCGACGGTGGCCCTCGATACGGTGGCAAAGGCGTTGCCAACGCTGTCGCGAATGTGAATGGCGAAATTCGCGACGCTCTGTGTGGCCATGACGGTGGCGATCAGCGGTCGGTTGACCAAACGTTGATCATGCTGGATGGCACGCCAGGCAAAGGCCGGCTCGGCGCCAACGCGATCCTGGGTGTGAGCCTCGCGGTGGCGCACGCGGCCGCCGACCACCACGAGCTTCCGTTGTATCGGTACGTGGGTGGATCGAACGCCCACGTGTTGCCGGTGCCGTTGATGAATGTCTTGAACGGTGGCGCGCACGCGGATTCGAACGTCGATCTCCAAGAGTTCATGCTGGCGCCCATTGGTGCAGGAAGCTTTCGTGAGGCGTTGCGGTGGGGTACCGAGACGTATCATGCGCTCAAGAAATTGTTGCTCGAACGAGGTCTGAGCACCGCAGTCGGAGACGAAGGTGGATTTGCGCCAAACCTTCCGAGTAACGAAGAGGCGCTGAAGCTCTTGTTGCAAGCGATTGAAGCGGCCGGGTACACGCCCGGCGAAGATATTGCGCTCGCGCTCGATACCGCGTCGAGTGAATTTTTCAAAGCCGGTCGCTACGAATTGACTGGCGAAGGGCGATCCTTGAGCCCATCAGAAATGGCTGATTACCTCACCGATCTGTGCGATCGTTATCCGATCATCTCCGTCGAAGACGGCCTCTTCGAAGATGATTGGGAAGGCTGGAAAGCGTTAACCGATCGGGTCGGCGACCGAGTGCAACTGGTTGGCGACGATCTGTTCGTCACGAACGTGGACCGACTGCGCGAAGGAATTGAGCGCGGCGTTGCCAATTCGATTCTTATCAAGGTCAACCAAATCGGGTCACTCACCGAGACGCTCGACACAGTTGGGCTCGGGCTCCGGCATGGTTACACATCCGTAATGTCGCATCGCAGCGGCGAGACCGAAGACACCACGATCGCCGATCTTGCCGTCGCCACAAATTGCGGAATGATCAAAACTGGAGCACCAGCGCGATCTGATCGCGTCGCGAAGTACAACCAGTTGCTTCGGATCGAACAACAGCTCGGCGAAGGCGCCGCATACTTCGGACGTTCAGCGTTCGCGGGGAGACAATGACGTGAAGAGTTCGGTGTTTCGCTTGAGGGCAGCAGTCGCGCTGATCGTGATGATCATTGCGGCATTTCTGTTCGTATACCCAACGCAGTCGCTGCTAGCGCAACAACGCGCGTTCAACGCGAAACGTCGAGAAGTCGCTGCCGTCCTTGCAGAAAACCAGCGCCTCGCAGCCGAGACGCGGCGTTTGACGTTGCCGTCGGAGATCGAACGGGTTGCGCGCCAACGCTTCAACATGGTGCGCAAGAATGAGCAAGCCTTCAGCGTGGTCGAAAAGAACACGAAAAAGGTGGCCGCACCAAAACCCTGATCGCTACTCTGCGTCTGATGGCGTCGATCGAAGATATTGCAGCGGTCACCCAACAGCTTGGCCGCCCGCCGCTCGCGGAGTTCGATGTTGTCCTACGTCATGCTGATGGCGCTCCGATGGTGATTCGGAACGCGCCGTTCCTTGCCGACGGCACGCCAATGCCGACGCGCTTCTGGTTGGTTGATATTGCCCTGAATGATGCAGTCGCTCGGCTTGAATCATCGGGCGGGGTAAAGCTGATCGGTGGGCTGATGCAAGAATCCGAGATTGCTGCCACCCACGTTCGGTACGCGTTGGAACGTGATGCGCAGATCCCCGTCGGGTATGCAGGCCCGCGGCCGAGTGGTGGAGTGGCGGGCACCGCGCGAGGACTGAAATGTTTGCACGCGCACTACGCATATTTTCTTGCCGGGGGCGACGATCCCGTAGGCCGTATCGTGCATCAACAATTAGCGGAACAATCGCAAGCGCGATTGTCGGATGAACTGGAGTAGCGATGCGCGTTGCCGCAATCGACATGGGAACGAACTCAACCCGCTTGTTGATTGCGGATGTCGATTTGCAGGGAACGCTGTGCACGATCGAACGGCGTATGCGAATTACCCGTCTCGGCCAAGGAGTGGATGCGAACCGTCGGCTGCACCCGGACGCGATTGAGCGTGTGGTTGATGCGTTGCGCGAATTCGCTGAGGTGATCGGCGCGCATCAAGTGGAACGCGTTCGCGCGGTCACGACGAGCGCGGCACGCGATGCAACGAACGGAACTGATTTGCTTGATGCGTGCGAACGCGTGCTCGGGGTGCGGCCAGAAATCATCGCCGGATCGGAAGAAGGGCGGTTGTCGTTTCGAGGGGCAACGATTGGCCTTGACGCGTCCGCGCCGTACTTGATCGTTGATATCGGTGGTGGCAGCACAGAATTTGTGGTTGGTACCGATGATGTCGAGGGCGTGATGTCGATCAACGTTGGTTGTGTTCGGCTGACCGAACAGTTCTTGCATAGCGATCCGCCGGCACCGGAAGAACTCAGCCAGACAATTTCGGCTATTCGCGACTACCTCGCGGATGTCGATCGTGAAGTTCCGGGAGCGCAGCGTGCGGCGACACTTGTGGGTTTGGCCGGTACTGTCTCAACGATTGCGGCAGTCGATCAAGGTCTGCATGAATACGAGCGAGACAAAATCCATCATTATCGGATTACGCGCGATGCCGCCGAAGACGTGTTTCGTACCTTCGCGACCGAAACGAACGCGCAACGAGCCCACAACCCTGGGCTCGAACCTGGCCGGGTCGATGTGATCGTCGGGGGGGTTGCGGTCGCGGTCTCGGTCATGCGGCATTGGAATTTCGACGAGATGCTTGTGAGCGAATCCGACATTCTCGATGGAGTGTGCCTCGAGCTCGCTGAGCGAACATTGCCTTAACTCCCCCAAACGGAGGTCGATCGGACCCTATGGAACTGCGTTGTTTCATCGATGCACTCGATGCGCTAACCCTCGACGACTTGCGTGCGCTCGCAATCGATATCGACGGCCTGACCGCGACGACGGCCGAAGAAGTCGAAGTTATTGGCGCGTACTTGCACATTGAAGCCGCGCTCCGGAGTCAACGCCGGCTGCGGGATGCTTCGATGGCCGGTCATCGTGCGAACGAAGCGGTCCGGCGCGTGGCCGCCAGGGTCGGGTTCGACGCCGCCGACCCAATGGTGAGCCGAGTCGCGCGATGGGCCGATACGGTTGCTCGCGGCATCATTGCCGAACGCGAAACTCAACACGCCGTTGAGATCCTCGCCCACGGCGCAGATCACATTCCTGTGCTCGCAGGGATTACGGCATTTTGAGCATCGCTTCGCGGTAGTACTTCATCTCGGCCACAGATTCGCGAATGTCGTCGAGGGCGCGGTGGTTTTCCTGTTTTGCTGGTCGAGCCTTGTATTCGGTGGGATACCAACGTCGGCACAATTCCTTGAACGACGAAACGTCGATGCTGCGATAGTGCAGGTAGTCATCGATCTCGCGGAGGTACGCGGCCAAGAATCGGCGATCAGTACCGATGCTGTTGCCGCACAACGGTGTGGTGCCCGTGGCCGGAATGTATTGCTTGATGTACTCGAGCGTGGCCGCACCTGCGGTCGCGAGATCCGTGGTCGAGGCTTCGATCTCCAAAATCAACCCCGACTTCGTATGCATGTTCACAACGAATTCATCCATGACCGACAAGGCTTCCGCGGGCTGGTGCACCACGATGTCGAGGCCGTCGTCGAGGATCGTTAAATCGTTGTCGGTGACGAGGCACGCGATCTCGACGATGACGTCGTGATCAGGCTCGAGGCCCGTCATTTCAAGATCGATCCATACAAGGCGGTTGTCGTCGACTGGTCGAGGCATTGCTGCACGTTACAAGCCTTCTATCCTGTTGGTCGATGGGTCGTAAGACAGAAACCTTGGAACTGATTGGGCCGCGGGTGTTGCTACGGCCGTTGCGGTTTGAGGATTGGTCCGCGTGGCGCGAGATTCGCGAACGGGGCCGGCAATGGTTAGAAATCTGGGAACCTCGGCTTGAGTTCGGTGCTGCGGACCCGGTCACTGATCGCGAAGCGTTTCGCGTTCGATGCAATGCCTGGGATCGGCAACGAAACTTTGATGCGGCCTATGGTTTCGGGCTCTTTTTGCGCGACGGTCGATTGATCGGCGAAGTCAGTCTGGGGAGCGTTCAACGCGGTCCATTCCAGACCGCGTACGTGGGCTATTGGGTTGATGAACACCACGCGGGCCAGGGGTACGTGCCTGAAGGTGTAGTGCTGATCATGCGGTACGCCTTCGATGTGCTGGCGCTGCATCGTCTCGAAGCGGCGATCGTGCCGCGCAATAGCGCGAGCCGACGAGTCGCGGAGAAGCTCGGCCTTCGAGAAGAAGGCATCGCCAAGCAATTCCTCCAGATCCAAGGCGCGTACGAGGATCACATCCGGTATGCGATCACCCTTGAGGAGTATCGCGATCGCGAAGGCGAGTTCGCGGCGCGGTTTCTCGTCGCCACTGCCTGAGCTTGGGAAAAGAAGCGGTTCGGTTCGCGAGCGGTTTGGGTTCCGTTAGCGCGTGAACCAACCCTGCGTAAACGACCAGGTTTGGTGATCGAATTCAGTCCGAACTGCAGTCTCGAAATCGGGTTGCCAAGGCGCTTGGCGAAGAGTTGATTTCACCCGTTGACTCAAAGGCTTTTTCGCCTCCGCGGCTCGTGCTGCCATCTCGATGGCGTCATCGATCAAGGTTGGCCCGTGCAGCGACCATGCGAGCCCGCGCTGTACTGCAGCTTCGCCGTTGAGTGGCGTGTTGAACAGTGTGATTGCTGCTGCGGTTTGCGGGCCAACCGCTCGTTCAAGCAGCCAGAGGTGGCCGCCTCCGGGGTGGAGATGGATCTTCAAGAACCGCGCATCGAAACGCGCGCGTTCGCCCGCGAGTCGCATGTCGCAGGCAAGCGTCAAATTGAATCCGGCTCCGACTGCGGCACCGTTGACGGCCGCAATCGTCGGGAGGCTCGAACGCAGTACCCGTAGGAAACCGTCGTAGACCTTCGATACACCAGCGCGGTCGGCCTCGCTTGCGTCATCGCTTGCGAAGGCCGCGAGCGCGGATGTGTCTGCACCCGCACAAAACACTGTTCCCGCTCCGGTGATAACGACCGCTCCGATGTTTTCGTCGGCTTCGAGCTCATCAAACGTGGTGATGATTTCGTCGACTAACGGCAGAGTGAGCGCGTTTTTGCGTTCGGGATCATCGAGTGTGAGCAGCGCAACTCGATCGTGGCGTTCTACGTGTAAAGGCACAAGGCCATTGATTACACCTTGCGAACAACGGCCGGCGAATGCCGGAAGAAATCCTCTACTTCACGCTCGTAGCGATAGCCAGGGTGCTTATCGCCGACGGCGTATTGAAGCCGCAATCCGCGGGCAAAGGATTCGATCGTTCCGGGTGTGGTGTAGCGGTATTGGTAGCCCGCGCGTTTGAAACGGGTGTTGTCGAGGCCGCGACCGAAACGTAAGAGGTCGAGCCATTCCGGAGGCAGGTTCACGACTCGCGTCAACTTGAGGGCTTCGGCTGCGTAACCAGTGAGATACGGCGGCAGCGCGATGCGACGTTTTGCGACGATCTTGCAGATTTCACTCCACGGCATTTCGCCGTCGCCCGCGACATTGAACACACCGGGAACATCGTTGAACGTCGCGTAGGTAAGCGCGCCAACCACGTCTTCTTCGTGCACAAACTGCAAACGCGGATCGAACCCAAGAATTTCAGGGACCATCGGTAGGCGCAATGCTTGTGCGAACGGAGTGTCGAGATTGTCGCCGAGCACGTTCGTGAATCGAAATAGCGTGACCGTGATGTGAGGATTCTCTTCGGCGAAGTCGCGCAAGAATGCTTCGACTTCGATGAGCGAACGTTCCATATTGGAGCGGGGTTCGCTGCTGCGCGTCATTTCTTCGCGGATGTAGTACGCATCGCGTTGGTGCGCGCCGTAGACGTAGCCGCTGTTTTTGACGATCACTTTGCGCACGGGGCTGCCAGGAGCACCTGCAGCTGCAAGCAAGTTCATCGTTCCGATCACGTTGATTTCGTGAATCGTTCGTCCGGAAGCGAGCGTGCTGTCGACGATCAAGTGCGTGTGCAGCACCGTGTCGATCTGGGTTGCTTTCACGATGCGTTCGAGAATCGAATACGAAGCATCGGCGCGTACGAATTCGGTGCGTTCGAGTGGCACGCGCGGTTCGCGAGTGTCGAGCCCCACGACAACTTCAACGTCGTCGCGGCGTTCGAGTTCTTGGGCGAGCTTTCCGCCCCAAAAAGTTGAGAGCCCAGTGACTAGTACGCGCATTGGTTATCCGAACCAGACTGATTTACGACGACGAAGCATGTCGTAGATCGCGTCTTGAATGAGCCGGCGAACCCGTTCGCTTTCACTCATGACGCGTGAACGTGAGTAACGCTCCTGGCTCGGCTCGACATCGAAATACACCGGCGGCAACACCCGAATGCGGAACTTCGCCGGGAAGTACGCGAGTGCTCCGAGCGGACCAAACGCAAGCATGTTCGCGGTGACGGGAAAGTACGGCAGCCCCGTGAGTTTCGCGAGTCGCGCGCTCTTCCAGACGATCGGCATCGATTCTTCCGCTCCAACCACCGCGAGCGGAATGATGGGCACGCCGGAACGCATGGCGATTTCGATGAACCCGCCGCGGCCAAAGCGTCGGAGTTGGTAGCGATCGGCATAGGTCTTGCCTGTGCCCTTGGTGCCTTCGGGGAAGACCAACACAAGTTGCTGTTCGTCGTGCATGAGGCGGTAGGCGTTATCGGGATTGGCAGTGACACCGCCGACGCGTGACCACAATGTGCCCACGAGGGGCAACGTTCGAAACAGATATTCGGCGAGCCCGTACACGGGGCGACCAAGTTTGGTTTCGATGCCGTGCATGATTGCGGGCGCATCCGACGGAATCGCGCCCGCGTGATTACTGACGAGTAATGCTCCACCTTCGGCGGGCAAGTTCTCGAAGCCTTCCCACGCAGTCCGGAAGTAGTAGCGGTCAAACGGGCCGTACACGGTGCGTACGAGCGACCGCATTTTTTCGGAACGACCCCAACGATCAACATCGGATTTGCGAATCTCGGCATCATTGGGAATCGCACTGGGATCTAAAAGATCACGATCGCGGGGGTTCGCCACCCGAAGTAGTCCGCTTGGTGCAGTGAGCTCTGCGGTGGTGAGATCGATGGCCCCATCGGTGGGTTTCGACGCGACGAGGACTGGTTTGACGGGCCCTTGCGTGGAACCGCTGGGTGCGTTTCGAGGGTCCATGGGCTCCGACATTGCTGCAATCGAATCGCGTTCTGACTCGTAATGCAAACCCAAGCCGTTCCCAGCCAACAATCGGCGGTGACGCGGCACCGTTGCGCCCGGTTCGCCCGCCGTTTTCGCGCCCGGACTGCTTCAGTTTTGACGCCTTTCTGCACCCAAAATGGTAGCGGATGCCGGAGTTGGGCCGAGGACCATCCAAGCCCGGCCGCGGAAACGCAGCCACAATCCAACGAACCGTGCTGTAACAAACGCGAAGAGCGCGATCCAGAGCCATTGCAGCGACCCATCGCTTGCCGTCACGACCGCGGCGATGACGAAAAAGACGCCGGCTGCTCCGGCCATTGCTCGGGCGAGGAAACGTGCGTCGCCAGCCCCAATGAGAATGCCATCGAGTACGTAGACCAACGCGCCGATCGGCTGCATCGCAGCCACAATCCACAAAAGGCTGTTGATCTGAGCGCGGACGGCCGCATCGTTGGAAAACCACGACGGCAGCCAACCTTGGAGGGCGAGCACGATGGCCGCGCACAAAAGGCCTGAGAAGAATCCCCATTGCAACATACGGTTCGCGGCCATACGAGTGGAGATTTCGTTGCCTTCACCGAGTGTGCGGCCCACGATGACCTGGCCGGCAATCGCAATCGAATCGAGTGCAAACGCGAGCAGAATCCAGAGCTGTTCGGCTACCTGATGGGCCGCGATTTGTTCGTCGCCAATTCGAGCGGCCAGGACAGCCGCGACCAGAAACGCGCCCAGCAACGATGCTGTGCGCAACATCAGGTGCGCCCCCACCTTCGCCGAAGTCTGAATCAGGTTCCATGCTGGGCGTTTCGAAGCACGGGCGGCCGCGGCGTGGCGAGCGACGATCGCGACGAAAATCGCGCCAGCAAGCACTTGTGCAATGACGGTGCCCCAAGCCGAACCCGCGACTCCCCAATGGAATCCGTAGATGAACAAGACCTCCAAGCCCAAGTTCGCGATATTGGAAAAAAGCGCTATGAACAGAGGAGTTTTCGTATCCTCGGTGCCGCGCAGAAATCCAGTCGCCGCGAATGCGAGCATTGCAAAGGGTGCGCCGACGAGGCTGATATGCAAGTATTGCAGCGCGATATGCGCAACCCTCGGGCTGGGCGCGATGGCGGTGGTGAGCGGCACGGCGGTGATGGCTCCCGCTACAACAATCAAGATGCCGATTGCGATCGCCAGCCATAGGCCCGCAATGCCTTGCTGAGTCGCAGTGATGTTGTCGCCGGCCCCTCGACTTCTCGCGACTGCGGCAGTCGTGGAATAGGCAAGGAAGTTGAAGACCGAATACGCGGGAGTGAGGATCGCGGCGGCAACTCCAAGCCCGGCTAGCTCGGCTGTTCCGAGATGCCCGAGAATCGCGCTATCGCACAACAAATACAAGGGTTCCGCAATGAGTGAACCAAACGCCGGAATGGCAAGCCGCAGAATTTCGTGGTCGTGCCCACGATTGGCCTGCGATCTCGACATCAGCGGGCACGGTACTCCCCAAGCTCATGCGCCGTTCTCCCAGATCCAGAGCGTTCACGATGACGCCCTTCCGCGCCCAAAAATGAGCGGAAGGGGTGGGCCTTTTGCAGCGCGGTTCGATGTCTCAGGGGGGTGGCATAGTTGGCGAGTGAGTACGCCTGCCCTTGCCGCCCCGCCGTCGTTGCATTTCGCACGGACCGCACGCCGGTTGGGAATGGCTTCGCGGGCCGCGGGGCTGCAGGTTCCCGCGTTTCGATCGCCACCCCGGCGCACTGGAGCCGTTCGATCCATTCGGAGGCTCGCTGGCGGCACGATCGTCGCGGTGCGGATCTCGGGCCGCTCAGTCGTTGATATCGAACGCGACATGGTGGACGGTGTGCTCGCCGCGAATTCGCTTACGGGCGAAGCTGCCTTTCGGATGCGCAACACGTTGCTGACTGCGTTGGCTGACGCCGCAGGGTCCGCCGCCGCCTAAGTTGGGACGGCGCAAACGCAATCGACACCTGCCCGGGTGGCGGAATGGCAGACGCAGGCGGCTTAAAACCGCCGGCCGCAAGGCATACGGGTTCGAGTCCCGTCCCGGGTACTAGTGGGTTGAGCTGGGTAAATGCCGGTGTCGACGGTTCTCGGGACTCTCGGCAATGTCCGATATTTCCGAATTTGCTAACGGTTTGCTAACGTGATTCCCGATATGAGGGGACACGTATACCGCCGCGGCAGCACCTGGACGTATATCGTCGACTGTGGTCGTGACCCTCAAACTCGGGTTCGCAAGCAGCTGACGAAGGGTGGTTTCGCATCCAAGAAGCTCGCTGAAGCTGCTCTGGCCGAAGTGCTTCAATCTCTCGGAGCAGGCACGCACGTCGCGCGTGATCCGCAGACCGTGGGGGAGTGGATCGATAGTTGGTTGGTCACCGTCGCTCCGAAGATTCGGGTCTCGACGCTGCGCGACTACCGCCTCGGTTTGGAGCGCGTGAAGGGTCGCCTCGGGCTGATCAAGTTGCAGGAACTCAAACCGCTTGATGTTGAGTTGTTCTACGCGCAGTTGTTGCTCGACGGTCACCGTTATGGCGGGGGGCTCGCGCCCAAGACGGTGCGCAACGTGCACATCGCGTTGCGCAGGTCTCTCGCCGATGCCGAACGGTTCGGGCTCGTGACGCGCAACGTCGCCGCGCTCGTGAAACCGCCAGTGCCACCGCGCCAAGAACTCGCAACGTGGACGGCCGACAATGTGCGCACGTTTCTCGCGTTCGTTGCCGACGATCCGGACGCGCCGGCATGGCGTTTGATGGCGACCACCGGGATGCGACGCGGTGAAGCACTCGGCTTGCATTGGTCGGCGGTGAATTTGAAGACGGGCAAGGTGCAGATCAATCGGTCGTTGTCTGTTGTTGATGGCGAACTCGAATGGTCGGCTCCCAAGACGTCTCGTTCTCGCCGTTCGGTGTCGATCGATCCGGAAACGATCGCAGTGTTGAAAGCGCATCGGCATTCGCAGTTGCAAGCGCGGATGGCTGCGCGTGAAGCGTGGGTCGAGAACGATCTTGTGTTTTGCAACGCGCTTGGCGGCGAAGTGCATCCCGATCGTTTCACGCGTGCGTTCACGAGTGCTGCGAAACGCGCTGGCGTGCCGCGGATCCGTTTGCATGATCTGCGCCATACGTGGGCGACGCTCGCGCTCGAGGCTGGAATCCATCCGAAGGTCGTGAGCGAACGCCTCGGCCATGCGACGACGAGCATCACGCTCGATATCTACAGCCACGTGCAGCCCGAGCTAGATGCCGAAGCAGCGATGACGGTGGCGAACATGTTCAGCGCGAGCTGACGATCGCATATGGCGCGCTGTGTGTTCGCCTGCTGTGTTTCGTCAGCCTGCTTGGATAGTTCGAGCGTTGACGAGTTCCTCGATCGCTGAGCGAGGAATCACGATGCGCCTGCCGAGTCGCAACGCGGGAAGTTCGCCGCGGGTCACGAGTTCGTAGGCGAGCGTTCTGCCGATGCCGAGCGCGTCGGCAGTTTCTTCGACGGTCATCGTCAATGGCGGTGCGGCGCGGGCCCGGCGCGGTGGTTTCGTTGCGGGTTTTGATTCGACGTCGCCGCGCTCCGGCGCTTCGTTGATTGTGGGCGGTGCGGACCTGACGGCCTCGGGTTCGGCGGTTGCCGACTCGAGCGGTGGTTCGATCGCG
>JANYBW010000078.1 GCA_025360585.1 Actinomycetes bacterium | reverse complement strand
CCCAATAGGCCTGGGCCACCGGCAGAGAAGACCTCGGTCCGTAGGTCGGCGAAGATCCTCGGTGATGTGTCGTTGACATTGGAGAACACCTTGACGAGGCCGCTGCTCTCAGCGATGAAGATGCGACCGTCGTTGGAAAATGCAACCGCGGTCGGTTTCGTGAGCCCGCTGATCGCGGTAGCCCGAGAAAATCCCTGAGGTAACGCTGGCGCCGTGGTGATTCGGGGGAGCGCCGCGACCGTGGATCTTGATGCGACCGCGGTACCGGTTGGAGCGACGAGTGATGCGACCAAGAGGAAACAAGTCGCGCCAGTCCCAAACATCAAGCGAGCGTTCCAATCGCTGCGATGGAATGCAGCCGAAACTTTATGAATCATGCGATCCTTGTAGTGGTGACGGAGAATGTTCCCCAGTTGTCGTCATAGAAAGTTGGGCATCCAGCGTTATGCGACGATCCCGCGAGTTTGCCGTCTGCGAACCCGAGCGACAGCGTGGTCGCTCCGCGGGGTACTACGAAACGCTGGGAGACGCCACCGGCAAGTCCGTCGCCGACGAAAAACTGCGTGGCAAGCGAGGTCGCTGGCGCGGTCGCGTTTTCGGCTACCGCGTTCGAGCTTTGCGTCGATGTCGCGGAGCCGTTGGTGAATACGCCGACGAGAAATCCCGAGTTGCTTCCCTGGATTCCCGAAATCCCGTTGAAGTCCCATAAGTCGGTCACGGGTGCAGTCCCGCCGAAGTCGCCGCCATCAGGACCGTTGTAGACCGAGAAGTTATATTTGTTCGGATCGGCGACGCGTATCGGCCCGCCACTGACCGCGAATGTGAGGACCGCGCCGTCGAGACCCGTTACGTTAACTGTGCTCGGTGCAATTCCTGCCCGGCCAGCAACCGTGGTCGGCCAGGTGCAACCGTGACTGTTTTGTCCTCCAGCTCCAGCTTGGTAGATGTTGCTCCTCGCGTCGACCTGTCGGCTCGCCGAAAATGGCTGAAAGGGCGGCTGGGTTATCGGTGGGGCGGGCTTATGAGTCGTCGGTGGGACTGGCTTATGAGTCGTCGGTGGACCCTGCGTTACGACGGTCGGGTCGGTTCCGCCACCATTTCCGCCTCCTCCACCGTTACCGCCACCACCACCTCGGGTGTCGGTGTTGTTCAACGGCCCCGTGTTTGGAAGCGTTCCACCCGACGTCGTAGCGACCGGCTTTCCTCCGGGTTTCGTCGACGTGATGGTCCCGCCGCCGGTTGTCACCGTTGCGGTCGCAGTGGTGCGAGCACCGCCGCCTTGGGTGACGTCGTTCAATTTCGACGAATCCTGTCGCATCGCTGGGATCATGATCGCGAGCGCCACGGCTGCCGCGGCGATGAAAGCGACTGCAACCAAACCGCGACGATGTTGCTGTGCTGGTCGCTGCGTTGCCGCAACCATTGAGATTGGTTCGATCTTCGGGTCGGAAGCGATAGCAGCGCCTGCCAGTGTGGGCTCGACTGGAAGCGAAGCTGCCCCGGCTGCTGGTTCACCAGTTGGCGTCAAGTCGGTGGGTAAAGCGATTGCGTCAGCCGGGACTGGGAAGGCGGTTGCGATGCCGCTGCGAAGTTGAGAACTCCACGCACTGAGGTCGCTCGGCCGTTCGTCTGGTTCCGCGCCGAGGAGTTGTTCAATTTGGGCTGCGACTGATTCCGAAACGTCGGGTCGAAACGTGCGTAACGACCCGTGGTTTTCGGTGCGTGCGCTTTCGAACGACGCATAAGGAACGCGACCCACCAGCATCTCCCAAGCCATCGCGCCGAGCGCGAACGCATCGGCGGGTGGGCCGAGCGGAGCACCGAACCACCGTTCAGGCGCGAGGTATCCGGCAGTTCCGACCACATCGCCGGTGCGCGTCAGCGCTTCGCCGCCAGCGAACGACGCAACGCCGAAATCGGCAAGGTATGGGTGGCCCCCGCTGTCGAGTAACACGTTTGAGGGCTTCACGTCGCGGTGCGCGACGCCGTCGATATGTGCGCTTCCCAACGCCTCGGCGATGACGCCGATGACGCTGAGGGCTTCGTCGAGCATCATGGGACCGTCGCGATCGATGACCCCGCGCAGCGTTCCACCCGTGTAACACCGCATCACGAAATACGGTTGTCCCGCGTGGGTTCCGAAGTCGCGAACGTCGACAATGTTGGGATGATGTAAACGCGAAAGCACTTCGATTTCGCGATCGAGGCGTTGCACGAACTGCGGATCGGCATGATCGAGCAACTTGACAGCGACCGCTCGTCGAGTCTTTGGATCTCGACACAAATAGACAGTGGCTTGGCCGCCGTGGCCGAGCACCCGCACTACCGGATAGTCGCCGATTCGTTCAGGATGAGATGCCATATGTCATCACTCGCCTTCCACCATGCAATGAGAGCGTGGCGGAGCCTACGGGGTGACACCACCATCCTGCTCACAGCAGATGGCCCGTGCAACTACGACGAGGTCGTTCACTTACGAGATAGTTGCTTGCGTGCCCGCGCGACTGCGAGAATCCACCACTGTGGAAGACGAAGCTGCAATACCAAAAACGATTCCCGAGATTGCTGGGTATACCGACTTTGAGCTCATCGGTGCGGGTGGTTTCTGCACCGTATATCGAGCCCGTCAGACGGGGCTCGATCGGGTCGTGGCGGTGAAAATACCGAGCGTCCATTTGCCCGACGAAGTCGCCCGCCGATCGTTCGAACGCGAACGTCGCGCGGCGGCGGCCCTGAGCGAGCATCCCAGCGTGGTCGCGCTCTACGACGGCGGCGTCACCTCCGACGGGCGACCCTTCCTGGTCTTTCAGTTTTGTCCGGGCGGTTCGTTGGCAGATCAGCTTGCAGCGACAGGAACGTTCTCGCTCGACGAATTGATAGGTGTGGGGTGCAAAATCGCCGACGCGTTGGCGGCAGCTCACGCGGTTGGTGTCTACCACCGGGATGTGAAATCTGCCAATATCCTTCGAACGGCAGCAGGCGATCCCGCGCTCGGTGATTTCGGAATTGCGTCGTTGAGCGACTATCGCCCGACGGCCACGCTAGGAGCGATGACTCCATCGCACGCGCCACCCGAAGCCTTCCATCGCGCGATTGCCGACGCGACCCCAGCCGATCTAGTGGCTTGGGATATCTATGCGTTGGGCACCACCTTGTATGAGCTTGCATCCGGGCAGACGCCGTTCATTCAAAGCAGCACGGAAAGTCTCGTCCAGTTCCTCAATCGTGTCAACGAACAAAGCCCTGCAAAAATCACGCCGTCCCGGCTCGGCATCGCCGATGCACCGCGATGGGAGGCGTTTGAGAACATCGTGTTGCGCGCCCTCGCGAAAACTCCGTCGCAACGGTTCTCATCCGCGCAGGCAATGCGCCACGAGCTCATTGCATTGTCGAACGCGACAACGGAATTACCAAAAGTGGGTGTTGTTCCGGTTCCAACGATGGCGTCCGTCGGCGTCGCCGAGACGGTCGAATCTGTTCCAGCAGTCGCAGCGGAGCGCGGCTCGGAAACTGTCGGGGTCGTGTTGAGCGTGCCAGCATCGACGCGGCATTCTCGACGTCTGCGGTTGGGCGCTCTTGCCATTGCGGCAGTTCTCGTGGTCGCGTTTGTTGCCACGAGAAATGGCGACGAAAAAAAGGCACTGGGCGCGGGTGCTGGAGCATCGGTGCCGACGCGCGCGCGTCGAGCGGGCGGCGCCACGACGACCCGAGATCGGAGCGCGGCGACGTCGGGCACGACCGACACTGGTCCAACGATTCCCGGCAAAACGAATGACGCGGCTTTTCCGCCCGACTATGTGTCGGTCGTCGACAATGGTGTGACAGTCGTCCATCAAGGCGACCAGTCGATTTCCACACTCGACGCTGGCGTCAATGTGTCACCGAATCATCACACCTGGGCGATGCTCATTCAAGGCGGCGTGGCGAAAGATGACGTCGACAAGGTGCGCGTCGGAGACGCAGTCGGCAGCTGGTCGAAGGATTACCAAATCGATGCTCGGGTGAACAAAGATTCATTCAGCTGGACGCCAGATGGAAAATTCCTTTTGTTTGGCACGCAAAGTGACTCGCCGTCCGACTTTGTGGCGCCATTGCGCAAGGACGGCGGCGCCCTCCCCTTGCATGGTGTGCATGTTTCCACGAGTGATTCATTCATTGGAGACAACGCCAGGACGATCGGGCGCGGTTCCGCCGAAGAGCTTTGGATTTGTGACGACGCGAGCCACGCGCTGCGGCGCGTTGTGCTCGACACTGGTCTTGTCGTCAACTTCGATTTGGGCAACGGCGACTGCAACTTCGTTACGGCCGCGACTCCGATCATGTTGCAGGGTCAACTCATCGATCGTCCAATTGCGTATCGAGTTTCGCAAACCGACACGATGTATCTAGTACGCCACGCCGGAAGCGCACCAGAACCAGTGCTGCCTCCGGACAGCAATGGTTGGAACAATCGCACAGAGGAGGTTGGCTGTTTGCACGGCGATGGCAGCGTTCTCATAGCGTTCGGTGGCGATGACTTCGTGGTCGATATGAGCGCGAAATCACCGCTGGCAGCGCATCAGTTCAATCCGATTTGTCCCGAGGATTCGCGCTTTGTGAATGGGGCGTGGCGTGTCGCAAAAGTGGTCCAGCCTGATCAGGGCGGTTCTCATTTCATTGACGTCGGCAAGGGCACAGCGGGCGCGCCTGATTGCGGTTGCGCCCACGTGACCAACGGCGAAGAAAGTTTCAGCAGCGTGCGCTTCAGCGCCAACGCCGACTGGGTGTTTTATCGCGCGCACATCACGGGTCAGCCCGACGATTACCACGCGTCATCGATACCGCCAAAAAAGGTTACGCTGAATTTTTCCGATTTAGGTCTGAGCAAAGTCGATGAAACCAAGGCTTGCTTTCTTCCGAAGTCGAATGATGTGCTCGTGAGCTACACCGACGACAATGGCGCATCGTTCGCAGCGCTTGTTGATCCAGATACTGGTACCGTCGTGAAGGGATTAGACATGGCGTTCAATGACGGTTCATGTTCGATCTCTCCGGATGGAGACTTCGTCGCTGCCGACAAATCAATCATGGGAATCGCCACGCACAACGTTACGCCCGTCGCCGGAAAGGTCTATTGGGTTTCCTAAGACGGCAACGGTTCCGATGCCGCTTCGTGGAGTGCCGCACACAATTCCAGCCAGAGCATTTCTGACCCGTCGGTGGCGAACTCAATCGCGTCACCGTTGCGTCTGCAAGCAACGAAGCCTGCAAGAACCAAGTCGAGAACAACCACTGGATCACTGCCATTACGGTGGAACGTGATCGCTCGTGGCGACAAACCAGCGGAATGCCATTGTGTTATCCACGGCAGCGATGGTCCGCCGTGAAAGTGTGCTTCGAGCTCTGCGATATCGATTGCGTCCGGAATCTCGAAGAGCAGATCTGCTGGCCGCAAGCCGATCGCGCCAGCCATCGACCGGGGCATCTCGTCGGGGATCGGGGAGTACTCCACGCCGACCGGTGCCACGTCGTCCAGTGCTACGACGTAACCGCGAGGGCTCACCCAACCGTACAAGATGTCGGGCGGCGTTGATCGTGTGCTGCTCGTCAGGGTGAAACGGACGGTCGGGAACCCGACAACCACGGCGAGGCGCTGAATGCGTTCGTCTGGCGTCCCGGATCGATCGCAGATCCCAGATGTTACGAAATCAGCTCCGCAACTGATGTCAGTGAGCGCCGCGCCGCGCGCGAGTAGACCCAGGGCTTCGAGTTGCGCGACGGTCATGTTGAGTGAGCCAGTGCTGTTATCGAAACCCAAGTCGGTCATAGCGCGGCCTCTCCGTCGCGGCGGAATGAATTGATGACGGTGGAAGCGAAGCTGGCAATTTCTGGGACCGCGCGATCCGCGCACGTCAAGGTCACAATTATGGCTGAGCTGTCGTCAACGAGGTGCCTTTGCCACGCTGTGAGATGTTGACCGTCGAATTGGTAACTGAACATCAACGTGCGGTCGAACGAAGCGTCTGCCGATACATTTGTTGGAGAGGAAGTTGCGATGATTGCCAACGCGTTTTCGAAAGTGAATTGCAGCATGTCGAATGTCGTCTTGAGATAATCGATACGAGCTATTCGGTACGGATATGTCACCGAATTGACAACCACGTTCTCGCAGAATTTGTGCGTGGTGGATGTGGGCTCCGCGAT
>JANYBW010000064.1 GCA_025360585.1 Actinomycetes bacterium | reverse complement strand
CGCGGCGCCGCCCGTGGCCCGAGCGGCCCCGGAGCGCAGCGACGAGAGCGCGAAACTGGATTCTTGCATCGGATTACCTCTCAGCTATCGGCGCGCGTTCTTAGACGATCTTCAATGTGAAAACTTGCGAGAGCGTTACGGCCACCCGTTGCGACGATCGTGATGTTGCATGTTCCAACCGCGGTTGGTGTTTCGCCGATACTCGCAGTGCCGTCGCCGTTCGGGTCGTCACAGAGCAGGCTCGGAAGGGCGCTGCCGGCCAGCGACCGCCTAGACTCGGCAATTCGCTCATAGTTCGCGGAGGCACCGTGCGTCGATCCCTCACCCTTGTTACCGCTGGCCTGGCTTTGGCCACTACCGGATGTCTCCACCTCGTCGCGCCGACGGGCGCGGCACCTTTGCGGTATCGAGACGCGGTCTTCAGCAATGTGACCGTTACCAAGGACCTGGTCTACGGCAGCGCCGTAGACCAAAATGGCGTCACGCAGAGTTTGAAGCTGGACATGTACGAACCGACGGGCGATGCGATTACGCAACGGCCCGCGATTGTGTGGGTGCACGGTGGCGGATTCAGCGGCGGTAATAAATCGTCACCAGAGCTGATTGATGAAGCCAACTGGTTTGCCAAAGAGGGCTACGTGAACGTCTCGATCGATTATCGATTGGCGCCGATCGGCTGCGTAGGAACCGTCACTGCGAGTTGCGTCATTGGAATTCACGACGCGCAATGGGATGCACAGGCCGCAGTGCGGTGGTTGCGGGCGAACGCCGCGACATACCGAATCGACGTGAACCGCATTGCGATGGGCGGTTCTTCAGCCGGTGGAATAACTGCCGCGAACGTTGCGTACAGCACCGATGATGTCGGCACGAGCGGAACCCCGAATCAATCCTCGGCGATCAGTTCGGTCTTGTCGCTTTCGGGCGCGCATTTGATTGGCACCCCGGATCCCGGTGAAGCCGCGATCCTCGATTTTCACGGAACGGCGGATCCTCTGGTTCCGTATTCGTGGGCGGTCGAAACCCAACAGCTCGGACAAAATGCCGGGCTCGTTTCGGAGCTCGTTACGTGGGAAGGCGACGGGCACGTTCCGTATCTGCAACATCGCCAAGAGATCCTCGACGACTCGACGAATTTCTTGTACTGGACCATGAACATGGGCCACGCGGCGGGCGCGTAAACCGCGCCGGCTGAGCGCGCCGGCTGAGTGAGCCGGCTGGGTGAGCCCGCTGATGCGGGGCCGATGCCACGGCTGGGCGGCGTACCTTCCTGCGAGGCGAGGTTCACGCGAAACGATCGGTACATTCGATCCGTGGTCGATTCTCCCGAGCAAGAGCAGTTGCATCCTTTCGCTGAGCCTTTGCTCGTGCCCGAAGAACTGACCGAACAGCTCCTCGCGCTGACCCCTTTGTTAGAACGCGTTGCCTCCGAACCGGAATTGATGCGCGGATTGAGTAACGAGCAACGCCAACGTCTCGTGAACGCTGCTGGTGATGTGTTTTGTCCCGATCCAACGGAACGACGGTTGCGCACGCGAACGAAGATCCGAAAGGCTCGTGCTGCGAAGCTCGCGCGCGACGACGACCGCCTGAACGACACGGGAATTCGCGCGATGCGGGCTAAGCCGGTATTCACCACTCCGAACGTCGCCCTGCCTTCAGCGGTGAGCACCGGCGAATATTCCCCCGACGATCGCCACGAGAACTTCGCCGATCGAACGAGTGAATACGCCCCGCTCGCCAAGGACCAGCACTGCTACGTCTGTAAGCAAAAATACGCAGTCGTGCACCATTTCTACGACCAGATGTGCCCCGAGTGCGCGGTGTTCAATTACGCCAAGCGCAGCGATACCGCGGATCTGTCGGGGCGCGTTGCGCTGCTGACTGGCGGCCGCGTGAAAATCGGGTACCAAGCCGGAATCAAATTGCTGCGCGCTGGCGCGCAGCTCATCGTGACGACGCGTTTTCCGCGCGATTCCGCGCAGCGGTACGCCGAAGAACCGGACTTCGAGCAGTGGGGCGATCGTCTGGAAATCTACGGGCTCGATTTACGCCATACGCCGAGCGTCGAAGCGTTTTGTGCGCACATTCTGGCCACTCGTTCTCGGCTGGACTTCATCATCAGCAACGCGTGCCAGACGGTGCGCCGACCTCCTGAATTCTATCGGCACATGATGGATCAGGAGCGTGCCGCATTGCGCTCGTTGCCATCGAATGTCGCGACCCTGTTGGGTGAATATGTTGGCCTGCGGGGTTACAACCTGTTGTCCGATGATGCAAGGAATCCCGATGAAGTCGCGGGAGCGGTCGGTCCGCTTATGTCGGATCCGATTGCATTTGCGGGCCTCACCCAAGCCGCGGAACTGTCGCAGGTGGCGTTGCTAGCGGACGAAGCCGAAGCCCGCCACCACCTCTTTCCTGAAGGCGAGTTAGATCAAGATCTGCAACAAGTCGATTTACGAGATCGCAACTCATGGCGGCTCACGCTTTCGGAGGTGTCGTCGGTCGAGCTGCTCGAAACCCAACTTGTGAATGCGGTCGCGCCGTTTGTTTTGAACGCGCGATTGAAACCCTTAATGCTTGCAACACCGGAACGCGATAAGCACATCGTCAATGTTTCTGCAGTCGAGGGCCAGTTTTACCGTCGGTTCAAAACCACTCGGCATCCGCATACCAATATGGCGAAAGCCGCGCTGAATATGATGACCCGAACGTCCGCGGCCGATTACCACGCGGACGGTATTCACATGAATAGCGTCGATACTGGTTGGGTGTCTGATGAAGATCCGATCGAGATTGCAATTCGAAAACGCACCGAACAGCGTTTCCATCCTCCGCTCGATATCGTCGACGGCGCCGCGCGCATTGTCGATCCGATCATTGATGGGTTCAATACTGGCACCCATATTTGGGGAAAGTTCTTGAAGGATTACAAGCCAACCGATTGGTAGCGCGTCGCGCTGAGGTGTTGTTCTACCCGCGCCTTGTGCTGTTCTAGATCCTCCACCGTGCGCAGGATCGCTCCGTCGTTGCGTGCGAAGAGGAAATGCGCGGCCACGACTGGGCGCCCCAACGCGAGCTCAACCGCGATCGCGTACGTAGCGGCTTGTGGCGCGTAGCGTTCGACCGCGTGGTCTAGCGCGGCATCGAGGCCATCACCCGCGGCCAAGGAATCGGTCTTGTAGTCGATGATGATCAGACCTTCGGGGGTATCGATCAAGACATCGATGTAACCCTCGATCACGCGCCCGTGGACGGCCGCGGCGACGGGAATCTCGCGCCAGTACGGGGCACTGATGAGTTGTTGGAATGCGCGGTTTTGGTGGATGCCCCGTGTGAGGGCGATGATTTCGTCGGCGCGATCCGCGATGTGTTCGGCACTTGCTTGCTCGTACGCGAGCACGTCGATGTCGGAGCCGTCGTGCAGATTGCAAAACTGCAACACGCCATGAACCGCTCGCCCGATCGCGCTGCCAGCCCGGCCCCGCTGCCATGCGGCACGATCCGAGTCCGTGAGCTCATCCAATTTGCCCTCGCCGAATGAATCCCGCCGGAGCTGCTGCGCGATAGTCGTGGCGCTCAAGGCGTCGGGTTGCGCCGCTCTACTGAGTGCCTCGGTCCGCGTGGCTAGTTGCGTGTCAATTCCTACCAGCGATGAAGCGAGTGGCGCGCCAAGCGGCGCGGCATGTGGCGTTGCATGTGGCCCTGCGCTGGCGGTACTCGGGGGAGCGGTACCCGTAGGCTCGCGTTCGTTGGTAGCTCCACAATCGAGTTGAACCGCGGCTGCCAGCTGGAGGTGTGGTTCGAGTATGGCTGCTGGAGATCGCGACGCTCGGGTGGAATTGTGGTGGCGCGATACGACCAGGTGATCGCGAGCGCGAGTTGTCGCGACGTAGAGCAGCCGCGTGCGCTCGGCAACCTCATTTCCTGATTCGGCAACTCGCAGCGGCGCGTAACCCGAGCTCGCGACGCGGGCTGCGTTCGTTCCGGCGTTGTACTCAGGGCCGCCGGGGCCCCACAATACGGGCGCGAGACGAATCGCCGGTGACGCGCCGACACCGGCGAGAATCACAATCGGAAACTCAAGGCCCTTCGAGCCGTGGATCGTGAGGATTCGAACTGCGTCGTCGTCGCGCTCCGGCACTGGCACCTCGACTGCGCTGGCGCCCTCTTCGCTTTGTTGCCGGGCCCATTGGATGAATCCGCCGAGCCCGCGGCCGTGTGTGTTGCTATCCCAGACCCGGGCGTGATGCACCAAGAAGCGCAAACGCCGCCAACGGTCGCGTGGCCGCCGGTGAAACGTTGCGAACGCGTCGAGCTGGAGTTCATCGATGATTGCGAGGATCAGGTCGCTCACGACCGTCCAAAAGCGCCGTTGGTGGAAGCCGAGCATCGTGGCGAACGCGACGGCTACAGGATGATCGACGTGAAGTGATTCCGGCGCGGCCTGGCGATAGTCCCAGGTTCCGCCGGCTACCGACCACTCGGCCAGGCTGGTATCGGTGCACGCGAAACCCGGTGTACGTAACGACGCAACGACCGCAATGGAATCACCGGGATCATGGATTGCTTCGAGGAGGGTCAGCAGATCGCGAACTTCGCTGGTCGAAAACACCAACGATCGTGACTCGATACGAACGGTGATGTCCGCGGCGTCGAACGCGTTATCAATCGCGTCGAGTGCCGCACGCGTTGGCAACAGGATCGCAATGTCCGCGCGGCGCGCGGGCCGTTCGCCGCCCAGGCTTGGGTCGAAGACGGACCAATTGCCGACCGCGTCGAGCACGATCTCCGCGATGTCGTTCGCTTCGGCCACGCGGAGGTCCGCGGCGCGTTCAGCACTCGGGCTCCCAAATGTTGCGACTCCGGGGCCTGGCCCTGCAATGGCCATACGGTGCGCGGTGAGCGCCATGGGCTGTGCTTGTAAACCGCCCTTGGTATCTGCGTTGAGGGCCGCATCAAATGTTGTGTTCACCCAATCGATGATTGCGGGAACGCTGCGAAAGTTTTGCGTGAGGGCAATGGAACCGGCTTCGAATGTGAGCTGGGCCCGTTGATACAACGCGAGATCCGCGCGCCGAAAGCGATAGATCGATTGCTTCGGATCACCTACGAAAAAGAGCCGCCCAGCGGTGATCTCGGCCGATTCCCAGGCGTCGAGTTGCGTACTGCCGGATGCGGTCACTTCGATCGCGTTTGCGGCGAGCGCGGTCGCGAGCTCAATTTGAAGTGGGTCAGTGTCTTGAAATTCATCGATCAAAAGATACTGATAACGTTGCGCGATAACGGTCCGAACGCGCGTTTCGTTGTGCAACAAATTGCGCGCCAGTACGAGCAAGTCGTGGAATTCGAGCCGGCCGTCGGCGCGTCGTTGCGCAGCGGCGTCGAGACACCATTGCTGGATGTACGGAGTCACGATTTCGAAGATCGAATCGGATTGTTCTTGGATCATCGCATCGCGTCGGGCAATGACCGATGTGAGTACGGACTGCACTTGTTCTTTGGGGATCGCCCAGCTGCATTTGCGGCCATTTTTGGTGGAACGAAATTCACCGCGAAGCGCATCGATGAGATCAAGATCGTGTGACTGCGTGAGTAACGCTCGTATCGATCGGTACTCCTCGATACACGCCAGGAGCTTGTCGTCGGGGTCATCGCAGTGTTGTTGGAGTTCCAGCAACGAGTCGATCGCGGCGACGAGCGCAGCGATATCGATGTCCGGCAAGGATGCTGGTGGTCGAAATGCGGGCTCGCCGATGCGATCCCATTGGGCGTGGAGCGCGTTCGCGATGGCCCGCCAATCGCTGAGGCGAGCGCCGAGTAGTAGCCCCCGAATGATTGTCGGTTCGAGTTCCTCTCGGCCGAGCAGGGTATCGAGTAATCGCGACCAACGGTCGGCGAAGTTCATCGCGGCTTCGATTTCGTCGACCACTTCAAAACGGGGCGGAACTCCGGCTTCTAAGGGCGCGATTGCAATGATCCGTTGTGCGAACGCGTGGAGCGTGCAGAGCGCTGCATCATCGACCCGAAGCCGCGCGGCCGCACACCGCTGTTGTTGGATCGAATGAGCAACCTCATGATCATCGCCGCGGCCGGCAGCCTCGAGCGCGGTGCGTACCCGATCTCGAAGCTCACCCGCCGCGGCTTCCGTGAAGGTGATCGCCGCAAGGTCGCTGAGATCAGTTCGACCTTGCGCGACGAGCGCAACGATGCGACCCACGAGTGCGCTCGTCTTGCCGGTACCAGCGCCGGCCACGACAAAGAGCGTCTCGTCGTGCTGTGTGCGGATCCGTTCGCGTGCGGCTGCGTCGATGAGGGGTGTGTTCATTGCGCGGCTTCAATCTCAGCCTTCAACGCATCGAGGTCGTTGGGCTCGATTGCGAGACTGTCGTAGTGGATAAACGCGACGTCTTGGTGTTTACGATCGTGTGCCGCATCGCGATCGAGTGGACAAACTCGATCGAATGGGCAATGTTCGCAGTGCTCCCAGCTGTCTTCACCGGAATAGAACAACCACTTTGGTGCGCCGGGTACCGCAGGAAACTGCCCGGATTCAATGCCGGCGAACATGTGGCTGGCAACATCGGTGAGGCGACGTTCGACCAATTCGATACTGGCGTCTTGCCAACCTTCGGGCGTCTCGGGTTGTTGTAAATGCCAGTAATACGCCTCGATGTGCGCGCCTGGTGCAAGCCGCTGTGCGGCAAGCGCGTACACCGCGAGCTGTAACCGGCGGCCCGCGGCAACTGGGTCGAGACCACCCCAATCTTGTGGCACTCGACCGGTCTTGTAGTCGGTGACCACAAGGACCTTGTTGCCGGGGGCGCGATCGATTCGGTCGATGCGGCCGCGAAATTCCAAGGCATTGCCGTCGGGGAGGTCGATGCGGACCGGCGGCGCCGACGACAGTTGATCGAAACCGAATGCCAGCTCAGTGTGAAACGGCACGACGCCGCGCTGCGCTCGGTGCAGTTCGTCGAACAACACAAAATTCGCAAGCATGTGATCGATTCGCCGGCGCGCAAGCCGCCACAACAACGGTCGGCCGGTGATCCCTCGATCAACGGCGTCTGCGCACCGTTCTTCGGCGATCGCAAACAGGCGACGGCGGTCCTCGTTCGACCATGGTGCCCATGGAGATTCGGGCACATCCGCCGTGGTGATGAAACGATCGAGGATGTCGTGGATGAGTTCGCCGAGGTCGTTCGGTGCGATGCCATCGGCGGTTTCTGGACGGTCGAGTTCTCGGAGCTGTAACCCGTGGGCCAAGAAGTAACGAAACGGGCACCGCGCCCATTGTTCCAGCGCGGTCGGCGACATAGGCCGATTCGCAACGAGCCCGACGACTGGCCCAACGTTTGGCCCAACGTTTGGCCCAACGACTGGCCCTACGAGGCCGTCGTACGCCGAGAGCGCGGTCGCGGCGCGTGCTTCCATGGCACTAAATCCCGCGGCCAACGCGCGATCGTTCGCAATGATTGGATGGGTGTGGATGCGTAGTGCCGTTGGATCCGCGCTGAGCGCTGCAGCGACGAGTTCTGAGCGGTTCAGGCCGCCGTGTTTCTCGAATGAGTGTTGCAGCGAATCGGTTGCTGCGAGCCACGGCGCCTCGATGTACAGCAACGTTTCGGCACGGACGGGACCATCGGCGAGCGCGCGTGCCGCCGCGACAACGAGTGGTGAAGGTAGATAAGCCCGCTGTTCTCGAATGTCGCCGCAGGGAAATGTGACTATGAGTTCGCGCGCGGTCGACGCCGCAAGCTGATGGGTGAGGAGCTCGTTGGCCGCGCGGTCGCGCTGCAATGCGGCGTCGTGGAAGAACGCGATTCGGTCGGTGTCGGTGAGTAGCGGATCTTCCGTTCCCCGCGGCGGGTAACGTCCCTCGGCCATGCCGACGATGTACACGACGTCGAACGCACACCCGATGATTTCGTCGGTGGTACCGACAAACACTCCGTTGCCAAAAGTTCCCGCCCGTTCGACGGAGTGCGCAAGGCGCTGGTCGAGGAGGTGAATCAGCAGCGGAAGGGTTGGTGCACATGGCGTGTAGTCGAGATCGCGTAGCGCGTTGATTTCGCTCAGGATACGTTCGTGAGCGACGAGTTCCGATGCGGGCCAAGCCCTGATTACGTTTGGAGAACCGAGATATTTGGTCGTCAGGTTGATGAGCCACTCGCTCCACGCCGTCCAAGTCGCGTCGGCACCGGCACCGGTGCCAGGAACTTCGGTGTCGGTGATGAGTGTCGCGATGAAACCGCGTAATGCGAACGCGGAATCGTGATTCCGAGGCTCGGTGCTGGCGAGCGTGAGAAGCCGGTCGTGCCATTGATCGCGACCACTCACGATGCCGGCGCGTCTGCTCAACGAATCCCAGTCGGTCACCGGTGCTCGGGTGTCACTGAGAGGGTCGCGCATCGGGGCGCTGTGGAGCCAGCGCATGATGATTTCGCGGCTCCAAGTGTCGTCGGTGACAAGATCGAGCAGCCCGAGTAATGCCCTCCCGGTAGTGCTGGACGCCAACGATTTTGGCGACGCGCCCGCCGCCGCGATCCCTGCCATACGAAGCGTTTGGAGCGCGATGTTCCGATATGGATCTTCGAGGCGCATCGCGATCGCCGCGCGATGTAAGGGCAACCCCGCCGAGGCCCGTGCGATGAGGTCGTGTGCGATCCATCGCAGTTCACCATCGGCATCAGGCGCGCGCACAATCCTCGACACGTTGGCGCTTGCCGTAGCGGTATCGGAAATGGATTCCGTAACCGATGTAAGCATGGATGCAGTTGGTTTCGGGTTAAACCAGATCGCGAGCCGAGCCGTGATTTGGTCCGTGCTCACGGCTGCGCTCAAACCATGCCGTGCTCGTATAACGCTCAGTCGGCCGCGCAGATGCAATGCATCGCAAACCGCGAGCGCGTCGGCACGCAGCGAACGGGGGAGGTACAACAAGACGTGCCCGACGGAATCGAGAGCGCGAGCGTTTTCCTCGACTGCTTCGAGTGCGTACCGCATGACATCGATATCGCTGTAGTACCCCGTGGTAAGCCGCCGTCGAGCCCGTTCGATCGCCACGAGATCGGAATTGTGGTGCGATCGGGTTGCGAACTCAGCCAATGTTGCATCGCTGATGCCTTCGAATTCGCGCAGCGTCGCGGCGACGGCGGCGATGGTTGCTTGATGGTGTCCGAGCCCTCGAAATGCGCGCGGAAATTCATCGAGAGCGCTGCGGATGAACGCGGTCTGGAGCGTGTCCGTGAGCGGCCGCAGCCCGCGTTGCGCAATGACGGGGGTCGCTAGCGATTGTGCGATCGCGTGCAAGGGAAGCGTCCGAACATTGATCATTCCCGCGCTCGTTGGAGCTTCGGGGCGCAAACCCCGAGTGAATGCTCGGCGCAGTTGTAATCCGCTCGCGGCGTTCGGAACTGCAACCGTAACCAACGCGAGCGGATTGCTGGCTTGCAATCCGCGAATCAAATCCCACGCCGCGGCCTGTGCGGAAGCACCAGAATCGCACTCGACGAGTGAACCCACAGGTGCAGCCGTCGAGTTCGTTACGCGAGTCGTTTGCTCAGATGGGGGGTCGCTCAGCACCATTGGTAAGCAAGCTACGGCATAGGTGCGACAGTATCGTTTGGCCTGGGTCGGCAGTGTCGCCGCGAGCGCGGGGCTGAATCGAGCGGTGCCGCTGTTTGCCTCGAAGAGGCCCGTATGCTCACCGTGCGTGCGTGCTTCGATTGTATTTCTCAGCAAATTTGTGGCGTGGGTTGTTGCCGGGTCACTTTGCGTCGCCGGGCTGGTCACTTTGATTGGGCCCGCGGTGCAGACACTCGGCGATTCCGTGGACGCGCAAGCCGTCGCGTTGCCACCACTGATACCCCTCACGCAACGCACGACGATCCTCGACGCGAACGGCAAGCCGCTGATCCAACTGTATTCCGAAGAAGATCGACTACTCATCGATTTTAAAGACATCCCCGAAAAGTTGATCGCGATCATTTTGGCTACCGAAGACCGCGACTTTTTCAACCATCGGGGCGTGAACTACAAGGGGATCGTGCGGGCATTTCTCAATGACGTCAAGGGTGGCAAGCGCCAAGGTGGCTCCACGATCACGCAACAGTTGGTCAAAAACGCGCTGTTCGAAAACGGCCGTAAAAACACGGCTAAAGACAAAGCTCGCGAGGCGGTATGGGCGTTGCGTCTTGAATCGCAAATGTCGAAACAACAGATCCTTAGCCGGTACCTCAACACGATCTATTTCGGCAATGGAGCCTGGGGTGTTCGCACTGCGGCGGAACGGTACTTCGCCAAAACATCCGTGCGCCAGATGAAAGACTTGACGGTGCCGGAAATGGCACTGCTTGCTGGGCTTATCCAATCTCCGGATCAAAAGAATCCGATCGATCATCCCGTTGCGGCAAAAGAACGGCGTCACGAAGTGTTCACCGCGCTCGTTGCGGTCGGGCTGATTACTCCGGCTGAAGAGGAGTCCTTCGACAAAGCGCCATTGCCAACCAAGATTTTGCGGCGCGCGCAATCCGGACCGAACTCGTTTTTTATCCAGGATCTCCAGCAATGGCTGACGGCAGACAACACGAACAACCCGTCGGCAGCCGCGCGTGCGCTTGGCGCGGACAAGACGCAACGCGAATTTCGCTTGTATCACGGCGGCTTGCGTATCACGAGTACGTATGACCCTGTGTTGCAAGATGCGTTGCAGATCGCTGAAGACAAAGCCAAACTTCCCGATCCTGTCGATAGCTCAATCACAATGATCGAAAACAAAACCGGCGCGGTACGAGCAACCTACGCAGGGAAACGCAAGTGGGGCGACCAACCAGGGCAAAGCAAGCTGAATCTTGCGACCCAAGGTGCTGCCCAACCCGGCTCGCAAATCAAAGTGTTCACGTTGGCTGCCGCACTTGAAGCAGGATATTCCGTGAAGGATTACATCAACGGGGGCCGCTGTTCGTTCGATAAATCGTACACAGGTAGTAGCGACCCCAAGCCTTACTCTCCCGGCAACGAGGGGCATGCCGGGACGTTCAGCCTTCGCGATGCTTTGGTGAAATCGGTAAACTGTGCGTTTATGCGGCTTGAGCTTTCGCTCGGCCACCCGTTGTCAGGTCCGAAAAAGGTCATTGAGATGGCCGAGCGTTTGGGTGTCAACTATCCCAGGACCCCATTTCCGGGCGCGTCAACGACGCTGGGAACCCATGAAGTCAGTTCGCTCAGCATGGCCAGCGCGTTTTCGGTGTTGCCCGACGGTGGCGTGCGACGACGGTCGTTGTTTGCAACCAAGATCGTGGACAGTCTCGGCACGGTCATTTACGACGCATCGTTGGATTCTGCTCCACAGGTGTTGAACCCAGAAATCGCGCGCACCCTGGTGGACACGATGCAAGGTGTGATCCAACGCGGTACGGCAAGAGGCTCGGGCCTGGCCGACAAGAGGCCAGGCGCCGGAAAGACCGGCACGACTGACGACAGCAAAGCAATCTGGTTCACGGGTTTTACTCCTGAGTACACAACGTCGGTGTGGGTAGGGACTCGCTCGTGTGGTCAACCCGGATTGCCACTATGTGATCTGGGCAAGTATCTGGGCGGGAATCCCAGCGGGGGCGAGTTTGCCGCACCGATTTGGAAGACCGCGATGGATCTCGCGCTCGCGGGAAAACCGATCACGGATTTCACGCCGCCTGATCAGACGTTGTGGCCCCAGCAGCAACGGGTTACTGAAGATGGCCGCGTGATTCATGCGCCACGGCCGTATGTGCCTACTCCCACCACGATCACGGTGGTCGGCGGGACTCTACCCGGTACTGTGCCGAAGACGAACAAACCGTAACGGCCGCGCCTCACCACCACCGGAAATCGAGAACTCATGACTGCCGCGTTGCAGACCCTGCTCGAACTGCAAGATCAAGATATCGCGATCGACCAGTTGGCGCACCGCCGCGACCATTTAGAAGCGCGTGCGCAATACGACGCGGTGCTCGTTGAGGCAAAACAAATCATGCCCCAACACGCAGTCCTCACGAAGCGCCTCGCGACGATCACGGCCGAAGAAAAACGCCTTGATGATGAAGCACAATCGCAACGTGATAAAGCCGAGCGGGTGAACACCAAGCTCTATTCAGGCACCGTGAGCGCAACCAAAGAGTTGCAGGCATTGCAAGTTGATTTTGATGCCATTCGTGCGCACATCAGTACGCTCGAAGATCACGAACTTGAAATTATGGACAAACGTGAAGCGGTCGAAGCCGAATTGCAGCCGGTGAACGATCGGCTCGACACGTTGCAGCGAGAAGTGCAACGGTGTCAAGCCGCGATCGCGGCCGGTGAATCCGAAATCGAAGCTGCGCTGATCAGCGCCCGCGCTCGCCGCGACGAAATTGCGGCCATGATTTCTCCCGTACTCGTTACGGATTACGAAACTCGGCGGGCCCAAAACAAGGGCCAAGGCGCGGCGCGTTTGCTCGGCGACACCTGCCAGGGCTGTCGGTTGTCGGTGCCGGCAACCGAGCTTGATTCGATGCGCATGGATACTTCCGATACTCCGTGGTATTGCGATAATTGTGGGGCAATTCTGGTGATCACGCCCGCATGAGCGCGAAGGCGAACCCATCGATCAATCAGTCGTCGTTTTTTGATGCTCCAATTGCAAATTCGCCAACCGACGACGATCCGTTCGCGGCGTACGACGAAGCGCCGCTTGCCGGCCCGGAGCTGTCGGCGGACGCGGATCAACCAACCCGGCAGCTGAGTGTCGTGATGTACTGCGACGGTGGATCCCGCGGGAATCCCGGCCCCGCGGCGATCGGCGCGGTCGTATTTGATGCCAATGCGGATGATGCGGTCGTACTTGCGGAAGTGAGTGAGTGCATCGGCATCGCGACCAACAATGTCGCCGAATACAAAGCGATGCTGGCGGGCCTTGATGCCGCGTTCAATATTGGCGCCACGACCATCACGGTGCGCGCCGATTCGAAATTATTGATCGAGCAACTGAAGGGCAACTACAAAGTAAAACACCCAAACTTGCAGCCGTTGCACGCAGCCGGATTGAACAAGCTCAAGCGCTTCCAACGGGTGACCCTCGAACACGTGCGCCGTGAATACAACACCGAAGCGGATGCCTTGGTGAACCAAGCCCTCGATGCCGCCCGAAAGCGATAACTCCGTGCTGCTGTGGTACTGCGCGGGCACCGTTTTCGCAATCTGGAACGTGTTTCAAAGCAATGGTCTCGACGTTCGTCTACTGGCCCTCGGTGGCATCTTGCCGGTGTTGATCGACGCGCCGCTTGGCGCTCAACGGGTCGGACATTCGCTGCTTGCTCCGGTGGTGCTCATGGCGGTCGTGATGCTTTCGACACCTGGACGCGGCCGCAGGCTGGTGCGCCGTCGGTTGATTGCGGTGCCGATCGGCTGGATGTCCGGGACCGCACTTTCGGGAGCGTTCACGAATCAGCGAGTGTTTTGGTGGCCAGCCTTTGGCCGCGGGTTTGGCAACGCGTCGGTGTTCCCGCCACTGTCGATTGCGATCGGACTCGAGCTCGTTGGTCTTGGCGCGGCTCGGTGGTGTTGGGTTCGCTTTGGGCTCCGTGACCCGAAACGACGTTCGCAGTTGCTACGAACGGGCAGGGTCGTTGCGAGCCAAACCTCGTGAACGTCATTTTGGTTCGACATGGCCAGACTGTCGCGAACCGTTCGGGGTTGTTGCAGGGGCACATCGATAATCCGCTCACGGATCTCGGACGACGCCAGGCCGACGCGGTCGCACAGGCGCTTCGTAATACCGATGTGGCGCGGATCGTAACGAGCCCGCTTGTCCGCGCCCGCGAAACTGCCAATGCGATTGGCGCAACGCTGGGCTTAGAAGCTTCCGTCGAACCGCGCCTTATCGAACTCGATTATGGCGATTGGGATGGTCATCCGTTGGCTTCGGTGCCCGCATCGGTTTGGAAGCATTGGCGATCTGATCCGCACTTCGCGCCGCCGCAAGGAGAGTCCTTACGAGCGGTCAGTCTGCGGGTTGCCGGTTGGCTGGATGAATGTGCGACCGCGGGCGACGCCTCGATGATCGCCGTGAGCCATGTTTCGCCCATCAAGGCCGGCGTGGCGTGGGCGCTCGGCTGCGATGAAACGGTGACGTGGCGGATGCGTCTTGATGTTGCGTCGATCACCCGAATTTCGCTCGTGGATGGGAAAGGCTCGTTGGGTTCCTTCAACGAAACTCCCAGCCTGGGCCGGTGACCAGGTCGGGGCTGTTCGGCCGGTAGTTTGGCCGGGATGGATTCGCCAAGGAGCAGGTCGTTCACGGCATGCGGTACTGAGATCTGAGATGGCGAAACGCACGACGATCAATACGTTCAAGGCTTCAATCGGTGTTGTCGTCCTGCTTGGAGTAGCCGCGATCGCGTTGGTCGCGGCGATCTCCACTTTGTCAACGATTCTCAACCCGAATAACACCACCCGCTTGCAACGTTTTGCGGCGGGCCATGATCAGGTGGTGGTGACGCTGACGAAACCGAACGTGCGGATCGCATTCCCGATCGAACCGAAGGCGTCAACCGAAACCGTGCACCTATTTTCACTTGCCGTGACCGCAGAACGTCGGATCGGCCCTGTCGGCGACGATGCGGCCGAGCTGCTTTGGTTCAAGGTCCCTCCGAAAATGTCGCGCGACAACTTGCTTTCGACCCTAGGTATTTTTGAGGCGGCCGACCTCGGTGGGTCGGTACACGAAGCGACTACGCAGTCGCAGACCCCGCCATTTAGTTACCAGTTTCGAGTTCCTGCACGAGTCGGCCAAAAAAGCGACTATTTTGTGCGCATCATGATCGATCGCGGCATCGTGTTCGTATTTCGGATCCGGGCGAAATCCGACGGCGTGAAGGCGTTGGAGTATTTCGCGCACTCGTATTGCGTTATCGGTAAAACTTGTGGGACCAAGGCGTGATGCGCTTCGCCGCGCTGGTTGATTATCTCGATGAAGGATGGCTTCACCTATGAATGATTCAGCGGCTTCTGTAGCAGTAGCCCCGCCCGCCGCGACATCGGGATTGCAACTGACCCCGCCTCAGCCAGTGGCAGCAGTCGAAACTGCAAAGGCCGCCGGAATGGTCCCGCTGGACGCGGCGGCGCTACCGGGCCTCAACGACAAAGTTGCCGAATTCGTCGACAGTTTGTTGAGTCTCGATACGAACTCGCCTGCCTTTTCGGCCAAGGCGGCAGATGTTCGCACGATGGGCGACGACGAAATTCGCGGTGCCGCGGAAACGTCCAACCGGTTGTTGCAAATGCCGGTGCGCGCGATGCAGCAGGGTGGGGCTTCGGGCACTGCGAAGGTCGGCTCGACGTTGATCGATTTGCGTAAGACGATCGAAGATCTCGACCCCAAGGAAGCCAGTGGTGCCAAGAAACTGTTGGGCCTGATTCCCTTCGGCGACAAACTCCGCGACTATTTCCGGAAGTACGAAAGCGCGGAAAAACATCTCGATGCGATCATCAAAGCGCTGTACGAAGGCCAAGACGAGCTGCGCAAAGACAATGCGGCGCTGGAACAAGAAAAGGCGCACCTCTGGGAGACAATGCAGCGGCTCACGCAGTACAGCTACATCGCTGAGCATCTCGACGCGCAGCTCGCGGCCAAGATCACCGAAATCGAAGCGACCGATCCCGCGAAAGCCAAGGCGCTTCGTGAAGATGTTTTGTTTTACGTTCGCCAAAAGCATCAGGACTTATTGACCCAATTGGCAGTATCGATCCAGGGCTACCTAGCCATCGATCTGATTCGTAAAAACAACTTGGAGCTCATCAAAGGCGTTGATCGAGCCACGACCACGACAGTCGCGGCGTTGCGAACTGCGGTCATTGTTGCCCAGGCACTCGCGAACCAAAAACTGGTGCTCGATCAAATCACTGCGCTCAATACGACCACATCTGAGCTGATCGAATCGACCTCGCACATGTTGGCATCGCAAAGCGTAGATATTCAAAAGCAGGCCGCATCGGCGACGATTGGTATCGACAAACTGCAAGCTGCCTTCGCGAATATCTATCAGGCGATGGATGCCGTCGATACGTACAAGGCTCAAGCCCTCGATGCGATGTCGACCACGGTCACCACCTTGCAGACCGAGATCGATAAAGCTCAGTCGTATCTCCAGCGCGTGCAGCAATCCGATCAGCGAGCCGAAGCTGGAGATCTCGATCTTGGCGAGTCATCGAAGTAGCCAGTGAGCTGGTTTTCGCGGCGTAATGGGGCGCCGCCTGCATCGTCGCATGAGCCTCCAGAACCCGACGAGCCGCAAGCCCGCCTCGCGGCGATCGAAGCCCGGATCGTTGGCAACGTCTCGAATGTTGTGATTGCTCGGGTCACTCGGATCGCAACGACGGTGCGCGCCACGCTGCCGCGTCTGGACCAGCTGGGCATGGGCAGCGCGCAGGCTTACGCGGTTGTGCAGACCGCCACGAGCTACCTGCCGGAGGCATTGGGCGCCTATATGCGACTGCCGCGCGGTTTTGCGGATACGCGTGCCGTGAGCGACGGCAAGACTTCCCTCATGGTCTTGTGTGATCAGCTCGATTTGTTGGCCAACAAGATGGACGAAGTTTTTGATGCGGTTTGCCGCGCTGATGCGGATGCGTTGATTGCCCACGGCCGTTTTCTCAATGAGAAGTTCGGTCGCGGCTCGCTCGATACGGTGAACGGGTCGGCGAGCTCAACCGCTGGATCAGCAGCGGAGCGCCAGCTCACCCCACCGAACGTGGGTGGTTTGTGAGTGCTGTGCTGCGGCTCAATGAAGCGATCGCGCAGCTCGCTGAGATTGGCAAGGGCGCTGGGCTGTCAAGAGACCAGGTCATCGATGAGGCCAATGCGTTCGCGGCGGCGCTCGCCGAGGATGCTCAAGGTGGCGCCGCGGCTTGGGCCTCGGCGACGGGCTTGCCGGTCACACGATGCGGCGCGGCTGCGGCGAAGGGCAAGCCTTGGCTAGGTGGCCCGACTCCCGGTTTGCGCAAACTGGTTGCGGAGAACTCGGTTGTGGCTGAGCCCTACGCTCGGCAGTTAGCGGTAGTTGCGTCGGCTGCATGTTCGCTGGGGGACCCCTCGATCGCATCGATCGATCGAGCAACCTTCGCCGCTGCTGCGCAGCTCCGCGCCGCAGGCGTAACCATTCAGCCTGCCGCAGGCGTCACGATCCAGCCAGCCGCAGGCGTCACGATTCAGCCAGCCGCAGGCGTAACCATTCAGCCTGCCGCAGGCGTGACGATCCAGCCAGCCGGAGGCGTAACCATTCAGCCAGCCGCAGGCAAGTCTGCGGCTGCATTTCCGGCGACGGTTGTGGTGGAAACTTCACTACCGACTGAGGAACCAGTTGCGGATCTGGCAACGCTGTTGGCGCAGCTTGATGCACTGGTTGGCCTGCGAGACGTCAAAGCAGAAATCCATCGGCAAGTTGAATTGTTGCGAGTTGCGAAGCTTCGTGCGGAGAAGGGGCTCAAGGCCACCGCGACTTCAAAACATATGGTGTTCGTTGGGAATCCTGGTACTGGTAAGACCACCGTGGCGCGTCTGGTTTCGGGGATTTACCGCGCACTTGGGGTGTTGCCGCAGGGGCAGCTCGTCGAATGTGATCGCAGTGAACTCGTCGCTGGTTACGTCGGCCAGACCGCGATCAAAACGGCCGAGGTTGTGGCGAGTGCGCGGGGTGGCGTGCTCTTTATCGATGAGGCGTATTCGTTAGCCGGCGACGATTTCGGCAAGGAAGCCGTCGATACCTTGGTCAAAGAAATGGAAGACCATCGCGAGGAATTGGTAGTGATTGTTGCGGGTTACCCGGCCCCGATGGCGACATTCATAGCAACGAACCCTGGGTTGGAAAGTCGCTTCGGGCTCACGATTGCCTTTGCGGACTACTCCGACGATGAACTCATGTTGATCTTCGATCGCATAACGGCTGAAAACGATTTTTCACCAACGGACGCCACCAAGGTACGGCTTCGCGAGATCCTGGCGGCCGAGCCACGAGGAGAAGGTTTCGGAAATGGTCGCTATGTTCGCAATGCGTTCGAACAGGCGGTGGGGCGTCAGGCATGGAGGCTTCGAGCGGTGAGTGAACCGAGCGTCGCACAACTTCGTGAGCTGGAACCCCACGATCTGGAAGATGAATTGCCGACAGCTCCAGAACCCGGGCCGGCAAAGGATGTGCAACAATGACCGCTATGGGGAATGCAATACGACCGACTCCAGTGTCGAGACCATCTGCACCATCTGCACCGTCGGCTCCGAATGCACGGGGTGTCGCAGCTCCCTCAATGAGTCGAAGATTTCTCACCGATACACCGGCCCGCATGCGGTTTCTGCGCCTGATCGCGATGGCTGGCGCGTTGGTGTTCGGCGTTGGTGCGGGATGGGGTGCTCGGCAGCAACTGAATGCCGTGCATTCCGTGCGGGCGAACACCCGTCAACTTGTGCTGCTCGGAGAAATTCGCACGAACCTTGTGCAAGCCGATTCGGTTGTGGCCAATGGATTTTTGCACGATGGCCTTGAACCCACACTGACTCGTGCGACGTACGAAAAATCACTGCGTACGGCCGCTACGTTGATGGTCACCGCGTCGCGTGCCGAACCGGGCGACGTTGTTCCACTGCAAGTGATCAACGAAGGACTGGCGAGGTATTCAGGGCTGATCGAGTCTGCCCGCTTGACGAATCGGCTCGGAAAACCAGTGGGTTCTTCCTACCTGAATGCAGCATCACAGCTCTTGCGCGACGCGGTGTTACCGCAACTCACGACGCTGTCGGATCGCCATCAAGTAACGGTCAATCGGCAATACCGAACGTTGAGTAGTCGGGGTGTCGTGGTTGCGTTCGCCGTGGGATTTGGTGTCGTGGTCGTCGCCGCGGTTGTGGTTTGGTTGAGCCGGTGTACCAAACGCACCATCAATATTTGGTACGCCGGCTCTGCGCTTGTGCTGTTGATCTCGGGCGCCTTTGCATTGTCAACAATCCGTGGCGCGCAACGTGATGCCGACGGCGCATACCGGAGCGATTACACCGCGTCGTTGTCATTGTTGACCGCTCGATCGAACGCGTTTGATGCCAAGAGTGCTGAGAGCCTGACCCTCATTGCTCGCGGCTCAGGGGCACCGTTTGAAGCTCGGTTTGTAGATCTTATGAGCAACGCCGCTCGCCAAAGCGCGATCGGCAACAGTGCCGGTTTGCAAAACGGGTCGTCGCAGCTTGAAGAATACCGCCGAGCGCATAACGCGATTCGGGCGCTCGACACGCGCGGCGATTGGGATGGTGCGGTCGCGGCGGCGACGAGCACTGCTGCCGATTCAGCCTCAGCACTGTTTGATGCATTTGCGGCCGAAAACAGCGTTGCGCTCGATCGCCACACCGCGTCGCTCGACTCGACGTTGCGCGAGAATGGCAGGAGCATCGGTCAATCTCTGTGGATGCTTATCGTCGGGGCGCTGATCGCGGGATTGTTATCCGCGATTGGAATGACGGCTCGGCTTCGGGAGTACGCATGAAGCTTCATTGGTCATCGGTTGCAAGCATTTTGACGATTTCTTTGATCGGAGCTGCGTGCACGGAAGGCGCTCCGAGCGCGGTCACCGTGCCGACGGTCGCAGCACCAACGACGACGACTGTGGCGCCATCGGGCACTGTTGGGTGTACTCAAGACCGTGAGAACTCGTATCGACCGACGGGCCCGGTGCCGAACCCGGCAACGTTTCGAGTTGGTTCCGTCATGGCCGATATCCGCCGTTCTGGAAAGCTTCGGGTCGGTACTGCCGCCGATGTCCTGCAATTTTCGGCACGGAATCCGTTGCCGACTGTTGGGTTCGCGAACGGCGGAGAAATTCAAGGCTTCGACATCGACATGTTGCACGAGATTTCCCGCGCGATATTTGGCGACCCGAACAAACTCGAATTTCACATCATCACGTACGCGCAGCGCATTCCCGCGATTCGTAATAACGAAGTCGACATTGTCGCCCACACCATGACGATCAACTGCACGCGCTGGACGAAGGTCGCGTTCTCGTCGGAGTATTACCACGCGGGTCAAAAAATTCTGGTGCGCAACGACAGCACCGTGACCGACATCGCGCAGCTCACCAACAAACGCGTCTGCGTAGCAAAAGGCTCTACAAATATTGATGAATTGAAGAAACATCCCGTAGTAGCCGTACCCGTCGACGATCTTGGAACTTGTTTGGTGATGTTCCAACAAGGCGCGGTCGATGCGATTACCGGCGATGATTCGGTACTGGCAGGGTTCGCCGCACAAGACCCGTACGCCAAGGTCGTCGGCAAGGCATTCACCGACGAACCGTACGGTCTCGCAATGAAGCTCGATCCGCAGCACCGCGAGTTCGTGGAATTTGTGAATGCTTTGTTGGAACGGATGCGTGGTGACGGCACTTGGAAAGGCATCTATTGCCGATGGCTTGCGGGATGCGCGAATGGCCAGCTTCCAGCCGGTCAATCGATTCCAGTGGCGAAGTACGGACGGTAGGCGATGAGCTCACAAGCCTCGGCGGGCGTGATGGTTGCGCCCGCGGCCCCAGGGGCGCTCGGCCGCGCCATCGATCCGACGGTATTGCTGCGCTATCTCGAGGCGTTGCGCCATTGGCAGGCGAGCTTGAGGACTTCGCTGGACGATGTTGATCGGTACTCTCGGACTGCCGTTCATCAGGACGCGCTGCTCGGCGATATCACGCTCGCCATGGCTGTCATGCAGGCGATTGATGCTCAGATCGCCAAGATCATTGAGAAGTGGGATTCGGGACGCGTGCTCGCGCAGCAGACGACTGAAATCTCGACGTTGTTGTGGGGCCGGCTCGACGACAATCTCAACGCAACCCTGGCCGTGTCGTTTGTGGAAGCTTGTGCGCTCGGAACCACGTTGGTGCGAAGCCTGCGCGACCGCCTCGACGAGGCCGGAGCATTGCTGGGGGGCCGGCTTGCGCAATTGGTCTCGCGTGCTGATGCAATCGAGCTCCTCGCGGCACGGTGCCGCGAAAAGATCGCAAACGCTCCGACGATTGCGGTGCCGAATCCAAACGTCGTCGGCGATGTCCCTACCGACCCGACGGTCGCAACGCAGTTTTCGGCTCGGCTCGACGAAATTGATGCCGCCCTAACAGCTGTCGAACAACAATTCCGTGCGCCTTTGCAAGAACGTGACGAATTGCGTTCAGTGATGGGCGCCTATCTGGAAATGGCGGCGGTGCGAGGCTGCGCGGAATCAAACGACGTCGTCGCGGCCGAACAAGCGGCTCGCATGACGTTGTGGAGCGCACCATGTGACCTTGCCGTGGGGCGTGAGCAAGTCGCGGAACTCCAGCGCGCGGTGCACGCCAGCGCGCCGCGTCCAGGCGTGATGAATGCACCTCGCGGTGCGAGTAGTCGGTAGGAGACCAACGATGCATTGTGAACAACCGGCATGTTCAGGATCAATCCAAGACGGCTACTGCGACGTGTGCGGTTCGCCCTCGACCGTTCAAGCGGCAAGTCGTGCGCCGGGTGTGGAGACGCCCACGGCGACCGCGACTGTCGTAGCGAACCGCAGTGCGGGCTCGGCCACGAACCGACCAACCGGAGGCACCACCGCGTCGTACCGGCTTGCGAGCGCGCCGATCGGATCGGCGCGATCGTCGTCGACGATACCGACCCGACGGCTGAGTGCCTCGGCGCGTAGTCGCGCACCACGTCTGGGTGCCGGTATCACGACGGTTCCGTCGACTCCGATCACCGATCCGCGCTCCGCAGTGATGGCCGATCCTGTTGTGGAGGAATCAAAGCGAAATTGTCCGTCGTGCGGGGCAGAAGTTGGCCGCCGGCGCGGTGATAAGCCTGGGCGCACCGAAGGCTTTTGTCCGCAATGCCGATCACCGTTTTCGTTTACTCCCAAGCTGCAGGCTGGCGATCTCGTCGGGGGGCAATACGAAATTGTTGGCTGCCTGGCGCACGGCGGCCTGGGCTGGATTTACCTGGGGCGCGACAAGAACGTCTCCGATCGCTATGTGGTGCTGAAGGGTTTGCTGAATTCCGGTGATGCCGATGCATTTCAAGCCGCGATCGCAGAACGGCAATTCCTTGCCGAAGTCGAGCAGCCGCTCATCGTTGAGATTTACAACTTCGTGTCGCACGAAGGCGCGGGCTACACCGTCATGGAATACGTCGGGGGCAAGAGTCTCAAGACGTTACTCAAAGATCGTATGCGTGCGAACAATGGCCAGTACGATGCGATCCCCGTTGATCAAGCGATTGCGTACGTCATCGAGATTCTTCCGGCATTCGCGTACCTTCATGCGAATGGCTTGATCTATTGCGACTTCAAGCCGGACAACGTGATTCAACAAGGCGATGGCCTCAAACTCATTGATCTTGGCGGGGTACGTCGTATCGATGATGCCACGAGCGCGATCTACGGAACTATTGGATTTCAAGCACCGGAAATCGCGGAACTTGGCCCGAGTATCTCGAGTGATATTTATACGATCGGCCGAACGCTTGCTGTGCTGGCGATGGAATTTCGGGGTTATCAAAACGCGTTTGTCGATCGGCTTCCTGATCCGCAAGACACCCCACTATTTCAACAATACGATTCGCTCTACCGAGTGCTGGCGAAAGCGACTGCCGCGTCTCCCGACGATCGTTTTCAATCCACAGATGAACTCCGCGAACAGCTCCTCGGAGTGTTGCGAGAAATCGTTGCCATGCGTACGCTTTCCGCGGTGTCGCATTCGAGTCCCTCAACGGTGTTTGAAGTGCCCACTGCATCGGGAGCCTCACTCGATTGGAGTGAACTCCCGAAGTTGCGGGTCGACCCCGCGGATCCGATGGCGAGTTGGTTGGCCGGAATATCAATTCCCGATCCATTGCAACGAGCCAAGATTTTGCAGTCCGCGACTACGGTAACTCTGGAGGTGCAACTCGCGCTGGCGTACGCGTGCATTGAGTCGCATGATCTCAATGCTGCAACCGATCACGTCAACGCGTTGCTGACGGCCGATCCGTGGGAGTGGCGAGCCGTTTGGCTTGCTGGTCTTACCGCGTTACAGCGCAACGAGTTCGACGCTGCGATTGCTGCCTTTAATGCGGTGTACGGCCAAGTGCCGGGGGAATTGGCCGCGAAGTTGGCGTTGGCGTTGGCGTGTGAGCGCGCGCAACAATTTGATACCGCGATTGGATGTTACGAAGTCTGTGTGCGCTGCGACGCGAACTATTCGGCCCCAGCCGCGTTTGGCTTGGCTCGAGTACATCGAGCTAACGGCGCACTTGAAGCCGCGTTGTCGGCCCTTGATGCAGTTCCGATGGTGAACCGATCGTTTGTTGAATCGCGCAAGCTACGCGCAGCGACGCTGCTCGAAGCTGGCTCATTCGAAGGGTGTTCCCGTGCCTACGACAGCATCGAGGCGTTGTCTATAGATGGCCACGAACGTCACGCGATGGAGGTGGCAATTTACGAAGCGGCTTTGGCTCGATTGTTACGCGACGGCGACTCGCCAACTGTGAATATCGGGGGAGTGCCGTGCCGTTCAGTGGCGATTCGGCGCGCGCTCGAATCGGCGTACCGAGAACTCGCGGCCGTGACCGAAGATCGCAGCGAACGAATCGCCTTGGTTGACCGCGCAAATACAGTGCGACCGAGATCGTTGGTGTGACGGTGGCCGACGGCGAACCCTTGCCCGTATCCCAATCTTTCGGCGACGCGAACCCCGGCCCCGATCGCGAAGGCGCGCCGTGTGCCGCGTGCGGCAACGCGCTCGTTGTTGGCGATTCGTTTTGTGAATCGTGTGGGGCGCCTACTGATCCCAACGCAGCGGTCGCTGCTGGCTTGGTTTCGAGTCCCTCATCGGCAGAGCCGAAGATCGTCGCGCCGGAGACCGAGGGCATTTTCGATACGCAACCGAATCCCATCGTGCGAATCTGCGCGGAGTGCAGTGGCCTCATCGCCGAAGACGGCTATTGCAGCCAGTGTGGTGCGAAAGGCCGTACTGAGCGCGATCACTGGAATGAACAGCCGGTTCCGTGGGTAGCGGCTGTATGTGATCGTGGGATCCGCCATCATCGCAACGAAGATGCAGTCGCGCTGGTAGCCGTCGCTGATCCGGGTTCGTACGCGGCTTTGATCGTCTGCGACGGTGTCAGCTCGTCGAGCAATAGCGATGTAGCCGCGCTGGCTGCTGCGCGTGCTGCACGCGACGAGCTGGATTCGCTGGTACCAGCAGGGGGCGCCTCGTTGGCATCGCGTATCGTTGCGATCACCGCGACGATCGAGCGCGCGGGTGCAGCGGCTCAGGTAGCGGCTGCCTCGACCGTCGTCACCGAGACCGGGCCGGGCTCGTCGGCCCCCGCGTGCACATTCGTGACGGCAGTTGTCGACGAGCAACTGATTGTTGCGGGCTGGGTCGGCGACAGTCGCGCGTATTGGTTACCGGATCGCAGCGCTCCGGAGATGTTGAGCGTTGATCATTCTGTCGCTAGCGAAATGATTCATGCCGGAGTCAGTCGCTCGGTGGCCGAAGCCAGCACCGATGCCCACGCGATAACCCGTTGGTTAGGCGTCGATTCTCCGAATGCCGTCCCGCAGTGCGCCACGACGACGGTCTTCGGCGCGGGCTGGCTCTTGGTCTGTTCCGACGGCCTGTGGAATTTCTGCAGCGATGCCATCGATATGGCCGCGCGCATCAATGAACTCAGTGCGCAGATCGCACCCGGAGATCCAACGACCGTAGCTCCGTTGCCGTTGGCCGAAGCGTTCACGAAGTGGGCGAACGATCAAGGCGGACACGACAATATTTCGGTTGTGCTCGCTCGCATTCCCGAACCGGCGAGGTAACCCAATTGTTCGTTGAACGAAAGGAAACGGCGCATGGCCGCATTCACTGCTGAAGTATTTCAAAATGAGTTTTTGCCCGAAGATGGTACCGAGGTGCACGCGATTGTTTCAGTGGCGTGCAGCGACGCAGGAACGGTCGGATTGGGTGGAGGCGACGCTGCGGAGATGATCATCATCGATTCTTCGGGATCGATGGAACACCCGAACGCAAAAATGCGATCAGCGCGCCAAGCAGCGAAGGTGGCAGTCGACGAAATTGTCGACGGTGTGTGGTTTGCCGTGATCGCGGGATCGAATTCGCCGGCCTTGGTGTTTCCGGCGAGTGCAGCGAACGGCGCGATGGTTCGGGCGAGTAACGAATCGCGCGGTGAAGCGAAACGAGCCATTGATCGAGTTCGTGGCAGCGGCGGCACTGCGATCGGTTCCTGGCTGAACGCGGCCGCCAACATATTTCAAGGCGTTCCGGCTGCACAGCGCCACGCAATTTTGCTCACCGATGGCAAAAATGAAAGCGAAGATCCTGCCGTTTTGCGCCAAGCGATCGAGCTTTCCAAGGGCGTATTCCAATGCGATTGTCGCGGAGTCGGTGCTGATTGGGTTGTGCAGGAACTTCGCGGGATTTCGACTGCGCTGCTCGGCACGGTTGGGTTGATCGCAGATCCGCAAAATATGGAAGCCGATTTTGAGGCGATGATGAAGACTGCAATGTCGCGCGGGGTTGCGAACTTGCAGCTGCGGGTGTGGGCTCCGCAGGGCGCCGAGGTGATGTTCGTGCGGCAAGTCTCGCCATCGATTGAAGACATCACGAGCAAGGCAGTGGCGATTTCGCCGTTGGTCAAGGAGTTCCCAACTGGTGCATGGGGCAATGAATCCCGCGAGTATCACGTCGCGGTGAAGGTTGCCGCCAAGCCGGTTGGCGCTGAACAATTGGCGGCACGGTTGCAGTTTGTGGTCAACGATGAAGTTGTCTCGCAGGGCTTGGTGAAAGCATTCTGGTCCAGCGATGAAGCACTCACGACACGAATAAATCCTGCGGTCGCCCACTACACCGGCCAGACGGAACTTGCGGCGGAAATTCAAGCAGGGCTGTCGGCCAAGGCGGCAGGAGACGATGTCACCGCAACGTTGAAGCTCGGGCGCGCGGCGCAACTCGCGGCGGAAACCGGCAACGAAGAAGCAACGACGCGTCTGAAAAAAGTGGTGGACATTGAAGATGCCGAAACGGGCACGGTGCGATTGAAACGCAATATCGACAAGCTCGACGAAATGGCGCTCGACACTGCATCGACGAAAACAACCCGGGTACGTTGAGGGTTTTGATGAGCAGTTGGGAACAATCATGACGACGTGCCCTCAAGGCCATAGCTCGACCGCGACCGATTATTGCGACGTCTGCGGGGACCCCATTGGGGTTGTCGCAGCCCAGGCCCCCGCAACGCCCGTTTCTCTGGTTGCGGCCTCAGTGTCCGCACCAGGTGTCGTCGGCGCGTCCAAGGCGTGCCCAAACTGTGCGGGAGAAAATCCCGAAGGTGCGTTGTTTTGTGAAGACTGCGGTTACGACTTCACGACGGATCAACCCCCTGTCGTTGCGGCGCCGAACTCGTTGTCGCTCGACCCGATTGGAAGCTCGCCCGCAGGCGTGAGCGCGGGCGCGAACTCGTCGGCTGCTCCGGTGGTGTTACCGATGCCGTCCGCGACTGGTTGGGTCGCGGAACTCTGGATTGATCCGGATTGGTATGTGCTGCACGGAGTTGATCTTGGCGAACCGTGTCCGTCGGTTGGCGCACCGAAAGTCGTTGGGCTGCGCGATTCGACGGTCGCGATCGGGCGAGGCTCGAAGAGTCGCAACGTGCAACCAGGAATTGAATGCGGGCTCGATAGTGCGGTCTCCCACAAACATGCCCAGCTATTGCACGACGGTGACCGTTGGTTTGTGGAGGATCTGGGTTCCACGAACGGTACCTATATCTCGGTAGCGGGATCTCCGTTGCCCAACACTCCGCTGGAGGCCAACCTTCGGCGCGAGCTTGCCGCGAACGAACGAATTCAGGTCGGAGCGTGGACGCGCATCGTGATTCGCACCGCGCTGCCGGGCGAATAGCAGATTGGGTTGGCTTGGGTTACGCAACTCGGTGGACCGAACCGGGGTCCGTATCGTTGGTGACGCGTAAGTACACGGGGTGTCGCAGTGTCGCGTTGTCCGTCCACTCGCTGAACTTGGCTTCGATCACAATCAGCGGCTCGACGAAGAGCGTGTCTCGTTGGACTGGATTTTGAAACGGTGAAGTAGCGCGCGCGATTCGGGCCAACGCAGCGCCGAAGTGGTCGATGTCATCGTCGCGAAAACCGCTCCCCACGTTGCCAACGCTGTTCAGCTCACCGTTGTCGTTGTAGACCCCAATGCACAACGATCCGACTCGTCCCGCTCGCTTGCCGGTGCCGGGAAGCCATCCTCCGACAACAAAGCTTTGGCTCAAAGTGCGTTTGACTTTGATCCAGTTCGGGCTCCTACGCCCGACCTCGTATCGCGAATCGACCCGTTTCGCTACGGCACCTTCGAGTGCGAACTGTTCAACGATGGTCCACGTCGACGCGCCATCGCCGATTTGATGTGGGGGTGCGGTCCAGCTCGGCAATTCTTCCCACGGCAACGATTGCAGTATCTCTCGCCGTTCCAAATACGAGCGGTCGATGAGCGATGTACCCGCGCGATGCAATGCGTCGAACGCAATGAATGTGGTTGGTGTCGTTGCCGAGAGTTCATGCACACGCTCGGCCTCGCGGACGTGCATGCGAGATTGGAGGCGCTGAAAACTGGGCCGCCCGGTTGTGGGGTCGATGGCCACGATTTCACCGTCGAGCAGAAGGTCATCGGTGCCGAAGTTGCGACGCACCGAACAGAGCTCGGGGTAGCCCAGAGTGATGTCTCCCCCGGTTCTATTGCTGAAACGCACGACTCCGTTGTGTACATGGGCCATCGCGCGCACGCCGTCCCATTTCAGTTCCCAGGCCCAACCATCGCCGACGGGTTGATGTTCGCGCAGCGTTGCCAACATCGGGAGCATCCACACGAGCACCACTCTAATGTGTCCCACGGAAATCCACTCGTGGACCGTTGGTGCGAGACCGGGATTAGAAGTTGGCGATGATTTCGTCGGCGAAACGTGCGAGGGAATCGACTCGGGTGGAGAGTGCGTCGGGGTCGCCGCCGTAGAAGTACCACGGCACGGCTTGGAGTTCGGTCACTCCCAGATCAGCCAAGCGGCGATAGCCATCGAGGTCCCAAACATCGATGCACAACGTGTTGATTTCAAACGGCACGTCCGAACGACCGTACTCGTCGCGATAGTGCGCGAGCCGCGCGACTGCGTTGGTGATTTCAGCTTCGGTGTTCTGTACCGAGATCCAACCATCAGCGAGGCGCGCCGCGCGTTTGAACGCGGGTTCGCTCAAACCGCCGACGTGAATCTTGATTGGCTTGGTACCCACGGGCGACATCATCAACGGGCCAACGTCGTAAAATTCGCCGTGAAACTCGAACCATTCTGGACCGTTGCCCGCGCACGCGCGCCGCAAGATAGCGATCATTTCGTCGCAGCGTTTGCCGCGTGTGCGCATGTTGGTGTGGGTCCACTCGAATTCTTCGGGGATCCAACTCAAGCCCACCCCCAAACTCACGCGATCCTTCGACAATGCTGCGAGCGAGGTGAGTTGCTTGGCTACGAGCAGCGGATCGCGAATCGGCAGTTTCACAACGTTCGTTGTGAACTCGATGCGTTCGGTGACTGCCGCCATCGCACCCATCGCTATGAAGGGATCAACGAAGGTGGTTTCGGGAGCCCAGAAGCGACCACCGTCGGCGGAATACGGATAATCCGCCGAAACCGTCTGCGGATAAAAGACCGAATCGGGAACCGCAATCGTGTTGAAACCGTTGGCCTCCGCGGCCTGAGCCATCGGCACGAGTTGATCGGCAGGAAACATCGGAAAGGGCACGGTCCAGCGCATTGCCGCAGCGTAGCGACCGGAATAGAACCGGTTCTAGTTTCTTGCTAGAATTCGGCGCATGGAATTTGGAATCTTTAACTCTGGATGTTTGCTGCCTGGCTACCGCCCCGGCGAAGCTCTGCGGGAACACCATCGCCTCATCGACGAAGTCGAGTGGACCATCGCCGCCGACAAAGCTGGCTTCAAATACACCTGGGCCACCGAACACCACTTCTTGGAGGAGTACTCGCACCTCTCGTCGAACGAAGTGTTCCTGGGGTACCTCGCGGCCGCGACGAAACGCATCCACCTCGGTTCCGGAATCTTTAACATCACGCCACCGGTGAACGCTCCGGCGCGCGTTGCCGAACGAGTCGCGATGATCGACCACTTGTCCTTGGGTCGCATGGAATTCGGTATGGGGCGCGGTTCATCCACCACGGAACAAGCTGGCTTCGGTATCAACGATCCTGAGCTCACGCGCGAAATGTTCGATGAAGTCATCGCACAGTTCAAATACATGTGGCGCGAAGGCATCTACCCGGGCCACGACGGCCAGCACTTCTCGATGCCAGCGCGCAATGTGTTGCCCAAGACCTACACGAAACCGCACCCGCCGATGTGGGTTGCGGCCGGTTCGCCGTCCACGTTTGAAAAAGCCGCGCAGATGGGCCTCGGCGTGTTGTGCTTCACGACTGCATCACTGGAGACGTTGAAGCCGTTGATCGAGACCTACAAAAAGAACATCGAAAACGCGGACCCAGTTGGTGAATACATCAACAACAACATCATGGTTACAAGCCAAATGTTATGCCTCGAAGACGGCCAGCGCGTGCGCGACATCATGGCGAGCCTCGAAGGTAGCTACCACACGAGCTTGCTGTTCAAATACCTCGATACCTTCCCGCGCCCGGCCGGCATCCCGGTATGGCCGGACCTCATCCCCGAAGCAACGCCGTCGCAGATCGACGCGATGATCAACTCCAAGACCCAGTGTGTTGGTACGCCCGACGAAGTTGAAGTTGCCACTCAAAAGTATGTCGATGCGGGAGTCGATCAACTGGTGTTCGGCATGTTGAGCTCAACGATGTCGCGCGAAGTTGCGTGCGAAGCCATCGAAACGTACGGCAAGCACATCATCCCCAAGTTCGACAAAGACGAGATGCACTCCACCACCCGCCAACGCGAAGCCCAAGTCGGCAAGTGATTAGCGTTTGTCGAAGGTGATTCGTGCGTGCTTGAGGCCGTAGACGAAGGCGTTGGGCATTTCTTCTACCGATGCTGCAACGACTCGCACGTTCGCGACTCGCTTTAAGAATTCCTCGAAGAAGATCTTGATCTCCAAGCGGGCCAGCGATGCGCCCAGGCAGAAGTGGGTTCCGAAGCCGAACGCGATGTGATTGTTGGGCGAGCGGCGTACATCGAACGCTTCCGGATTCTCGAAATGGCCTTCGTCGCGATTCGCCGATGAGTACATCAACAGAACTTGTTCACCGGCTTTGATCGTTTGGCCGCCGAGTTCGTAATCGACGGTCGCGGCGCGACACATGTTGTGAATCGGTGTGACGTAACGGATGAACTCTTCCACCGCGACGGTGAGATCGATACCCGCCGCCAGATCATCCAGCAACGCTTCCATCTGATCAGGATGCTGCACGAGATTGAGGATCGTGCGGGCAATCACAGTGCGCGTGGTCTCGGCGCCACCATCGAGCAACAGCAAACCGTCGGAAATCACTTCGCCGACCCCAAACGGACAACCGCCCACTTCGTCGAGGTTGGCGTACACACTCACCACGTCGTCGCCGGAGTTCGTCTTTTTGTGTTCGTAGAGTTCCGCGATCGAGCCCGCGAATTCCATTGCCGCGTTGATGCCCTTGTCGTCGTGGTATCGCGGCCCGCCACCCAACACAATCGTTTCTTCGGACCACTGCTGCAGTTTCGGCCACATGTCCTCAGGGAAACCGAGCAACAAGCCGATCATCATCGCCGGCAATGGCGCGGCGAGATCTTCGACGATGTCGCAGGAGCCTTTTTCGATCACATCGTCGATTAAGTGCGTCACGACCTCACGGATGTGGTCTTGCCATATGCCGACGGCCCGCGGCGTGAAGCGGCGCGCGACCAAACGACGCCGCGCCGCGTGCAAAGGATCGTCGAGCCCGATGATCGAAGGATCCGCGCCCATCTTCGGGCGGTAACCGTGTTGTGGGTCGGCGTTGGAAAAGATCATGTTGTGCTTTTCGATCTCAACGATGTCGTCGTAGCGAGCGATTCCCCAGAGTTCGTTGATCGAATCCCAATAGACGGGTGCCTCCGCGCGCATCCATTTGTAGGTGCTGTACGGGTCGTTCACATAGAAGTCGCCGTCGATGAGATCGATCACACGGTCAGTGGTATTCGCCATACGCAGAGATTAGAGGTTTGTAACATCGCCCGATGGATGATCCCGAAGTCGCTCGTCAACGCGAAATCGTGATCGCGCGCGACGCGATCCGACAACTCGCGTACCGTTACGCCTGGTGCATGGATACGCGCGACATCGATGGCCTTGTCGGTCTCCGACTGGCCCCAACACGCAACCGGTGTCGGTAGCTTGCCGTTTCGTCTGGAATCTTGGCAGCGTTTCACTGCGGCTGCACCAAAATGACGTTCAGGAGCGACATCCACCCGCAGGTGTGAATGCGCTGTGGTTGCTAGCCTCGCCCCGGGCCGGTTCAGGCGCCATTTCCGTTTATCGTTCCCCACCCACCTTGTGAAAAGAGAGACATGCGCGGCATTGTGCACATTGGCGACGGCGTAACCGACATCACCAACGATCTTGAGATGCGCGGGCCCAAAGCCCACGAAGTTGTGGTGCGGATTGTGAACGCGGGCGTGTGTCACAGTGATCTTTCGGTGCTTGACGGCACGATCAATTTCCCGACGCCGTGTGTGATGGGCCATGAAGGTGCCGGAATCGTCGAAGAAGTTGGCAGTGCAGTGACGAGCGTTGAAGTTGGGGATCATGTGGTGATCTCGACGGTCGCGAACTGTGGCCGTTGCCCTGCGTGTGCGGCGGGCCACCCAACCCATTGTGGCGAGTCAATCGGCAAATTCCGAGCGGGCTATACATACAAAGGCGAGACGGCGTATTCGTTTGCGACCGCGAGTTGTTTCGCGGAGCTCACGATCGTCGAAGCGATTCAGGCCGTGAAGATTTCTAAAGATGTGCCGTTGTCGAGCGCGTGCTTGATTGGTTGCGGCGTGATCACGGGTATGGGTTCGGTCCTGAACCGCGCCAAAGTGCAAGCGGGCGAGACTGCCGCGGTGTTCGGTGTGGGTGGTGTAGGCCTCAACGCGATTCAGGCGTTGCGGCTCGCGGGTGCAAGCCGGATCATCGCAGTAGACACGGTTGCCGGCAAAGCGGATCTCGCCGCACAGTTTGGGGCCACGGATTTCATCGACGCGACGAAGGTCGAGTCCACGGCGCAGGCGATCAAGGATCTGTTGCCGAAACCCGGCGCGATGTTCGCTCCCGGTGGCGTCGATTGGGCCTTTGAATGCACAGGAGTTCCTGCTGTACTGATCGATGCATTGGGCTGCCTGCATTGGGGCGGCAATGCCGTTGCGGTTGGCGTTCCGAAACCTACGGCCACGCTCGAAGTTCCGATCATGGGCAACTTCATCTACATCGACAAAGGCCTCATGGGCTGCCGCTACGGCAGCGCGCGCCCGCACCACGATTTCCCGATGATCGCGGATCTCTACACGCAGGGCAAAGTCATGCTCGATGAATTGGTGAGCGTGATTCAGCCGCTCGCAGAATTCAATGCCGTCGTTGAAAAAATGCACACAGGTACCCTCGCCCGCGCCGTCTTGAGCATGTAACGATGACGCAAGGATCGAGTACAACGCGAAAAGCCGGAGAAGCCCAGGAGCGAGGGACGAGCGAAATGGGTCCGCAGGCCGTCATCGCGCCGGGCGAAACAGGCGCAAGAAATAGTACGCGAGTTAGATTTTCCCCAGCGCCAACTGGTTTTATGCATCTGGGCAACGCGCGGACCGCGGTGTTCAACTATCTCTATGCTCGCCACACGGGCGGAACGTTTGTGTTGCGCATCGAAGACACCGACGTCACTCGTTCCACCGACGAAGCAACCCAACAAATCCAAAGTGTTGTGCGCTGGCTCGGAATGGATGTTGATGAGGGGCCGTATCTGCAAAGCGATCGTTTTGACCGTCATCGCGAAGCCGCGGCGCAGCTCATGGCGAACGGCAACGCGTACGAATGTTTCTGTACCAAAGACGAACTCGAGGTGCGTGCCGAAGCGATGAAAGCTGCAGGGAAAGCGCCGGGATATGACGGTGCCTGTCGCGACATCAGCGAGGCGCAACGAGACGCGTTCCGTTCGGACGGTCGTGCCGCCACATTGCGGTTCCGGATTCCCGAGGACGGCCGATCACAATTCACTGATGCGGTGCGTGGCGAGGTCAGCGTTGCTTGGTCGACGATTTCTGATTTCGTGATTCTGCGCCCCGATGGTTCGCCCGTCTTTTATTTAGCGAACGCGGTCGATGATTTGGATATGGGTATCACCCATGTGATTCGCGGCGAGGATCTCATCGATTCCACGCATAGGGTTCTCGCGATCCGGCGCGCGCTCGGTGCCGAAGAGCCACCGACGTACGCGCACTGCCCGCTGATTCTTGGCCCGGGTGGAGCGAAGCTGTCGAAACGCCACGGTGCGGTCTCGGTTGAGGAATACCGCGACGCTGGCTATCTCCCGCAAGCAGTATTGAACTACCTCGCGTTTTTGGGGTGGGGGATTGCGGACGGCAATGAGATCATGACCGCCGATGAGCTTGCCACTCGCTTTGATATCGTGAACATCAACCACGCGGGCGCCGCGTTCGACGCTCAAAAGCTCGAATGGATGAACGGCGAACATATTCGGCAATTGTCGGTGGCCGATCTGACTGCCGCGGTGTTGCCGTTCGCGCAAGTGATGTACGGGCAGGTCGATGCAACGATACTGGCTGAAGCGGTCGCGCTTGCGCAGTCGCGCGCAACGACCCTCGTGCAGATAGCCGAGCAGTGCGGTTTTTTGTTCGCCGACGACGACGCTTTTTCTATTCGCGAAGAATCGTGGGAGAAACTTCTCGGCACCGAACACATTCGTGAGTTACTCGTTGCGGTGATCGACCATTGCCGTACCTGTGATTGGACGGTTGAGGCACTTGATTTGCGTGCGCTCCTCGAACCGCTCGAATTGAAACCGCGAAAAGCGCTGCCCGCGATTTATTCCGCGATCGAAGGCGCGCATACTGGTTTGCCGTTGTTCGAATCAATGCACCTACTCGGTCGCGACCGCGTGTTGCAACGGCTCAGTGACGCGTTGGCGCGCCTCGGGTGACCTGATCACATGTTCTTCGCGCTGAAGCCGGTGAAGTGGGCGATCAAAATTGTCGCTGCGCTAGTTGCGATCGCGGTGATCTATTGGATCGTAATTTTCATCATCGTGTGGAATGCCTCCACCGACGACAACCGATCGCACACCGACGCGATTGTTGTGCTCGGCGCAGCTCAATACAACGGTCGTCCTTCTCCCGATCTTCAAGCGCGCCTGGATCATGCATTGGAACTCTGGCGCGCGCACGTTGCTCCGATCATCGTTGTTACCGGCGGTAAGCAACCGCTTGATCGATATACCGAAGCGCAAGCTGGTGCTCGTTATCTACATGCCCACGGCGTTGCCAATGCTGCGATCTTGCGTGAGGTACACGGCTCGTCGAGCTGGCAATCGCTGCAAGCCGCAGCGCGTTTTTTGAAGAACGAACATCGCACACACGTCACGTTGGTCTCCGATGCCTACCATTCCGCGCGCATCGTTGATATCGCGCAAGAGTCGGGACTAGATGGCGTGACCTCACCAACGCACTTCATCCACGGCTCCAAACAGCTCTCATACTTGTTCAAAGAGAGCATTCGCGTGGCCGGCGGCCGTATTTTCGGATACGGCACCCTTGATCGCCATCAAACGGTAGGGAAGCTGGTGCCCGGCTTAGCTATCATAACGGCGCCGATCCACTGGCTGCGCTGGTGGTGAACGCAAACCTCTTTCGGGGGTAGTTCAACTGGCGGAACGTCTGTTTCTGGTACAGAAGGCTGGAGGTTCGAGTCCTCCCCCCCGAGCGCACCAAGCAAGTAGCAAGTTGTAAGTAGCAAGTTGCAAGATGTGTTACGCAACCCCTGCAATCGCGATACAGCAAGGCAACAGTCTGGCCCCGTCGTCTAGCGGCCTAGGACGCCGCCCTCTCAAGGCGGAAGCGGCGGTTCGAACCCGCTCGGGGCTACTCAGAAATTTCAAGGCTCGGATCTCATGGAGATCCGAGCCAATTTTTTTCCGGATCCGCGGAGTCGCGCCTGCGCGAAAACGCGCGGCGAAATATTCGCGTGCGCGATTCGCGCGCGTTGAAATTTATTTGAGAGTGCGCGCGCGTTTGGAATCAGAATCGTTTTTGCGCGCGTGATCGCAATGCATTTGTCCGAATCGCGAACGAAATTTCACAGTTACACACAATTTGTTGCCCGTAGGTGCTTGACCTTTGCGCGCGAATGCGTTCTGATGCACCCGACAAGTCTGACGAGGTGGAGAGACAACGTGAACAAAGGCGAACTGATCGACAAGATGCACGACGCGAGCGGTCTTTCAAAGACAGACGCGGAAGCTGCGTTGAACGCGTTCATTGAAGTGATTCAACAAGCAGTCACTGACGGCGACAAAGTTACGTTGCCTGGCTTCGGCGCGTTTTCGCAATCCGCGCGTTCGGAGCGCCAAGCGCGCAATCCGCGTACCGGTGAAACAATGACGGTACCGGCAACGAAAGTTGCAAAGTTTTCTGTCGGCGCGAAATTTAAAGAGCGCGTCGCCGGTCGATAGGTCCCATACCCGGGTACGGGGGCGGCCAGGATGGCCGCGGTGATCCCCGATGTGGTGAACAGCTTGACAATCAGAACCACAGAAAGGTGGCAACCGTGCCTCCGGCAAAAAAAGCAACAAAAAAAGCTGCGAAGAAAGCTCCAGCCAAGAAAAGGGCTGTAGCGAAAAAGGCCCCAGCTAAAAAAGCTGCGGCGAAGAAGACCGTGAAAAAGGCAGCGAAGAAGGCACCCGCCAAAAAAGCTGCTGTTAAAAAAGCGGTGAAGAAGGTTGCCAAGAAAGCTCCTGCCAAAAAGAAGGCAGTAGCCAAAAAGGTAGCCAAGAAAGCTCCTGCCAAAAAGAAGGCAGTAGCCAAAAAGGTTGCCAAGAAAGCTCCTGCCAAAAAGAAGGCAGTAGCCAAAAAGGTTGCCAAGAAAGCTCCCGCCAAAAAGAAGGCCGCGAAACGGAAATAGTTTTTCGCGAATGTAAGAACGTGAGTGCCCCGCCAGTGTGCGGGGCACTTTCGCGTTAGAGCTCAGTGATGAGTTTGAACGCTTCCGCGGCTGCAGTTAGGTGCGGAGCTGCCTTGGCGGCCGATAGTGCTTGTGCGCGAATACCCGCGCGAAACGATTCGGTTTGTGCTTCGCGGTCGTTTGCGATGCCGTGCGTTGATTCGTACTGGCTCACATGCGCGAGCAGTGCCGCGACTTTGTGATCGATGAAGCCGTCGACGGATTCAAAGTGATCTTGTACTTGTGCTTCGAAGAGCAGTAGCGCGCTCGGGCGATGCCGTTGCAGATCCTGTTCGCGAAAAAAATGTGGATCGCGTGCCGCGACGATACCGTCAAGCGTCAGCTGGCCCGCGGCGTGATGGTCCGGATGCAAGCGGTATTGCTTCCACGGATCATGGCCGAGCACAACGTCGGGTTGCGTACTCCGGATGACTGAACAAACTTGCGCTCGGGCCGCGAGCGAAACCTCAAGTTCGCCATCGATGTAGTCCAGCATGTGTACTTGGCTGGCGTTCAAGATGCTGGCCGCGTCGTGTTGCTCCGTCTGACGACGGGCAACCAACGCGGTGATATTGGCTTGCGCATCCCAGGTTCCCTTCGAACCGTCGGTGAGGACCAACAGGTGTACGAGGCATCCTTGTGTAGCCCACTTCGCGAGCGTGGCGCCACAGCCGAATTCAATGTCGTCGGGATGGGCACCGATCGCTAACGCTCGAGCGGGAACGGCAAGATCATGAGTAGGGGGCAATGAGCAATCCTTGGTCGCAACGGGTCGGGCTAGCCCAAGAGTTTGGCATCGCGCAACAACGCGAGATCATCGGGTTCATCAACGTCGAAACCCAATGCGTGGTCGCGCAAGATTTCTACGTCGAAGCCGGCTGTACGCGCGGTCGCGCAGTGCCGTTGAAATGAGCCGACGCCGTAGGAGAATTCAAACGGCCCGCGGGCGGGGACATTGATGACCGGGTTGCCATCTTCGAGACGATCAGGAATGATCACGCAACGATTAGGGAATCCTGGGCGCAGCAATCGCTCGAAATCATCAGCGAAGGGGAGGTCGGCGTGGGCGACAATGACCGTCTCGAGCCCGTGCTCCGCAGCCCAATTTCGTCCTGCGGCCGCCGCGGCGCTCAACGTGCCGGGATCGCTGATCACGAACGCCAAACGGGCGGTCGACCACTCGACAACTTCGTCATCGCTGGTGACCACGATCGTCGAGAGCCGACCTGCCGCGTTCGCGACTTGATCCGCCAAGGAACGGGCGAGATCGTGGCGGGCCGAATCCGTGAGTGCGTCGCCGAGCCGCTGTTTTCCAAACGTAAAGGACCGGATGGGGATGACGACGGCAGCCGCCAACGCAAATGGGTCGAGCAACTCGATCGGCGTCATGAACTGCGTATGCTAATGAGCGATGGATGCCGTCTACACGTTCGCCCGAAATCTGTTTGCTCCCGGATTGGCGTGCGGGATGTGCTGGACGATGGAAGGCATCGAAAACATCCCGATCGCCGGGCCGGTAATTCTCGCGAGTAACCACACGTCCTATCTCGATCCGTTGGCGTTGGCGTGGGTTGCCGATTCACGGAACCGTCGGGTCCGGTTTTTGGCCAAGGAGCAACTGTTCGCGAAACCCGGCCTCGGTGCGTTGTTACGTTCGGCCCATCAAATTCCCGTAGCTCGCGGCCAACGCGACGCCGCGAGCGCACTTGATGCTGCACTCATTGCTTTGCGCGACGGCGAATGTGTTGCAGTGTTTCCCGAAGGCACGATTTCGCCAGACCTCGATCCGATGGTCGGTAAATCGGGAACGGCACGCGTCGCGCAAGGATCGGGAGTCGCAGTCACGCCGGTGGGAATGTGGGGCGCGCACCGGATCATGTACAAAGGTCGGCGTCCAAATCCTGAGCCGTTGGTGGCGCAAGTTGCAGTGGTCGGCGCGCCCATTGATATCGGTCCGGACGAACCAATAAAAGTCGCAACCGATCGCATCATGACCGCGATCTGTGAGTGCGTGCAGCGGGCGCGCACGATCTATCCGCAACGTCCACGGGTCGGTGACGAGTGGTGGTGGCGCGAACCCGATAGTGCTCAGCTACGTACGTGTCGGCGTGCAGGGCCCGAGGCATCGGCCACTCCCGAATCGTCCGAAGCTGGCGCCGAATGAAAATCGCCATGATTGGTGCGGGGTCCTGGGGCACAGCGGTAGCCGGAATCGCCGCGCAAAACGTTGAGACGGTGTTGTGGGCGCGCCGGCCCCAACTCGCCGACGCGATCAACACGCGCCACGAGAACATCGATTATCTGCCTGGGTTCGCGCTGCCCAAGGCGTTGACTGCGACATCATCGTTAGCAGCCGCATGCTCGGGCGCCGACGCGATTGTGGTTGGCGTTCCGTCGCACGGATTCCGTGCTGTACTCGAAGAAGCGGCTCCGCATATTGGCCCGTCAGTTCCGATCTTGAGTTTGTCCAAGGGCGTTGAGCAATCGACGTTGATGCGCATGACGGAGGTCATCGCTTCAGTGCTGGCAGCCCACCCGACTGATCGCATCGGAGTGTTGAGTGGCCCGAACTTGGCCAAAGAAATCGTGCAGGGCCAACCCGCCGCTACCGTGATCGCAATGCGCGACGGCAAAGCCGCCGAGTTGTTGCAAGACGCGTTCATGACTCCTACGTTTCGGGTCTACACGAACCCTGACGTTGTGGGTTGTGAAGTTGCGGGCGCGCTCAAGAATGTGGTTGCGATCGCCGTTGGAATCGCTCATGGCTTGGAATACGGCGACAATGCAAAGGCCGCGTTGATGACGCGCGGGCTGGCTGAACTCGCACGGTTAGGGGTCGCGTTGGGCGGCGATCCGCTCACCTTCTCGGGGCTCGCCGGCATGGGCGATCTGATCGCCACGTGTAGTAGCCCGCAAAGTCGTAACCGAACCGTCGGCGTGCAGCTCGGGCAGGGCCGTACCTTGGCGGCGATCGTCGACGATATGAAGATGGTCGCGGAAGGCGTGAAAAGCACTGAAGCCGTATTGTCGATCGCCAAACGGTTAGGTATGGATCTTCCCGTTGCCGAATTCGTTGGCCAAGTGCTCTACGAAGATGCGAACGCTGCCGCGCTGGTCCCGGAATTGATGTTGCGCAGCGCGAAATCAGAACTCCACGGAATGCGATAGATACACAATGGCACGACGCACAATTTCAGTTCCCACGCCGACTGGCGCCCACCTGACGCTCGGTACGTTGGGTGCGCGGGGTATTGCAACGGTCGATTCGCGCGGGCTGCTCACGATGATCGATCGTGGCATCGATGTCGAGTGGATGGTTGGAGCCGAGACGTGGCGGACGGTTGTGCTGGATTCCGCGACCCGCCAAAGCATCAATGATGCTGCGCCGATTGTGACGACTCGGATTGCCGGTGCCGGCGGCGACGTCGTGCAACGCCTGTATGGTGTGAGTGGACAGCCGGAACAGATCGTATGTGAATTTGAAAACGCGGGGAAAGAGCCCGTGTCGCTTGCGGTATTGCTGCGAGCAGCTCCGGGGATTCGCTTGCGAGAATTTTCCGCGACGGCATCGGTGCTCACCATCGATGGTCACGAGGTGCTCGGAACGAATCGGCCCTGGGCCCAATGGGTGATCGCGCACGATGAATTGTCGCTGCGCGAAGCCGTCACGCAACACGCAACCCAAGCCGGCCCGCTCGAACGCACGAAAATGAAGTCGCAACGCAACGGCTGCGTCGCGCTCGTCTGGCCGCTGCCCCATACGGCAACCTTGCGGATCGTGTTGCCGCTTGCGCCTGGTCCGCATGCTCGGATTAATGTCGCGGCGATCGATGTATTGCCCGATAACGAAGCGGTTGATCGAGGCTGGGACACGCAACTCGATCGCGCGATGCGAACAGAACTGAGCGATGCAAATCTGCAACGCGCCATCGATGGGGCGCGGGCCTCAGTGCTGTTGCGATCTTCTGCGGATTCACCCCGGCCGGTCGCCGATGATGCGATCAGCCTCGAAGACTGGGGATTCTCAGCAGAAGCGGAAGCAGTCTGGAAGCGCCTCTCGGTTCGCGATCGGCGCGCAGCATCGATCAGGCTCAAAAATTCTGTGAGTGGCTGGGTGCGTATGAAGACGCATCTCGTCACTGCTGCTGGTGGTGTGCCTGCGCACGCCGCGAAATTTCTTGCTGCGGTACGCGACGTCCTGATTGAGGAATGTTCCGACGGCAGTATTGATTTGCTGCCAGGATTTGATGTCGAATGGCTCGGCGCTTCGGTCGCGGTGCACGAAGTGCCCACACGTGTAGGCACGGTTTCGTTTGCGGTGCGCTGGCATGGCGGGCGGCCTGCGGTGTTGTGGGACGCGCCGGCCGGGATCACGTTGCGAGCGAGCCGACTGGACCCAAGTTGGTCCGTGGCTACCGAAGGCGCGGGCGAGCAACTCCTTGCGGAACCTTCCGGCGACCTACTTGCGATGCAGCCGGTTGAACGGCTCGGAGAACGAGTTGAGGAACCCGGCTCGTTTCTCTAGCTCAGCGCCGCGCTGCGAAACCCGATTCGATCCGTGTAGCCCGACGCTACGGCTTCCGCGAACGGATGTTTGCCGGTAACTAAGGGCGCTCCGCCCACGCCACACGCGGGGGTAGCCGCGGCCAAGGTCATGTTCAGATCGAACCCTGGATCCGGATTGAACGCCGAATGCGACAAGGTGCGGCCGAGGTTTTTCGCATTGCGGTCACGGCTTGTGAGCCACCATGGATTGCTCACATCGCCGTTCGGTCCGTGGGCGGGCGCACCGAGAAAACGCCATTCGAGGAATCGCAAGACGGACGCGTGGTCGTACTGCGCATGATCTACGAAGCCGGGCAATGATCGCGGCGACGCGATGATCGCAGGTACACGGAACCCGGCTTGTCCGAAGTTTTCGGTATCGATCGTGCTCGCTAAATCATCGGCGAATACTGGTGGTGCGACGTGGTCGTAAAAGCCACCCCACTCGTCGTACACGACGATGAAGAGACCGCGCTCCCACTGCGGAGATTGCGCGAAGGTACGGAACGTATCGAGAATGAACTGTTGGCCGGCACGCGGATCTGCGAGTGGATGATCGTCGTTTTGGGTCGGGCCGAAAAATGATGGATCAACGAAACTGACGTTGGGCAGAGTACCCGCAGCCGCATCGGCTTGGAACGCCGAATACGTCTGCATGTACGGAATCGACCGCGATCCGAACAACAAAAACGGCCCGAAATCACTGGCATAATCGCGCACAGTCACGTTGTGGGTTTGGAGACGATCAAAAATTGCTGGCCACTTGTAGCCATCTTCTGCGAACGGCAAGTAGTTGTATTTGTAACCACCCGATTGGCCGGACAAGAGATATAAGCGGTTCGGATACGTTGGGCCCAACAATGATGCATGCCAGCGATCCGCAATCGTAAAACGCTTCGCGAGTTTGTTGTACACCGGTAAATCGCGGCCATCAAAATACGACAATGCAAACGGATCGTTGCCGCTGCCCGCGTCTAAGAAGCCACCGTCGCGTTCTGCTCGACCCTGCGTCCAGCCGTGGCCAGGATCGGGATGGCCGCAGCCTCGAAAATCATCGATAGGTCCGGCGCGCAACGAATGATGTGCGGTATCAACCATCGTGCCATCGGGTGCGCGATACGTCTGGTGCTGACTGCCGATCACGCCAAAGTTCGCGCCGTATCGACTCCGACCGCGTTCGAGATATTTGTCTTCGTGACCGAGCCAACCGAGATACGAATCGAAACTTCGGTTTTCCATCATCACGATCACCACGGTGTCGATCCCAGACTCGCCGGGCGCGCCGTCCAAGATGCTTCCAAACCGACGCGCTCGATGACGCTCCTGCGCGAATGCCGCATCGGCGGCTTGGGTGATCCCAGCTGCGGTCAACGCGGTGCCCGCAGCTCCGGCTCCCGCGGCTTGCGCACCCAACTTCAAAAATCCACGACGATCCATGAGGTCATCATGCCTCCTGCCAGAGTCAAACGCCAAGTGTTTTGGTCGATAGTGTGGCGATATGGCCACTTTCGCAATGTTGTCCACGCTTGCACCCGACGGCTGGGAAACCCTACGTCAGCATCCTGAACGTATCCACCAAGTTCGTAGCGAAGTCGAAGCGCTCGGGCTCAAGGTCGTGGCCCAGTACGCGCTCATGGGTCAATACGACTTCCTGAACATCATCGAAGCCCCCGATGAACACACGATGGCCAAGGCCGCGATCATGCTTGCCGCCCGAGGCACTATGCGCACGACCACCCTCGCGGCGATTCCTGTCGATGACCTCGTTGCCATGCTCCAAGAAGGCAAAGAAAGTTAGACCCGCTCGTGTTGAACGGAGTCGCTCGGGCGCATTTTGCTGCTATTGCCACCAGGTCTGGCGCCGTCGCTCCTCACGAAGATCGTCTACAGAAAATGCCGAGGGCAGGAGCGATCCATCGGAGCGGCGCTTTACTTTGAATTCCAAACCATGTTGTGCCTCAATGATCTCCGCGATTTCAAAGCCGCGCGACCAACCCGCCTCGAAGCGATTCCGGACTTCGACGCGAACCCCAACTTTCACTGGCACACCTTCAACGCGACTCCATAGACGACAGCGTACGTTGTAGCGCGCAAGCTTGCTACGGTCAACGACGATGGCCACCAAAAAAACTTCGCCGACGCTCAGGTTGGAACGCAAGTTTTGGCAAAACGGCGACAAGGTCATCGTGGGCATTGATGAAGTCGGGCGGGGTTCGTGGGCCGGGCCCGTCACCGTTGGTGCCCTCGTTGCTCCCAACGAACATCTCGGTGGTGTACGCGATTCAAAACTGCTCACCGAAAACGAACGTAACGCCGCGGCTATAAGGATCCGTTCCTGGGCCCGCGCCTACGGAGTCGGTCACGCCAGTCATAACGAATGCGACGAACTTGGTATGACCGCAGCGTTGCGGCTCGCCGCCGAACGTGCCCTCGCCCAGATCGTCCAAGCCGGCTTCGCTATCGATCGCATCATCCTCGACGGCAAACACAACTACCTCGGGCTCAGTGTGCCGGTGCATACGGTGATCAAAGGCGACCAGACCGTTTTGTCGGTGGCTGCCGCGTCCGTGATCGCGAAAGTCACTCGTGATCAGATCATGGTCGAAGAAGCGCAACACTTTCCCCACTACAGCTTCGAATCGAATCGGGGCTATCCCGCTCCCGCGCACCGGTGCGCTTTGGAGGGGTACGGGCCGAGTGCAATCCATCGCCGCAGCTGGATTTTTATGGACAATTTGCTGTGGCCCTCATTGAAGTTCGAACGGCAACCCACACTGTTCTAGCCTGGCCGTTATGGGTCAAACATTGACGGTCACAGTCACTCACGGAGCTCGGCGGGAAGTACGCAACTTCGCGACGAACCGCTCTATAACGGGCATGATGATCGAACGATTTCCGAACGCGGAATCGGCGGTGGGCGGTACCAAAGCACCACATATCTTGGCTCGTCGATTGTTCGAGCTCGGCGTGAAGAGCGTGAGCTTGTACTCCAACACGGTGACCGTTGAGGCTGACCCATCCCAATGGGCAGTGCTTGAACCCAAAGTCACGCATGCGATTGAGCACCTCTTTCACTACTACGGCGATGGTGCTGGCTATTCGGTGGAAGCCTTGGCGCCCTACGGCGTGGATCGGCTCCCGTCACCAGTGCAGTAACCCGCAATCTGGCCCACTTGCGTTATCGAACGTATGTTCGGTAACGTGATCGTGTGGTTGAAACGTTGGATTGGCAAACCGGTAACGCCTGGGCCGGGATTCGTCGAATCCCTGTCGCGGGCATTTTTGAGCCGTTGTTACCTCCGGGCGGAATCCAACGGGGCTCTGTGGTTGCTATCGATGGCGAGTCCGGAGCAGGGGTAACGAGCGCGGCGCTGACCCTCGCCGCCGCAACTACCGCAACCGGCGAGTGGGCAGCATTTGTTGATCCCGGCTCGTTGGGGGGCAAAGCTGCGCTGGAGCTGGGAGTGTCGCTCGAACGCTGTGCAGTCGTTCGAAATGTTCCGGTTGACCGTTGGGCAGTAACGGTTGGGGCCTTGCTCGATGGTTTCACGATGGTCTGCGCCGCGGTGCCGGGCCGGATCGCGCTCGGCGATGCTCGGCGATTGCAGGCTCGAGCGCGCCAACACCAAAGCATCATCGTGATGTTGGAATCCATTCCTGGTGTGCGCGTGGGGGTGTGGCCAGGAGAAGTCGCGATACGAATTCATGCGAGTCTCGATGATGCCGGCGAACGGTGTTACGACATTGCCGGCAAAGGCGTCAGTTCCCTGCGACTTGCTCGTGCGGGCTAGCGGTCAATGGATATCCGAACGTGCGCCGTGCACTGTGTGGACTGGCCCATTACGGCCGCGCTTGTGCGCGATCCCGCGCTGGGCGGGCAAGCCGTCATCGTGCGCGAGCGCGTTGGGGCTCGGGATTTAGTTCGGGCCGCAACGAGTGAAGCCAAAGCATTTGGGGTGCGCAATGGGATGCGGCGGCGTGAAGCCGAAGCTGCCTGTGTGGACGCGGGGGCAAGTAGAAGCGCTGGTGCAAATACGGGGGCGAGGCAGCTGGTCGTGTTGGACGCGGATCTCGCGCACGAAGCGCGAACATTCGAAGCTGTAGCTCGTGCCGTCGAAGGCTTCACTCCTCGTTTGGAAATTGATGTTCCCGGCCGGTTGAGTTTCGCAACCCGCGGGCCGTCGCGCTATTTCGGTGGCGATGCTGCATTGCAACAAGCAGTCATTGCCGCAGTGCAGACGGTGATACCTTCAACGCCCGCGATTCAAGCGGGAGTGCGAGCTGGGATTGCGGATGGTCGGTTCGCGGCTCGGCTGGCGGCGCGCACGAGCACGATCGTTGCTGCGGGCGAATCATCAATGTTCGTAGGCAAATTTCCGGTTGTGGCGTTAGGGGCACCGGAGCTCGCGAGCATGTTGGAACGGCTCGGGCTGCCAACTTTGCGGGCGTTTAGCGAGCTGCCGACGGCCGCGGTACTGGCCCGGTTCGGGACTGAAGGTGCTCGGCTTCATGAACTTGCACAGGGGCGTGATCCCTCGCCGCTGAACTTGTCGTTGGTGCCGCCCGATTGTGCTGCGAGCATCGAACTCGATCCACCGGTCGCGCGTGTCGATGCAATCGCGTTCACCGCGAAGATGTTGGCTGATCAAATTGTTGAACGGCTCAGTGCTCGCGGCTTGGCGTGTACGCACGTGCTCGTTGAAGCCGAAACCGAACACGGTGAGCAGCTTGCTCGGGGTTGGCGTCATGACGATGGTTTCCAGCCCGCGTCGCTGGCTGAACGCGTGCGCTGGCAGCTGGATGGCTGGTTGCAAGCCAACGCTCCGGTAATTGCTGTGGGGGATATACGCGCCTATCAAGATTTCGTCGCGATGGGAGAAAGCGGGCTCGATAGCACCACGGGCGCGCTCACTCGATTGCGGTTGGAGCCGTTAGAAGTAGTCGCGATTCCGGCGCGCCAGTTGGGGCTATTTGGCGGCGATCCGGCGGCGGCATTACGCGCCGATCGTGCATTGTCTCGATTGCAAGGAATGCTCGGATACGAAGCCGTCGGGACCATGGTGGAACAAGGTGGCCGTACGCCCGATGAACAAATTGCTCTGATTCCATGGGGTGAACCCCGTGCTGGGCAACGGCCGTTGCGAGTGGGAACCGAAATGGTCGGATGGCCGGGCGCGATTCCCGCGCCGTATCCGGCGAGAGTGTTTTGCCCTGGCGTTCCTGCTCGTTTGCTCGACGTACTCGGCGAACCTGTGCGAGTTTCTTCGCGCGGTGAAGCCACAACGTGGCCACACCGGCTCTTATGTGATGTCTTGCCGCAAGGCGGTGGTCTGATCGGGCGATGTGAGGGCCCATGGCCGAGCGATGTGCGGTGGTGGGACGGCGCACAACATCATCGTTGTGTTCGTTGGCGAGTCTGCCTCGGCGCGGTTGGCGCGGTCGGGGCAATGGTATTGGTTACCGTGCAGGCCGGTCGGGCCACCGTCGATGCTCTCTACGACTAGCTCCTGTTTCTGTCCTCGGGGGGCGGCGCGCAGAGCGAGTGGTAGTACAGAAACTGGTGCTAGCGCATGTGCTAGCACCAGCGCTAGCACGGTATTTTCACCTTTGTATAGGGGTGGCTGTTGCCGTGTAGGGCTCTCCGGGGACGCTCGGAACGAAGTTCGCAGCGTCGTGACTGTCGCACCCCTGGCGTACCGTCATGGTCATGGTGATGGATCGAGGGAAGCCTTCGGTGTTGTATTTGCGGGTTGCGCCGCAGTTGCAACACGCATTGAAACGGGTCGCTGATGCGGCGGGCTTGAGCGTCACGGCGTATGCAGTGCATATATTGGCGGCGGCAGTGGGCGCGGAACTATATGCCGACGGGCCAGTGGGTGCGTCTGGCGTGCAAGCGATCCCAGATTCGATGCCGATTACTGCCGATGATCATCGTCGGGCTCGCAACATCGCGATATGGCAGGAGCGGATCGCGAAGACGAGATGGTGGGAACGAAATTCGAAGATAGAGAACGCGGGCTATATCTATCGTCGGATGACACCGGAAGATTTTGTGGATTGGTTTCGTCGTGAGGCGCTGGCAGATGAAGAAGATCCGAGCCGGTTTACCTTCACGCGAAATCGGTGAGCGACCTTGCATTAGCGAACGTATGTTCGATACAGTGAGCGCGCGTGTACGCGGAGCTGCATTGTCATTCGAACTTTTCGTTCCTGGATGGAGCGAGCCATCCTGAGGAGCTAGTTGAAGAAGCGGCGCGCCTCAAGCTCAGTGGTCTCGCGCTCACGGATCACGACGGTTTCTACGGAGTTGTGCGATTAGCCGAAGCCGCACGGCCACACGGGCTGCCCACAATCTTTGGCGCCGAGCTCACAGTGCTGGAGCCCGGCATGCGGGCCCAGCCCATCCCGAATGGCACCGCGGATCCGCACGGCGATCATCTTGTGGTACTGGCCCAAGGCCCACAGGGCTATGCCCGGTTGGCGCGCACAATTAGCAGGGCCCAGCTGCGCGGCCAAAAGGGTGCGCCGAATCTTACGATCGCCGAACTCGCAAACGAAGCCGCAGGCGGCGGTGAAGTATTTGTGCTCACGGGCTGTCGTAAAGGTGCGGTTCCTAAGGCGCTAGTGCGCGAAGGCCCAGCTGCGGCTGCAGTTGAACTCCACAAACTGATTGGTGCAGTAGGCCGCGATCGAGTGCTGGTTGAGTTGTGGGATCACGGCGATCCGCTCGATCGGCATCGCAATGATGCGCTTGCGCAACTCGCGATTCACAACAACGTGGAAGTGATTGCCACGAACAATGTGCATTACGCCACGACTGCGCAACGTCAGTTGTATTGCGCGCTCGCTGCTGTACGAGCGCGGCGCAGCCTTGATGAGATGGATGGCTGGTTGCCGTCGAGCCCACTCGCGCATTTGCGCAGCGCCACCGAGCAGCTCCGTCGGTTTGCGCGCTGGCCGGGTGCAGTAGAGCGAACGGTCGAGATCGCCCAAGCGTGCGCGTTTGATTTGAAGCTCGCGGCGCCGAACCTGCCGGATTATCCCGTCCCCGAGGGTCATACCGAAATGACGTGGTTGCGTGAACTGGTGCGTAAAGGCGCTGCGGTCTACTACCCGCAGAGCCATCCCAACTATGAACAAGCGCAACGCCAGATCGACCACGAACTTGGCGTGATCGAACAGCTCAATTTTGCTGGATATTTCTTGTTGCTGCACGACATCGTGCATTTTTGTCGAACGCACGATATCTATTGCCAGGGGCGGGGGAGTAGCGCAAACAGTGCGGTGTGCTACGCGATCGGAGTCACCAAAGCCGATGCAGTTGCGCTCGGGTTGTTGTTCGAACGATTCTTGTCGCCGGAGCGCGATGGCCCACCTGATATCGATCTGGATATCGAGCATCAACGCCGTGAAGAGGTGATCCAGTACGTCTACGACCGTTACGGGCGTGAGCGTGCGGCGCAAGTTGCGAACGTCATCACGTACCGCCCAAAGAGTGCGTTGCGCGAGATGGCCAAGGCGGCTGGTGTCGCGCCGGGTCAAGCTGATGCCTTGGGGAAATGGGTTGATCGTTGGAGTGCATCGGCGGATGCGTTCAACGAACTCACGAGCGACGACACCACGAGTGTGGGCGATACCCGTAAACCGGCGATCCCGCAACTTGCGCTCGATCTTGCCGCGCAGGTGCTCGATTATCCCCGGCACTTAGGGATTCATTCGGGTGGGATGGTGATGGCCGATCGGCCGTTGATCGAGTTTTGCCCGGTCGAGTGGGCTCGAATGGAAGGCCGCAGTGTGTTGCAATGGGATAAAGAAGATTGCGCGGCCGCGGGGCTCGTGAAGTTTGATCTGCTGGGTTTAGGGATGCTCACGATGTTGCATCTCGCGATCGACATGATCCGTGTGAGCGAACAGATCGATATTGATCTCGCAACCATCCCGCAAGACCCGCGGGTCTACGACATGTTGTGCGCCGCCGACACGATCGGTGTGTTCCAAGTAGAAAGCCGCGCACAGATGGCTACGTTGCCGCGGTTACGGCCCCGCGAGTTTTACGACCTCGTGATCGAGGTGGCGCTGATCCGCCCTGGCCCGATCCAAGGTGGTTCGGTGCATCCTTATTTACGGCGCCGCAATGGCGAAGAGCCGGTCACGTACCCGCATCCGTTGTTAGAGAAGTGTCTCGAAAAAACGTTGGGCGTGCCGCTGTTTCAAGAACAACTGATGCAGATGGCCATCGATGTTGCGGGGTTTAGCCCGGCCGAATCGGATCAGCTTCGTCAAGCGATGAGTTCGAAACGTTCGCAAGCTCGGATGGCCAAGATGCGCCAACGGCTCATCGATGGCATGGCTGAAAATGGCATCACCGGCGAGACTGCGCAAGAGATCGCAACGAAGCTAGAAGCGTTCGCGAACTTTGGTTTTCCCGAGAGCCACTCGGTGAGTTTTGCGTATCTCGTCTATGCGAGTAGCTGGATCAAATATCACTACCCGGCCGCGTTTGCTGCCGCGTTGCTGAACGCGCAACCCATGGGCTTCTACTCACCGCATTCGATCTTGCGCGACGCGCGCCGTCATGGCGTGTTGGTGTTGGGCCCCGATATCAACGCGTCGGTGCGCGACGCGACGCTGCAACCTCGACCCGCGCACGACCCGATTGGTGAACCACTTCCTGGCCATTACGCGGAGCGCAGTGTGCACGCGATCCGTCTCGGTCTGCGCAGCGTGCGCGGCTTGCATGATTCGCTGCTCGATCACATCGACGATGAACGGACCGAGCAACCGTTTACGGACATTGAAGACTTTGTACGCCGGAGCGGTGCGACCGTGGATGCGATCGAAGTGCTTGCCGCGGCCGGAGCGTTCGAACATTGTTTCGGCCTGGGGCGCAGACGAGCATTGTGGGCGGCGGGCGCGTTGCGTAACGCTCGACCCGAGGTGCGTCTCGACGGTACCGTCGTGGCAACCTTGCCAGGAATCTTGCCCGGCATCGAAGCGCCGCACCTGCCGGGCATGACCGAAACCGAAGAAGTCGCGAGCGATCTATGGTCGATGGGGCTGAGCGCCGGCAAACACCCCACGGAGTTTGTGCGCGAAGAACTGCAACGCCAAGGAGTCGTGACTGCCGCGCAGATGCGCGGCATGCCGGATCGTTCGGTTATCGAAGTCGCGGGTGTGGTGACGCACCGCCAGCAACCAGAAACTGCAAAAGGCACTGTATTTATTAACCTTGAAGATGAAACTGGTCTCATCAACGTGATCTGTAGCAAGGGCGTCTGGAAACGATTCCGTACGGTGGCGCGCGGCGCGCCAGCGTTGCGAGTCCGGGGGATTCTGGAACGCCACCAAGGTGTCACCAACTTGGTCGCGGGAAGAATCACACGGCTGCCGTCACCATTAGCCGACGCGATTCGTTCCCGCGATTTTCGCTAACGCTGAAACCGCTAGCGCAAATACACCGACGTGCTCGCCGAACGGTTGCCAGCACGGTCAATCGCTCGCACGAAATAGTGGCCCCGGCCCGGCACGTTGTAGCTGCGGGTCGTGCTGCTCACAACGGCGATCACTCGATCGTTGCGGAGAATTTCATAGTTCGGTGCGACGTGGGAATCGTCGGTGGAGCCGATCCAAAAAATTCTCGGACCGGATTTCGCGCCGCGGCGCGAAGGCTGCGACGGTGCAGTCGTGTCGGGAGGGCAGAACCGTGCAAACCCACCGAGCCAATCGGTCGGTCGAGCACCTTGGATCACGTCTGCGCCAACCCAAAGGCAACCAGCGGTATCGCCGAGCAGTTCCCAACCGCCCTCAGCGCTGGTGTTCATGACCCATTGCGGGTGAAAGTTCAGGTTTCGGTTGAGGTTTGCTGGATCCCATGCGCCCACCCACGAAATGCCATCAGCGTGGGTCATCGTTGGATCAACGATCGAAAAGCCGTTGCAGTGGCAGCCGCCAAAGAGCACACCATCGACAACCTCGAGTGCCTGAATGTCGCCGTGCGGCCACATCTGTACGCCTCGAGTGAAATTGAAACCCGCGTCGTAGCGCGCGAGCCACTTTTGTTGCCCGCCGTGGAAGATCGCCCCGTTATATTCCGTGACGGCGTACTGGTCGAGTCCGCCCCAGAAATGAGGTGCGGGCAAGGGCACGACGGCGCCATCACTCGTGTTCAACGTGACAATCGCAATGTTGGATGTCATGTTCGCGTTGGTCGTACCAACGTTTTTGAAGAACCCCGCGAGGTGGATCTGGCCAGGATTCGCAGAGGACGCGAGATCCATTGGCGTGCCATCGGTGTAGACCCGCCAGTTTGTATCCGGGGTACCGTCTGTGAGTGATACCCGGCCCACACCTCCGACGGCCACCATCGTCGCGCCTGGTCCGCCTGTGATCTTCGAGAAGCTTCCACCGATATAGATGTCGTTGCCGTTGACTTCGATCGTGCGCACATACGGCCGTGTCGAACCAAAGCGCGAATTCGCGACGGTTGCACTCCAGCCTGGAGTCGGTGCACCCGTTGTGGGATCCAAAATCGCGAGTCCGGCCGTGTCGGTGACACCGTTGACATTAGTGAAGTTGCCGCCGACGATGAGCCGACCGTCTGGCGTCGATTTGAGATCAAACACTGCGCCATCAAGCGAAGGATGGAAGCCCGGTTGCCATGCGCCCGTGTTCATATCGAAGGCTGCCAGCCACGGTTGGTTTACCAGCCCTCCGGTGTTGTGATGCTCGACCCAGTGAAACTTGCCACCGACGTACATCGTGTTGCCGATTTGAGCGAGTCCGTAAACAGGGCTCTGGCCGAGCGGATCGGGATCGGTCGAGTCGATCTGTACGCCGCGTACGCCCCACGTCATCGTTTGCGGAATCGACGACGGTATTCGCGCAATGGTGGCTGCCGCAGTTCCGGTCGAGCGGATCGGTGCGAAGCCGACGTTCGCGTCGGAGATTTTTGGTCGGAGAAAAACTTGAGTGAACGGTACTGCGTAGAGGCCGTTGTTGTGTTGGGACCACATGTAGCTCTTGGGAGACGTTGAGCCGCGAACTGTGCGGCCGTAGGTGAATCCGGCGCGGTTGTGGTTGTATGCGACCGGTCCCGTGAACACTCGTCGATACGTATTGTCGAGCGCGAGATTGTACGTGGACTGTTTGCGCCAGTCTCCCGTCGGCCCAACCTGCTTTGTCGGTGCGGAATTGAACTGAACTGATTTCAGCGGTTGCCCACCGTTGAACTCCCACGTGAACGCGCGCATTGATGCCGTGTGAAGCTGGATCTCTTGCCAACCCGTCCCATTCGTATCCGTGGCGCGCCGCAATCGAATTCCGTCGGTGAGTGACTCGACCGATCGGCCGTTGAGTAACGCGTTGACGCGAGTGGATGGCAGCGCGGCAGGTGCGAATGCGCCGGGACCGTTCGTGATGCCTCGCACTGCGGCCGAGGTTCCTTGTCCGGCCCAGTCGAAAGTCCAGTCTTGACGGCCGCGTCCGATCAGTACCCAACCGCCACCGGCAGTCGTCATGTCGCAAAAGAATGGCTGCGCAACGATGAGCTTGCGAGTGAGCAGCCAATACTGGCCGCTGGGTGCAAAAGGAAACGATTGGTGGATCGCCCAACATGAGGGTGCCGCGTTGAGTGCACTGCGACCGTCGCGTGAAGTGAGCGCCGCGGCGGCCGCGCTGCGTGAGTTGCTGATCCCCGTCGTCGCGATCAAGCTCGCAAACACTGCGGTCGCCACCCATGAGACGGTCCGGCTTCGTGTGGGGCCGGGCAGTGATGTTGCCAGTGGGGTTGCCAGTGGGGTTGCCGGTGATTTCGCCAGTGATTTCGCCAGTGCCGATTGCCCGTGTCGTGCCATACGTACAGTTGTCGAACGATGGCGGCCCGCGGGCAATAGGTCGTGGGACCTATTGCGGCCCGGGGGCTATGGCCGAAGCGAGTAGCGTGAGCCGTTCCGCAAGCTAAAAGACCTTCATGATTGACCCTCCGGATCCCCGTTGCTGCTTCGCCTCCGCCGCCTCCCGGCGCGTTTCGGCGCGCTGTTACGCGCCGACACCGCGGGTGTCCGCGCCGGTTTCGTCGCGCTTGTCGTCAGCAGCCTGACCGGACTTCTTGCGGGCGCGGTCCTCGCTCACGACAGCAACACCCTCAATCGTTTGCCGGGGCTCTTGCTGCTCGTGCCTGCGGCGGTGGGGATGCGCGGCAACGTGTTTGGAGCGCTCTCCAGCCGCCTCGGGACTGCCGTGCACATGGGAACGTTTCGGCTCTCACGCCGACTCGATACTGATGTAGGTCAGAACCTTGCCGCTTCGGTGCTCTTGAGTATGGCGCTGGCGTTGATTTTGGGAGTTGCAGCTAAAGGGTTTGCGGTGCTGTTCGGTGTGCGACACGCCATGTCGTTGCCTGATTTTGTTGTGGTTTCTGTCGTCGGTGGGCTCATTCCGATTGTTGTGGTGATGGCGATCACCGTTGGCGTGAGCGCGCTGAGCGCGCGCAGGGGGTGGGACCTCGACAACGTTGCTGCTCCGGTTGTGACTGCGGCGGCGGATTCGGTGACCTTGCCGAGCTTATTTTTAGCAACGGCGTTGGTTTCGGTGCATTGGGTAACGCCCGTGCTTGCCTCCATCGGGGCGGTGGTGTGTGCCGCCGCGCTCGTTGTGGGGTTGCGAGCGAAATCGTTACCGACATTGCGGCGCATCATGCAGGAATCGACCCCGGTGTTGGTCGTGTCGGGCCTCATCAGCATCCTTGCCGGCAAGGTGGAAGAATCAGGGCTGCGTTCGTTGCAGCGGTATGAGATTCTGTTTTTGTTGCTGCCGCCGTTGTTGTCGATCTCGGGTTCGTTGGCCGGCATCTTGTCAGCGCGCCTTGGGTCGAAATTGCATTTGGGTATGTTGGATCCGCAGCGTCGGTCTTTCAGCGCGATTTTCGAAGATCTTGCGCTGGTCTACGCACTGAGCATCGCAATCTTTTTGGTGCTAGGCGTCGTGACCTCACTCATCGGTATCGGTTTTGATTACAGCCGTCCGAACGTCTTTTCGGTAGTTGGTGTAGCGCTTATTGCGGGCGTGTTGGCCACCACGCTCACCAATGTCGTCGCCTATTTTTCCGCGTTCACGACCTACCGTTTTGAGCTCGACCCCGACAACTTTGGCATCCCAATCACTGCTGCCGTTTCGGATTTTCTTGGCGCGGTCTCGTTTGTGCTGACGATCGCGTTGTTGGGGCTCACATGAGCGAAACGCTACTCATCAATCAGCGATTTGCAAATCTCGCTGCGACCACTACGCTGAACTGACAAGGCCTTATGGACGACAGACCCCGAAATCTCAAAGCAATGCTCGCGGAGACCAAAGACACCTCCGAGCTGATGGTCGATCTCGCGTACGCCGCGTTGTTCTACGGCGACGACGACATGGCCGATGAAGTCATGGACCTCGAAACCACACTGTCGGGGCTCGTGCACGAAATGCGCGCCGTGTGTGTGATGGCCGCGCGCTCGCCGCGCGATGCAGAACAGATGTCGAGCGTATTGCACCTCGTATCCGCGATCGAACGGATGGGGAACGCGGCCGTTGATGTCGCCAAGATTGTTACCCACAAACTCGGTATCCCGATTGCCTTGATCGCTGATCTCGCGGCGGCGCACGAAATTTCGCACCGGGTACGTGTGCGCGAGCAATCGCATCTGGATGGCCGTTCGCTTGAGGAACTGGAACTGCCCGTCGAGACGGGTTTGCGGGTCGTTGCGATTCGTCGTAACCGCGCTTGGATCGCGGACCCCAACGACAATGAAGTGCTGCGTTCTGGCGATGTGCTCATTGCTCGGGGCCCGTCCGAAGGTATCCCCGAACTGCGCGAACTCGCGGGTGCTCCGGCGTGGCAAGTTGCGATATCCGACGGCGGGATCGCCCTCACCGATCTTGATCGTGCCGTCGATGTGCTCGTAGAAATGAAGAACCTTTCCGAAGCTGCTGTCGCCTTGGCGTACAGCGCGCTGATCTATAAGGACCCTGGGCTCGCGGCCGAGGTTTCTTCGCTGGAAGATCGTCTCGATGAAATGCGCGAACACCTTGAGGTCTGGGTGTTGCGTTCGGCCGCGGAAGCCGTGGATCCTGCGCAATTGCGCGGGCTTTTGCACCTCGGCGCATCGGCAGAAGAAATCGGCGATGCCGCGCAACAAATGGTGTGGCTCGTTGAGGAAGGCGAAGAACTGCACCCGGTGTTGCAAGCGGCACTCGGCGATACCGACGATGTGGTGATTCGCATGCCAGTCGCCGAGGGTTCATCGCTCGACGGCACGCTGCTGACCACCACGCAACTTGGCGACGACACTGGCTTCCACCTCTTGGCGTTGCGGCGCGCCGGGCGGTACGTGTATCGGCCCCGCGCCGGGATTCGCATTCAAGCCGGCGATGATTTACTCGCCCACGGCCCTTGGGAAGGCCGCGACGATCTCGCCGAACAATGCGGACATCGTTTAATCGACGACGAAGACACCGGCACCTTCGAACTCGAACCCCTCGTGGGTTAGCCGTGGGGTTAGCCGGGCGCGTTTTCTGCCGACGATGGTCGTCACTTTTGGCAGTTGAACCGCCCAGAGACGATCTCGGTGCACGTTCCAAGGTCTCGGTGGACTTGGATAAAGATCCCGGAGATGCTGGTTATAGAGATCACTGCAGCCAGTAGGTAGGCGAATGGTCGCCGACTCGGCGATACGCGCGGATTCAGCATCACGAGGCCCACGATCGCTCCGGCGATGAGCCCCCCGAGATGCGCGCCAAGGCTGATGTTCGACGACATGACGGTGAACAACATGTTGATACCGAGCATGGGCCCCCACCCCGTCTGCCAAAAGTTAACGCCGCGTTGACGCAGCGCGACCGTCGCCGCCGCACCGACTCCGAATATCGCGCCCGAGGCGCCACCACCGACGGCATTCTTGGGATCAAGCAAGATGACACCGAACGATCCCGCGAACAGTGACGTGAAGTAGAGCGCTGAGAACCGGAGCCGCCCGATACCGCCTTCGAGCTGCTCTCCGAGTCTGTACAGGATGAGCATGTTGAATCCGATGTGGAACAGGCCAAAGTGGATGAAGCCCGACGTGAGTGGCTGCCACCAATGCCCGCTCGCAATTCCGAGGCGCGAGAGTCCGAAGACCTCGTCGAAGTGGGTGAGCCGTCCTCCGTCGGAGAACAGGGATCCGACGTTTGAGCCTTTGGCGAGTTGCAATACGAACACCGCGACGTTGAGGCCGATGATGGTGCGCGTGACGAGCAACGGTTGCGCGAGTTTGGCCTTCACTTGTTGCTTCAATGGCGGTTGATCCGCCTTGATGCATTCCCAGCAGTGACTACCGACGGATGCCTGAGTGAGGCACTCGGGGCAGGCGTATTTGCCGCAGCGCGTGCAGCGCCGTCCTGCGGGGCGGTCGGTGTGATGAAAGCATGTGGTTGTTATGGAAGGTGGTGGTTCCGGAAACGTCATGGTGCCAATACGTTAGGTCGCGCAGAGCGGGTACGGCTACGCGGTAGGTTCGCTTGAATGACTGCTGTCGTTGGCGAAATGCCCTTTTCGACGCCGCCGCAAGGCCTGGATGCGGCCGAAATCGCGCAACGGATCGCGGTGGGCGATACCAACGCCACCGACGACAATACGAGCCGCACCCTCTGGCACATTGTACGTGCGAATGTCATGACTCGGTTCAACGCGATTCTCGGCACAATGTTCGTGGTGATTGCGATCACGGGTGCCGCGGCCGACGGGCTGTTCGGCGTTGTGCTCGTTGCGAACGCGCTCATAGGGATTGTTCAGGAATATCTTGCCAAACGCAAGCTTGATGCCCTGGCCGTGCTGAGTGCGCCGCGGGCTCACGCGGTGCGCAACGGTGCCGTGGTTGAAATCATGGTCGAAGCCGTTGTGCTCGACGATCTCTTGGAGCTTCGCACCGGTGATCAAGTGTGCGCGGACGGCATTGTCGTGCACAGCGATGGCGTCGAGATCGATGAGTCGTTGCTCACCGGTGAGAGTGACCCAGTCCTGAAACTGGCCGGCGATGAAGTGCTTTCGGGTTCCATTGTCGTGGCGGGCCACGGACAGTTTCAAGCGACAAGGGTTGGTGATGCCGCGTACGCTCGGAAACTTGCCGCCGAAGCCCGACGGTTCTCGGTAACCGTCTCGGAGCTCCAACGCGGCACGAATCAGATCTTGGGTTGGGTCACGTGGGCGCTCGTGCCGTTGTCGGGATTGTTGTTGTGGAGCCAGCTACGGCTTCCTGGTACCACGCACGAAAATTTGCCGGGTGTGGTTGCAGGAATCGTCGCGATGGTTCCTGAAGGTCTGGTGTTGCTCACCAGTTTCGCGTTCTTGCTGGCCGCTCGTGAGCTCGCGAATCGCAACGTGTTGGTGCAAGAGTTGCCGGCAGTCGAAGGGCTGGCACGCGTCGATGTTGTGTGCGTCGACAAGACGGGAACGATTACCCAAGGCTCGATCGCGTACCATTCGGTTGAAGTGTGCGGCTCTGCGCCATTTGATGAAATCGAAACGCTGGCCGCGTTGGGTGCGATCGCGGTGGACGCGAACGCCAACGCAACTGCTCAGGCCTTGGCCGATGCCCTTGCCGATCCTGGTTGGAATCGAATTGGCGCGATTCCATTTTCTTCGGCGCGCAAGTGGAGCGCGGCCGAATTCTCGGATCGCGGGAGTTGGTATTTCGGTGCCCCGGAGATCCTCGGCGCGCGCTTCAGCGACGATGGCAGCGACATTCGCGAACGGGTAGCGACACTCGCGGCGACGGGACAACGGGTGGTGTTGCTCGCATGGTCACCTTCGCGACTTGCCGACTCGGGAACGAGAAACCGGGACCCGACCAAGCAACCCGCCAACAAGCAACCCGCCAACAAGCAACCGGCCAACAAGCAACCGGCCAACAAGCAACCGGCCGGCGAAATGGTTCCGGGCGATCTCGTCGCCGTCGCGTTGGTGATGTTCGAGGAACAGATTCGTGCCGATGCGGCCGAAACCTTTGCGTACTTCTGTGAACAAGGCGTGATGCTGCGAGTGATTTCGGGGGATAATCCGATCACCGTGGGTGCAGTCGCGCAACGGGCCGGGATCCCAGAGGCCGATCGCGTCTTTGATGCTCGTGATCTGCCTGAAAATATTGAAGAAATTGCCAACATTGTTGAGGAGTACGCGGTCTTTGGGCGCGTGACTCCCCACCAGAAACGCGCCATGGTGCAGGCGCTGCAAAGTCGTGGTCACGTTGTTGCGATGACCGGCGATGGTGTGAACGATGCGCTCGCGCTTAAAGATGCTGATATCGGTGTCGCGATGGGCTCGGGCGCAGCGGCGACGCGAGCGGTTGCTCAACTGGTCCTGCTCGATGGTCAATTCGCGCGGATGCCTGGAGTGGTGGCCGAAGGCCGGCGAGTGATCGCAAACGTTGAACGAGTTTCGAATTTGTACGTGACCAAGACTGTCTACGCGACGCTGATTGCGTTGGTCGTCGGCGTCGCTCGTTGGAAGTATCCATTTTTGCCGCGGCATATGACCGTCGTGTCGACATTGACCATCGGTGTGCCGTCGTTTTTTTTGGCCCTCGGGCCGAGCAGCCGTCGGTACGTTCCGGGGTTCGTGCGCCGGGTGCTGGCCTTCACGGTGCCCACGGGGCTCGTGGCCGGTTGCGCAACGATGGCGTGTTATGGAATCGTGCGGCGCTTCCACGATGTGGGGCCGATCGAGGCCGCATCACTTTCCATCGTGGTGTTGCTGGGGTGCGGGATCTGGGTGTTGTTCATGTTGTCGCGGCCCCTCGATCGCAACCGAGCGTTGCTGCTCGCGACGATGACCGCGCTGTTCGGCTGCGTGATCGGTATTGGATCGATGCGCCGTTTCTACGCGATGCAACTCCACGAAGGCTGGACGGCCTGGCTCGTAGCCGTCGCGTGCACGGCCGCGGCAGTAGCAGCACTAGAACTCACCAACCATGCTGTGTCCCACCGGTGTTCCACCGGTGGAACACCGGTGGGACACAGGACTCAGGGGGGCTAGCAGGTGGCGGTGCCTTGGTCTTGGCGGGCTATGGGGTTTTGCGGCGGAATTCCGCTGCTTGGAGCAGCGCCGAGACTGTTGTGGCGGCCAAAGTTTTGGGTCGCCCACATCGTTCCGTTTGCGGCGCAGTACACGCCGATGCCGATCGTGTCGTAGGCCGGATTCAACATGTTTTCGCGGTGGCCCGTCGATTGCATCCACATCACATGAATCACGCCCGCGGTGGTACTTCCACCACTGGCCCACGCGATGTTTTCGCCGACCAGATTGAATCGACCTTCGAACAAGCGCCGAATGTCGCTGTGCCGAAATCCCGAAACGGGCATGGTCGCGCTCCAACCCTGCGCGAACGTGCTTAGCCGGGCATCCAGCGTCAGGGGTGCAATGCCTCGGGCTTGGCGTTCTGCGTTGACCCGCCTCAGGAGGTCGAGTTCGGCCCGACCCGCCTTATGTAACGGCGCGGATGCTGGAGTATGGCGTTGGGCTGGCCGGCAATGGGTTCGGAACCAGGCGGGAGCTGCTCCAATGTGTTGCGCCCGAAGGCATGGAGTTGCCGCACTTGCGTCGAAGGTATGCAACGGCCCAACCACCGAAAACACCACGAGGGCGGCCACCAGCGAGCGCGTCGAGGAGCGACGGCGTAAATCGGTCATACCGGGCTATCGGCGCGGGTGTCCCCGAGCCTGAGTTCAGTTTTGGTAAAGCCCGATCAAGATCAAGTCGTGGTTGTTGGTTTTCCCGTAGTGGCTGTAGAGGCCGTAGTGGTCGTCTGGGCACCCGGCGGCCCCGTTGGGGTTGTTGTCGTTGCTCCGGGAAGTGTCGTCGTGGTCGGTCCCGGATTCCCCTCCGCGCCGATCAGAATCACGTTCGGCAACATTTGGTAACGCCAGGAGAATCGCTCGACGGTGGCGGGCCGCCCCGGATAGGTGATCGTGCGGAAGAACTCGACCGCGTAGCCAGTATGGCCGAGCGCGCCGGCGGCCATCTCGTTGGCTTTGAGCGTCGCGCATTTGTTGCCGGGATCATCCGTCGGGTTTTTCGCAGGGCACTTCAACGGCGCATCGGTGGTAGGTATCGTGGCGAGGAGATGCATGCATCTGGGATCATGTGCGGTGTCCACAATTGGGCCCACCGAACAGCCTGGAACGGTTTCGCGGACCGTCTTGCCTTCTCGATCTCCGTACAGCGCAACCGTGATCGTCGAGCTACTGAAGTAGGTGTGTACGAGTACACCGTGTTTGGAATCGTTACGCCACTTCAAATCTAAAACTGGATAGTTGACGGTTGCTTCACGGCCTTGCGGATACCGATCGAAGTAGATCGTGTGCGGCATATGGGCGACGATCGCAAAACCGCCCCAAAACGCTGCGTTAAACGTCGTGGTTGCGAGTTGGCTCACACCGCCGCCAAAGTCTTCAGTGAATTCCCCGTAGTACACGGGCGCTTTTACAAAGCCGCGCTCTGCGGTGCGCGCGCCGACGATGTCGTTGAACGAAAACGTTTCGCCGGCTTCAATGACGGCGCCGTTCATGATGGTGGCCGCGGCGTGAATGTTGGTGACTCGTGGCGGACAACACGGGTGATGGGTTGTGAACGTGGAGACGAGCTCGTGTATGCCGAGCGAATTTGCCCACGCTGTGTCGTGCACAGGTTTCGAGGTTGTGAGCGGCGCATCGATTGCGGTCGTACCGGCGAGGATGGAGTCCGAAATGTGTTGGAGATCGGGGCCTTTGCCCACGCGTGACGGTACGACGGCAACGGTGCCGTCGTTTGCGATTCGAAATGTCGCGTCGACTGGAGGTGAGGATTTGCTGTCGAGCGCGCCGTCGATGAGCGCTCTAAGTTTCGCCGGATTGATCGCGAGGTTGAGCGTGCCGGCTTGGATTTTGGTGACCAGCGCGGTCGCGAGCCGCGACCCGGTGAGCACGAACTGTTTTGGTGCGGTGGTGATCGTAAAACGTCGCGCCAGAATTTGATCGGCACGATCCGCAACTCGTCGCGCTTGATCGATGCCGATCGTCGGATTGATGCGATGGTCCAGCAGTTTCAGCACCGGAGCATCAGAGGGCGAAATCGCGACCCGTTTGAGCTCAGCGACGATCGTTGCTGCATCGATGCCGTTCGCGGCGGCTGGCGGCACGATCGTGGGGTGCCCGCGATCGAATCGAACATCGGCGTTGCGAACATTGATATTTGCGGCGGCTTTCCAGCTTTCGGCGACGGCAGTAATCGCGGCGTTGTTGTAGGTGATGGGTATCGCGATTTCGTTGTCGCGCATGCGGCGCAGGACAATGCCGAGAATCGCGTTAACAGGATTGCCTGACCTGCCGCTGCTGCGTGCTGTGCGAATAACGGTTTCGATTTCGACGTGCACACCGAGCTCAACTCCGTTGGTTTGTAACGCCACGGTGCCGACGGTTGCGGCAAAAGTCCGAGTCTCGTAACGCTCGGCGATCGCGGTCAATGCCGCGCGCAATTCGGTTTCGGATCTTGCACCGAGCGCGATGCCGTTGACGCTCACCGCGGGCAAAGACTCACCGTCGTAAACGACGCGTTCAACGACCGCGGCGAACAACAATACGTTGACCACGAGCAATGCGATGACCGTGACGCGGCGTTGCGCACTCCTCAAGAGCCATTCGGGCGCGCCACTCCGTGTGGGTGGGCTCGATGGATTGGCGGACTTCGATGGTGATGGAGGATCAAGCACGGCGTGCAGCAATGTATCGGCGATACGACCGCAACTGTGAACGGGTACCCGTCCCGGTGATGTGCGAATATGCAACCGATGACTGATGATCTTGATCTGCGCCTGCTGGGATCCGGCGCGTCCGAACACGACATTGCCGAGGCTCGTGAGGGCGGCTGGCTGCCACTGCTCGCGATCGACCGTTCCCTGATGCCTGGCGCGCCTATCTACGACCTTGATGGCCTGGCTGCGGCCGCGGGCGTCGACACCGCCACAACGCGCCAGGTCTGGCGTTCATTGGGATTTCCCGATGTGCCTGATGGCGTTGGGATGTTCACAGATAGTGATGCCTCGCTCCTCGCTCGCCTGTTGGATCGCAACGACCCGGCCCGGGCTGGTCGCAGCGCTGACATCGAACGGCTCACCGAACAAGTGCGGGTAGTGAGTGGCGCGCTGGCCCGTATCGCCGCGCTGGAAGCTGATGAACTCGCAACCGCGCTCGACGAAATTCGCGCTGGCGGCCACCCGAGTACCGATGGTCGGGTCCCGAGTGAAAACGAAGTCGCGACGTTGGCTTCGGAGCTTCTCGATTGGGAGGGCTTGTCCTCGTTGATCGATTATGTCCATCGCTTGCAGCTGCGGGCGGCATTGTGGCGCCGCCTCGCGGACCCTACAGCGAATGCGAACCTGCTCGAAGTGGCCGTCGGCTTCGTCGATATCGTCGGCTACACAACGATCGCCCAACAGATCGATGACGCGACCCTCTCTGCGCTCCTGTCGCACTTCGAAGCGTTGGTCCACGACACGGTGGCCGCGCGTGGGGGTCGGGTCGTAAAACTGATTGGTGACGCGGTGCTCTTTAGCGCTCCGCCGATAGTCGCGGCGGAAATTGCCATCGATCTTTCGACGGTCGAAACCCGGCTCCCGCCGTTCGCGATCGGCGTCGCCTGCGGGACTGTCCTTACTCGAGATGGCGATTTGTTCGGCCCGATCGTCAATCTCGCGAGCCGGCTCAGCGATATCGCTCGGCCGCACACGATCGTGGTGTCCGAGGCATTGATGGAAGTGCTGCGCGGTGATGGGCGCTTTGATGTTCGCGCCATGAAACCTCGCAAACTTCGAGGTATTGGCGAATCGAAATTGGGAGTTCTGCGGGCCGGCCCCGCGTGGGCCGACCACACGGATGTGACCGAACCCCCGGCGTAAACCCTGGGACTAAACTCACCGGATCATGACTCACGAACCGCTGTGCCTCCTGCAAATCCATGCCCACCCCGACGACGAAGCATCCAAGGGCGCGGGCGTGACCGCGATGTACCACGCACAAGGTGTGCGCAATGTGCTCGTGTGTTGCACCGGCGGCGAAGAAGGCGACATCCTGAACCCCGCGATGGACCGCGACGAAATACGCAACGATTTATTCGCGGTGCGCATGGCGGAGCTCAACGAAAGCGTGCGGATTCTCGGCTATGAGGCGCTGCACCTTCTGGGCTATCGAGATTCTGGGATGCCCGAAACCGAAGCGAACGCGCGCCCGGACAATTTCTGGAACGCACCACTCGAAGAAGCCGTCGAACGGTTCGTGCGCATTGTCCGGGCCGAAAAACCGCAAGTGATTGTCAGCTACGCCGAAGACCGTGAGTGGTATCCGCACCCGGATCACATTCGCACGTGGGAGATCACCGAGCCGGCAATCGCGGCGGCCGCCGATCCTTTGCAATTTCCCGACGCGGGTGCTCCGTGGCAGGTCTCGAAGCTCTACTTCGTTTCGTGGGCATTTGCTCGCGTGAAAGCGCTGCACGATGCCCATCTCGAACACGGTATGGAAAGTCCTTTTGAACGTTGGTTCGAAGGCAACTTCGCTGATCGCGATGATCGATTCACGACCCGAATCGATGTCGGCGAGTACATGCCGCAACGCCGCGCCGCGCTCCTTGCCCACGCCACGCAAGTAACACCGGACGGTTTTTGGATGAAGCTCCCCGACGACGTTTCGCGTGCCGCGTATCCATGGGAAGATTTCATCTTGGCTTCCTCTACGGTCGATACTGGCGTCGCGGACGGCGAACTCGAACACGACCTTTTCGCCGGTATTCGAGTGGCTGACGCCCGCAATGAGGCTTCGGTTTCCGCGTGATCACGGTCGAGTTCGTGGTGGCAAAAGGCAAAACGATCGTGTCGCAGCGGACAGTCGCGGTCGACATCGATACGGCGTCTGTGCTTCCGATTGCACCAGTTGGTGAAGCGGAAAGTCGCGAGCCTCAAGCCGCCGACGTGGTGTTCACGCTCACGCCTGCGCTCGACGACGCGCTGCGCTCAGGAACGCTATCGCTCAGCACGGGATTTATGCGAGGCTCCATCAAAATGGCGGGCGACAACGCCGCGCTCTTCGCGGTGCTCCCAATCCTGCATCACAATTTGACCGTTTGATGTGAAGCGTCGTCACCCGAATTCAGCCGGTTGAGCCGCGAAAACGCATGCATTCTTTGCTGTAATCGCCACGCAGGATCACGATTCGCGTTGAGCGTTGCTGAAGCGCACTGAGTTCGGCCGCATCGTGGGCCGGGATTTTGCTGCGGGCCACGAAATTGGCGATTCGCAGTTGCTTGAAGCGCAACGACTCCTGTGTGCTGAGACCGCTGACATCGACGACGTAATTCTCAGTGTGGCGCAGGACGCAGGCGTCGCGCGGGGTGAGTACCGAAGATTCGTAGTTCACGACGATGGTGAACTTATCGGCTGGTGCGACAGGATCGGTATTGATCGCATAGCCCCACTTCCGTTGGGCCGCGCCGTCGTGCGTGCGAATGTCGTATTGCTTTGCGAGCGTCGCCATGACTCCAGGCGCGCCAAGACCGATTTGATCGTCGAGGTAATCAAGCACGATCGGCGCGCGTCGCGGGCCGAGTTTGGCGGCGAGGCGAGAACTCGCTCGGGCCACGACGGTCGCAACTTCGCGGCCGGGAAGTTCGAAACGGCGCGGTGGCAGCGTCAGCGTTTGGATCGCTAGCGCGCCCGTGGCAACGGCCGCCGTGAATCCGAAGACGTGTTGGCGAAAGCCCGGTGTGGGCACAGCTAGAGAAACTGCGGAAGGGCTTGGCAACATTGTGATCGCGGCCGTAGCGATCAGCCACCAATAGATGGCCGCGAGGCTGATCGCGAAGGTCACCAAGTATTCGAACAAAAAGCCTTCGAGACCGCTCGCCAACGCCGGCGTGATCGCGGCGATTATCCAAGCACCCGCTAACGCAGTCGAGGCGCGCGTACTGCGATGGGTGTGGAACCGAATTGCGATGAGGGTGAGGGTGAGCAATGGCAGGGGAACCAGGAATACCCACAGCCAGGGTGCGAGCTCGATCCCGCCAACAAGATCCGCGGGTTGCCCGACTCGCAGCAATGGCCCCCATGGGATGAGTTCAGTCGCGGCTAAACGGAATCCGCCCGGGATGCCAAGCCTGGTGCCGTGGCCGATTCGAAAATAGTGCAACAACTGCTGCGGGTTTCCACCGTTGATGCCATCGAGTAGCGCCGGGCTCCAGAGCGTCGCACACAACACGGTTGGTCCGACCCACGTTCGGGTTGCCCTGGTGACGTGGGGTTGTCCGATACCGCGCCGACGAAATGTCGAAATACTTTCGCGTACGAGTGCCGCCGTGGTGGTGATGCCGACGATGAACAAAAACGAGACGTGGGCTTGGGCCGCAAGCGATCCGAAGACAACCGCGACGTAGACGGCTGACCGTCGTCGTGTGTCCAACGCTGCGAACAACGCGATCGCGTAGACGAAGAGCCAAATCACTGGCGGTAACGGGTTCCAATAGTCACCGAGCCGCCGGCCCGCGAGTTCGTGCAAGAGCGCAGTGCCGAGCACAGCCGTGACCCATGCAACTCGGCGATCGAACCAACGGTAGGCCATGACGATCGCGGTGCACATTGTAGCGCCCGCGATGATTGCCAAAAGCGCGAAGGCACGCGGTACCGAATCGAACGATGCCCGTTTCAGGATCCACACCAGCCAAAAGATTGATGGACCAGGGTGCGAAAAATTATGGGTTGAATACGCACCGGCAAGGGGAGTGTGGCGGGTGAAGACATCGTCGGCTCGAATCCACAGCGCGGCCCAATCACCCGAGGGTGCCCACGGCCGTTTCCAAAGTCGCGCGGCGCTGAAAACCGAGATGAATATCGGCGCCGCGAGCATGGCACCGTATTTGCGCGCCCCACCCCGGCCGCGTCCCACAACGTTCCCCGAACCCATTGCGCCTACTCCATCACCCGTGGCATCGATCGCTAACGAGTCCGCTGGAAATCGCGGAGTGGCTTAAAGCCGATGAGTTGAGCGCCGGAACGTTCGATGAGATCGACCAAGGATTTATCGGTGGTGAGAAACGCGTAGTCTTCGATCCGGTTTGGCCAATCCGGATGTGAAGCCCGCAGTTCATCAGTGTCGGTGGCCGGATGCAGATACACCTCGGTCACGCCGGGGCGCAGATTGAAGAGCGTGCGTTCGATGACTCGGCGCGAACCCACTGGAGTCGATACGAAGTAGTCGGGGAAAACCACGCCTTCGGCGGCCGCAAGGTCGCGGTAGGGAAAACCGATGACGCGTTGCGCGGACGCGCCCGCCATCCGCAGCGGCAATTGGAAATCGATTGCGAGCTCTAAATAGATATCGAAGAATTCCGGACGCAACTGCATTGTGCCCATATGGCTGTCGAGATGGGTCACATCGAAACCCCACACGATTGCCCGTTCGATTTGGGCGCGGCATTCTCGGCGGACTTCATCGAGATCCGCGTGATCCCACACATCGGTGATCGTACGTGGGAAGCCCCCATCGCCATCGAACAAACTCGGGGCATGCGTAATGGGGCCCCAACGGTACGTTTCCCATTCGGCGTTGAGTGTGAGATGCACGCCTACGTCTTCACCACGGTACATCGCGGCAGCGTCGCGCGCCCACGGGCAGGGGACCATGAGCGACGCGCTGGTGCCCCGCCCGTTGCGAAGCGCGTCGTAGATCGCGATGTTCGCGGATCGCGTGGATCCGAGATCATCACAGTTCAAAATGATCAGCTTCGCGTCCGGGCCGTATCCAAGTTGGTCTGCGAGCGTGCTCATCGAGCCAGCGTACCGTTAGCGCGCATCGCGTTGCGCGAGCAGTGCGGCGACGAACCGTTTGGCCTTACTGCGCGATAACGCCTCGAATTCCACAACTCCGCCGTCGTTGAACAGGATCACGACAAAGGTCTTGGTAACGCCGTGCGTTGCGGTCATTTGCGCTATCGAAGTGAGCTCGATTGACCCTACGCAATGCTTCGGCCGGCCCCGCACAAAGGTTGTTGAGTACACGTCGAGCATTTCACCCCGAACGACGAGCGCCATGGTCATGCCGCCGACGGGAAACCCAACGGCATCAGCGCGTTGACACCACTGCCGATACGGGCCGATACTCGATATGGAGGGCATTGAGAGCCTGGCGAACTGGCCCCCGATCGTCGGGTTTTGCATGTTGTCGCGTTTGGCTAGGGCCACATAGCCCGCGCCGTCGACGGTCACGCGGCTCTTGCGTGCGTACGAAACGCTGAGTCGCGGATCAGCCTGCGATTGCTGTGCGATTGTTAGACCCGTTCGATCAGGGTGCCGGTACCTAAACCGCCACCGCAGCACATCGTGATGAGCCCGAACTGTTGATCCGTCCGTTCGAGTTCGTGCAATGCCGAGGTGATGAGGCGAGCCCCGGTTGCGCCGACGGGATGGCCGAGTGCGATCGCACCACCGTTGACGTTGACACGAGCAAGATCCAGGTTCAGCTCGCGTTGCGTTGCGAGCACGACCGATGCGAACGCTTCATTGATTTCGATCACATCAAAATCGCTGACTCCCATACCGGTGCGTTCCATGATCTTGCGAGTCGCGTCGATGGGGCCGGTAAGCATCAAGACCGGGTCCACGCCTACGAGGCATTGATCAACGATCTTGGCGCGCGGACGCAACCCGAGTTCCTTGGCCCGCTTCACCGTCATCAGCAATACTGCGGCGGCACCGTCGGTAATTTGGGAACTGCTTCCTGCGGTGTGAACGCCGTTTTCGCGCGCTACGGGTTTCAGCGCGGCGAGCTTTTCGAGCGACGTTTCGCGCAGACCTTCGTCTTTGCTCACCCGGTGAGTCGTGCCCGAGGGTTTGCCTTCCTCGTTCAGATCCGGTGCATCAATCGCAACGACTTCGCGTTCGTAGTGGCCTTCGGCCCACGCGCGTTGGGCGCGAGCTTGCGATTCCAATCCGAAGGCATCGCAATCGGCTCGGGTAATTCCCCATCTGTCTGCGATGCGCTCCGCGCCTTCAAACTGAGAGGTCATTTCGTATCGCGCGAAGTAGCTCTTCGGAGTTGGACGGCCAAGGTCGCCTTTGAGGGTCGCGCCGAGCGGCAGACGCGACATCGATTCCACCCCACAGCCAATCGCAACATCGACGGCATCAGCTTTGATCAGCGACGCCGCGAGGTTCGTGGCTTGTTGGCTAGAACCGCACTGCGCATCGACGGTCGTGGAAGCAACGCCGAGCGGGAACCCCGCCGAAAGCCAAGCGGTGCGAGCGATGTTAAATGTCTGTTCGCCGACCTGGCTCACGCAGCCACCAACGAGTTGGCCGACTACGGCGGGGTCGATCCCGCTGCGCTGGATGAGCGCGGTCTGCACCGCTCCAAGAAGTTCCGCGGGGTGCATGGTGGAGAGCCCACCATTGCGGCGCCCTAACGGCGAACGAACTGCTTCAACGATTACTACATCGTTATCTGCCAACTGAGCCATGGAAATCTCCGATCAACGGTACGAACCGCAGAACTCTAGCGACGACCACACGAGCTATTGGCAGTCCAGCAGGATTGTGCCGAAGGTCGTGTCGGTGGCGAGCAGGTCGTAGGCCGCCTCGGCATCGTCGAGGACCATGACCTTCTCCACAACCGGTGCCACGGTGCCCGCGACGAGCAACGGCACTACATCGCGGGTGAACGCGGCGGTGGCCGCGGCTTTCTCGGCAATATCGCGTGGCCGCAAAACTGTGCCGTGCAACGCGAGCCGCTTTTGCATCACGCTGAGAATGTCGAGCGAGGCGCGGCCGCCAGCCAGGGTGCCGATGAACACGATGCGGCCGTGCTGCGCCGCGGCAGCAATGTCGGCTTCGATGTAATTGCCTCCGACGAGATCGAGGGTGACGTCCACGCCCGAGGGGGCGATGGCTTTCACGGCCTGCGCGAGTGCGACCGGATCGAGCGAACGCGCGCCCGTAGCACCGTCGGTGGCTTCGGCAACGAGTGCGGGCGCGAGGATCGCGTGCTCGAGCCCCAACGCGGCACAACGATCGAGTTTGTCCTGGTTGCGGGCCGTGCCAATCACGTTCGCGCCGAACGCATTGCCGAGCTGGAGCGCAGTGGTGCCGACCCCCGAGCCGACGGCGTGCACCATCATCCAATCGCCGGCCTTCAAACCGGCATGGGTGATCATGGCGTCGTGGGCGGTCACGAACGCCTCGGGAATCGCACCGGCAATGACGAGATCGAGATTTGCGGGCACGATCGCGCAGTGGGTTTCGTGCACGCACAAATATTGCGCTTGCGCTCCGCCTCCGGTGACTCCAAAGACGCGATCGCCAAGGTTCAGCCCGTGGACCGATGCCCCGAGTGCTTCGACCGTTCCCGAAAACTCAAGCCCAGGGATATCGGCCGTTGATCCGGCAGGCGCGGGGTAGAACCCCATGCGTTGCAGCAGGTCCGCGCGATTCAAACCGGCGCCGGCCACGCGCACCAGCACTTCGTGTTCCGTCGGTTCTGGGATTGGCCGGTCCTCGATCACGATGTGGCCGTCTCGAACGATCGCTGCGCGCATCGCTTGAATCTATCGCTGGAATCTATCGCTGGGGCCTGTGATGAGGTTCAGGTTGGCTTGCGGGTCACTTTGGTCGATACGGTGCCGGACTCATGCAAGATTTGCTGATTTCCGACGGTGACGGCGCAACGGTAAAGGTGCACGGCGCCGAGGCGGCCGAGCTCTGGCGGATCACTGCCGGATTTGACGCCGCGACGATTTCGGCGTGCGGCGACTGCGGATGCCGAGTCTTGGCTGCTGTAGCGCTGGTGGATCTCGTGGGCCGATCATTGCCGCATGATGCGTCATCGGCGCTCATCGATCTCGCCGATGAAGCTCCAACGTTGCACGTGTACCTTCGCGACTCAGCGGGCTGTGAACACCGACAATGGCGCGATCCGGGATACGACGAATGGTGTGGCGCGTTTGGTATTGCCCGACGTCGAGGTCGGCGCGGATTGCGTTAGCTCGGCACGCTTGGGTTGGCGCACCAGGTTTCAAACGTGGTGTCGAGACATTTCAGTAGCAGCGCGGGATCGGTGATTGCCGCGGGGTCGATGTTGATCCCGATGTTGGCTTCATCGCAGTACGACAACAGCGAAAAGTTGATGGCACACCCTGTGCGTGGGCCGAGCGGGTAGTTCGCGGTGATACGAGAGCCTACGAGAAACAATGGCGCGGGTGACCCTCTGAGGTTTGATGTAGCGAAGTCGATGGTGCTCGTTTGGTTGCGAGCCGCAGCCGTGATCATCGCCGCAGGGAGGTTCGTGGCCAAACTGGCGAGTAACGCTGCGGAGTTCAGCGCCCGTTCGAGCTTGGTTTGTTCGAGACGCGTTTGAATTTCTTTGAACAATGCCATTGGTGAATCGGACTCGATGGGTACGACGACCCGTGTCGGCGTGAAGTGGTTACCGCCAATATCGTGTTTGCCGCGTGTATTTACCGGCATTGCCATCCGGAGTTCACGGACCTCGCTGCCCAACATTCGGTGGTATTGGCCGAGTGCGTCCGCGACCATCGCGACGAAGAGGTCGTTGAGCGTGCCGCCGTATTTGCGTGCTTGTTCTTTCATCGCGGAGATCGAAACGTTGCGGGTTTCGAAGCGCCGTTCGTTGCTGCGATCATCGATGAGGTCGCTGCGGGCACCCTCAGTGATCAACAACTGACGGCGTAACGATCCGGCGAACGAAAACGCGTCGTTGACCCGGCCGGGTGCACCGAGTGGATCAGTCACCACTTTGCTGGTATTTGAGATCGCGCTCGTCGCGAGGTTCACGGTCCGCGTCGTCGCGTCAACAATCGCGTTGCGAGCGCTATCGACGAGCGAAGGGCCCGGCGGTACGGGAGTGGTAACAGTGCGCAGTGCGCGTTTGGATGGAGGATTTGCTTCGAAGTCGACGATTTCGAGCGAGAGTTTCAGGCCGCCGACACCGTCGGTGATGGCATGGTGGACCTTTTGCAGCATGGCCCCGCCGCCGTTAGCAAGGCCCGAAAATACGGTAAATCGCCACAACGGACGGTCGCGATCAAAGTTCTGATCGGCGAGTGCAGCGCACGCATCGAGAAGTTCGCGTTCGCCTCCAGGCGCGGCAAGCTCGACTTGTTGGAGGTGGTAGGCAAGATCGAGATCGGCATCGACCCACTGCGGATTCGCGAGACGAAACGGCGTTTCGACGACTCGTTGACCGAGCTTCGGGATCGCGCGCACGATGTCGTGAATACGATCTTGCATACGCTCAAAATCGATGGGGGAGTCGACGATCGTGAGGTTGCAGAAATCGCAACGGAGTGTCGGGTCGCTTTCGACCGTCCACATCACGGCTTCGACATCCGACATTCTTGTCATTTCGGTAACGCTACTCGCTGGTCATTTCGGTAACGCTACGCGCAGGTCATTTCGGTAACGCTACGCGCAGGACTCGACCGAGCGCGTAGCCCCAGATGGCGCCCGCCGCAACGTCGGAGGCGTGATGCATCTTGACGTACACACGAGTGATGCTGATCGTTGCCGCGAGTGCGTACCAGGCCAAGTTGTCAGTATCGTCGGACAAGATCGCCGCGGCACAAAACGCGGCCGCGGCGTGGCCGGATGGAAACGAGCTTGTGATAGGCACCCGCATGCCGTGGGGGAGTTTCGTTCCTTTGGGATACGCGCTCGGGCGTTTGCGCCCGAAGAGTGATTTCACGACACCGTTGGTGAGCCCAGATTCCAATGCGAGCGCACCGGAGATGCGCAAAAACTTCTTTTCGTCGCCAGTCGACGCGGCCCACACGGACGCGATCGCGTGCCACAAGATCGAATGATCACATGCAGAGCCGAGCGCGTAGGCAAAATGATCGACGGTCGGTGATCGCAATTTGCCAATTGCGCTGTCGACTGCTGCGTCGAACCGTTCGATTGCACTCGTAGCCATCGCGAAGACCGTAGCGAACTCAGACGGTTGACAGCGGCAAGGGCGGTCGGCCCGCCGCAACTGCGGCCCGTTCTTGGAGGACTATTTCTGCGGTCGCAGGATCGCCGCCGAATTTGGGGCAGAACTCTTTGAAACTACAAAAATTGCAGAGCGCGCTTTCGTTGGGTCGAAAGTCGTCTTTGGAACAGGCACGTTTGACCGCGTCCATGATTGCCCCGGATTTCGATACGACTGCCCGTATCGACCCTTCCGTCGGTGTCGCGATGATCAGCTCGGGTTTCGACAGGTACATCAGCTGCACCTTCACGGGACGTTTCCCGAAGTTCTGCTCGCACAACAACGCGTAGATGTGCACGCCAGCAAGACTCTTTTCTTCCCACCGTTCGTTTGGTGTGTTACCAGTTTTGTAATCGGTGATGACGAGATCACCGTTTTCATCGAGCTCTAAACGGTCAATGATGCCGCGAACTGTCACTTTGTCGAGCTGAGCTGCGAGCTTGATTTCGAGGCCGATCGGCTTCACCGTGCGCGGGTCTTCTATTTCGAAATATTTGTGCACAAGTACTGCCGCGTCCGCGTGGAATTGGGCAAGTTCGGTTTCGCTGAGCGCCAGACCACTGAACTCAGGATGGTCCGCGAGCTCTTTGGCCGCAACCGTGAGATCCTCAAGCGCGGCATCGATTGTGCGGTCACTCGCCGGACGATCGAGGAGCCGTTCTAGGGCTCGGTGTACGAGCGTACCCTTGCTGGCGGGTGCGGACGGCGGCTCGGGTAGACGCTGCACGTACGAGAATCGAAAGGCCAACGGGCAACTCGTAAACGCGCCCATCGAGCTTGGCGACAGTGTCTGCGGGACTGGCCGGTTCATTGGTCCCTCGGGCTTGTAGAACTCATAAAAATGACCCTACATCCCCCCTCGGACACGCAGTTCAGCTCGAGCTTTTCCTTCATCGGTGTTTCTACGCTGCCTGACGCATCGGGTGTTGCAGTCTCGTGATGCTGAGAAGTTGAGCGACGACCTCCTCAGCCGGAACTGCGACGGGCGTGCTCCAAGTCGCATTAGGGTGCCCGCCCATGAAGGTTGACAGTGGATTGATGGGTGTTGGGTTCTCCGAGATGGCGGCTCGGGCCCGCGAACTCGAGGAGTTCGGCTACGACGGCTTAACAACGGCAGAAACCTCACATGATCCGTTTTTGCCGTTGATGATCGCCGCGGAACACACATCGCGAATTCAGTTACAGACTGGTATCGCGGTTGCGTTTGCTCGAACGCCTATGACGTTGGCCAATACCGCGTGGGATCTGAACTTGTATTCACAGGGAAGGATGTCGCTCGGGCTTGGCTCGCAGATCAAGCCACACATCACGAAACGGTTCTCGATGCCGTGGTCGCACCCCGCGGCGCGCATGCGCGAGCTCGTCTTGGCGATGCGGGCGATCTGGGCGAACTGGCAGGATGGCACCAAGCTCGAATTTGCTGGCGAGTTCTACACCCACACGTTGATGACACCGTTTTTCAACCCGGGCCCGAACGAATTCGGCGCTCCGCTCGTGTCGCTAGCCGCGGTCGGCGAATTGATGACCGAAACTGCCGGCGAAGTGTGCGATGGAATTCTCATCCACGGCTTCACTACGGAACGGTATCTGCGTGAGGTCACGATGCCAGCCGTCGAGCGCGGTCTGGCAAAACGCGGCCGTTCCCGTGCCGACTTCGAAGTCAGCGGCCCACTGTTTGTCGTCACGGGCTCGAATGAAAAAGAGTTCGCTGCTGCGCAAGCCGCAACGAAACAGCAGATCGCGTTTTACGGCTCAACGCCTGCGTATCGCGGCGTGCTTGAACTACACGGCTGGGGCGACTTGCAGCCGGAACTCAACTCGTTGTCGAAGCAGGGCAAATGGGTCGAGATGGGTGAGCTCATCGAACCCGAAATCCTCGACGCGTTCGCGGTGGTTGCAGAAACACCAGAAGCAGTTGGTAACGAGATGGTGAAACGCTTCGGTGACGTTGTGGATCGGTGCTCGTTTTACGCGCCGTACCGCAGCAACCCGGATGCTTGGCGTGCTGTCGTCGATCAACTTCGCGCGTGCTAGCGCACCGCGAGGATTGAGCGCGCGGCGCGCGCGGGATCTTCTTGCGGGCCGAAGTGGCCGTTGCCATCCCAGACGGTGAGCGATGCATTCTTGATTTGTTCGACGATCGCCACCCCGAGTTTCGGTGTGATGGAGAAACTGTCGGCACCAACATGGACGTGCACGTTCGATTGGATTTCGCTGAGCCGTTCGAAGATGCCGTTGGCGGGTCCGTTGCGGTACATCTGCGCTTCGTCTTGCGGCGCGCACTTCAGCTCGTAGACCCCGTCGCCCCGGTCCCGGAAACCATGATCGACATACGCATGTAACGATGCTGGAGTCATTGAATTCATTGGTGGCTTCGACGAATACGATTCATATGCTGCTTGCGGCGAGACCCACTCGTTGCGTCGGCGTAAAGCCCCGTTCGCGAGCGGGTCGTTGCCTGCGGGAAACGGGCTCTTGCCGCCCGGAAACACGATCGGTTCGAATGCCCAAACGTTCTTGAAGATCCCTGGTCGGCTGAGTTCGGCCAGCAGGATCGAGGCGCCGCCTTTGCTATGACCAGCCGCGATCAGCTTGTCGTGCCCTGCCAGTTCGAGGTGATCAGCCACGGCGGTGATGTCGTCGCCGAAATTCGACCAGGCGTAGCCGTTGGGTGAATGGTCGCTGTCGCCGTGGCCGCGAAAATCGAAGCTATAAACGGCATGTCCGGCATCGAGCAAATACGGCACAACAGGCGCCCAGACTCGACCATGAAATCCAGTGGGGTGCGCGAGCAAAATCGGCTCGCCTTCGCCGCCCCAGGCATAGGTTGCGATCTTGAGACCAGACGGCGTGGCAATGATCGACGGTTGAGGCGAATACATAGCTCGCCACACTATTGACGTACCACGACCTAGACGTAACCGCCGGCGTTCAAGACGTCACGCGTGTAAGCGACTGTGCACGTTGGTCGTTGTTCGACTATCGGGCAACACGTGATTGATGTCGACCCGACCGTTCGCGAGCCCGTGCCCATCATCGCCGTGCCAGATCTCACTGACCCCAACGATTGCGGTCAATGTCGCGTAGCCCTGTGCACACAGCTCGGTATCGCTCGTCGCCGGAAGCGCAACGTTGGTCGGCTCGAGCGACAGGCGGAGCATGCCGTCGCCACCTTCCAACATCGTCGATCGAACCGCGCCGTAGGGAGCGAGCCTCGCCCAACGCATTCCTTTCAGCTCGTCATAGGGCAGCGCGGGCACGTTGAGGTTGAGCGCCGAGTAGTCGGGAGCGGCTGCAAGCATCGGGATCACTTCCACAGCGCACCGCGCCGCGGTCTCAAATGACCATGAACCGCTGCCGTCCTCGTTACCTGCACTGCTCACGGCGAGCGCTTTGCCTCCGAAGCTCTGGGCTGTGAGGGCAGCTCCGACGGTTCCGCTATGCAGTACGACGCGGCCCGTATTGAGGCCGAGATTGATACCCGACACCACAAGATCCGGCGGTGGCCCGAATCCGCCGAGTCTCGCTGCCAGCGCGCACAGCGCGGGAGTCCCATCGACTGCGTACGCTTCAATCCATCCAGCGGTATCAGACAACCGCACACCGGGCTCGGTATCACCGCTCACTCGAGTCGGAGAGATATCTCGCCGTTCGATCGCGATTGGCATATCCGAGCGAAAGACTCCGATCGCTGCGCCAGTCCCACTTTGCTCACGATTCGGTGCCGCGACCACGACACTATGGCCCGCATTCGCGAGCGCAATCGCGAGTACGTGGATACCAGGAGCATCGATACCGTCGTCGTTGGTCACCAAAATTCGCATCGGTTCACCATAGCGACTTCGCCAAATTCAGTTGTCAAGGTACAAGGTCGAAGCAACAAATCAACATGTTGCGTCAGTCTGCAAATGCGACCACCCGTTCCGCTCGATCCCATTCGCTACGACGGCGCGGCATTTCCGGAGTAATCGTCTAGGCCGCTAGATCTGTGTTCGCAGCGGATGGCGGAACGAGCTTGCGTTTACCGTTGGGTGCGCGCGCCCCCAATTTCCAGCCGCTGGATTTCAAACGGTGATGTTTTGAACACAACCAGCCCAAGTTCCACCAGGCCGTGGGCCCCTGCTTCGCATGGTCAATCTCGCTGTGGTCAATCTCCAAGTAGTGCCGCACGGTGCAACCTTCGATGTCGCATTCACGCCCTCCCGCGATCAACGCGGTCCGAAGATGCGCGTTGATGGTGCGCCCGAAGTGCGCGATCGTGCGGATGTCCTTGCCCTTACCGATGACCGCGGTCACGAACGCCTCGCCCAACAACGAGCGCACCCATTGCACATTGACTGGCCCGACTCCCGGAATTTCACACTTCTCGCCCGGCAGTGCGTTGCCCCGCACCAATGCTGCGTGATCGATCACGATGTGCACGTTGGCGTCGACGCGGCGTCTCGCAGGCTTCTTCACCGTGGTCGGGATGCTGGTCGTTCGTTCAACGCTGCTTTCTTCGTGTCGAGGCGTGCGTTCGGCGGCGGGCGTTGAAGCATTGTGTTCGAGCATGAGTTCTGTGAACACGTCGGCTGCGTATTGTTCGATCGTTCCGCGACTTTCCGCGCTGGCGTTTCGATACTTCGATTGTGCTTGTCGATCGATCAACGCCGCGATCATCCCGCCGATTTCAGGTGGAACCGCGAACGCTCCTCGCAGCATTCCAGAATGTTTATCGAGCCAGGTGCGGAAGGTTCGCTCGCTGCGTTGGCGTCGCGTGCGGGCCGTTTCGGTTTCGACCGCGTTACGGGCCGCTAAACACGCATCTTGGAGCGCCACCATTCCTTGTGGTGCGGTTGCGATCAAGGCCGCTTCTTCGGTCGGATTCTTGGCGGCGGCGGCAGCGATGACTTCACCTTGCCTGGTGGACAATCTGCCCGCGCGCACGGCAGCAGCAGTCAACGGGCGCCGCTCGAGTTTGTGCCATAAATTCAACGAGCGTTGCGCTTCGCTCGTGGCGACGCCGAGTGCCCGCGCGATCGAGGTCGCCGCATCTTTGGCCCCCGAGGGGCGATACGCATACGTGTCGTCGACCCGCTTGCTCACATCGAGAATCAGCGCGTCGACCAGCCGACGAATGGACCCAAGTTCCTCGACCGCGCGAAGTGCGTCTGTACCCGTCGTTGTGGCCGCGTCGAAAGCGGCGATCGTGGACTCCAGCGTGGTCCGGACAGTAGCGAGTGATGCGAACATGTGTTCGTTATCGTATCAAGTTATTCGAACGGTTGCAAGCTGATGCAGGAAAATATTCAACAAATATCGAAGGTTTCCAACTTTGGTCACTGTGTCATCGTGCATTAACAGGAGGCAACAGCCGCCACATCCAGCCCAGATCCGCAGCCCAGCTCCGGAGCCGAGCCACTGTCAACGCGCGACAGAATTACTCGCTGCCTCGTATCGCTAACCTCAATGCTGTGCTACTAGTGATCAATGGGGCTCCTGGGGTCGGTAAGACGACGGTCGGGCGTCGCTATTGCGAGACGGATCCCGGGGCGACTCTGATTGACATAGACGCGATTCGCGCGGATCTAGCCGGCTGGTCGCGATCCGTTACGTCTGGGCAAGACGCGCGCGATCTCGCGGTTGCGAACGTGCAGCGACACCTCGTTGACGGCCAGACGGTCGTAATTCCGCAGTACATCGGTCGACCGGGATTCTTGGCGCAGTTGCATGGAATCGCCGCCCGATGCGAAAGCCCGTTTTGCGAGGCATTGCTCGTCGCCGACGTCGAAGCCACGATTGAGCGGTTCCTGCGGCGTCGCCGCGACAATGAAAAGTCGGGCGTGGTCCATCCTGAAGCGGATATCGCTGAACTGGAGGTCGAAACTCGGCTTCGATCGATCGTGGTGTCGCTCGAGCGCGACGCTCGACAACGTGGCGCGACCATCGTCGTGAACCACGCAGTCGATCAAACTGTTGACGAAATTGTCGCCATTTGCAACGATGCCAGGAAACGATGATTCCAAACGCGAACGCAAAAGATTGTGCCGATTCGCTACCGTTTCTGGTGCTCGTGTCGGGAGCCCCAGGATCGGGAAAGTCCTCCCTTGCAAAGGCGCTGGCACAGCGGCTCGAAGTGCCGTGGCTGAGTCGAGATTTGTTCAAGTCGGCGCTGCACGTCACGCATCACAGCAACGATCCGAACGAATGGCACCGTTTCTCTGAAGCCGCGTTCGACACGTGGTATTCAACGATGGATCTCATGTTGAGTCGCGGCGTCAGCTTGGTCGGCGAAGCTGCGTTTCACGCCGACCGTTCACCGCAATCGATCGCAAAGTTGCGGAGTAACTGAAGCATCAAACACATCGCGGTCCACCGCTTGAACCCGCCGTGCTTCAAAGCTCTGCGCGCCGAGTACAGGAGAGGTGCGCGCTCGTTTCGCGCCGTCGCGTAGGGCAGTCGCATAGGGCAGTTGCGCGTTGCGGAGCTGGACACGTTGCCAGAGCTTATCGACTGGCAGATCCAAATATTGCAATGAAATCAGGCCTTGAACCGTGCGTGTTCGCAGCAACAATTCGTCGCGTTCGGCGCGGGTCCAGCCGCCGGATTCGTAGATCGCGCAACGTCCGGCTTTCGCCAGCCGGATCGCCATGTGCTGCTGCAATGCATCCACTGCCGCGCGTGCGGCCGGATCGTACGAATCGATGCTGAGGTCGCTCATCCATTCATCGGAACACAACCGCACTGCGCTCGTGTCCTGTTCGATCGAGCGCGCGAGTGTCGTCTTTTTTCGGATCTGGGTAAGCCGCACAACACAATGAGATGGCCCTCATCTTCATTGTTTACAAGGCGAGGTGGAGACGAATCGCTTCGTCGAGCGCGCCAAGGATTTCGGCGGGAATCGCGCCGATGACCGGGCCAACGCGGGCGATGTCGATCGAACGAATTTGTTCGGCCTGCGCCTTGGAATTGACACTGAGCCCAGTGCGGCGCTTAGGAAGTAGAACCTGAAACGGATAGACGCGCTTGGTATTCGAGGTTACGGGTACGACCGTTACGACGCCTCGATCGTGGCGTACTGCCGCGGCGTTGGCTCCGTCGTTGCTCACAATTACGGCCGGGCGTTGTTTGTTTGCATCGCGTCCGCGGCTTGGTTCGAAATCGACGAGCCGAAGTTCGCCGCGCTTCATCAGTGCACGCCGTCGGAGATGGTCGAGTTCCAGACCGTGGAATCGTCGCTTGTCGCCCAATCGCTCCAGGCATCTTCGTAGGCGGGCCCAAGCTCTGACGCTCGTAGCAGTCGGACTGCTCTGTGGATCGCCGCTGATCGTGAGGCGATACCTTGCTTGGTGGCGTACGAATCAAGGAATTCGACATCTTCATCGGACAGGCTGACGCTCAATTTCATACTTTAATACTACCATGAGTAGTACCGAGGTATTCCACAAGCTGCGTTGTGGTAGAGAGTCAAATAGATGTGCGGCGATACAAGTTGTCGAGGTAGCCGCTCACGACCGCGAGCTCCCAGAACTCGAATCCGAATTTTTTGATGACGTGATTCGACGCGTCGTTCGTTGGATCAACCATCGCAAGAATCTCGCCCGGATGCGTTGCTCCCATAACGTCGAGTAACGCGAAGCCCGCTTCGGTGATGTATCCAATCATCATCGATGCTTGCGCACCGAGGATGATTCGCGCGACGTGCATTGGGTAGACCGTGCGCTTTAGGGTCAGTGGAAATTCGCACGTTGAACTCTGGAGATCACATGAGCACGTTTCCTCGACAAGAAATTGAAGCCGCGGTACACGAGTATCACGCCGAGCGCGAGAACATCCGCGCCGGAAATGGTTGGTGGACGGATCTCGCGAAATTCTTCACCGAAGACGCGGTATATATCGATCCGGCGTGGGGCCGAGTTGAAGGGCTCGAAAACATTCGTGAATTCTTCAATGAGTCGATGGTGGGGCTCGAAGACTGGACGTTTCCGATTACCGCAGTTGGAATCGACGGCGACATTGTGATGGTGAAATGGACCCAAATCACGCCGGGCACAAAACCCGATGGTTCGCCGTATGCACAATCTGGCATCTCGACGATGCGGTATGCCGGCAATGGAAAATTCAACTACGACGAAGACATTCTCAACATGAATCACGTCAATGAAGACCTCCGCGCGGCAGGCTGGCGCCCAACCGAAGCGTTCAACTTTCCCCCAAAGAACCCCAACCGCGACTGGTCTATGCCGTAACGATTGCCTTGTTTGCAGACATGTGGGAGCATTCCGCAATCGGATGCAGATGCAGAGGAGACATCGATATGTTCAAGGGTTCTCGATTGATTGCGGTACTGGCCATCGCAGGTGCGCTCGTTGTTGGCGGCGCGCCGTTTGGTTCCGCTCCAGTAATGGGTGCCACCTTGCCTCCGCCAGTGACACGGTCGTTTTCAGGCCAAGCCGTGGCGGCCGCCGCTGGCAATATGGGAAGCTGCTCGGGTGTATACGTTGTGGTCGTGCAGCGCCCCAATATTCCCGACTGGCGGGCCAACGGCACGGGTTGTGTCTATCCGGTACGGGGCGCGAGCGGTTTCGTTGTGATCGGGCCATTCACGATGGTGACGGGAAAAGGCACCGTGATGACCGGTGTCGGCACGATTGGAATTCTCAACGGACAAGTCGGCGGTAATCTCAGTATCCACGGTTCCGACGGCGAGTTTCTCGGCGGAACCCTGACGCTGACACCGAGCACGTCGTTGCCCACGACGATCGCCGGAAGCGTCACGGTGCAGCCGAAGCACTAAAGCGCAAGAGGTTGCGCGCAGTGCGGGCTACGCCTGGTAGTCGGAGATCGCTTTGGTGATTGCTCCGACTGCTTGATTCACGAATTCGCCGCCTGCGTTCATCAACCAGTTCTGGCTCGCGATTGGTGCTTCGAGCTGATTCTGAAAGTGCGGCATGACGTACTGCGCGAAGAGTTCGAAGCTGCGGTGCGTATCGGCAGGGCGGGCCCAATCATGGGCGAACATCAGGAACGTTCCGAAGCCCCCGCTTTCGTCGATGAGCGCCTGAATCTTTTCGATCGCATCGTCCGGGGTACCAATGACAGCGAAACCGCCCACGTCGTTGTTCGCAATGATCTCCTCGGCAGTGTCGCCTTGGGTCGGGCCCGCTGGTAATACGTGCGAAAAGTAGCGTGAAAACGGCAAGATTCCGTACTTCACTTGTTCTTGGGCTTCGGCCTTCGTCTCGGCGAGATGCATCGGTCCCACGAGTCGCCACTTGTTGCGATCGGCAACATTGCCATGCTTTTCGGACTCGTGCTTCCAAGTATCCCAATGCGTGCCGAGCGCGTCGAAACCCCCACGGCTTGTCGCGGCAATCGACAACAATCCTGCGCCGTATTTTCCGGCCGCGATTGCTCCTGTTGGTGAGATCGATGCTGCGATTGCAACTTCTAGATGGGGTTGTTGAAAGCTTTTGAGTTGGAGGCGTGCGTCGCGAATCGTGAACCAATCGGTTTCCATCGTGAGTGGTTCGTCGCTACGCAACAGATGCATGATCGCGTCGAGCGCTTCGTGCATGCGTGGCCGTTGCAGGTCAGCCGGGATGCCGAGCATGTGGGCATCGCTCGTGAGTTGCCCAGGGCCGCAGCCGAGCATCACGCGACCGCGCGTGAGATGGTCTAGCAAGATCATGCGGTCTGCGAGTAACAATGGGTGGTGATAGGGGAGCGATGAAACGCCGGTGCCTAAACGAATGTGTTTCGTGCGCTCTGCCGCGGTCGCGATGAACACTTCGGGCGACGCAATGATTTCGTAGCCCGCGCTGTGGTGTTCGCCGATCCACGCTTCGTCGAAGCCGAGACGGTCGAGGTGTACGAGTAGATCCAGATCGCGTTCTAACGCGAGCGTTGGGTTTTGACCAGCCGGATGAAACGGGGCCATGAAAATTCCGAAGCGCATCGCAGCATTCGACACGCTGGCTCACCGCAGCTGCAAATCAAGGGCACGCGAACTCGCGAGCTATTGCGCGTTGTTGGCGATCCACAGATCGAGCGCAGGGCCACTTTCCAAACTGGTGATCAACGCGTACCGCGGCGCGTCGCCGTTGTGTACCACCACATGCCACAAGCGTTGCGTATCAACAACGAACCGCGAACCGCGATGCAGCGGCACGCGAACTTCAGTCGAACGATCGGGGAGCCCATCACTGCCGCAATCCATCAACAGCATGTAACTGTCTGGGTTGTCAGTGAGCTCCAACCAGCTGCGCACAACCCAACCGTCGGTTTCGGGATTGAACCGGTTGTTGTCGTCGCGATGGAAACTACGAATTGCGGTGTCGTAGTTCTGGGGTTCGAGTTTGATCGTGCGCACGCGCCCAAAGTTCACACCGATGTCGGCCACGTAGTCGCGAATCGTCGGACACAAGGCTGCGTTGCTGGTGAACCGCGCGTCTTTGTCGGTGTGTTCGTTGTCGGCGTTCCAAAAGCCGCGGCAATCGAGTTCGCCATCGGCAGTGGCAATCGGCGCAAAGTTTGTATCGCCGCCGCTTTTCCAGTCCATGTATTCAAGATGGAGGTATTCATGCGCTGGAATGACAAAGTCGAGATCGCGCAGGCGCACTACGCCGTGTGCTTCGAGCACATCGAGGCGCGGATGGGGAGTGTTCAACGGAATTTCGCACGACCAATGCTGTGCATTCGGCCAAAACGTCGTGGTCATGCCAGCGATCGTAGGGGCCCATGCACCATGTGTGAAACATCGTGGTCACGGCCGCGTAGAGGTAGCGATCTGCCTTGGCGGCGAACCGGGCGCATCGCGGAGCCCACAGGTCCAGTGTGGCCCAGTTGCATGGTTGAGGCAACACCCAAATCGCGGGTTAACGGCGGGCTGCGATGAAGACTGGAATTTGGCGATCCGTTTTGGCTTGATACTCGGCGTAGGGCGGGTAGTCGGCAACCGCACGTTGCCACCATTGTGCTTTTTCGTCGCCAGTGATTTCGCGAATCGTGACTGCGAATGGCTTTGGGCCGTCTTGAATTTCGATCGCATCGGGATGGGCGAGCAGGTTGAAATACCACACGGGGTGTTTCGGGGCGCCGCCCATCGAAGCGACCAACGCGTATTCACCGTTGTGCTCAACTCGCATGAGTGGAGTCTTGCGAACGGCGCCCGTCTTAGCTCCGATCGTTTTGACAATGATGATCGGCATCCCGGTGTCGAGCAGCGCGTTGCCCTCGGCGCCGCCCGTGCGTTCGTAGAGCTCAACTTGATTGCTCACCCATTCCCAAGGACTCGCGACATACGCAGCATCTGTCATGCCGGACAGCATATTCGGCCGGCCTCGGTGGTCTGGCGTCTGGCCGGCTAGGCGGTCGATCGGGGGACCTTGGGTGGATACGACGGTGGGCCGCGGCGCTTTGCGCCCGCACTAGCTTCACTTCATGCGTGCAGTCATTGCGAGAAATCACGAACTCGTCGTCGAAACGATCGCCGATCCAACGCCAGGCGAAGGTGAAGTGTTGGTCCGCGTCCAAGCCTGCGGAATTTGTGGCTCCGATCTCCATGCCTTGAAGTTCGGCCACCTAATGGTGGAACAAGCGACCGACGCTGGCATGCCAATTTCGTTCAATCCCGCACTCGATTATGTGATGGGTCACGAGTTTTGTTGTGAGGTCGTTGAGCTCGGTTCGGGTTGCGATGGCGTGATAATCAAGCCCGGTGATCTTGTGACGTCGATTCCGATTTCGTTGAGTGCCAAAGGTGTCGAACCCATCGGCGCGTACTCGAATATCTATAACGGCGCGTACGCCGAGTTGATGCGGCTCACCGCGGGCATGTGCATCAAGGTTCCGAACGGTCTTGACGCGCGAAGTGCTGCGATGACTGAACCGATGGCTGTAGGGCGTCACGCTGTGAACAAGGGTGACGTAACTGAGCGCGACACCGCGCTGGTGCTGGGTTGCGGCCCGGTAGGCCTCGCGGTGATTGCAGAATTGAAGCGCCGCAATGTCGATGTGATTGTGGCCGCGGATTTCTCCCCGAGCCGTCGCGGTGTGGCTGCGCTAATGGGCGCGACGGAAATCGTTGACCCTGCCATGGAGCCCGGCATTGATGCCTGGCGTCGAGTCACTGGAGGCCTGAAACCCCTCGTCATCTTTGAAGCTATCGGCGTTCCCGGCATTTTGGATTTGGCGATGAAGGCTGCGCCCGCGCAGTCGCGAATCGTCATCGTGGGTGTTTGCATGCAGACCGACGCGGTGCATCCGTTTGTTGGGATTAGTAAAGAGCTGCGCCTGCAGTTCGTGTTGGGCTACGACATGTTTGAGTTCAACGACACGCTGCGCTGCATTGCCGAAGGTGAGATCACGGTGGATCCTTTGCTGACTGGCGCGTGTGGGCTCGACGGCGTCGCCGCCGCATTCACGGCGCTGGGGAATCCTGAGGAACACGTCAAGATCATGGTCGAGCCGTTCAGCGATGCGAGCCTCGCCCGTATTTGATCTTTACTCGTCGCGAGTTCGTGCCGACGTTCGCATGATGTTCTCGTGGAAACGGTTTCCGGCATCGTTACCTTTTTGGATCGCGCTGTTTGCCGTTTGTCCATTGATTGGGGTCGTGGCGATGACTCACGCTGCAGGAACCGCTCCTATATGGTTCATTTTTGGTGGTACTTCGGCCTGTATGTTCATCGCTGCGCTGCAACTTCGCCGGAGGCAATGGCGGCTGGTTGATATTCCAACGGTTGATATCGCAGGTGTCATTCCTGGTCTCTGCGAAGTACAAGGAATCGCAGCATCACAGGCTCCCGTTATCGCTCCTGGTTCTCGCCAGCCCGTTGTTTGGTACCGCTGGCGGATGGAAGAAAAGCGCAACCTCGCGGGCAGGACCGAATGGCGGACCGTCGCGAAAGAAACCTCGACCGCGCCATTTTTGTTACGTGATGGTACGGGGGAAGTAAAGGTATTGCCACGCGGCGCAGACTTCACTGGGTTCCAGGCGCACGAATATTCTGTGCCGGGACGAAGCCGGTCTGAATTCCGCCAGTTTGAAGAACGTATCGGTGTGGCTTCGCCACTGTTTGTGCTTGGTCCTGTAGCGCTTGACCCGACTGGGTCCGTGCCGTATTTCATGGGCTCGCGCCGTTCTGAAGAATTTCTGATTTCGCCTCAGACGGAACGCAGACTCGGTCGCAACTTCGGAATCGCAAGCGCTTTCACGTCGCTAGTCGGCTGTGGATTGTTGATCGTGGCCCATATCGCAACGATCAGAACTGGTGTCGATGCGACCGGGAAACCCACGATGACCGTGGGCTTGATCCGGCCCCTAGCGACGCTCGGCCCACGCATCGCGATGGCCACAGTCTTGTAGTCCTCGGTAACAGTCTTGCGCGACCGGCGCGGCGTCTTTCCGTACCTCCTTGTGGCGTGGCTTCAGCCCAGCAACGCACCGTTGGCGCTGCTGGAGGCGCCGGCAGACGAGCGCACGAGCGTCGTGATCGGCAATACTGCGTAGATGCAGGATCTCAAAGACAAAACCGCGTTTGTTACTGGAGCCGCGAGCGGCATCGGCCGAGGCATTGCCGTGCGGCTTGCTGCCGCGGGCGCGAATGTCGTGGCCGCAGATGTTGATGCCGCTGGACTCGACGAAACCGCGCTTGCCGTTCGCGAAGTTGGTCGCAATGTGGATGTCGAGCTGCTCGACGTGCGCGACGAAGAAGCATTTGCAGCGCTAGCCACGAAGTTTAATCCCGATGTGTTGTGCCTCAATGCCGGCGTATTTCGCGGCGGTTTGATGTGGGAGTCACCGGTCGCGGATTGGGAGTGGGTGATGTCGGTAAATGTGTTCGGCATCATCAATGGGCTGCGAGCGTTTGTCCCCGGAATGATTGAACGTGGACGGCCGGGTCACATTGAAATCACTGCGTCGATGGCTGGCTTGGTTGCGACCGGCATGTCTGGGATCTATACCGCGAGCAAATTTGCGGCACTGGCAATGGCAGAATCGTTGGCGCGCGATCTGCAGTCGGTGGGCGCCCCGATCGGGGTCTCGGTGTTGTGCCCGAGCGCAGTCAATACTGGGATTGGTTCATCGCAACGAAGTCGTGAGGAGGCGGTCGCGGACGATGCTGGTGCCAACGCAATCGAAGAGATCCTCACCGACTTTTGCGCCAAGGGACTGGACCCGAGCGAGGTTGGCCAGATGGTCGTGGAAGCAATCCAGCACGACCAGTTCTTGATCCCGACGCGCGACACGTTCGCCGAGTTCATACGGGTGCGGAGCGAGGCGCTGATGCGCCGGGAGCTGCCCCCGTTTCAAATGTTCGACTAGGAACGCGCGCCGTTAGGTGAAGGGTAATCCGATGCAAGAATCCAGTTTCGCGCTCTCGCCGAGATCAGCCAGAACCGGTCGCCTTTTGGCGCGCCCTCCTAGATGATTCGGCGTTGGGTGGCCCAGCGGGCCAACTCGTGGCGATTCGACAATTGCAGCTTTCGCAACACCGCCGAGACGTGCGTCTCGACAGTCTTGATTGAAATCACCAACTCGCGGGCCACCTCTTTGTAGGTATAGCCCCGAGCGATGAACCGCATGACCTCTTGTTCCCTCGGCGATAACAAATCGAGTTCCGGATCCAGATCAAGTGGAGCCGTCGCGGCAAAGGCGTCCAGAACGAAGCCCGCTAGGCGTGGAGAAAACACAGCATCACCCGCGCGGACACGCCAGATTGCATCGACGAGCTCCGCAGTAGCGATGGTCTTCGTCACGTAACCCCGGGCGCCGACCCGAATAATCGCGATCACATCATCGGGAGCGTCCGAGACCGACAGCGCCAAAAACTGAACCGCCGGATGACGTGCGAGCGTCTCGCGAATCACACGTTCGCCACCGCCGTTGGGCATGTGTACATCGATCAACACGACTTCGGGAACACGCTCGCCGATCAGTTCAATCGCGGCATCGACATCCGATGCCGTACCGACAACCGAAACTGCACCAGCGATCTCGCTGCGGACTCCAGCAAGAAAGAGTTCATGATCATCGACCAGAAATACCGTCGGCAAGGAATCGTGCCCCGGTGCATTCCGCGACTCGTCCATCGACTTGTTCATCGACTGGCTCCCCTGCGCATCGACAGCTCAATTTCAGTGCCCTCACCAAGTTCGCTTCGGATCACCGCGGCACCGCCGTGTCTGCGCATACGACCTTCGATCGATTCGCGGATACCTCCGCGGTCGGCGGCGACCGCGGCAGGGTCGAATCCTCGGCCCCGATCACGCACAAACACCCTGATTTCATTGGGGTCTACCTCGGTGTACACAGAAATCGAATCGACTCCGGCGTGTCGTTGTGCGTTACTCATCGCCTCCCGCGCGGCATCGACGAGCGGTTGTAACAAAGCGTCCATTGGGCAATCTCGCACATGAACAACTTGGATCGCAGTCGCGTTCGCGCGCTCAAGTTCAGCTGCGACCGCATCAATCGCGCCAGTAAATACATCGTGACGAGTAGTCGCGCGCTCGCCATGGAGCAACCATTCACGAAGTTCACGTTCTTGCACGCGCGCAAGCCGTGCGACCTCACCGGCATCGTTCGCATTGCGTTGCACCAACGCCAGCGTCTGCAAAACAGAATCGTGGAGGTGCGCGGCCAGTTCGCCGCGCTCCCGGTCTCGAATTCGGTCGCGACGTTCACCCAAGAGATCACTCGCAAGCCGCGAAATCCAAGGCCCAAACGCCAGCCCGGCTCCGGCAAGAACCAACGCCAATTCACTTGAAGCAATGACCAATTTCGACCAAGAACCCGACTGGAGCAACAACAGCAATATTCCAATCGCCGCAAGGATCACACCGACCGCAGTCCGGGCAACCAATGCTCGACTGCCTCGTACCGACCGCAGGACATCGTGAAACGCCGGCGGGATCCATGTCGGAATATCCCGACGATCGACATCTGAACGATCCGGGGCAAGGCTGGCCACGACAATCGCAAGACTCGCAACTAACAACACAACCGCCGCAACGACGACGAGATGCGGAGCTAAAGCGGTTATCAAACCGGCCGTTCCTGCAGTAACCACCGCTGCCGCGAAATAGTCAGTGCGAGACTGCAGACGAATACGCGACGCTGGCGCCCGAGTGCCGTCGGCACCGTCGATTAACACAACTGCCATCGCGTAGCTCAAGACTCCGATACCGATAAGGCCGCTCAGCGCGAAGCCAAATCGAATCCATCGAACGCGAACACCGAGATGGGTTGCGATGCCGGCACACACACCCGCCACCATGGGGCGATCGGTATCGCGCAATAGCGGCGGTCGCATGACACGAGACATTCCCTAGTTTCCCATGCCGATCACCATCCATCGAGCCGTCGGACCCTGGATATGCCCTGAGGTACATCAGGGTTCCTTCAGGGTTGTCACCGATTCCATTGCGGGCGGCACTCAGTCACGATACGGTCATGAGTACGACAATGAGTCCCCCGCCCACTTCAACCCCGCCCACTTCAACCCCGCCCCCTTCAAGCGCGCCGCCGACCCGGATCCTGCGCTCGAGTCAAGACCGCATGATCGCAGGCGTCGCCGGTGGCATTGCCCGCCACTTCGGCTACGACCCGGCGCTCGTTCGCCTGGCCATCGCAACCCTTGGCATCATCACCTTTGGCACCGTGTTCGTTGCTTACGCCGTCGCTTGGATAGTGATCCCACGCGACGACGGTCAACTGGTTGCCGATGAGTTGCGGGATCACGCCCGAGACCACGGCTTCCGTTATCGAGGGAGTCGACGCGGTCGGCGCTGGATCGGCATCGCATTTTTTGCTTTCGGCCTCATTGCCCTTTCGGACATGAGCGGATCGTGGCCTTCAAATTTTGTGGGGCCGCTGATCCTGATTGCAATCGGCGCCGCGTTGTTGTTTCGGCCCGAGCACGACCACGGCTCAAACACCCGCGCCCCAGCAACCGACACCGCGGACCATGCGGACCAATCTGACGACCACCCGACCTTGAGTTCCTTTCCGGAAACCGTTGACCGGATTCGCGAACAAGCCGAACGCGATGCATTTTCACGCTACGAGGCGCGTCGTCGACGACGCCACGAACGACGTTCACCGTTGGGTCGGATCGTGCTCAGCGCTATCTGCGTTTTTCTTGGCAGCGCCGGCTTGCTGGAAGCAACCGGAGCACTGAAAGTAAACCCAGGATTCGTCAACGCGGCGGTACTCACGATCGCAGGAATTGGGCTGATCATCGGCGCATTTGTGGGCCGCGCCAGGGTCCTAATCCCGTTGTGCATCGTGCTGGCGTTCGCGTGTGCCGTGAGCTCAGCATTCGCAATTCCGTGGCGCGGCGGTGTGGGTGAACGCACATTTCAGCCACGCTCTACCGCCGAGATCCCCACGAAATACGAGCTCGCAATGGGGAAACTCAACGTTGATCTACACAACCTGCAAACCAAACGACCAACGACAGTCCACGCCCGCGTCGGTTTTGGGCAACTCGTTATCACCGTGCCCGCGAACGCGTCGGTGCGGGGAGAGGCACGGATCGATGCTGGCACAGTGACAACCCTTGGAGTCCACGATGATGGTGGCGTCGATCAACGCAAAACCATTTCGTTGCCGGGCACCGGGCCGACCATCACAATCGATGCCCGACTCGGAGCCGGCGAGATCGCAATTCGCCGAGCCCCCTCTGAGCCGACCGTTGGAACTCAAGGAGATCAATCATGAAGCGCCACCCTGTCGATCTTTTTTCACTCGTCGCAGGCTTGTTGTTCGCGACCATAGGGACGCTGTACATGCTCGATCAACAAAACATCGTCCACATGAATTGGCGATGGATTCCCGCGGCCGTCTTTCTCACCGTCGGGACAGCCGGCATCGTCTCCAGCCTCCGCACCCGCGAATAAGCATTGCGCCGAGCGACCACGTCGATTCTGACGCAATTGTGCCCCAAAACGTGCAACGGGTTTCGGTGACCTGGGGTTGGCGTGGGGTTGGTGGTGCGCGTTAGTTGAAAAGTTCAGCCGCGGCGACGGAGTCGAATTTCAAGCGATCGTCGTTCGATGGATCGATATCGACTTCGATGACGTCTCCGGGCCGGAACTTGCCCTCCAAAATGCTGATCGCAATCGGGTCCGCCACTCGCTTTTGCAACACTCGCTTGAGTGGTCGAGCGCCATAATCGGGGTCGAAGCCGGTGCGAGCCACCCACGCGATCGCGGCATCGGTCAGCTCTAGGCCCAGCTCGCGCTCAGCAAGCCGTTGCGCCAACAACGCAACCTGATGACGAACGATCACCGCGATGTGCGCTTCGCTCAAACTGTGAAATACCACGATTTCATCGACGCGATTCACAAACTCAGGTTTGAAGTGGCCGCGCACGGCATCCAACACCGCAGCTTCATCGCCACCAGCACCAAGATTGCTCGTCATGACCAAAATCGTGTTCGTGAAATCAACCGTCCGGCCTTGGCCATCGGTGAGTCGACCGTCGTCCATCACTTGAAGCAACACGTTGAACACATCAGGGTGTGCCTTTTCGGTTTCGTCGAGCAACACCACTGAGTACGGCCGGCGCCGCACCGCTTCGCTCAGCTGGCCACCCTCCTCATAGCCGACATATCCAGGGGGCGCACCCACAAGGCGCGCCACGGAGTGTTTCTCCATGTACTCGCTCATATCGATGCGTACCATCGCGTGGTCGTCGTCGAAGAGAAACTCCGCGAGTGCTTTGGCTAGTTCGGTTTTACCCACACCAGTCGGTCCCAAAAACAGGAACGATCCAATCGGACGGTTTGGATCGCTGAGGCCAGCACGCGACCGCCGAATCGCATTCGCAACCGCTTCCACTGCGTCGTTTTGGCCGACCACGCGTTCGTGCAACAGCGATTCGAGCTTCACCAGTTTCGCGAGCTCGCCTTCGAGCAATCGAGTGACGGGAACACCGGTCCATTTGGCCACAATTTCAGCAATGTCTTCGGCATCGACTTCTTCTTTCAGCATCGCCGAGGTGCCTTGCAACGTACTGAGCCGTTCGGTGCTGTCGTTGATGGCTCGCTCCAGTGCCGGCAATTGGCCATAGCGAATTTCTGCCGCACGTTGGAGATCACCGTCGCGCTCGGCGCGTTCGGCTTCGAGTTTGATTGCTTCGAATTGTTCCTTATCCGCTTGGATCGCGGAAATGGCGTCCTTTTCACCCTGCCAATGCGCGACCATCGCGTCGCGTTCTTCCATCAAATCGGCGAGATCGCTTTGCAATGCTCCAAGCCTTTGCTTTGACGGTTCGTCGGTTTCTTGGGCCAGCGCGGCTTGTTCAATTTCGAGTTGGCGGATCTTACGCTCGACGGCATCAATTTCGAACGGCATCGAATCGATTTCGATCCGCAACTTGGAAGCGGCTTCATCGATGAGATCAATCGCCTTATCAGGAAGGCGCCGACTCGTGATGTAACGAGCACTCAACATCGCGGCAGATACCAGCGCCGCGTCTTGTATTCGTACGCCGTGATGCACTTCGTAGCGTTCCTTCAAACCTCGCAAGATCGCGACGGAATCTTCAACTGACGGTTCCGGAACGAACACCTGCTGGAAACGGCGTTCCAAGGCCGGGTCCTTTTCTATGTACTTGCGAAACTCATCCAGTGTTGTGGCGCCGACAAGACGCAGCTGGCCCCGAGCCAGCATTGGCTTGATCATGTTGCCAGCATCCATAGCGCCTTCACCGGCTCCGGCGCCGACAATCGTGTGCAATTCATCGATGAACGTGATGACTTCGCCGTGACTATCGGTGATTTCTTTCAAGACCGCTTTGAGCCGCTCTTCAAACTCACCGCGAAATTTTGCCCCTGCGACCATCGACGCAATATCCAATGAAATCAGACGTTTGTTGCGCAATCCTTCAGGAACGTCGCCTTCCACAATGCGGCGAGCAAGCCCTTCAACAATTGCGGTTTTCCCCACGCCTGGCTCGCCGATCAACACTGGGTTGTTTTTCGTGCGGCGGTTCAACACCTGAATAACCCGACGGATTTCCTCGTCGCGGCCAATCACAGGATCGATTTGACCGTTGCGCGCGGCCTCAGTGAGATCACGGCCGAATCGCTGCAACGACTGGTACTGATCTTCCGGATTGTCGCTTGTCACCCGGTGATTGCCGCGCACATCTTTGAGTGCCAACAAGACGCCATCACGATCGACTCCCGCAGTGCGCAATAGATCCCCAACGCCAGCGGTTGCTGCCGACATCGCAAGCAATACGTGTTCTGTGGACAGATATTCATCATCCAGTGCGGCACGTTGCTGATCCGCTTCTTCGAGGATCCGATACGCCTCCGCGGCAAGCTGCGGATTCCCGACCGTCGAACCAGTCACTCTCGCGCGCGTGTCGATTTTCGCTTGCACTTTTTCGCGAACCATTGCGGCTGCGACACCTATGCGTTCGAGAATCCCCGACGTGATGCCTTCTGGCTGATCGAGCAACGCAATCAAGATGTGTTCACTCGTCACTTCAGTGTGACCGAGCTCACGGGCATGGGCACCCGCGCTTTGCAGTGCTTCGGTGGTCTTTTTCGTAAAGTGGCTGGGGTCGATTGCCATCAATTCCGCCGTTACCGTCGTCGGTTTTCGACACGTACCATGATCGCCTTGGGCAACGGAACGAGTTCGTGCCGATACGCGCGATGCGCAGCCGCGAGCGCCTCACCGGCCGCGCGCTGCACTTCGCTCAACTCATGTTCCAATACCGCGATGCGTTCTTGCGCGTCGGTGAGGCGAGCTTCCAGCTCGAGCACGCGCTCCACTCCCGCGAGGCCAACACCTTCGTTGGTGAGCTCTTGAATACGGCGCAGACGATCAATGTCGCGTTCGCTATATCGGCGGCTTCTTCCACTTGTCCGAGCCGGTGCCACAAGGCCTTTCCGTTCGTAAATACGCAACGTCTGAGGATGCATACCCGCGAGTTCAGCAGCAACGGAAATCACAAATAGTGCACGCGTTTCATGAGCTTCCATCGTTGCTCCTTCTGGTGTGCGGGCGAGCATCGTTCGCCTTGCTGTGTGGGCGAGCTTCGCTCGCCTTGCTGTGTGGGCGAGCTTCGCTCGCGGCCGAGAGGCGGGCTCGCGGATCATCGGAGAAAGCCTGCGCAAGCGCCTCGACGGCGCCACGTTGCGCGCTCGTAAGTTCGGTCGGGATTGCGATGTCGATCGTGACCAACAGAGAACCGTCGTTGATGCCTCGTTTCGCAACTCGCAACGTCTTGCCAGGCTGGGTACCCGCAGGAATACGAATCGTCACGGATTCACCATCCGCAGTGGGGACTTTGACCTGCGCACCGAGCGTCGCTTCCGCGAACGAGATCGGCAGACGAACCGTGAGATCGTTACCAGAACGCCCGAACGTGGAATCTTCTTTCACGTGCACCACGACAAACAGATCGCCAGACGGCCCGCCGTTCAATCCCGCAGCGCCTCGGTCCTTGACCCGGATCCGCTGGCCGTCGGCAACTCCTGCCGGAATGCGAACCTTGACTTCGCGCGGCCGGACTTCAATGCCTTTTCCCTTGCAGTTCGTGCATTTATCTTTGATGATAGAGCCGCGGCCCGCACAGTTTTCACAGACTTGAGAAAACGAAAACGGGCCCTGGTTCTGAGCGACGGTGCCCGTCCCCGCGCAGGTCGTGCACCCAAGTGGTTTCGTGCCGGCCTTGGCACCGGAACCATCACATTTCGAACACGTCGCGTCCGCGGTAAAGCGCACCGAGGTGGTTACGCCGTCGACCGAATCTTGGAACTCGACGTGCAATTCCGTTTCGAGATCACGCCCGCGTTGTGGACCGCCTCGGGGGCGCCGGCTCGCGCCCGTGCGATTGCCAAACAATCCGCCGAAGAGATCGCCAAGACCGTTCGGGCCTCCCGCGAAATCTTCGAAGTTGCCACCCTGACGACCACCAAAACCGTCGGAGCTAAAACCCCTTGGCCCGCCGCCACTTTTGACCATCGTGCGCACTTCGTCGTAGGCGGCTTTCTTGGTCGCGTCGCCGAGCACGTCGTAGGCGGCACTGACTTCTTTGAACTGTTCTTCCGCGACCGTGTCACCATGATTTTGATCTGGGTGGAGCTTGCGTGCGAGATCTTTATAGGACCGTTTGATTTCTTTTTCGGTAGCGCCTTCGCTCACACCGAGCGTGGCGTAATAGTTCTTGTCGAACCACTCTCGCGGTGTGTTGGGATCCATCGTTCGCCTTTACCGTCGTGATCTGTGGTTACGAAGTTGCGCGAGTCACCTTGACCATTGCAGGGCGCAGCACTCGAGTTTTCAATCGGTAGCCCGTGCGCAATACGAGCTCAACAACGGCCTCGCCTTCACCATCGTCGTGCATGACGGCTTCGTGTTCTTCGGGGTCGAACGGCGCACCGCTCGCGTCGATGCGGGCGAGGCCAGCACGTTCTACCGCGTCGCGCAACTGACCGACTGCGAGCGCGACACCTTTGGTCAACTTCTCCAAATCGGCTTCCGTCGCGCTCTCGAGCAGTCCGCTCGCGAGTTCGAAACTGTCGAGGGAGGGAAGGAGCTCCTCCAGAAGCCGTTCGTTAGCTCGCTCAACCAGCGCGATCTGATCGCGTTGCACGCGCTTCTTGTAGTTTTCGAAATCGGCTTGAATTTGTTGCGCGGCGACTCGCATGTCGTCGCGTTGCAATGTCATCGCAGCCAACGGATCGAGCTCAACAGCCTGACTCGCCGCCGTGGATTCACTGCGATCCAACGTCTCTACAACGTCTGGCCCATCGATGGTTGAAAACGCCATCGCGTCTTCAACCTCGATCGTTTCGTCGTTACTCATGATTTCGGTTCGTCGTCGATGATTTCAGCATCGGCAACTTCATCGTCATTCGGTGGAGTTGCGCCCGCTGGTGCATCCGCGGCATTCGCCTGGGCGTTTTCGTACATACGGGTGGAGAACGCCTGAAATTCTGCAATCAGCGTTTCGTGCGCCAACTTGATCGCAGGAACATCGGAACCTTCCAACGCAGTTTTGGTCACCGCAACCGCATCGTCCATCTTTTTGCGGTCGTCTTCACTGATCTTTTCGCCTTGCTCTTTCAAGAGTTGCTCGCAGCGATAGACCAAAGAATCCGCGTCGTTTCGAACTTCAGCTTCGTCGCGTCGCGCTTTGTCTTCCTCCGCGTGCGCTTCAGCATCTTTCATCATCTGATCGATCTCGTCGCGGCTCAAAGCCGAACCACCACTGATCGTCATCGATTGTTCTTTGCCGGTTCCAAGGTCTTTGGCGCCCACGTGAACGATGCCGTTGGCGTCGATATCGAAGGTGACCTCAACCTGGGGGATTCCACGCGGTGCTGGCGGTAAGCCGGTCAGCGTGAAGGTGCCGAGCATCTTGTTGCGAAAGGTCATGTCGCTTTCACCCTGGAACACCCGGATTTCTACCGACGGTTGATTGTCGTCGGCAGTCGTGAAGGTTTGCGAACGCTTGGTTGGGATCGTGGTGTTGCGCTCGATGAGCTTCGCCATGATCTGGCCCTTGGTTTCGATACCGAGGGTGAGTGGGGTGACATCGAGGAGCAAGATGTCCTTCACCTCGCCCTTCAAGACTCCGGCTTGCACCGAGGCACCCAACGCAACCGCCTCATCGGGGTTCACGCCTTTGTGTGCCTCGCGGCCAGAAATCTCTTTCACGAGATCCGCGACGGCGGGCATACGCGTGGAGCCGCCGACCAAGATCACGTGATCAATTTTTTCTTTGGTGAGTCCTGCGTCACGGATCGCTTGTTCGAACGGGCCCTTGCAGGCGTCGAGCAAATCGCGCGTCATGTCTTGGAACTTCGAACGAGTCAGGGTGAGTTCGAGGTGCAATGGGCCATCAGCCGTAGCGGTAATGAACGGCAAATTAATTGATGTTTCGAGCGTTTGGCTCAATTCGATTTTTGCCTTTTCCGCAGCTTCCTTGAGCCGTTGAGTCGCCATCTTGTCCGCACCGAGATCCACGCCATTGGCGTTTTTAAACTCAGTCACCAACCAATCGATGACCTTTTGATCCCAGTCGTCGCCACCGAGGCTCGTGTTGCCGGCAGTGCTTTTGACTTCAAACACGCCATCGCCGATTTCGAGGACCGAGACGTCGAAGGTGCCACCACCGAGGTCGAATACGAGAATCGTTTGGTCGGAACCTTCCTTGTCCATGCCGTAGGCGAGTGCCGCGGCGGTGGGCTCGTTGATAATGCGCAGCACTTCGAGGCCCGCAACTTCGCCAGCTTCTTTGGTCGCTTGGCGCTGAGCATCGTCGAAATAGGCAGGAACGGTGATGACTGCTTGAGTTACCGAATCGCCCAGGAACGCTTCAGCATCGCGCTTGAGCTTCATCAGCACACGGGCGCTGATCTCTTGAGAGTTATAGGCCTTGCCGTCGATATCGAGCTTCCAGTTCGTGCCCATGTGGCGCTTGACGGAGCGAATGGTGCGATCAGGGTTCGTGATCGCTTGGCGTTTCGCCACCTCACCGACGAGAACTTCGCCCGTCTTGGAAAACGCGACGACCGATGGGGTCGTGCGCGCGCCTTCTGCGTTGGGGATGACGGTGGGTTCACCCGCTTCGAGCACACACACCACTGAGTTTGTGGTTCCGAGGTCGATGCCGACTGCCTTGGCCATTATTGCCTCCTGTTGGTCGATCCCTGATCGACACTTGCTGATAGAACTTGAGGGTCTTGTGCCCTACTAACCTAAGCGCGATGCTATCAATTCCCGATTCCCGGAGTTAATCCAGGAACATCCAGGACATCCAGGAACATCCAGGAACATCCAGGAACATCCAGGACAAATTCCAGCGATTTCTCGAAGAATTTGCGGTGGATTCACCAAGTCGGTGGCGCCGACCCATTGATCGGCGTACATTGCACGCATGTCAAAGCGCACAGACTTCCTTGAACACCTCGCTGGCGTCCCGCTGTTCGCAGCGTTGTCGCGCAAAGAACTCGGCCTGATCGCCAAACGCGGCGAAGATGTCAGCGTCGGCGAAGGCAAGGTGCTCTGCTCCGAAGGCGAGATGGGGCACCAGTATTTCGTGATCATCACCGGGACCGCACGCGTTAGCCGCCGCGGCCGCAAAGTCACCGATATTGGCCCTGGTCAGGGATTCGGTGAATTGTCGCTACTGTCTCGTGCCCCTCGCAATGCGACAGTAACCGCGCTGAGCGATATGGAAGTTGTCGTGCTCGGCCAACGCGAATTCGCAGGACTCATCGACGATGTCCCCGGTTTCGCACGCAAACTGTTGTCGGCCATGGCCGGCCGAGTGCGTGAAGCCGACGCTAAATCCGTACAGTAACCCGCCACTCCCTGTCTCCCCACACAGGTTTTTTGGGGCGCACCCATTAGATTTCGGCGCGTTCGTGAGTATTTCCTGAGGAGCGTCCGTGCTGCAACGTCTGCGCGTTTTCAAACCGCATCAGATCATCATGAGTGTCGGCGTATTCGCCGCAATGGGGACACTCACCTCTGCGATCGCGCCGCGCATCACGCATTGGGAAGACAAGTCGCCGTTACAGCGGCCCTTGTTCTCGACCGCTGGACACCTTGGCGAGGAAGTCTCCAAGCTTCCCGACGCGCTCTACTGGGCCTTCTACATCACCGTCGCGTCAATGTTGATCGTCACCACTTGGTTGATCTCACAACGGGTCAAGAACTACGAACGCGGTCAGGCCGATAACCGCGCCACCACCAAAAAGAACTTCAAAACCCGCCTCCACGATCTGCGCTCGGGCCTGCAAATGCGCACGCTGATGCGCGACCCAATCGCCGGAATCATGCACTCTTGCATCTACTTCGGTTTCCTTGGGCTCCTGCTCGTCACCATTATTTCTGAGATCCAGGATCAAGCCCCGGAATCATTGAAGTTTTTGCACGGCCACATCTATGAGGGTTATGCGTTCTTCGGCGATCTTTCTGGCGTCGTGTTCCTCGCAGGAATCACTTGGGCCGCTCTGCGCCGTTACGTGCAAAAGCCCTACCGCATCCGCATCAAGACCAAGCCCGAAGATGCAGCAATTCTCGTATGTTTCGCGATGATTGGCCTCACAGGCTTCATGGCCGAGGGAATCCGCATTGCTGGGCAGGGTCACAAGAGCTTCGAGAAATGGAGCTTCGTCGGCTACCCAATTTCGCAGGCCGTAAAGTCGTGGTCCGCGGGAACCCTTGTGGATGTGCACCAATGGAGTTGGGGTCTGCACATCGTTTCGTTCATTGCATTTTTGGTGTTGCTACCCACCACGAAGTTGCGTCACATGGTCTCTTCGCCCATCAACATGTACCTCAAGGACAAGGACCGTCCGAAGGGTGCGATGAAGCCAATGCCGAACTTGATGGACCCCGACTTGGAGTTGGAGACTTTCGGCGCATCGGTGATCGAAGACTTCACGTGGAAGCAACTTCTCGATCTCGATTCCTGCACTATGTGCGGGCGCTGCACTTCAGTGTGCCCGGCGCACGCGACGGGCAAGCCACTCGACCCGCGTGAGATCGTGTTGAAGAGCGGCGAAGTCATGGCGGCCACCGGAACGCCTGCAGTTTCGCCCCCTCTCGGCGCAATCGCGGAAGTCATGGTCAGTGCCAACGATTTGTTTCAACGGATCACGAGCGAAGAGCTTTGGGCCTGCACCACTTGCAAGGCGTGCGATGAGATTTGCCCTGTAAACATTGAGATTCTCGACAAGATCCTCGATATGCGTCGCTACAAGAGCCTTATGGAATCCGATTTCCCGGCCGAGCTCGGCAACACCTACCGCTCAATGGAAAACTCGTTCAACGTCTATTCAATGAACAACGGAGAACGCGCCGATTGGGCCGCCGATCTCGAAGGTATCGAAATCGTGGAGCCAGGCGCGCCGTTCCAACACGAGTACCTCTACTGGGTTGGTTGTGCGGGCAGCTTCGATGACCGCAACAAAAAGACCACTCGCGCGATGAGCAAGCTCATGCAACGCGCCGGTATCGATTTTGCGATCCTTGGACCGTCGGAATTGTGCACTGGCGATTCCGCGCGCCGTTCCGGAAACGAATACCTGTTCCAGATGCTCGCAATGCAAAACATCGAAACCCTCGACGGCATGGGCGTTCGCAAAATCGTCACCCAGTGCCCGCATTGTTTCAACACGATGAAAAACGAGTACCCGCAAGTTGGTGGCAACTATGAAGTCATCCACCACAGCCAGTTCCTTGAAGAACTTGTGAGCAGCGGCAAGCTCGTACTGACCGGAGCCACGCTCGAAGAGCGGGTCACTTACCACGATTCGTGTTACCTCGGTCGCCACAACGACGTCTACATGGCACCGCGCAATGTGATTGGTTCGCTCGGCGGTATCGAAATCGTGGAGATGCCTCGCAACGGAACCAAAGGCATGTGCTGCGGTGCTGGTGGAGCGCGTATGTGGATGGAAGAAAACATCGGTAAGAAGGTCAATACCGAACGTTCCGAAGAAGCTGTCGCCACCGGCGCGTCACGGATCGCGGTGGCGTGCCCGTTCTGTTTCGTGATGATGGAAGACGGCGTCAAGGGTCAAGGCAAAGAAGAAGACGTCAAGGTGCAAGATATCGCCGAGATGATCCTCGAAGCCATGGACACCGCACCCAGTTCACCGATCAGCGCGAGCTTCAAAGCCGGCCTGTAAATCAGACCGGTCTCATCAGCCCAGCAAACGGTTAGCTGATCGGCTTCCATTCGTTGGTCGCCGCGTCGTGTTGCATCCAGCTGCGACGCGTCGGTTCCCAGGCGATGTACGCCTTGCGGGCGTCGTCCCATTGTGGTTGTGTTGGGTCAGCTGCTTGCTCTGGGCGAGGTGCAGCCTGGGTGACCGGCATCGCTGCTTGTGGAGATTGGGTCTGGTCCGGCGATGTAAGCGTTGCGGTCTGTTCTTCGACTGCAACGTTTGGCGCGATTTCAATCGGTGTCGCTTGCGGTGATGCCCAACCAGTTTGCTGCCCATCAGCTTGGGCTATCGGCTCAGGCTGAATTCCCCACGAAGCAGGAATTCCCGCGTCGGGTTGGGGTGAGTTCTGGGCTCGAGTCGCTGCAGGGGAACCCCACGCTGTGGGCTGGGGGGCCGCTCCATATCCCTGAGGGGGAGCAACGTACGGCGAGCCCGGCGCGGGCGCGCTCCAAGGTTGCGCCATTCCCATAGGAGGTGGCGCGTAGCCGTACGGGTTCGCGTTGAAGTTCATGCGCGAAATCACCGGTGAACCAACACTTGTCTTGCGCACTACGTAGGTTCCTGCTGCCATGTCGCCAACGCGTCGATGCTGATTCGTAGCGAGCATCACGACGAACTCCGCGATCAAGCCGACGCCACACAACGCCAACGCCACCAGCAAGAGCAGCCCACGAACAAGGTTTCTCCCGAACCCGGCATCGCTGCCGTCCCGCGCACGACGCGAAGACCCACGAGATGTTTGCCCACGGTCGCGCCGGAAACGCCTTGCACGAGTAAAACGTTCAGCGGAACGTAAAGCCAGATCAAAAATCCAACGGTCCGCGCCCGGCTTCCATCTTCACTGGAGACGATGACGAAGTCATTGTTCACCGTTGCACACTCCTCGCCGATTGCAACCGAGGATTCGCCACATGATTGTTGGATTCCAGACTCGTTGAGCGGACGTGGGTAACGAGTACCGGCACCGAACCACAAAACAAAACCCACTGCGATTGCGATCGCCGTGGGCAACAGGAGATCGAGCAGCGCGGCGCTTATCCGCCGGCCCATCACCGCGGTGGGGTCTTCAGTAGTTACCGGTGGAACATAGGGCGGCGGGGCGTAGGTCATGACGCAGTCTCGCGCTCGAATTGGCTAATCGAGTGGCATCCACTGTTCGGTAGCCGGATCCCATATTTGGCGGGCCCCACTCACCGGATCGCGAAATACGTAGACACTTTTTTGTTCATCCCATTCGATCGGATCGACGTTCGCATCGACTACAGCAGCGTCGGCACGGACCACAAGCGTTCCCGCCGCAAAATCTCCGAGGCGCCGACGCGGGCGGGTAACGAAAACGAGCACCAGACCAACAAAACCAACAAACAAAGCAGAATCAACGAGCATTAGTGCGCCACGGATCGCACCGCGCAACGGCCCGGGCCGGCCACCTTCGCGACCCACGACCCGAAGGCCCATGATTCGTTTGCCGACAAACGCGCCCCAAACGCCTTCGATCACGCCCATCACGGTCCAGAAACCAAGCAGCACGTATGTGGCTTCCGCCCGCGCGGCGTTCGAAAACGTGACGGCTTGGTTACCGATAACCACGCATTGCCCTTGCTCAGCCCCGCTGCAAAAATTGGTCGTAACGTTCTCAACGATTTTCACGCGACTTGAAATCGCGATTGCGATCACAACGACCAACAACACGAAATCAATCAGGTGGGCGAGAACGCGCCTACCGAGAACCGAAGTGGAATCGCTGGGGTGCGCGTGGTTCGGGTGCACGTCTTTCAGGTGCACGTCTTTCGGATACGGGTCGCTCACGAACGGTCAAAGTTCAAGTAGTAGCGGCTCGGAGTTGGGCCGCGTTGGCCTTGATATTTCGAGCCGGTCTTGCTGCCGCCGTATGGCGTTTCCGCCGCGGTCGTCATTTGTAGAAATGAGATCTGGCCGATTTTCATCTCGGGATACAAGGCCATCGGAAGGTTCGCGACGTTGGAGAGCTCGAGGGTGAGGTAGCCATCGAAACCGCTATCCACAAAGCCGGCCGTCGTATGGATCAGCAGGCCAAGCCGCCCCAAACTGCTTTTACCTTCCAAGCGGCCAACGAGATCGTCGCTCACTGCGACACGCTCGAGAGTAGAAGCCAACACAAATTCGCCCGGATGCAAGATGAACGGTGTATCGCCCTCGCACGTCACAAGTTCGGTGAGATCTTCCTGGTTCCGCTTCGGATCGATATAGGGAGTCGTGTGGTTTCGAAACACCCGAAAGTATCGATCGATTCGCAGATCGACCGATGATGGTTGAATCGCCGTGGGGTCGAGCGGATCGATAAGGATACGGCCGTCCGCTAACGCTTTTTTGATGGAAACATCCGAGAGGATCACAGCCGGTGAGGCTACCCAACCGGGCGCGTTTTCATGTTTCCCGGTGCCCTGCACCCCACTTTCGTGAAAACGCTCGGTCACCGCGCCGGGATTTCATGCTTCTCGTCGCCTGGTGCACGACTTATGAAAACGCTCGGTCGGATTTTGCAATCGCGTTAGCGTTCGGGATGATGGAGCCAGACGCCCTAGCTGCGCACCGCGATCCGGTGCAGGTCGCCGCGGCGATCGCGCGCTGGGCGAGCGCGAGCTTCGCTGGAACAATTACCGCTCACGGCGCATCGACATTGTCGGGAGGGTTCGACAACTATGTGCATACCTTCACGCTCACTGGCGATGTGCTGCCCGAGGCTTGGCAGGGCGAACTCGTTGTGCGGATCGCGCCCTCCGCCGACCGACTGCCGTTCGCGCTCACCGAGATGGCGATCCAGAACTGGGTTGTCGCGCAAGGGTTTCCCGCCGCACCTGTATTGGCGGTCCTGTACGGCGATTGGGAATTCGATCTGCCCGCACAGATTTCGCAACGGGCAGGCGGCGAGCAATTTCTCGAGTCCGTGAAACGACACCCGACTCAGATCCCAAAAGCATTGCGGCGAATGGCGGAACTTCATGCACAAATCCACGCGATCAACCCGATCGGCTGGCCGGATCCGCAAGGACGACGTGCCGCACCGCGAAGATTTTACGCGGTAGAGACTGCCGCAAAACGGGGCAACGTTGCGATCGGAGCGGCTTCGAGGCGAGTCGAGCTCGGAATCCGCTGGTGCGAAGAACATCCTGTCGAGCCCGCGGTATGCCACGGTGATTTCCATCCGCTCAATATCGTCTACGACCGGGCAACGGACCACGCGGTTGTCGTCGACTGGACCGACGCGTGCCTCGATGACCCACATTCCGACATCGCACGAACCACAACCCTGTTTCGTTGCGCGGCCATCGCAGGAGGATCACCGATCGAGCGCGTCGCGTTGCGGGTAGTCGGACCGCTCCTCGCGTTCGGATATCTGCGCCGGTACAAGAAACTCCGCGCGGTCGACCCGATTCGCCTGCGGTATTGGGAAGCCCTGCATCTCGTGAACGGCTGGGCGCAATTCGATGGGTTGCAGGACCCAAACGTTGCGAGCGCGTCGGCTGGAGCGACCTTTCCGCAGTGGGTGATCCGTTCCATTCAACGACGCCTCGAACGAACGTTGCGCAAATCCGGAAACTGACCGGCGGCTCAGACGACGACCGATGGCCGTTTGCTAGGTTCGTGCACTTCCGCGGGTGTAGTTCAGCGGCAGAACATCAGCTTCCCAAGCTGAGAACGCGAGTTCGATTCTCGTCGCCCGCTCC
>JANYBW010000002.1 GCA_025360585.1 Actinomycetes bacterium | reverse complement strand
TGAGCAGGGCGCAAATCGCGATGAACGCGTGAGAAAGCCGGTGGCGTTTCGTCATGGGAGGATCTCGAACGCGGTTGTGTGTGCTGGTTTGATGATCGTGAAGTGGCGGCGGTCGAGTGTCGCGATGCGGGTTTGTTGGTGGCGTTCAGCGATCGTGATGACGCTCGCGTCGGTGCCGCCGAGTGGCAGGTCTGCGTATTGGTCGACAAGGGCCCGGATTCGTTGCCAGTCGTTGATCGTGAGGTCTTCGATGTGTAACGACTGGTCGATGATTGATTGGTAGAGCAACGCTTCAGCTGTCGACCCGATTTCGCGTTCGATCAGATATGCAGCTTCAGCGATCACCAGCGCGGTAGTGATCAATGGCCCGCCACTGTTGGCGAGGAGATCGACACACACTCGATGTTGACGGTCGCTGCTATCAGTGGCAGCGACAAGGACTCCCGTGTCAACAATCAACACTGTTAGTCGCGCCCGAACCCATCCGCGAGCAGTTCATCGATGCGGTGAGTGATCCCGCCATTCGAAGAACCGGCGGCGATGAACGCAAGGCTTCGTTTCGCAGCGACAGGCTGTTCGGGTGGGAGTTGCGCGACGAGTTCCGCGATGATCGCATCGATACTCACACCACGACGCGTTGCTTCTGCACGCAGCCGGGTGAGGACATCTGCTGGAAGTTCAACCGTCACTGGCATACCCGCCAGTGTAGAAGCCTGCCGCGACACTCGACCGCGTCAATCGAATCTGGTAGCGCGCTGGTTGGCGAAAAAGGGCTCGACGACTTCTCGAATCACGCGTACGCGATTACAGCGTTCGGGGTTCCGTGCGCCGGGGAATGGTCGCGGTTTGTTGTGGGCAACCCTGGAGCGAAGCGGAGGGGGCGGCAGGACAAACGAGCGCAGCGAGTGCGTCAGTGCTGTTGCGTGGCTGTGGTGATCATCGGGGTTGGTGGGCGCCGCGAGTGGCTTCGTGGCGATTTCGGAATGTTTGCACACAGACTCACCGACGCACGCAAATACGCCGGCCTCACCCAACAAGCACTCGCCGACCGCATCGACACCCACGTCATCCAAATACGCCGCTAGGAAGCAGGCACCACCAACCCCACCCTCGACGCACCATGCTTGCACGATGAGGACACATCCCGAGCCCGATGGTCCAGGAATTATGACATCTGCGTCGACTTTGCAACCGGTCGCATCACCGACGCCGTCAGCGCAACGACGCGAACTCATCGCCAGTGTCGCAACGTTGATTGACCAGCTCAGTCCCGGTCGATTACTGGTCGCGATCGACGGCATGACAGCCTCCGGAAAAAGCACTTTTGGCCACGAAGTCGCGTGCTGCCTCAGCGCGATGAAACGCCAAGTTCTGCGCGCCTCGCTCGACGATTTCAAACGCCCTTGGTCCGAAGCACATCGCTACGACCGGCTTTCGGGCGCGGGTTACTTTCGAAATGCCTTCGACTACGAGCGGATCGAACAACTATTGCTCGCTCCCGCTGCGGCTGGCGGAACAGGGAATGTTGCGCTCTGCAGCATTGATCCCTTGACCCAAGTTGATCACTCTGAATCCACTGTCGATATTGAAAGCAACGGGGTGCTTATCGTTGACGGAGTATTCGCATTTCGATCTGAAATCAACGACTTCTGGGATCTGAAGATCTGGATCGATGTCGACCCCGAGTTGTCGATCGAGAGAGGTGTTCGACGCGACACCGCAATGGAAGGATCGAATGAAGCCGCTGAAGAACTCCACCGAGGCCGCTACCAAGGCTCCGAGCGGATTTATCTCGTTGAGTGCGATCCGATCGACCGAGCGGACATTGTGATCGACAACCGCAACTTCGAAGCACCTCGCCCGATCAAGTCGCCACAATGACCTCACTAGACGCAACGCGCAAGAATGCCAACGAGCCGGGCAAACTCTTGTGGAGGGTTTGAAAGCGTCTGCAGGCTCTCCGCCAAATCGCGACTGCGATGATTCGCGTTCAAACTCTGCGCGCTCTGACCTCGCGATGCCGACAAGTCAACTGGCGCGCAGCTACTTTCGGAGCGCTTCGCCGATCATGTCGGACTGAGTGCGTCCCTCGCGTTTTGGCGCTCGCGCCGGGGTAGGAATCAGGTAGTACTGTATCTCCGATGAGTGTGAAGAAGCTTTCCGTTGCGATCGAAGAAGGGGTGGCGGCAGCCGCGGCGGCAAGCGCCGAGGCTGCAGGCCTGAGCCTGTCTGCTTGGCTGAACCAGGCGGCCGCCGACGCGCTGGCAGTGGAGGCCGGCCTCGCCGCGGTTCGAGGTTGGGAGGCGGAAAACGGTGCGTTCACTGCCGCCGAACTCAACGACGCAGACCGTATCCTCGATACGGTTCTCGGGAACGCGCGTCGAACACGACGCGCAAGCTGATGACTGGCGTGACCTACGACGCCGGTGCACTTGTCGCCGCAGAACGCAGCGACAGAGCGCTGTGGGCGATCCACAAAAGAGCACTTGAACGCAATGCCCGCCCGACGGTTCCCGCTGGAGTGCTGGGGCAGGCATGGCGCGGCGGCCCGCAGGTGAATCTCTCCCGTCTCCTCACAGGCTGTCGCGTCGAAGATCTCACCGACGTTCGAGCGCGAGCGTCTGGAGCCGCCTGCGCGCGGGCCGGATCAGATGATCCGATCGACGCATCCGTTGTCGTTGGTGCCATTGCTCGCGGTGACCTCGTCCTCACGAGCGACCCTGACGATCTTCGCACGATCGCCGGAGCGCTCAGATGTCGGCTTGACCTACGCCTCATCTGACCGATCCCGTGTCCACGAACTGCTGACGTGAGCGGAGAGGGACGGACATCGTGCTCTCCACCGAGCTGAACCACGAACCAGGGTCAGTTGACGACGGCCCCGTGTGTGTGATGAGTGATCGCTCAGAGCCAGGCCGCGCTCACATGGTGACCTCGGAGTAGACTTGGCAACCATTCCCGCCGCCCGCGCCAACAGCTCAGCGACGCGCGCTCCTCACCAGTGTTGCCACGATGATCGACGAGCTCAGTCCGGAACGATTGCGGATCGCTGTCGACGGGATGACCGCATCGGCCAAGAGCACATTTGGACACGAACTCGCTGTATCGATCAGCGATATGAACCGCCAAGTTCTGCGTGCCTCGCTGGACGATTTCAAACGGCCCTGGGCCGAAGCGCGTCTCTACGACAAGGGCTCTGGCGAGGGCTACTTTCGTAATGCGTTCGACTACAAATGCGTCAAGCGCATTCTTCTCATGCCCGCCACTCCCGGCGGAACCGGCCGTGTCGCGCTTTGCAGCATTGATCCGTTGACCCAATCGATCGCCAACTACCTCCCCGCACGCGGATCTCGGACCGGCCATCAGTGCAACGGTTCCGACCACAATTTGATGTCGTCGTTGACTTCCTTCGCCGTCCACAGCCATCAGATGTTCGTGCGTCCATTCGCTACACGGGGAGTAGGCATGCGGATGTCGTATGCCGGCGACATTCGCCACGCGCCATCCTGCGGCAGAACAAATGAGAAGTTTTTAGAATGATCGTCGCAGTTTGCCGACGCCACGTTGAACACCATGCGCCGGAACGCTTCCGCGCGAACGTCAGCTCCAGGCCGCAGTTCGTCGATGAGCAGAAAGAGTTGCGAGTAGTCGTGCACACCAATTTGTTTGAAATCAAGCTGCGCAAGCGCGCACAGCGACTGGAGGTGAACCTTGCGACCATCCGGGGCACGATCGAAACGCCGAGTCATGAAGTGCGCTCGACCGTCTTCTTCGAGGATGCGACACTCCGTCGTCTCAATACCCGCCGCTGCGGCCATTTGCGAATAGGCGTACTCGATGCGGCCGTAGTGCCCCGACCCTCCGAGGTTGTGGTCTGCACCAACGCCGTCGAGCTTCAGCAACCACGATTCAAACCCGGCTTCGACAGGAACTTGACCAGACCGCAATTCGCCGGTTTTCGGGTTCAGGGAGACGACTGCCTTCGCACGCGCGCCGCCGGCAGAAGTGCCAACGGCGATCAGCTGTTCGATCGGATTGGTTGTCGCGGCTTCGTCGGCGAAGTTGCCCGCCAACGCGCCCCGTGCCGAGATGACCAATTCTGATAGTGCAATCGCGGTCGATGAGCGCGTTCGAGGCCCGCGCCCAGGATGGAACTCCAACGCGCCCATCCCGCGATTGCCGAGATACCCAAGACGGTCGAGCGCCGTGATGGCCGAAATGCGCCAGCCTGGGGTGGGTTCAACCCGATAGACCACACGGATGACTTCAACCCAACAGCAATCGCGATTTCGAAAGCTTCACGAAAGCGGCACGTTCGTGATGCCCAACCCGCACGACATCGGATCCGCTCGCCTTCTTGCCCGACTCGGCTTCGAAGCGCTCGCAACCACCAGCGCAGGGTTCGCAGCGTCGATCGGACAGCTGGACTCCACGATTTCGCGCGACCAACTCGTTGATCACGTGCGAATGATTGCAGCCTCGACTGAGCTGCCAATCAACGTCGATTCCGAGCAGTGTTTTCCGGAAGCAGACGGCGGCGTTGCTACCACCGTAACAATGCTTGGCGAAGCTGGTGCCGCGGGATGTTCCATCGAAGACTGGAACCGCGATGCCAAGACGCTTGACGCGATTGAGCTCGCCGTTGCACGCGTTACCGAAGCCGCGGAGGCCGCGAACCGCGCTGGGCTGGTGCTCACCGCCCGTGCGGAGAATCACTTGCGCGGCGTCGATGATCTCGACGACACGATTGCGCGGCTCTGCGCGTATCGCGACGCCGGCGCGCACTGCGTCTACGCACCTGCACTGATTGATCTCGCGAGCATCAAACGCATTGTGGATGAAACGGCCGTACCAGTGAATGTGTTGCTGTTGCCTGGTGGACCAACCGTCGCAGAACTTGCGAATGTTGGAGTGCGACGAATCTCCGTTGGCAACAATCTTGCGCGTATCGCCTACGGCGCGTTTGTTGCGAGTGCGCAACAACTTCTTGATGAAGGCATGCTTGACCCAACTGCGCCCTACCTGGACCGCGCGCTTGCGGGAGCTGCGTTCACTTCGCAGCCGGTGTAGCCCGACCGCTTTATTGGGCGGCGTATCCGATCATCGTCAGGTTTGATTTGGAGCGAGACGAGAGACGAGAGACCTCTGACCAGGACTTATGTACATCACGTCGGACTGAGCAAACCCACGGCCCGGCTCGCGAAAACTATTGTGGCGCAAGTCACCCTGGGTTCACATCCCAGTCCTTCCGCCGTATAAGTCCTCGCGGGAGGTCGTGCTCTACCGCGCGTTGATCCCGTACCTTGGTGGTGGATATCGCCGCGACTCATATTCCGAGGTTGTCGCAGATTTCCCTGGTGGCGGTGGCGAGATTGAGCGTGAAAAATTGGAATCCGGGGACGCTTTCGGCGCGCAATTCTTCGCACAACTTCGTTGCTTCTTCAACGCCGACTGCGCGAACCGCCGCGGGGCCTTGATCCTCGGCCGCGTATAACTTCGCCGCGAGCCACTCCGGAAATTCGGAACCCTGCAGTTGGGCCATGCGTGCGATCGCCGCAATGCTCGTGGCCGGCATGATGCCGGCAATGACGGGCTTGGTCACGCCGCGTTGCGCGAGTGCGTCGACAAGGTCGAAGTAGTGGCGGGCTTCAAAAAAGAACTGAGTGATCGCAAAGTCTGCTGAAGCAAGTTTTTCTGCAGTGTGATCCCGATCCGCGGCGAGGCTGATGGAACGGGGGTGGGGCTCGGGGTGCGCGGCTACGCCGACGCTGAAATCACCCAAGCCGCGAATCAGTGCGACGAGCTCACTCGAATACTGCAACTCACCTGCGGGGCCGTCGTAGCCAACGGGCGCGTCGCCGCCGAGCGCAAGAATGTTTTCGATGCCGGCGTTGCGATACCGAACGATGAGGGCTTCGAGATCGGCTTGGGTGTGCGCGGCACAGGTAAGGTGGGCCATCGCGGTGAGCCCCATCTCGTTGTTGATTTCAACGACGAGGTCGTGCGTGCGGTCACGGGTCGAGCCACCCGCGCCGTAGGTAACCGATACGTACGTTGGGTCGCGTTTGCGAAGCTCCTCGATCGTGCGTGCGAGTGTGGCTTCGCCTTTTTCATCGCGGGGCGGCCCGAACTCGAACGAGCAGCTGAGGCCGCGGCTAAGTAGTTGCGGGATATGCGCCATGGGCGGGCGATGTTAGTGCTGCTCGCCAAGTAATCAACGGGCGTTATGCCGCTTGGTGACGAATGCCTTGGAATCGTCGCAGTCGCAACGAATTGCTCACCACAAAGATCGATGACCCGGCCATAGTCCCCGCGGCAATCATTGGATTGAGCAACCCGAGTGCGGCCAGCGGAATCGCGGCGACGTTGTACGCAAACGCCCAGAACAAGTTGCCTTTGATGGTACGCAGCGTCTGGCGCGCGAGTGAAATGGCATCCGCGGCCGAGCGCAGATCTCCCGCGACGAGGGTGAGATCGCCGGCTTCGATTGCGATATCAGTTCCGGAACCCATCGCGATCCCAAGATCGGCCGCTGCTAATGCTGGGGCATCGTTGATACCGTCGCCGACCACCGCGACGCGTTTGCCGTCGGCTTGTAGCGCTCGCACCGCGTCGAGTTTGGTTGCCGGCAAGGCATCGGCGATGACCTGATCGATACCGACTTCGTCGGCAACGGATCGCGCCGCCGCGGAGTTGTCGCCGGTCACCATCACAATCTCGATTCCAAGATTGCGCAACGCGGCAACTCCGGCCCGCGCCTGAGGCCGGATCGTGTCGGCGACGATGAATACGGCGGCCGCAAAGCATTGCCCGCCCTCGAGCACCCCGAAGTACACAGGGGTTTGGCCGTGCTGCATCGCTGATTCTGCAATCGCGATCAGCGCCGGAGGTATCGCATCGAACATTGATGCGCGCCCAACGTTTACTTCGGTTCCGTCCACAATCGCGCGCACTCCGAAGCCGACTTCGGCGTTGAAGCTTGTGGGGGTGGCGAGTACCAACCCGTGTCGGTTCGCCGCGTCGACAATCGCGCGGGCGATTGGATGTTCTGATGCGTACTCCGCGGAGGCCGCAAGCCGCATCGCTTCGGCGCTGCCAAAATTGCAGACCGCGGGCTCACTCACCACCCGCATCGCGCCATGCGTAATGGTTCCGGTTTTGTCCAGGATCACCGTGTCGATTCGGCGCGTAGCTTCAAGCACCTCGCCGCCTTTGATGACAATTCCGAGTTGTGCACCGCGCCCTGTCCCCACCATCAACGCGGTTGGGGTTGCGAGGCCCAACGCACACGGGCAGGCGATGATCAGTACTGCGACCGCAGCGGTAAACGCAGTATTTGCAGGGTTTCCGAGCAGCAAACGCGTTCCCAAGGTTCCGAGCGCGATCAGCATGACGATGGGTACAAAGATACTGGCGATCTGATCCGCCAAGCGTTGGACCTGGGCTTTGGATCCCTGCGCCGTCTCGACCAGCTTCGCGATTTTCGCGAGTGCGGTTTCTTCGCCGACACTGGTTGCTTCCACCACGATGCTGCCGGTTTGGTTGATCGTGGCACCGAAGACCGCGTCACCGATGCCGATTTCAACGGGAACGGGTTCACCCGTCAACATCGCAATATCGATGGCCGTCGCGCCCGTGCGGACGATGCCGTCGGTGGCGATTTGTTCGCCGGGCCGGACGATGAAACGATCGCCAACCTCAAGGCTGCCGATAGGAATTTCTTCGCCGGTTTCGAGGCGCGCAGTTTTCGCGCCGAGCGCGAGTAACCCTCGGAGCGCGTCGCCCGCTCGGCGTCGCGAGCGATGTTCGAAGTAACGGCCCAACAGGATGAGCGTGACGATGACCGCACCAGTTTCGAAATAGACATGGGGTGCGTTGCTGTTCATCGCCATGCCGGCATGCGCCGAGTGACGAGTTGCACCGAGCGCAGTGACCGCAACAACCGACCAAATGTACGCGGCACCCGAACCGATCGAGACGAGGGTGTCCATCGTCGCCGCGCCGTGGCGAGCATTCATGAACGCTGAGCGATGAAACGGCCAACCGCAGTAGGCGATCACGGGCGTGCTCAGCACGAACGCGACCCATTCCCAATTGCGAAACTGCCACGCGGTGATCATCGAGATTGCCAACAGCGGTGCGGTGAACGCGGCCGCGATGATGACCGAATTTCTCAGACGATTATCGGTGTTCGCGTCGTCGACGGCCTCGGCGACGGCGTAACCGAGTGCCTCAATTTTGGCGCGAAACGCAGCCGTGGTTGTGGCCGCCGGATTGAAGCTGACCGTGGCTCGTTCGGTGGCGTAGTTGACCGTTGCGGTGGTTACCCCGTCGAGCTTTCCGAGGCCACGTTCGATCCGCGCGGCACACGAGGCGCACGTCATTCCCGTGATCGGGATTTCCACGCGTTCGTCGACCAGGCTCGCCATGTCTTGTACTATACCCCCCCATCCTATATGCTGCAACCGACATCCCGTTCGGTTCGCGGCAAGGAGCACAGTGTGCGCGGCTATTCGATGCACAAAGACGACTACCGCAAGCGGCTGGCTAAGATCGAGGGTCAAGTGCGCGGCGTACAACGCATGATCGACGAAGACACCTACTGCGTCGACATCCTCACCCAAATCGCGTCAGTGAGTAAGGCGCTACAAGGCGTTGGGCTGGGGCTCCTCGATGAACATCTACGGCACTGCGTGATGCAAGCAGCTGCGGCGGATCACGCGGATGGCGAATCGAAGATCTCAGAAGCCGTCCAAGCCGTCGAACGGCTGTTGCGCGCCTAGTGAAGCTGTCTATGAAAACCGAAGGAGCACCATTGACCATCACCTACTCAGTGCCCGGCATGACCTGCGGCCACTGCAAATCCGCGATTGAAACCGAAGTCGGCAACGTTGTCGGCGTCAGCTCGGTCGCCGTCGACCTCGACGCTAAGACCGTCGCAGTAGTGGGCGGAAGCGACGCCGAAATCCGCGACGCGATCGACGAAGCCGGCTTCGAAATCGGCTGAGCGCGCTACCGTCGCGCGATGCAGATTTCGTGTGCGTTTCCTCCCGGACTTGAAACCGTCGAACACGTCGTGGTCGCGGAGTCGCTCGGCTACGAGCGCGCTTGGATGTACGACTCTCCCGCGCTGTATCACGACGTTTGGGTGAGCTTGTGTCTCGCGGCGCAACGCACCAACCGTATTGGTCTTGGACCGGCCGTGTTGGTTCCCAACTTGCGGCATCCACTCACGACCGCGGCGGCGATTGCGACCCTGGCCGAAATGGCGCCGGGCCGAACCGTGGTCGCTATTGGTACTGGCTTTACGGGCCGGATGGCGATGGGACAAAAGCCACTCACTTGGAAATACGTCCAGCGCCACATAGAACAGCTGCAAGGGCTGCTGCGTGGCGATGCAGTCGAAGTGGATGGAGCGATGGTGCAGATGCTGCAGCCCAGCGGGTTCGGCGCTGCGCGCCCGATCGATGTTCCGATCGTGCTTGCGGCGAACGGCCCCAAAGGGTTCGCGGTAGCCCGGGAGCTGAAGGCCGCTGGCGTCATGACGATCGGCGGAGGGCAACCCGAATTCGATTGGTGTGCAGCGCTAGCCATGGGCACCGTGCTTGATGACGGTGAATCGCCGAGTTCCGAACGAGCATTGGCCGCGGGCGGCCCCGGGCTCACCGTTGTGTTTCACGGGATCTACGAAGGTGATCCACAGGGCGTCGAGGGCCTGCCGGGCGGTTCCGAGTGGCGCGCAGAACTGGAGAAAGTGCCCGAAGCGATCCGTCACTTGGCGACGCACGAAGGCCATCTCGTTGAGGTCAGCGAACGTGATCGATCGCTGCTCGACGGCGACTTACTGACGGCGTTCACCTGGACAGGCGATCGCTCCAAGGTCAAAGCGCGCATCGAGGCGGCCGAAGCGGCGGGCATTACCGAGATTCTCTACGCACCGATGGGCCCCAACGTCGCGCGGGAGCTCGCCGCGTTCGCCAGCGCCGCGGGCATTGGCTCGTGATTTGGATCAGGCGGTAGTTTCGGTTCATGACTGCTACTGAAGCCGAAGCCCCGAAAAAAGAGCGCTGGACTGCCTCGTGGAAGCACCTCTACGACGAAGTCGTCACGACCGGCCTCTGCACCGGATGTGCTGGCTGCGTTGTTGTGTGCCCCCACGACGTGTTGGGTTATAACGATAAAGACGGTGTCTATAAGCCATTACAACTTGAAGAGGACTACCTCGGCGCCGGCGATTGCAGCCACGGCGACAAAGCCTGTACCACCTGCACGCGCGCTTGCCCACGATTTCGGATGTGGGAACCCGAAATCGACGAGTTCATGTTTGGGCGCCAACGCACGAACGAAGAAGCATCAGGCATCTACAAAGACATCGTGTTGGCGCGCGCCGCGGATCCGATCCTGCACGAAGTTGGCCAAGACGGCGGCTTAGTTTCCGCAATGTTGGTCTACGCGCTCGAACACGACCTCATCGACGCTGCCCTCGTGAGCTATCTCGAAGGCGACGGCTCCACGTGGAAAGCAATCCCCGGAATAGCGCGTACCCGCGAAGACGTCATTGCCTCTGCGGGTTCGCGTTACACCTACAGCGCCAACACGATGGCGTACATGGATCTCGAAAAAGACGAAGAACGCATCGCGCTTGTAGGCATGAGCTGCCAGTCGTCCTCGCCGCCTGTGATGAAACAGCGCAAAGCCGGCAAGGTTGCCCGCCGCATTTCGCTGAACATTGGCTTGCTATGTTCGAAGACCTTTGACGATGCGATTTTCGAAGAACTCTTCGAAGCCAAGTACGGCTTGAAGAAACAAGACATGCGCAAGATGAACATCAAAGGCGTCTTCCAGATCTGGATGAACAACGGCGACTATCACGAAATCCCGTTGAAGGAATGCCACGCCTGGACGCGTGAAGGCTGCAAGATGTGCCCCGATTTCGCAGCGGAACACGCGGATATTTCCACCGGTGGAATTGGTGCGTTCAACGATTGGACGCTCACGATCGTGCGCACCGAGACCGGACGCGAATTGTTGGAGCGGATGCACAAAGACGGATGGGTAGAACTGCGCCCGGGCGACGATGACCCCGGTGCAATTGCGTTGATGCACAAACTCTCGCAGAAGTCGCGCAAACGGTGGCCCGAGTTCGCGATCGAAGCACCGAGACTCTTGCCAACGCCCAAACCAAAACCTGAAGTATCTGCTTGAGTTCGAATATCCGAGTCGTCGCGTTCGTCGATGACCTGATGGATCGCAGCCGAATGAGCGCGGCGATTCCTGAAACCCAGTTTGTACGCGGTGTCGCGGCATTGTCGGTGTCGGCAGCAGATGTCAGGGCGACCAGCGTTGTGGTTGTGGTGGATTTGGCGCGTCATGCGGCGAAGGTTCTGGAAATTCGGGCAACGGTTCCGGATGCGCGCATCGTGGGTTTTGCACCCCACGTTGATGAGATCGCGAGCGCGGCCGACCAGACCGGCGTCGATGTTGCGTTGCCGAGGAGCCGATTCTTTCACGATGTTCGCGCTGCGATTGGTTACTCCTGAGTAGTAAACAACATTGATGTAACTCATTGTTGTTTGTGAGGTCTGAGCGGACGTGACCAACCTTGCAGCAACCTCATCGGTGTCTCCCACGAATTCTTCGTCGAGCTTGATTGCGCGCATCGAAGCTGCCGCTTCGGGAGACGCGTCCATCACCTTCGTTGGGTCCGCCGCGCAAGGTCGCGACGTGGATTCAGTGTTGTGGAAGGAACTCCATAGCGACGCGCAGGCGATGGCGGCAGTGATGCAGACGCGCGGCGTCTACGCCGGAGCCCATGTTGCAGTTCTTGGGCCAACCACCCGCCAGCTCGTGACCGCGATTCAAGCGACGTGGTTGTGTGGCGCGGCCGCAGTCATGTTGCCGCTCCCGATGCGGTTGGCATCGATTGATGAGTTCGTGAACGCGACGCGCGTTCGGATCCATGCCAGCGACGCAGTCCTGTTGTTGATCGACGATCAACTCGCCGACTTTTTGGACGAAGAGCCCGGAGATCCGCCGGTATTGCGTCTGCAACAACTTGCCAACGCAGCCGAGTCGCTTTCCGCGGTGCATTACAACCGCCCCGACGATGACCCCGAAGCGCTTGCAATTTTGCAATACACGAGCGGTTCGACGAGTGACCCTAAGGGGGTGATGCTGCCGCACCGTTGTGTTGCGGCAAACATCGACGCGATTGTGCACGGTGGTGAGATTCACGCGGGCGACGACGTAACGGTGTCGTGGCTGCCGCTATACCACGATATGGGCCTCATTGGATTGTTAGCAATGCCGATGTGCACCGGCGTGGATCTCGTGTTGTCGGCGCCCCAAGATTTTTTGGCCGGGCCAAGCAAGTGGATGGAGTGGATGTCTCAGTTCGGTGGCACGATCACGGCAGGCCCCAACTTCTCCTACGCGCTTGCCGCTCGGTCGTTGAAACGTCTCGAAAACCTTGATCTTTCTAGCTGGCGGGTCGCGCTCAACGGCGCGGAACCCGTGGACCCTGCCACCATGCGTTTGTTCATCGAAGCTGGTGCGCGCCACGGGCTCAATCCGGGTGCAGTCTTTCCCGCGTTCGGCATGGCCGAAGCCACGCTCGGTGTGACCTTTCCACGGGTGGGTGCCGGACTGAATGTGGATCGCGTGGACCGACGCGTCCTCGAAACCGATCATTATGCGGCACCGGTAACTGTGGAGCACGCGGATGGTCGTGAACTCGCCAAGTTGGGCCGGGCGATGTTCAACCTTGAGATTCGCATCGTGGATCGTGCGAGTGGCACGGTGATGGCTGATCGCGAAGTTGGCGAACTCGAAGTACGTGGTGATTCGGTGACGACGGGCTATTACAAACGCCCCGATGCAACGGCCGCGGTATTTCATGACGGCTGGTTACGAACGGGTGACCTTGGCTACCTCGTTGATGGCGAGCTGGTGATCTGCGGGCGTATTAAAGACGTAATTATTTTGGGCGGGCGCAATGTGTATCCACAAGATGTGGAACGCGCAGTGAATGATGTTGATGGTGTGCGCCCGGGCAATGTGATCGCGTTTGGAACCCAGGGAAATCGCGGCAAAGAATCCCTCGTAGTAGTTGCCGAAACCAAGGAGCTCGAGCTCGAAGCGGTTCGCGACGCGATCAAGAGCGCGGTCTACGGCGCGGTGGGCTTGCCGCCGGAAGCTGTCGTGCTGGTGACCCCAGGAACGCTGCCCAAGACGAGCAGCGGAAAACTCCAACGTTCGCTGTGCAAATCCCGCTACCTAGAAGAACTCCTCTCCCTCGCTTAGCTTAGACGAGCGGCCATGGATGGTCGCGGTAGTCGCCGGTGGTCATGGGGTAGCGGTTCGTTTTGAGGAGGCGCGCCATACGGGCGTGCATTGCGTTGATTTCATTTGGCGTGAGGAGTTCGACGAGTTCGCTGGTATCGATGTTGCGTGATGCGTCATCGATTGCGTCTCGCAGTTCATTGGGGATGGGTTCGCCCGCGAATTCCCAAATGACTGTGCGGAGTTTTGGATCTTCGTGAAAGCAGACACCATGGTCGATGCCCCAGACGTGATCGTCGAGCCCTAGCAATACGTGGCCACCTTTGCGATCAGTGTTGTTCGCTATCGCGTCGAAGGCCGCGAATTGTCGAAATGTGGATTCGCGTCCGTGAAAAATTTCGAAGTAGTGCTGTTCGGGATCGTGATCGTAGAAACGCGCGAAGGAGCCAATGCCGGCGGGGCCATCGCGCAGGACGGTTTGGGGGATCAGCGACCAGCCGAGCAGGTCCGCAAGGACGTAGGCCGCGACTTCGCGTTGACACAGCGTGCCTTCGTGGAAATCCCAAAGGGGCCGTTCGCCATCGCGTGGCTTGTAGATCGAAAGAACTGCGTCTTGGTTCAGAGCATCGCTGATCCGGACGAGGAACGTTGCGTTCGATGACCATGGCATTCGGCCAATGATTTCAACGTTTCCGTCGCGCAAAAGTTCGCCAGCACGCGCTTCGCTGACGCCCGCAGGTACATCGAGCCCTGCTTGTTCGGAGAGCAGGGTCAATTCCAGCGCGGGCAGGCGTGCCCGTGGGGATCCATTGGGAAAGTGCAGAGCGGGCACGGCGGCCGACCCTGTTCCACACTCGCCGCACCGTGACGCAGCATCGCCCGTACCTGTGCGCGCGATGCGTAGAGGCGGGCAACGAACCCTTCCAAATCCGGATCGATGATCGGTTGGCCATCGTCGTCGGCCTCGGCGTGCTCGCGTAATTCGAGCAACACCAAGTGGCGTTGTGGGTCGTAGCCAATACCGATCAGGCTGGCGCGAAACAGTGGTTCGCTTTCAACCACTTGGCCGCATAAGGCGTCGTTGACTGGATCAAGGCGAGGTTCGGTTTTCGCTTCGGCTTCAGCATCGATGCGATCGAGGAATTCGTTGGCTTCGGCGGCAAGCAGCGCGACTTGTTGTTTTTCGAGCAACACACTGAGGAGCGCGCCGTTGCTGCGAGCCTGGATCATGAATCGGCGTTGCCCTGGGATTCCGAGCGCGCCGGCGCTGATGGAATCAACGGGATTGAATTCGATGGGATCAGGCATGGTTGGGGTCCGCGGTCTTCGGTTCTGGTTTGCGCAGCAGTTCGTCGAGCGAACCGGTGTCGTTGCATTTCAACATCATCACGCCGTAGGAGTGAAATTCAAATGCAGTCACCGATGCGGGTGACACGTGAATGCGTTGGAATAGATCCAAATGAACTCCGGTGAAGTGTGCGATCGCAGACTTGATTGGATCCGCGTGACTCACGACGACGGTCGTTTGGTGGGGGTGCGCGGCGACGATGTCGTTGAGCGCGGCGACCATCCGAGCTTGCATTTCAGTGATCGATTCGCCGCCAGGAAAGCGTGCGCGTGATGGTGCGGCCTGCACGACTTTCCATTCTTCGGTTTTGGCGAGGTCCTTGAGTTCGCAATCAGTCCAATCGCCGTACTCGGCTTCGATCACTCCGTCGTGTTCGATGACGGCGAGATTGTGATGCGTTGCGATGGCTGCCGCGGTCTGCATGGTGCGTTCGATCGGGCTCGCGTAAATCGTCGCGATGTCGACTTCGGCGAGTCGTTCCGCTGTGGCGCGCGCTTGATCTCGCCCAGTTTCGGTGAGGTCGATTCCCGGCATCCGACCCGAAAGCTTGCCGCCGGTGTGATGGGTGACCGCGTGACGCACGAGCACAAGGCGGGTCGGTGGTTTGGGCGTGTCATCACTCATAGCTGAATATGGAACCACACCGCGATGGTGCCGCTAGCGTTGAAGTCGATGACCAGCGTGCATTTCACCCCAACCGGCCCGCCCGAAACCGTGCTTCCTCCCGAACCAGCCAACGCGCTTGCCGCGCTGGCCGAGGCGTTGGCTGCTCCGGTGGAACGCCGACGCGACGCGGTTGCGGAAGTGTGTGCGCACTGGCCCAAATTTCTAGATGCCTGGGCGCAGTTGGGTGAAATGGCGCGAGACGACACTGAGGCGTACGCGTATTTCCGAGTCGGATATCACCGTGGCCTCGACAAACTTCGTCAATCGGGTTGGCGTGGTAGCGGCTACGTGCGCTGGACGCACGAAACGAACCGCGGCTTTTTGCGGGCCCTCGATGGCCTTCGCAGCGCCGCGGGCAACATCGGAGAGGCCGAAGAAGAAGCGCGCTGCGCCGAGTTTCTCTATCAACTCGATCCTGATTTCGCCCGCCGCAGTCACTGAAGTTCCACGAACGCCGTGATTGGAGCGCCTGAGATGTTCTGGGGCTTTGGTCACAAAGTTCGGTGGGCCGTTTCCTAGACTGGCCCCATGAAGCGTGCGTTGATCACTGGTATCACTGGGCAAGACGGCCGTTATCTTGCGGAGGCGCTGGCGGCCAAGGGTTACCAAGTCTTTGGGATGATCCGGGGCCAAGCCAACCCCAAGGCCCGGATTGTTACCGAGGAAAATCCGCGGATTGAACTCGTCGACGGCGATTTGCGCGATATGGCTTCACTCATTGCGGTGTTGGAGCAAGTACAACCGGATGAGGTCTACAACCTGGGCGCGATCAGCTTCGTGCCGCTGTCGTTTCGCCAGCCAGAACTCACCGCGGAGATCACGGGCCTTGGTGTGCTTCGCATGCTCGACGCGGTCCGCATCGTTGGCGGCATGCAAAACAATCCGATCCGCTTCTATCAAGCGAGTTCATCAGAGATGTTTGGCAAGGTCCGCGAAGTTCCGCAGAGCGAAACCACGCCGTTTCATCCGCGGTCGCCCTACGGCGTCGCGAAGATGTTTGGCCACAACATCACCGTGAACTACCGCGAGGCCTACGCGATCCATGCGAGCAGCGGCATTTTGTTCAACCATGAAAGCGAACGGCGGGGCCACGAATTCGTCAGTCGCAAAATCACCTCATCGCTGGCGCGAATCAAGCTCGGCCTGCAAGACACCATCTCGTTAGGCAACCTTGAGGCCCGTCGCGATTGGGGTCATGCCGCCGACTACGTCGAGGCGATGCATTTGATGCTTCAGCAAGATGTGCCCGATGATTATGTCGTCGCCACTGGCGAAACGCATTCAATTCGTGAATTCCTCGACGTCGCGTTTCGTTGTGCGGGCTACGACTCCTGGGAACCGTTTGTGAAACATGACGAACGCTTCGATCGTCCCGCCGAAGTCGATCTTCTCATCGGCGATCCCGGTAAAGCCAAAGAAAAACTGGGCTGGGAACCGAAGATCACCTTTGAAGAACTCGTTCGCCGCATGTACGAGTTCGACCTCATCGAAGAAGACAAAGCCGCCCGCGGCATGCGCTAAAGGTTCAATCGTTTCGCGCATCTCGCAAAGGACGATGCCCCACAATGTCTGAACCCTCCGACGATGTCTCCTGCGATACCTGCACTGCCCTGTGTTGTCGCGCGCCCGTCGGTATGACGATGACACCCGACGAATACAACATGCATCGCCACACGATGGATCTGGCCTTGGTGGTGAAAGCTAAGGATTATCCTCGAGAAGTCGCGGTCAAGATGCCGATTTGGGGCCCGAAAACCAATGGCTCCAAGCGCTTGAACGTGCCGAAGGGCTTCGGGGTTTACCAGCTGCAAAGCGGCTGTGCCAACCTTGCGCAGGACAACACCTGCACGATCTATAAAACGCGGCCAACCTGCTGTCGGACATTCGAACTTGGTTCGCCAGCGTGTTTGACATTGCGCCAGGAAGCTGGTCTTGATCCCGTCCCGGCACCATCTGAGGACGTTGAGGCTGATCCCAAAGCCGAAGCGGCTTTGTTCGCGCAGCACTTCCCTAGCTTCGCAGTGGGCGAGGTCGCGTCGGCGCCGCAGGGCGCGGCCTTACAGTTGGAACCGCTTTCAACCGAAGCTGCTCGCGCCTTGATTGGCCGAGAGAGCCGTTGGCTTACGGCCACGCTCGCAGCGTGCACCGAAGCTGATTGGTCGCGACCGACCCGTTGCACCGATTGGGATGTTGGTGCGCTCGCCGAGCACCTCACATCCGGGCAGCTTTTTACCAACCAAGTACTGACGAGCGCGCGCGATCAATCCAGCGCCGTTCAGCAAAGCGATTTCACCGGAACCCAAAACGAAACCACCGAAGCGTTCACGCAGGCAACGGAAGCATTGGTTTCGCAATTAGGTCGTGTCACCCACGATGAGCTCACCAAAGATGGAATTGTTGCGGGCGCGCCACTGACGGTGCATGAGTTACTCCAAGTGCTTGCGGCGGATCTTGCAGTTCACGCGAGTGATCTCGCCTCGGCCTTGGGCGGTGCTCGGCGCTTCGCCCCGGACGCGGTACAGGCCATCGCCGCCGTGTTGTTTGATCTCTTGGACACCGGCATCGATCCGCCGAAACCGATCGCGTACGTACTGAAATCTGAGTTGTTTGAGCTGCCGCTTGCGTGGCGCAAAGGTGGGTGGCGAATCGAAGCTGCTCGCAATCCCTGCCGCATCGAAGGTGCTTCAGAGTCGCTGTTGTTGTTCGCACTCGGGCGCCAGAGTTTCGAAGCCGCAGGGTTACTGACGAACCGCGAGATCGATGCGCACAACTTCCGGCGCTACTTCACCGGGCCTTAGCTGGCGCAAAAAAAGATGCTGCTTTCGTGCGGGCCTACGTGGTGAGGCGGGCGAGGGTTCGTTCGGCTTCGGCGACGACTTGGCGGACGAGGTCTCCGGCTGGGATCAGCCCGTCGACGGCGCCGACGAGTTGGCCCGCGGGGTAACACTCTTGGTTCACGTCGACCTCGGTGTTTTCGTCGCCGCCGAGGTGCAACACTCCGTGTTCCAACGAATGCAGCATCATTTCCGGAAACGGCTTGAGCAACGACGGAGTGTTCTCGACGTGTTGGGTCCACTCATTGCGCACGACCCGCATTGGTTTGCCCGAGTATCCCTTGCTGATCACGGTGTCGTCTTCACGGCTGCGGATCAACGCGTCTTTGTAGCCGCGAACCGTTCGCGCTTCTGGAGTGGCGATGAATCTCGTTCCCATCCACACGCCGTCGGCGCCAAGCGCGAGGGATGCTGCGAGGCCGCGACCGTCGAAAATTCCGCCTGCCGCGACCACCGGTACTCGGTCACCTACCGCGTCCACTATCTGTGGAATCAAGGGCATCGTCGCGATGAGTCCGGTGTGGCCACCCGCTTCAGTGCCCTGACAAATCACGAAATCGACGCCGCTTTCTACGGCGCTCACAGCGTGGCGGACTTTGCCGCACATGCTGGCGACCAGCACACCACTTTCGTGGAGCTGGCCAATGATGTCGCGCGGTACGCCCAATCCTGCAACAAAGAGTGAAGCACCTCCGGAGATAATGAGATCGACTCCGCGAGTGAGGCTGTCGGGGAGCGCCGCCAACAGATCGACACCGAACGGCTTCGTCGTAGCTTTGGCCGTCTCCGCGATTTCGTATTCCATTTCCTCGACGCTGAGCGGCGCGGCGCCGATCGTACCGATACCACCCGCATTCGATACGGCCGCCACGAGCTCGTGATAGGCGACGCCACCCATGCCCGCGAGCATGACGGGGTGTTCGATCTGGAGGAGTTCAGTGAGGCGGGTCTGCATGGCGTCAAACGTTAGACGTCGCAGGCGGGTGGGACCACTAACGTCGCGGATCTATGCAGACCTCCAGAGTTGGCGTGATCATGGGCAGCGACAGTGATCTCAGCGTCATGCAAGGCGCGGTCGACGTTCTCGACGAATTCGGCGTTGCTCGTGAGGTGCGGGTTGTGAGCGCGCATCGCACTCCCGAGGTGATGGTCGAGTACGCCAAGACGGCCGCCGATCGTGGACTCCAGGTCATCATCGCGGGCGCTGGTGGGGCGGCCCACTTGCCTGGCATGACTGCGTCGCTCACGCCGTTGCCGGTGATCGGCGTACCCGTTGCGCTGAAGACGCTGGACGGCATGGATTCATTGCTCTCCATTGTGCAGATGCCCGCCGGAATTCCGGTCGCGACGGTGGCGATTAATAATGCGCGCAACGCGGGTCTCTTGGCCGTGCGGATCTTGGCTGTGAGCGACGCGGTGCTTCGGGCCGCGATGCAGCGATATCAAAGTGAGTTGGCTGCGATGGTTACCGAAAAGGATCAGCGGGTTGCGACACAGTTCGGCGCGTAACGCGTAGAACCCCCGGGCCGGCTATTCGGTACGGATGGCGTCCAGGACATTGAGATTCGCGGCGCGACGTGCGGGTAGCACCGCGGCAATAACGCCTGCGAGCCCCGCGATTACCGCGATGACCGCGAGACGCGGTAAGGCGAAATCAAGTTTGGTCACAAGATTTTGAGTCCGTAACGACATCACGAAGATGGCGCCAAACACGATGCCGATCGCGAGGCCGAGCAAGGTTCCGAAGACCGAAATGATTACTGATTCCCAACGGATCGTCGTGCGTATCTGTTTTCGCGAGGTGCCCACTGCGCGCAACAGGCCGATCTCATGGGTCCGTTCATGCACCGACAATGCGAGCGTGTTTACGATCCCGATCAACGCGATCACGATCGCGAGCAATAGCAAGCCGTAGAACAAGAACAACGCTTGATCGATTTGCTTTTCTTGGTCAGCCTTGAATTGCGCGAAATCTTTGACGACCGCGGTTGGGTAGTCGTGGAGTTCCTTTTTGATCGCTTCGGTGCCTTTGGCCGTATCAACGCCAGGCTCTGCGATCGCAACCGAAAAAATGTCGAACGGAAGTGCGGCTACGCGGTTGTAGAGCGCATGATCGATCAACAACGCCGGTCGATCAAAGACCCGCTTTTCGAAAATGACCGCGATCGTGAGTTGCAGTTGCGCTTTCGGGAAACGCGCGTAGAGCTGTGAACCAACGTGTACATGGTGACGATTGGCGAACGAACGCGGGACTGCGATTCCGTTGTTCGCGAGGTTCGCGAGATCACCATCGATCGCGCCCAGATTTACGAAGGTTTGCAATTGTTTCGGATCGATCGCTAACACGAGGCGCGCATCGTTGGGGCGGGTGTTATCTGCGAGCTGAATTGTGGGTTCCACGAAACTGATGCCCATCGCGGCCTTCACTCCAGGAACGTGTGACACGCGCGCCGTGATATCGGGGCTCAACGTGCCGGCGATGAAGTAGTCGGTGGTGCCGAGCTGGTTGTCGAGCGCGGCTGCGATCGTTTGTTTGAACGATGCGGTCACGATCGTGACCAACCCTACGATGGCAACCCCGAGTGTGAGCGCAATCGCGGTCCAGGCGCTGCGACGCGGATTGCGATACGCATTGTCGCGAGCGAGCCGCCCCGCCATCCCGCGCGTGCGGCTGGGAACGAAACCGAGTATTCGTGCTGCGGGTGGCACCAGCAAGGGGCTGATGATGAACACGCCAGTAAACGCCACCACGGCGCCCGCGGCGGCGAGCAAGACGCTGTTATCGACCTTGGTAAAAAGACCAACAAAGACTGCAGCGATTCCTGCGCTCATCACGAAACCACCGATCAGGCCGCGCGACCGACGAGGCAGCGGCTGCTCGACTGCCGATTCGCGCAACGCGGCTATCGGTCGAATACGAGCGGTACGTAACGCCGGAACCAGTGCAGCAATCATCGTTACGATGGTGCCCACCGCCATCCCGAAGCCGACGGTGCGGAGCTGCACGACAAGATCCCCCGCGGGCAACGCGAGATCGAGCGCGTCGAGCACCGCACGCAACGAGATCGCGAGCCCAATACCGCCTAAGACTCCGAGCGCGGACGCCAAGAGGCCAACCACAACGGCTTCGCCAAGCACCGAAAGCACGACTTGGACGGGCGCGGCACCGATTGCTCGCAGCAGCGCGAGCTCGCGGGTGCGCTGGGCAAGGATCACCGTAAAGGTATTGAAGATGATGAAGCCGCCGACAAGCAGCCCAATGCCCCCAAACACGAAGAGCCCGATGTAGACGAACTTCAACACTTTGCGAATTTGATTCTGTTGTTGCTGGCGGTACTGATTGCCAGTCAGTACGTTCGCGTTCGATACCCGCAACGCGCCGGCGATTTGAGCGCGGATCGCGTTCGAGGAAACGCCAGATTTCGCGTGGACGTATATCTCGCGGAACTGTGCCGGGAGCCGGGTGATGCGTTGAATCTCTGACATCGTGAACAGTGCGCCGGTTGCGCCAATGGGGCGATCGACCCGACCGAATCGTGCGATACCGACGAGGTTGTATCTGCGAGCGTTGTCGGGTGGCGCGTTGACCAGAACCTGTGCTCCCAAGTTGAGTTTTCCGTCACGCGCCGACTGCGCGTCGATAACGATTTCATTGTCGGCCGTTGGTGCTCGCCCAATTGCGATTCTCCATGGGCTGAAATCGGGATTGCGGAGCCATCCGTATCCGAACTGCGGTGCGGTTTTGCCGCCGATGGGTTTGCCATCCGCGCTGATGAGCGCGATTGGTTGTTCGGAATTGGTTTGGATGTTGCCTTCAGCGTCCGCGACTCCAGGAAGTTGTCGCACAACCGCCAGAATTGACGCCGGAATCGGATCGCGTTTTTCTTGTTCGTCGGGGTTGCTCACACTCCCCGCGGTGAGTGGGCCTTGAACGACTGCGTCGGTGCCTTTGGTGAGCTGCGTGAAGAGATCATCGAACGACACGCGGATGGTGTCGGTAATCACGAACGATCCAACCAAAAACGTGATGCCCAAAATAATCGCGAGACCCGTGAGCAAGAACCGCACGATGTGCGCGCGAATGCCGCGGATTAACAGCTTGAACACCGCGAATCCCTAGCCTTCGATGCGGGTCATACGGCTCGAAAGATTTTCGGCAGTCGGTGCGAGTTCTTCATCGATGATACGACCGTCGCTGACGAACACGACCCGATCGGCAACGGCCGCGGCGACGGGATCGTGTGTGACCATCACGATTGTTTGGTCGAATTCATCTACGGCCAAACGCATGAATCGCAAAATTTCGCCGCGCGACTTTGTATCTAGATTGCCCGTTGGTTCGTCCGCGAACACAACTTCCGGATGATTCGCCAATGCTCGAGCGACGGCGACGCGTTGTTGCTGGCCTCCAGAAAGTTCACTCGGACGATGGGTGAGCCGGTTCGCGAGCCCCACTACGTCGATGACCCGATCTACCCAAGGATGATCGGGTTCGCGGCCCGCCAATGCAGTCGGCAACACAATGTTTTCGTACGCGGTCAAGGTAGGGATCAAGTTGTAGGCCTGAAACACGAAGCCGAGTTGATCGCGCCGAACTTTGGTGAGTTCAGTTTCCGACAGCGCACTGATATTGCGGTCGCCAAGAAACACTGCCCCCCCGGTGAGCTGATCGAGCCCGGCCAGGCAGTGCAGCAGCGTGCTTTTCCCCGATCCGGATGGCCCCATGATGGCGCTGAACTGACCGCGTTGAAACGCAACGTCGACACCATCGAGCGCGCGTACTTCGGTATCGCCTTCGCCGTAAATCTTGATGGCACCGCGCGCCGAAGCAGCAGTTGAAGAGAGAGTTGCGGGAGTCACCAAGTTCACTTCGGCAGGTTACGACGCGTCAGTTGGTAAATCCTCGGAGGTTTGAGGAGATTCTGTGAGAACCGAATCGGTTGAGGGGCCATCCTTCGCTTCGCGGTCTTCAGTGTCGCCGGCTACGACGATGGGTTGTTGGCCGAAACGAATGAACGTCACGATTCCCACGAAACACAGCACGGCCGAGAGCAGCGCGTTGAACCGGAAACCGAAGAGTTTCGACGCGTCGTCGACTCGCAGCAGTTCCATGAAGAACCGCTCAAACGTATACAGCGATATATATAAGGTGAATGATTGTCCGCGCCGCAGCTTGTTGCGCCGTTCCAAAGCGCTGATGATTGCGAACACCAAAAAGCACCAGAGTGATTCGTACAGAAACGCGGGATGAAACGTTGCGTAGCGTTCGTACCCAACGGGCCGATGAATGAGATCGATTTTCAACGCCCACGGCAGGGTGCTCGGGCGCCCGAACAGTTCCTGATTGAAATAGTTGCCCCATCGGCCTATTCCCTGTGCAACGACGACTGCCGGGCCGAGTGCATCCAGGAGCAAGATGGTGTCGAGTTTGCGTTTGCGGGCAATCCAGACCAACACGACCGCGCCACCAGCCACGGCTCCCCAGATCGAAAGGCCGCCTTCCCAAATTTTGAACGCACCGACGATGCCTTTTTGCTCCCACTTGTAGCCGGTAAAGAGGTGGTAGACCCGCGCTCCGATCACTCCGCCGAGCACCAGTTTGGTCGCGAGATCGCCGACAAGGCCTTCGGCAAATCCCCGTTTCTGGGACCGAAGTTCGCCAATGCGCACCGCGACCACAACGCCGATCGCGAGCATCAAGCCGTAGGCATGAAGAGGCAGTGGTCCGAGATGGACAATGCCGTTGTGAGGGCTAGGTATCGCGGCGAACACGGGTGGAGTCCGATCTCAAAGGCTTGGCTAATTCATCACCAGCACTGCGGTATAGCGCTCATGCTAGGGCCCCGAAATTGCCGAAGACTTACAAACTCATAAACCGTCCATAGGGGAACAAAATATGCTTGGTCTACGAACCCGACCGGTTGTTGCAATTGCAACAGTTGCCAGTGTTGCCGTGCTGTTGGCTGGTTGTAGCCCGATCTTGGCGCGTCCTGGCCGCGGCGGCGGGAATCCCGCACCAATTATTTCCCCAGCTCCCCAGCCGATTGTCGGGCGGGCCATCGCGGGGTGCCCGACGTTTCCCGCAACAAACCCCTGGAATCAAGACATCAGTGCGCTGCCGGTTCGAACGGACAGCGCGGCCATCGTCGCCAACATTCAATCGTCGGGGAGTTCCGCGTTACATCCGGATTTCGGAGGCGGTGGCGCGTACGGAATCCCTTTCAAAGTCGTGCCAAGCACACAAAGCAAGGTTGCGATCAACTACACCGCGTACGGCAGCGAAAGTGATCCTGGACCGTTTCCGATACCCGCAAACACGCCAATCGAAGGTGGGAGCGCGAGTAGCGGTGACCGCCACACAATCGTTGTTCAACAGGGCACATGCCATCTCTATGAGCTCTACCGTGCGTTTTGGAGAGGCAACCATTGGGATGCCGATTCGGGAGTGAATTGGGACTTGAACTCCAACGGGCTGCGGCCCCGCGGCTGGACATCAGCCGACGCTGCGGGCCTGCCGATATTTCCTGGGCTTGCCCGGCTCGATGAGGCCCAAGCCGGAGTGATCAACCATGCGCTGCGAGTGACATTTTCGCGGACCCGTCGCGGCTACGTACTGCCGGCGACGCATTCCGCTTCGTCGAGTACCGACCCGACTCGTCCGGCCATGGGTATGCGGTTCCGACTCAAAGCCAACGTCGACATTTCGAAGCTCACCGGATCCGCACGAGTGATTGCCGTTGCGTTGAAACGCTACGGGTTGATCGTGGCCGATAATGGCTCGAACTGGTTCATCACAGGTACCGCCGATCCCGGTTGGAACGACACCAACCTCAACCAGCTCAAAGGCATCTCCGGAAATTCCTTCGAAGTTGTGAATACCGGCAACGTCCTGGCGGGTTAGCGCACCGTTGCATCCTTGTTCGTGATCTCAAGGAACTCAATTTCAAGGGTTTGTCAAAATAAGGAACCGATTCCGTGGCGCATGCGTCATAGAAGCATGCAACGAGTGGGCACGATGATCACACTGCACGACATGATGACAACCCGACCAGTTCCCGACCCGATTCAACCAGGTGAAGAATCAGTATGGGACTATCCCCGGCCCCCAAAGGTCGAAGCAGTGGTCACGGAACTCAAAGTTGTATTGGGAGGCGAAGTGATCGCGACAAGCAACGCGTCATTTCGAGTTCTCGAAACCAGTCATCCGCCGAACTATTACCTACCGCTTGAAGCGTTCACCGAAGGTGCTGTGGTTGCTGCCGATGGTGTCAGTTTTTGCGAATGGAAAGGACGCGCAACGTACTGCACGTTGCGCGGTGGCGGCATGAGCGCAATGCACGCGGCGTGGGGCTACGACACTCCGAGCCCCGCGTTTGCGGCATTGCGTGGACACATCTCGTTGTACCCCCAACACGTCGACGCGTGCTACGTCGATGGCGAACTCGTCGAACCGCAACCCGGCGGGTTCTACGGCGGTTGGATAACCCGCGGTATCAAAGGGCCCTTTAAAGGAGTGCCTGGATCGCGCGGTTGGTAGCGCTCTACCGTTACTTCAAGAGTCGCGACAGCCGACGATCCGCGAGCACCTTGCCATTCGTTTGGCACTTCGGGCAGTACACAACTTCGTACGATTCATACGAGACGTGAGCGAAATCGGTTCCGCATACCGGGCACGGCAAACCGTGTTTGCCGTGCACGAGAAAATGCTCACCCAACTTGTTCTCGGAAAGCCCACCAGTACGTTTTCGCTCGCGTTCGAGACCATCGCGCAACGTGAACTCGATCGCATCGAGCAAGCGTTCACGCGGCGCTAAGTCCATCGATTTCAACGAAGCAAACGGCGACAACCGCGCATGATGCAAAATATCGTCGCTATAGCCGCGACCAATTCCCGCAACCGTTCGTTGATCGCGCAACAGCGTATGAATGCGTCGACCGTCAGCGCTCGTGCGAATCAATTCGAAAAACTCTTCAGAGTCGGGCTCGGGCCCGAGGCGCGCCAGCGGACCATCGTCGCCGGGCGCGAGCATCCACCAACCCGCTTTTCGTTCCGTGCCGAACTCGCGCAACAACAATGCCGAACCATCGGAAAACTTCCAGCGAACCACTGAACCCTTCGGTTTTGTAGCTTTTGCAATCGGCTCAATGTCGAAACGGCCAGCTTGCGAAAGATGAAACAACAACCGAGTGTCATCGGCGAAACCAAACCATACGTACTTCGCCCGCCGCCCCATTGCGACCACGCATTGATTCACCACTGACTCAGGCGCCGGCACCGCCGTCTTCAATCCATGAAACGAAAACGCGGTATATCCCACAAACTCCAAACCAACAACCGCCTCACCAATGCGCTCGGCCAAAGCCTGCATCTGTGGTAGTTCCGGCATGTCTTGTTCAGAAATTCCGTGATTACTTTGACTTGCGGCGCAGGGAGAGTTTGGGGCGGGTGCGTTTGGCTTCGATGTTACGGCGGATTGTGTCGCGGCGCTCTTGCATATCGCGATACGTCAGTGACTGCACCGAGGGGTCAACGCCCATTGAAATTTTCACCGCATCAGCATCGAACACCGCAGTTGTCATGTCGATGCCCATTTCCGAAGCGAGGGTCTCGCCGTGGCGCAACGCGATTTCGGTATGCACCGCTTCGAGCTGACCGATGATGTCGACGTCGGGGGCGAGGGTCGCGATCGAACCGTCGAGGAACATCAAGTTCTTCACCAACAACATCAGGACCTTCGGCACTCGCGCGCCGTAACCCATCAACTTCTTGGTGAGTTCGCGCAGCTCGTTGAGGAGTTCATCCGGCGACAACGTGGTGGGATCAACCATGGGACGGTCGAGGCCGAGATCGGTGAATACTTCGTCGAGATCAGTGTCGGCGGGAAACGCTCCTAAATCGCGAAGTGCGCCGAGTTGTGAGCGCACATCGCCGGTGGTGGTTCCTACGAGCAAAAATAGAAACGCCATGCGTTCGACGGGTGTCATTCGACCTGTGATTCCGAAGTCGAGCAGTACCGTGCGGCCGTCGGGTCGCACCATGAGATTCCCGCCGTGAAGATCACCATGGAAGACGCCATGCACCATCGCGCCTTCCATAAATCCGACCAAGCCCGCGTGCAACACAGCTTGGGTATCGATGCCGACTTCGCGCATCGAAGCGACGTCGTCCCAGGCAAAACCGTCGAGCCGTTCCATCACGAGCACCCGGCGGGTGACGTACTTTGGGTGCGGGCGCGGGATGATAATTGCCCGTTGGTTTGTGCGCGCCAATACTGCTGCGACATCGAGCATGTTTTCGGCTTCAAGGCGAAAATCGAGTTCTTCGACGATTGTTTCCGCAAAGAGTTCAACCAACGCCGGAGGATTTCCGAGCGCAGCAACCGGTATGCGACCGATCAATTTCGGTGCGAGCCAGGCCATGGCGCGAATGTCGTCGCGCACGAGCTGGTTCACGCGTGGGCGCTGAACTTTGACGACGACTTCTTCGCCGGTACGAAGCCGCGCGACGTGCACTTGCGCGATCGACGCGGCCGCAAGCGGAGTCTCGTCGAAGAATGCAAAGATCGTCTCGATCGTGTCGCCCAGTTCGGACTCCACAACGTTGCGCACGTGCGCGAACGATTCAGCGGGCACTCGGTCGCGCAACAACTTGAACTCCGAGACGAGTTCCTCAGGGAACAGGCCTTCACCCGACGAAACGATTTGGCCGACCTTGATATACGTCGGGCCCAATTTTGCGAATTGCACCTGCAACCGTTTCGAGAGTGCGCGCCTTCGAGGAGATTGTTCCTGACGGCGTTCGAACACCGCCCACATTGTGAGTGTCCAACCGATCCGGCTGGACACCGCAAGCAGGCGACCTATTGGCGGTAGACGACGCGCATCGAGCAAACGCGGTACAGAGTCGCGCGCGTTGTTGCGGATGTGATGGAGGCCTTGATCCCAAACGAGTGCATCGCGATCTACAGACCACAGACCTTCGTCGCTGAAACCAAAATGATCGGTGTCGTTCGCTGCGCCCGCTGAATCGGTACTCACCATTGTGAGTTACGGTAGCCAACGGGCCCAGTTGATGATCAGCTGAGCCCATTGGCAATATTCAGGTTGTGACGGGCGTTTCCAGCCCATGGCGTTCGGCGTGGTGTTGTGGCCGAATTATTTCAAGCCCATGCAACGGTTTACCCAAGGTCGGTATCCCTGCCATTGGAAAAGGTCCCACGCCAGTGCGTCTTGGTCCGGCGTTGAGGCGTGGTCCGGGCGAACACCTTCGAGATCCGGTCGGCCCGCGTGGCGCGCCGTGTTGTTCCACGTTGAGATATCAAACTGATAGGCCCCGAAATAGCGGCCGCTCGGGTTGATCGCTTGATAGCCGTCGTCGAAGCCCGGCGCGTGTGGGCTGGATTCGTGGTGTCGAGTGCACACCAAAAACGGATCCATGTGATCAACGATTGCGCCGCGGCTTGCCTGCACCGTCCAGTACCCAGCGCTTGAGGTAGCGATCGCAACGGTAGTGACAGTCGCATTTTCGATCTGGGGGTCGCCCGCCCCGACGGTGCTTGTTCCGAATGTTACGACAGCTCCTGTCGCACGGGCAATGGCGTAGCCGTTGTCGATTCTTGCGATACCTACTGCATCATTGGGGATGGTTGCGTACGCGCTTCCCGCGAAGTCGGCGTTGCCAAAAGCAAAGACTCCGCCGTCTTGCGCTACGAGGGTGTAGCCCTGACCGGAACTGGTTACGGCCATGCCGACAATCGGTGACGCAATCGGGAATTGTGCGGCGCTGCCGCGGAATTTGGCGTCGCCGAAGGTGAAGATGCCACCGTCTTTGGCGACGAGCCAGTAGCCGTTGCCCGAAGGTGTTGCCGCGATGCCGACGACTTCGCTACGTGAAATGCCCGACGCACTGCCGCGGAATTTGGCGTCGCCGAAGGTGAAGATGCCACCGTCTTTGGCGACGAGCCAGTAGCCGTTGCCCGAAGGTGTTGCCGCGATGCCAACGACGGGCTGCACGAGTTTGAGATTGCCGGCGCTGCCACGAAACCTTGCGGCACCGTAGGCGAAGACGCCACCGTCCGCAGCGGCGATCCAATAGCCATCACCATTGGGCGTGGGTGCGATACCGACCAGCGGTTTCGCAAAGACCTGTGCCGCGGGGCCGTAGTCGCTGACTGCGCCCTGCGCGTGCACGCCGTTGGCGGTGAGAATGGTTTCTTGTTTGGTGCGAGCTTTCGAGCTGCGAGCGGCTGCACCGGTGGCGGCCAGACCGCCGGTGATTGCGATCGCCGTTAATCCACCAAGGATGCGACCAGCGAGATTGACGCCTGAGCGAACAGGCCGTTGAGGGTTCCCACGACGAGCGAGGTGGTGCTCGTTGCTCACGATCCCGGTGAGCGCGGTGGCCGTGGTATCACCGGAACTCGGAGGTGCAGTCGTGCGTTTGCGAGCGCGTTTAGATTGGTTCATGATTTACGGAACTCCCTGCATGGGGCGTGGCCCGGATGGCCGCCCGTTCGGAATCGGCCCGAAACGTCAGGGCCAAGTGGGCACCGTAGGAAGTCGGCGCAGGCACGGCCGAACTCGATTGCCAGAGATTTCCAGAAGTCAGATTTCAATCATATTGAATCAGATGCATTGGGTCGGGGGGAGAATGTGTGTTCGATGCGCTGCCTCGAACCTAGTTCGAAATGATTCTTTAGAACTAGTTCTTTTTACGCTTAAATCGCCCCTAGTGACGTCGGTGCGTACATGAGCGGTTCGGCCTACGACGCCATCATTGTGGGCTCAGGGCCCAACGGGCTCACCGCCGCAGCTCGATTGGCCATGGCCGGCTACTCGGTGTGTGTGTTCGAAAACGCCAATGAATTCGGGGGTGGAACGCGCACATCGCGCGATGCGATGGATGGCTACGCACTCGACACGTGCTCCAGTGTGCACCCATTCGGGGCCGCGTCGCCGGCGTTTCGAGCCTTGGGCCTTGAAGATCACGGGTTGGAATGGTTGCACGCGCCAATCGCGCTCGCGCACCCGCTCGACGGTGGCCGCGCCGCGGTGCTGGACCGCGATCATTCCGCGACGACTGGATCGCTGGCGAGCGACGGCGCACGATGGCGTCGTCGTTTCGGTTTCATCGAACGCCATTGGGATGCGCTCGTTGGCGAGTTATTCGCGCCGGTACTGCGTATCCCGTCGGCGCCGTTCGCGCTCGCGCGTTTCGGCGTGAGCGCGTTGCGCCCCGCGACCAAACTGAGCGCGAGTTTCGACGGCGAAGCTGCACAAGCATTGTTCGCGGGATTGGCCGCGCACAGCGCGCTTCCGCTGGATCGGCTCCAGACGAGTGGTGCAGGTCTGATGCTCGGCGCGGCGGTAGGAACGGTCGGATGGCCGGTGGCCGCCGGTGGCTCCGATGCGATTGCGCGGTCGCTCGCTTCGGTAATCACCAGCAATGGCGGCGAGATCATCACCGGACACCGAGTCCGTTCTCTAGGGGAGCTTCCGAGCGCCCGAGCCTTGCTGTTTGATACGAGTCCGCGAGGCCTGGCCGATATCTGCGCCGACGCGCTCCCGAAGCGATACCTTCGACGTTTATTGAAGTTTCGCCACGGAGCGGGCGCATTCAAGATCGATTACGCGCTGCGCGAACCCATTGCGTGGACGGCCGCAGCTTGTCGGTCTGCCGGAACGTTGCACCTCGGTGGAAGCATGCTGGAAATCGCGGCAGCCGAAGCAATTGTCGCGAGTGGATCCATAGCGGAACGGCCCTACGTATTGGTAGGACAATCGTCGCTGGCTGATGCGTCGCGGGCGCCTGCCGGTCGTCATTGTGCGTGGGCCTACTGCCACGTGCCGCAAGGCGTGGATCTTCGAGACTCGGGCGATGTCATTCGCGAGACGATCGAATCGCAGATCGAACGATTCGCTCCGGGCTTTCGCGATGTGGTGATTGAACGGCGAATACTTGGGCCATCGGAATTTGAAGCGCACAACAGCAATCTTCACGGCGGCGATTTCGGGGGCGGTGCCGCCGACGGTATGCAGTTGCTCTTTCGCCCGACGGGCGTGCCGTCGCTCGATCCCTACCGAACACCAGCCCCGCACGTATATATATGTTCGGCTTCTACTCCGCCAGGCGCGGGAGTGCACGGCATGTGCGGCTGGAACGCCGCAGGCTCTGCATTGCGCCACTCGCTCGGTGGTTAGTTGGCATCCCCGAGACTCGTCGATGGGTCGAGCCCGGCCAATTCACTGAGAAGGTGGATTTCGCTTTCGATCAGCTTGCGCCAATCCTCGAGATGCAGGCTTTCATCTTCGCCGTGCGCATGGGAGTGCGGGTCTTCGGGGCCGATGAGTAGCGCGGGGATGCCACCAAATGCGTTGACGAACGGCCCGACGAACGGCACCGATCCGCCCATCCCTGCAGCGACGGGAGCCTTGCCGAATCCTTTTTCGAGGGCGCGTTCGCACGCTTCGAACGCGGGACCAACTGGATCGGTGGTCCACGCCGGAACCGCTTCGTGGATGTGCGTCGTCGTTTCGAGCCCAAACTGCGTGTTCGCGGCGATGTGATCGATCACCGTTGTGCACACGCGCTGCGGATCTTGGCCGGGAGCGAGTCGAAAGCTGAGCCGAGCGGTTGCGGCCGCAACGATCTGATTCGAACTTCCGGCGAGCGGATGCGAGTCAAAGCCAATCACGGTGAGATTGGGATGAGCCCACAGTCGTTCGAACACATTGATATTGGGATCGCCTGAGGATTGCACACCTTCAACTGCACCTGCGGCTCGGAGGTACGCCTCGGGAGTGGATCCGAGATCGACGATCCGTTGGCGCTCCGTGGCGATCAGCGGGCGCACATCGTCGGTGAAACCGGCAATAGCGATGTCGTTGTGGTCGTCGACCATCGTGGCGATGAGCTTGGCCAAACACAGGGTCGGGTCGGGGACTGCACCACCAAAAATGCCTGAATGTACGGGGCCTTTGAGCGCGCGCAGGGTGACATCGATGGTTGCGAGCCCGCGCAACATATAGGTGATTGCCGGCTCGCCCACTTTCCACTGGCCAGCATCCGCGAGCACGAACACATCGGCGCGCAGATCCTCGGCGTAGGTGGTGAGAAAACGTTCGAGATTGGGTGAGCCGCTTTCTTCTTCGCCCTCAATGAAGACCTTGACATTGCAGGGAATCGTGTTGTGGGTATCGAGCCACGCCTTCACCGCGGCCGCGTGTGCGAGCACGCCCGCTTTATCGTCGCAGACGCCGCGGGCGTAGAGCCGTCCGTTGCGTTCGACGGGCTCGAAAGGATCGGAGGTCCAGTTCGCGACAACTCCGGGAGGTTGTACATCGTGATGTGCATATAACAAGACGGTCGGGGCTGGTTGGCCGGGTGCAACTTCGGGCGCGTGGAGCCATTCGCCGAGTACCGATGGATGGGCGCCAACGAGATTGAGGATGCGCACATTCTCGAGACCGTGATCTTGCAGAATGTTTACGGTGAGGTTCGCGCTGTGCGCGACATCGGTGGCGTGCGCAGGATCGGCGCCGATACTCGGGATTCGGGCGAGCTGCTCTAGCGATCGTTGCGTATCGGGCAAGGCAACACGTGCAGCAGCGATCACCGCATCAACATCAAGATCCATAGATGGCATTACTACCAAACGGATACCACCTCCGTCCTCCCGTTCGGTCCTCCCGTTTTGGCCGAGCAGGGGCGTCAAAATTGAAGCATTTCCGCGCCCAAAACACCACGAGAGGATCAGCCTTCGGGGAGCGTTTGGATGAGTTCGGCTTCGATGACGACCAGTCCCGATAAAGGTGTCCCGTGAGATGGCTGCACGAGCCCGTTCGTTGCATCGCCAGCACCCCTGAAGGTGACGAGGAACAGGTGTGGACGGCCACCAGTTGTCAGGCTGGGATCCAGCTGGGTGATGAGATCATTGGCTTTGTCGATCGTGGCGGGCTGATGTTGGCTCGGCGGATGAATGAAGACTCGCACTACTTGCCAAATGAGTGTGCACCCGACCGATTGGGAGATACTCACCGGATCGCCCGGCCGAAGTGCCGCGAGCGTATTGAATGCTGCAGAACCCGCGGGCAAAGGCGGCCCATCAGAACCGTCTCGCCCCCACAGCGTTGTCGCGCCGGGGCTTGCGAATGGCGCGCTGCCGCTGGCGACGAAAAACGGCGGCGATGGGTCGGGTGTCTGCGCGGGCGCCAGCCGGACGCTCACATGGCGTCCGGTCCCGAGACTGATTGCGCTGATATCCGCACCTAGCGCGATGGGGATTATGCAACGGACAGGTCCGACGGTAGCGACCGCGTATGCGTTTGGATCGGTGAGATCGATGGTGGTTTGGATCGTTGATTCGACCGCGCCGAGGCCGTATGCAGCGCGATGCCACATGATCTTGTTGAGCCCCGGTGCGAGTGCTGATCGCTTGATCACGACGGCGTAAAGCAAGACCACTCCCATGCATCGCGTCGCCTTGGGTGTGTCGGTTCGGATCGTGACTGTCGCTGCGACGCGTTCGACTGAGGGGTGAGGACGGCCGCTACAGGAAGGCACCGGAAGCAGAATCGCGATTTCGTTCTCGAAATGCGGCCGAGCGAGAAGCAGTTTTGTGACATCGCTGAGCGGACTGAGTAGCTGTGCGATTTGATTGCTGTTAGTTACCACCGCCAATCCGACATTGCTACCGAACGCCTCGGCGCCGTAGCCGGACAATCGGTATTGCACCCGAGCTGTTTGCGGCGCGTTCGTGCTTGTGCTCGGTGCGGGGTGCGTTGCGAGGGTCGATCCGGCGAAGGTGACGGCTACCGGTTGCGGGTTGCCGCCCTCGCGCACTGCGATCGCGGCGACTACAGCGGTGATGACTGCCGCGGCCATGATGATGACTGCCCAGGGTCTTTTCGTCGGCGGTTTCACTGGGACCAACGTTGCGATGTTGTTGGCCCGCAAACCTTCGCGTGCTTCTGCGGCGGTGATGGGCGCAACCGCGCTGTCGAGGCTGATTGAATAGTGCTGTATTTGTTGAGCGATTTCGGCATCGGATGGCGTATCGCTATTGCTGCGCATCGGATGTCACCTCCAAGACGAGTCGTAGTTTTGTCATACCGCGTTCCAAATGGTTTTGCACCGTCGTGGTTTTGACCCCGAGCAGCTCCGCGACCTCGCGCAACCGCCAACCGTGGCCGTGCACCAGCACGACCGCCGTCCGCTGCGATTCGGTGAGTGCCGCCAACGCCGCGGGCAAGGCAGGTTCGATCCACGGTTCCGAATCGCCAGGTTCCGGAAACACGATTGGTGTCTTGCGTGGGCGCGTCCGCGAAACGCCAACCCGCCAGAGATAGCCGCGCGGATTGTGCAGTGTTTGGGTTTGTTGCCAGTGTTCCCATGCCCATGCGAGCGCCTCCGCGGTCGCTTCGCGACCTCGTTCAGTTCCGTAGGCAGCGACGAACGCGCGCCGAAGCGCCGGCTCGTATTCGAGAACGAACTTCTCGAATGCTGGTGCCGAATCCTTCGACGGCTTGTCGTTCACGCCACCACCTTGTCACTTCATAAGAGCAACGAGCGCCGCGGAATTACCACGCGTCCGGGAATCTCTGAGGGTTTGGCCGACCGACGGCGTCGGTATTGAATGAATTCCGTACACAAAACGCCGGCCGCCAACCGTGACCGGCGCACGCCGACGCCTCCCGTTTTGGCCGAGCTCCCGTATCATTATTGATACTGTTTCGCTCCCCAAAAAAGGTGGGAAGTGAAACGGAACTAAGTTGGGAGTTATGAAAATGATCCCCGAGATGCCGTCGACGGACGTTGAATTTTTTTGGGATCCGATGTGTCCGTGGGCGTGGCTTACGAGCCGTTGGGTCGCTGAAGTGAGCCGCCAGACTGGCCTCACCGTGAACTGGCGATTTATTTGCCTACGGCTGCTCAATGAATCTAAGGATTACGAAACCGAATTTCCACCGCGCTATATCGCGGGCCACGGTTGCGGTCTTAAATTGCTGCGAGTTGCCGCGGCGATTCGCGAGCAAGAGGGCATCGAACGAATGGGCGCCCTCTATACGCAATGGGGCGGCGATATTCACGTGCGCCGTTTACGCAACGAACTCACCGATCATTGGGAGGCCGGTTTTCCCGACTATCTCAGGCGTGTAGGAATTGAGACCAGATATATCGACGAGGCCAACAACAATGCCTGGGACGCGATGTTGCGGGCGGAAAAAGATGAAGCGCTTAGCCGTACCGGCGACAATGTTGGCACCCCGATCATCAGCTTCAATCGCGACGGTGAAACTTCGTCGTTTTTTGGACCGGTGATTGCGCAAGTTCCGCCGAAAGAAAAGGCGGTGTCGTTGTGGAATGCCGTCTGGGAAATCGCGACCCTCGCGGGGTTCTCGGAAATCAAACGAACCATGCGCGGGACCCCCCAGTTAGAGACGAGTCTCGCCCTCGAGTAGCTCCGAGCCATGAGGATTTTGGGCGCGAAAATATGTCAATCTTGAAGTGTTGGCTCGACCAAAACGGAGATGGATCGGGAGGGTGGAGGTCGGTTCGCTAGAGGCCGTTGGGGAACCGGGATTGGAGGCGGCGCATTCCGGCGAGCCAGCGGTCGTAATCATTCGCTTTGCGCTGGAAATATTGCGCAACTTCTGCGTGCGGCAAGATCAAAAAATCTTCGGAATCCAAACCCGCAATCACGCAATCTGCGACTGCTTCGGGTTCGAGCATTCCGTTCACTCCGGCAACTCCGCCGCTGTCGGTGCCGGCGGTCATTCCCGAACGTACGGCCTGCGGGCACAACACCGAAACGTTCAATCCCCGATCGCCGTACGTGATCGACATCCACTCGGCAAAGGCAATCGCGCCATGCTTCGTCACTGAATACGGCGCGAGCCCAATCTGGGTGAGTAGCCCGGCGGCCGAGGCCGTTTGCAAGAGATAGCCCCCACCGCGTTGCAGCATGCGCGGCACAAGATGGCGTGCGACGCGAATGTGGGCCATCAAATTTACATCGATGACTTGTTGCCAATCGTCGTCGCTCAAATCGAGCGCACCGAACCCCCCGAGGATCCCCGCGTTCGAACAGAACAAATCGATCGGGCCGTTGCGAACCTCGGCGTCGTCGATGAGGGAGTACAACGCGTCCGGGTCGGTGACATCACAGACAACGGCATCGTCGCACGGAATGCCTTGCGTGTGAAGATCGGCACCGACCACGCGGGCGCCCTCCGCAACAAAACGCGTGACCAACGCAGCGCCGATACCGCTCGCCGCGCCCGTCACCACAACGTGTTTACCCGCAACCTTCATAACAACCTCATGCCTTCGGTATCGATGGAACAAATTAACGAACGCCCTGGCGTCGGGAGTTGCGCACCGATCCGTTCGGCTTGACGGGGTGCGCACAACGCGGCGACGCTGGGTCCTGATCCTGATAGCCACGCGCACCACACGCCTGCGTCGAGCATCGCTTCATAGGCGCGGAATGACTCGGGCACCATTGGCCATCGGACGGGTTGGTGGAATCGATCGTCGCAGGCCTCGCGCAATGCTGCGGTGTTGCCGCTGGCCAATGCCGCGATCAGGACTGCGGTTTGGCCGACATTAAAAACTGCGTCGTCAAACGCGATCATTGTGGGAAGCGCAGCTCGTGACTTCTTGGTTGAGGTTTCGGTTTTGGGAATCCAGACGACGACCGATGCCTGGCAACCAAGTGGCACGGCAACTGTGTTGGATCCGCTTACCGCAACAATTCCTCCGAGAACGCATGCCGCGGCATTGTCACCGTGGTGTTCCAACTCGCGCGTGCGGCCAAGCGCCCCCGCCTTCGCCGCAGTGAATTCCTCGCCTCGTTGTAACGCCGCCGCGGCAATACCGGCTGCCCGCGCGGCGGCCGAGAACCCGAGCCCCCGTCCTCCCGGAAACTGCGCCGCGATGTGTACCGCGCCCACGCCGCCGTGTTCACGAAACGTTCGGACCGCGAGATGATGTTCATCGCAGAGCAGATCATGTTGTTGGTCGTGTGCCAGGAGGTCGTGTGCCAGGAGGTCGTGTGCCAGCAAGTCGTGTGCCAGGAGCTCGTGTGCCAGCAAGTCGCGGTTGGCGGCTTCGTTGGTGCAATGAAACGTGAAGTCGAGGTATGAGGTCAGTGCGATACCTAACGCGTCGAATCCGGGGCCGAGATTGGCAGAACTAGCAGGTACTCGCAAAGTTTGCGTTGGCATCAGCGCGAGGCGACGTAGTCGGCGTACGTGAGCGGGAGGAGTTCGACGAATTGACCGTCGGGATCGCGGATGAACACTGCGGATCCAATGTTGGTGTCGTGGAGTACTTCACCCCCAAAGTCCGCGACGCGGGTGCACACGCTCTCGATATCGCAAGAGATCGAAAGATGGGTGAGGCCGGGCTCGTCCATGGCACGGGCAACGGGCTCCACGGCGTGGGCATCGGCACCGTAGGCCAACAACTCGAGCACGAAACCGTCGAGCCGCAAATAACACGCGGTCATTGCGAGCGGACCTTGTAAGCCGAGGAGCTGGCCTGAAGGATCGTCGGGCGGATCGATCTGGCGCCAAAATTCGAAGCCGAGGAGTTCCTCGTAGAAACGGCGAGCTCGTGCGATATCTCGAACGCAATGCCCGATGTGATTGAACACAATCTTGGGTGTCATGGCACGATCCTCGCGCAATTTCAGTTGGGGTAGGGTTGCAGCCTTATGCGTAGGCATTGCGGGCGCCCAGGGTGCAACGCGGTCGCAACGGCAACGTTTAGTTTTGACGCGACTCGCTGTTTGGTGTGGATCGATTCGATCGAAGACGGCATGCCACGGGCGGGCGATCTCTGTGCGCGCCATGCGGACGGGATGGCCCCGCCAAAAGGCTGGGAACGCGTGGACCGGCGGAGTCCCCAGGTTCCGGTCTCACCGATCGGCGAAGTTGTGGGGGTTACCGCGAATGTTGCGGCGAGTATCGGCCCAACCAACGGTGGGGTTGCTTTGGCGGATTCAGCCCAGGCTTCTGACGATCTGCTTCCGCAACGTGCACCCGCGAAGCGTAAGCGCAAGGCCGCGCCCAAGAAACGTTGGGATGAAGTGCCATCGCTGTTCGCCGGCGCGAGTGAGCAATCTCAAGCCGTGAGCCCTCCGAGTACAGAGGGTGCCGCGTCCGAGCCCGCTCCGATCGTCGACATCTCACAGGGTGCAGCAAGCACGACGGCGTGGATGCCACGGTTCGCAACGCAAGACGATCTTGAAGGTGTGCTGGACGCTTCGACACCGCTGCTCGCGCGCGCATTCAACAACGCTCGACCCGCAGACGTCGACGCGGTGACTGAGGATGAAACGAGCTCTACGCCGAACCGTGGCGAAACGCAGCCGTCGTAAGCCGAACAACGATTTCGAGCGACCGCGTTCCCGAACAGTTACTTCGTCCCGTAATTCTTGATGTCTTCGAAGTAGTTGGAAAGATCCGGCGGCCACCACGGCGGCGAGACACTATCGGTGATGGTGCGAGGGTCTACCGGTGACCGATCGATGCTCGCCTGATAGACGGCAAAACAAAATTGCAGCGTCTTGATCGCGAGCTCGGGGGTCATCTCGGGATCCGGCGTTCCAGCAAGGAGTGCGTCGATGAACGCGGTGCTGGTGTGCACGAAACCTGAATCCCACCGGGCCTCGATATTCGAGTAGGAGGTCGTGGTGCCGTCCGGGTGATAGACGATCACGGGCGCGAGATCCAGCATTTCGCCGGTGCCGCGCGTTACCCAAATCCAACCGTCGGTGCCTTGGATTTCAAAGAATTCATCGGCGCCGTAGAAGCTGCTTTTGATGTGCATGTTGGGTGCGTACGTGACTTCCATCATGCCCAACAAACTTTCGCGTTCGTACTCCCAGATCGCGGCCATCGGTGCTTCGAAAAAAGCCGGGGCTTGGCGCACGATTGCCTGCACGCTCGTGATGTCCTGATCAAATAGCCACAACGCGGTGCCGTACTTGTGCACCATGTCATCGAAGAGATGACCACCGGGGCTTTGATCGTTGAACCGCCAGGTATAGCCCGATGGGTCGAGACCATTTTGAAACTCGCTATTGGTTTGGCCGACGACGGTCTTGATCCTACACATCGTGGGGTGCCCAATAACTCCTGATTTTATGAGCTCTTTTGCCTTTACTAACGGTGGGTAGCCGAAATTGCATTCCGAGATACGCAGTGTGAGTCCGGCAGCTTTGGCGGCTTCCATCATCTCGATGCCGTCTCGCACACTGTTAGCGATCGGCTTTTGCACGCTCACGTGTTTCCCCGCCTGCAATGCAGCCAACACGTGGTCTTTATGCAACATCGTGGGCGTAAGGATCTCTACTGCGTCGAGATCAGGATCTGCAAGCATCGCGTCCATGTCGGTGTAGACCTTGGGAACGCCCCATTGTTCGGCTGCTTCGCGCGCCTTGTGTTCGCGGGTATCGCACACCGCGAGTACATCGCAGTTGGGATGTTTGAGGTACGCGGCGACGTTGAGTGGAGCGATATTGCCGGTACCGAGAATTCCGATGCGAACACGATCCATGAGCAGCGCCTTTCGTCGACTACACGAAACTTAACGGCTGTGCCTAGTGCCGAGTCAAGTGCGTGTGAAATTGCTTGCTACGCGCCGCGTAGCCAGACCGACGCATCGATCGATCCGTCGAGTCGTGCACCGCGAAAGAGCAACACTGGCGCCTTCTTTTTGTTGAGAAAATCTGGGTACGTGAGCGTGATTCGTGTTGCTGCTCCTGGTGGAAT
>JANYBW010000090.1 GCA_025360585.1 Actinomycetes bacterium | reverse complement strand
GCCAAAACAGGCACGTGAGTCACTGCCAGCGCGAGCGCGGGGACAGCTGCAAGGGCGAATTTGGTGAGTTTGTGCATTTGAGGCTCCTATTTGCCATGGTTTGTGGTTGCAGGAGTCTTCGGTTTCTCACGGTGCGTGGTTTAGCTCGTTCTCTCGTCGTGCCTCATGTCACGTTGTGTGGCCAGTGTTGGCTCTGAGCATTTTGGAAGTTGGACGGTTGTTGGCTCTAGGCCCCTGATCAACCTGCCGATACCAATCGTGCAGGAGGTCGGTGTTTCGCCGTCGGGCGCACCGCACGAACTACGCATGGAAGCTGCCGAAATCGAACAACCAATAACGACACCATCGTCGGACACTGCGCGCGCCAACGCGGGCGCGCTCGTTATCGGGTTGTCGGCCGCACTCGCAGCCGGTTTTGCCGCGTCGGCGTGGATCATCGGAATGCAGTCCGTGATCCCCGCGACGACAGTTGCGTGGTGGGTACTTGCGATCGGGTTTGCCGTCACTGCCGTCGCCGTGGTCAATGTCGAGATGCACCGCGAAGTACACGTGTTTACGTTCAGTGAAATCCCGCTGGCAGTAGCGCTGTTTTTTGCTTCACCGCTCGCCGTCATTCTCGGACGGCTCGCCGGCGAGCTCATCGTCTTGCTGTGGCGCGTTCGCAACCCCCGCAAAGTGTTGTTCAACATCGGCCTATTCGCGGCAGAAACTGGCGCAGCGATTTCGGTATTTCGTGCGCTTGTCGGCCACGGCAATATCGCGAATCCTGCGAGTTGGGCCGCGGCGCTAGTCGCAGTGTTGGTCGCGGACGCGATCGGTTGGATATCTGTGAGTGTCGTGATTCGCTGGCACGGCGGTGCTCGCGAATCCTTAACGACGCTCTTGATTGGGGCGGGTACCGCGTTCGCTAATACGAGCCTCGCTCTTGCCGCGGCACTGCTGCTTCGGGAATCCGCAGCGTCTGTTGCGCTACTCGGCTCGCTGGTCGGCGTGTTATTCGTGGCGTACCGCGGCTATTCCTCGCTGGCGCAGCGTTACGCGAGTTTGCAGTTGCTCTACGACTTCACGCGCGCAATCAGTGGAGCCAAACGCGCCGAGACAGTATTGGGTGCAATCCTGCAACAAGCCCGTAAGGCGCTGCGTTGTGAAATCGCCGAGATCGTCCTGGTCGCCAGCGATGGTGAACGCAACCACTGCGTTCGCGTCCGGAGCGCGCACGACGACGCGACTGTATCGACCATCGGCGAGATCAACGTCCCGTTTTGGCACCTCGTCGTTGATGAACGCGAAGTGGTTCTTGCTCCGCGACCAACCAAACGCTCATCGCGATCGTCCTTGCTCGAGGAACTCGGCGTCCAGGATGTTGTCGTTGCACCGCTATTCGCGCAAGAAGGTGTTGCTGGTTACCTGCTCGCCGCAGACCGGATGGGTGATGTGAGCACCTTCGACACGAGCGATGCTCGGCTGTTGGAGACGCTCGCCAACCACGCGAGCGTCGCGCTCGAAAATGGCCGCTTAGTTGAACGCGTTGCTCGTGAAGTGCGAGAACGCGAGTACCAAGCCGCACACGATGCGCTGACCGGATTGCCGAACCGCACAACGTTCGTTGCGGCGCTCGTCGAAGCACTGGAACAGCGCGGCGACGACAACGTGGCGGTTCTCCTGATGGACCTCGACCGGTTCAAAGACATCAACGACACGCTCGGCCACGATACGGGTGACGAAATTCTGTGCCTCGTCGCTGCCCGTTTGAGTTCAAGCTTCGCGAGTCGTTCGGATGGCGTCACCATCGCACGCCTCGGTGGCGATGAATTCGCAATCATGCTCCCGCACGTCCACGACGAATCAGTAGCGATCCAGTTCGCGACCGATGCTCGCTCCGTATTGCTGCCGCCGTATTCCGTGCGCGACATCACCCTCGAAGTCGCCGCCAGCGTCGGAATCACGATTGCGCCGATGCACGGCACCGACGCGCACACGCTCATGAAACGCGCCGATATCGCGATGTACTCCGCGAAGCGCGAACCCAACGGTGTGCAGGTTTACGACGCCGATACCGACGAAAACACCGTGCAGAAACTTGCACTCGTCGGCTCGCTACGCGAAGCGATTGAAAACGACCACCTTCAGGTGTATTACCAACCCAAGGTGCGCCTCGCCGACGAAAGTGTCATGGGCGCCGAAGCGCTCGTGCGCTGGTTCCACCCCGAACATGGATTCATGTCGCCGGAAGTCTTCGTAGCGATTGCCGAACGCACTGGCCTGATTGGCGGCCTCACCCGCCTCGTCGCGCGCAAAGCCATGGCACAATGCAAAGAATGGAACGATCGCGGCCACGACCTTTCCATCGCAGTCAATCTTTCTGCGGTCAGCCTCCTTGATCCCACCACCCCAGACCTCATCGGCGAATGGCTCATCGAAAGCGGCCTCACTCCCGCGAACCTCACGATCGAAATCACCGAAACCGTCGTGATGGAACCAGCCAAATCCATCGCCGCCATTGAACGCCTCGCCGCGCTCGGGATCAAACTCTCAATCGACGACTTCGGAACCGGCTACTCAAGCCTTTCGTACCTTCAGAAACTGCCCGTGCACGAAGTCAAAGTGGATCGCTCATTCGTCATGAAAATGGGCGCCAACGAAAGCGATGCCGCGATCGTCAAATCCATCATCGACCTCGCGCACAACCTCAACTTGCGGGTCTGTGCCGAAGGCGTAGAAGACCGCGTTTCCTGGGACCGGCTCGCCAGCCAAGGCTGTGATATCGCCCAGGGCTACTACATGAGCAAACCCATCCCCGCCGACGCATTCTCCGAATGGCTCGCAGCGTGGGAACCAAAACGCATCGAACCAATCGCGAACGTCGAACGAGCAGTCAGCGCGATCGGGCAATGGCGCTAACCCGGTAACCGGTACCGATAACCTGGCCGCAATGGCACGACTACGCGGACGCGGCAGCCACACCGGCGACACCGACATCATCGAACCCATCGCTCGCGTCGGGCGCGGTACCGATGCAGAAATTTCTATCGACGACCCCGCAATCAGCCGCCTCCACGCCCGCATTCAATGCGATGCCGGAGTATGGCGAGTCGAAGACTGCGAATCGACCAACGGCACTCGAGTCGACGGCGCAACGTTGCGGCCCTGGACCCCCCACGTATTGCTCCACGGCGCAGTCCTCGAATTCGGGCGAGCCGCCACCTACGACTTCTTACTGACCGAAGACGAACGCGCCGGAGGCAGCGCCGCCACGATCCGCCAAGTCGCAAAAAAAGAAGTGCGGCTGACCCCCACTGAAGCCGAAGTGCTCGAATACTTGTTCATGCACTACGACGAAGGCCGAGCCGCACCCCGACTCGCAACGCTGAGCGAAATTGCCGACCGCAGATTCACCACCGCGGCCGCCGTCAAAATGGTCCTGCAAGGCCTCTACGACAAATGCGAGCTCTACGACAGCGAACGTAACAAGGAAACCTTGGCGTTGCGCGTCCAGCAGTGGTCACTCACCCGCACCCGATACTAAACATCTCCGACGTGCCCCGGAAGCACTGCCGAACCTCGCGAAGAAGTGACGCTCGGAACGGGGGCAACGGGCGGTGTGCCCCCATTCCGAGACGTCGTCGCGACGCTGGACTGTCGCGTTCTAAGCCGTGACGGAGGTGGGTATCCGGCACAGCCACAAACGCAACTGTCATCACCCCGCTACGTCACCATCATTTCGTATCATCCGCCCGTCCTGCCTGTAGTTCTCCAAACACCCTGTCACCTGAAGGTAAGTATGACGGTTACCTAGGTAACCGAAAATGACCCTCAGGGTAAGGAAACGGTTACCTGTATATGGCCTGCGCTGCGCTCCGTCGGCGAGGAGCACGCCACGCCAATCGCTCCTTCGTCGCTCGTGCGCTCTTGCGTTTACTGCGCGGCTTCGGCTTTTGCTGCGTGGATCGTGGTGTTGTTGACCTCGGTTGCCGCTCCGAAAAACAGCGCGATTCCTGCTAGTCCCATTGCATAAAACGGCGCCCGCAGGTTGGTCTGGTTCGCGAGCCATCCCATGAGGAGCGCGCCGGTACCCGCCGATGCGAACACGCTCACTCGAAAAAAGCTCGACACTCGGCCCCGCAACGCGTCGGGCACTAGCTGCTGGCGCAGCGTGAGAACCACAATGCTGGCCGCGGTGCCAGCCGCGAAACTGCACGCAAACGCGACTGCCAACACGTATGGGCTGTGGGTTGTCGCAGTAACGAAGCCCGCAATCGAACCCAAAAGAAACGTTGCCAAGATCGTGTGTCCCGCCCCGAATTTCGCCACGATCCGCTCCGTCAACCAACCGGCGATGATCCCTCCGACCGCGAAACCAGTCAAGATCAACCCGTAGGTCGCATTACTCACATGCAGCTCGCGTCGGGCAAACAACACCAGCGTTGCTTCGGCTCCAACCGCAAAGAAGTTCCACGCGCACCCCAACCCGATCAATGAACGCAGTAACCGATGCGACCGTACGAAATGCCAACCCGCAGTGATATCTGATTTCACCGAAGGCGCGGTCGCCACCGTCGTGTCGAAATCGTCGGGCATCGATTGCTTGGGCCGAAAGCGGCCGCGCAACGTCAAAACGATCATTGCGGCTGCGAGAAACGACCACGCGTCCAACAGAAATGGCAGCGCCGCGGCGATCGAAAAGAACACCGCACCGATGGGCGGTCCAACGAATTCGTTCGCTACCGATTGTGTAACGAAGAGCCGCGAGTTGGCCCGTTCGAGAAGGTCGGGATCTTCGACAACATTCGGGAGCATGGCCTCGGAAGCACTGTCGAAAAAGACTTCGCCACAGCCGAGCAGAAACGCTACGAGCCATACGAGCGCCACCGGCGCAGTGCCGTACGCGACGACGATCCCGAGCGCTCCGATCGCGACCGATCGCGCCAAGTCGACGTAGACCATCACTCGTTGACGATCAGCGCGATCGGCGGTGACCCCGCCGATCAATCCCAACAACAGCCAGGCTCCATACCGCATCGTGATAAGGCCCGAAACGTAGATCGCGTTTTTCGTCGTTGACTCGACGAGTAGCGGAAGCGCTACGACCACGAGGCCGTCGCCCAAATTCGAAACCGCAGCTGCGGACCACAAGCGACGAAAGCGCGGCCCCAGCGATCCCCATGATTCGCGCCACGATTCCACAAGAGACATTGCCCACGACGCTACCGTCGTGGTGCCGTTCCGAGGTTGACTTGGCGCCGTCTGCGCCGTTTTCTCTCCGCAATTGCGGCGAAACGCGGGCATGAATGTCGCGGTTTGTCACAGCCGCCCCATAAGGTCGAAGTTCTATGGCCCGCCGTAAAACTGCACCTCTGTCCGATACCTTGTTCGCCGCTCCCGTCGCGATTCGCACCCTCGCTGAAGAGGTGGAGTCGTCGTTTCTCGATTACTCGATGAGCGTTATTGTCAGCCGCGCTTTGCCCGATGCGCGTGATGGTTTGAAGCCAGTGCACCGCCGCATTCTGTGGGCGATGCACGACGCCGGGCTGCGACCGGACCGTCCATTTGTAAAGTGCGCGCGGGTTGTCGGCGATGTCATGGGCCGTTTTCATCCGCACGGCGACAGCGCGATTTACGACGCTTTAGTGCGGATGGGCCAGGACTTTTCGGTACCGCATCCGATGGTCGATAAGCACGGCAACTTTGGTTCGCCGAGTGATCCCGCGGCTGCGGCTCGATACACGGAATGTCGCCTGAGCCCAATCGCAATGGAGTTGCTCGCCAGCATCGATGAAGGCACGGTCGATTTCCAACCGAACTACGACGGTGGCGATGAAGAACCAGTTGTGTTGCCGGCGCGTTATCCGAATCTCTTGATCAACGGCACCCAAGGAATTGCGGTTGGGCTCGCTACGAACATTCCGCCGCACAACCTCGGCGAAATTTGCGCGGCAACGTTGAAGTTGATCAATAAACCCGACACGACGTTGGCGGAGTTGATGAAGACCGTGAAGGGCCCCGATTTCCCGACCGGTGGGCTCATCATGGGTACCGACACACTCAAAGATGCGTTGCGCACCGGCCGCGGCACGATTCGTGTGCGGGCAGTCACAAGCATCGAAGAAACCAAGCGCGGTGTCGCGATCGTGATTACTGAGATCCCATACCAAACCAGCGTGGACGCGATCGCCGGCAAGCTTGCCGAAGCAGTTGACTCGAACAAGGTCGAGGGAATTCGCGATATTCGCAATGAATCCGGGCAAGGCCAAACCCGTTTGGTCATCGAACTCAAACCCGATGCCAACGTACAAGTTGCGCTCAACAACATTTTCAAGCACACACCCGCGCAAGTGAGCTTTGGGATCAACACCGTAGCGCTCGTCGATGGCGTGCCGCGCACCTTGAACTTGCAAGAAGCGTTGCAACATTGGATCGATCATCAAGTCATTGTGCTGACCCGCCGCACGCGGTTTCGCCTTGATAAAGCTGAAGCGCGCTTGCACATCATTGATGGTTTGGTTCGAGCGCTCGACATGATCGACGCGATTATTGCGACGATTCGCGCCTCGAAAGATCGCGGCGTTGCGCGAGTCTCACTGATGGCAAAACCGTTTGATTTCAGTGAGATTCAAGCGAATCACATTCTCGATTTGCAGCTCGGACGGCTCACGCAACTTGGTCGCGACGATCTCCTCGCGGAACAACTCGAACTCAATGGAATCATTAAAGAACTCCGCAATATTCTCGACGACCGCGAGACCCTCATGGGTTTGATGCGCGACGAACTCTCCGAAATTCGCGATAAGTACAAGCGTCCACGCCGTACCGTCATCGTTGGCGACGACTCCGGGGATATTTCCGCCGAGGAACTTGTTGATGACGAACCGTTGGTCGTTACCGTGACTGCACGCGGTTACATTCAATCGAAATCGCAGCGGGGCAGGGGAGCCAAGACCGCGGATCCCGGTGATAAAGACGCGATCACTCAAATCATCGCAACGAGCGCGTTGGGAACGTTTCTGTTCTTCACGACGCACGGGCGAGCGTACCGTTCCGTCGGCCATGATCTTCCGAAGCAACGGCTCACCGCGATTCCGAACCTATTTCAATTCGCCGATGGCGAAAAGGTGATTGGGGTCATCGATGCAGCGGTGGCTGCGGAACATGAACACGTTGTGTTCGTGACCGCGCAAGGCTCGATCAAACGCACACCGCTCGCCGATTTCGTGGAAGCTTCGGCCCGCAAGGATGGCATCGCGGCGATGAAGCTAGGCGACGGTGATCGCATCATTGCGGCGTACCCGAGTTGGGATGATTTCGAAACGTTTGTCGTCACCGCGCAGGGGCAGGGCATTCGCTTTAGCGAATCGGAGGTTCGCCCAGTTGGGCGCAGTGCCGGTGGAATGCGGGCGATGAAATTGCGCAGCGACGACATCGTGGTCGGAGCGTGCGCGGTTGCCCACGAAGAAATTGTCGTGTTGGCGAGTGATACTGGTTACGCCAAGCGGGTGCGAGCCGATGAGTTCCCGATCCAGGCCCGCGGGGGTGCCGGCGTGCGGGTTGCGAAACCGGAAAAGAAGCGCGGCATGCTTATGGGCGTCATGCCTGCCGGAAGCCGGTTGGCATTTCTGACCGACGATCAAGCCTTTATTGTCGGTTCGGCAGAGGTGAAGTTGCAACCGCGCGATGGTGCCGTGCCGAAGGTCGCCGCGATCCCCGATGGCAAGACGGTGATCGCAATCGCGGTGGTCGACGAGCCGCTCGCGGAATAGTCCGCAAGCGGCTCGCCCGCCCGTTGCAATGTCGTTGCTTTTGGGTGCGGAATTACTTCAGTGTTGACGCGGTAGCTCGGCCCAAAGAGGGTTACCGGTAGGGCTAGTTGTCGTTGCCTCCGTGACCGCGGTTGCCGCCGCGGCCACTGTGGTCAGAACCGTCGCCGGAACTATTGTCGTCAGAATTGTCATCGTTGGTGGTCGACGTTTCTGGAATGGATGTTGTGGTTGCGCCGCCGTGTTCGCCCGTGTCGTCAGTTGCGCCCGTGTCGTCAGTTGCGTCCCTGGCGTCGTGTTCATGATTGACTGCGGTCGTGGTCGAGGAAGCATCGCCTGATCCATTTTGGCCATCGTGGCCATCGTGGCCACGACCAGCTGCTGTTGGCCGGGTTGTCGGCACCGGTGATGTTTCAGTGGTGGTGCTGGCGTGCTCTGCTTCGGTGGTCGACGAAGCAGCTTCGTGGGCCTCGCTGGTCGCCGTCGCCGGGCCAACAACATCGGAGTGTGGTCGGCTGCTGGGCTTCGCCGGGTGATGTGCCGCGTGTGTCGGCTTCTTGGTGTCGGTTAAGCGAGCCGCGACGGCAGCGCTCGTCGGCGCAACCACGACGACGACGGCACCGATGGCCAAGAGGGCTCGGGCTCGAAAACTCAAAGGCGTTTTCATGGTCAACTGCTTTCGTTCGGAAGTGGTGACCATCAGAACACGCCGAGTGACCGCGTTTGGTTTGGTTTATCTTCAGTGATCGTTAATGTTCGGCGGATCGAGCACTCCATTGCGGACGCGACACTTGACGTCGGTTGTGGCCGATCCGTTCGTAAAGCGGACTTCGTACCGGAATTGGTCCGAGGTCGTGACTTGCCCGCTGTAGCCCGAACTCGCGACGTAAGACCTAGTCAGGATGCCTGAACCGTCGTAGCCGACCGTCACACTGCCGCCGATGCCGGTGTCTGTGCGCGACTGTGGCGAGGTTTGGGTGGTGGTCGTCGTGCTGTTCGGACCCGTCGTCGTAGTGGGGTTACCGGGTTGGGTCGTGGTGGTCCCCGCGTGAGGTGGGGTCGATCCGGAGTTAGATCCCAGGGTCGTCGTAGGTCCGGGATGCCCGCCGGGGTTTGAACTGCCGGGGTTCGAATTGCCAGGGTTCGCGCCGCCGTGGCTCGAAGTCGTCGTAGCACCTCGGCTGTCACGGGTCGTCGTTGTGCGTCCGCCGTCGTGTTTGGCGGTCACGCTGGGGTCGGAGTTGCCGCGCTTGGTTGTGGTTGTCGCGGCGAAGTTGATGCGGGTCGCTCGATCTGAGGTGTTCGAAATCGCGAACGCGACGCCGACCAGGGAAGCCGCCATCGTGGCGCTGGTGGCGACGACGGCAAGTCGTCGGTGTGCGCGTGCTCGACGCAACGCGGGCCGCATGGATTGCAATGTCCCGGCCGCGTCGATCGGCCCGCCGTCGCTGAGCCCGCGCATCTGCGCGCCGAGTTCGGCATCGAGCCGATCGAATTGATCGAAGCCATCGAAATCGTCGAAGTCGCTCATCCGACCTCACGAGGATCATGTGCAGCTAGCGTCGCCCGCAACTTTTGGCGTGCGCCGTGCAGATGAAATTTGACCGCACCCGTCGACACGTTCATCGCGTGCGCGATCTCGGCAACCGATAATTGCTCAACGTAAAACAACGCTGCTGCTGTGCGTTGTTGACGGGGCAGCGCCGCGAGCGTCGTCGCAAGATCAAAGCCGGCGGGCTCATCGGGGGCTTCGACTGGATCATCGAGGAGTTTGGGCGCGTGGCGATTGCCGCGTTCGCGCTTACGCATTTCGTCGCGCAACTGATTGACCGCGACCTTGCGAACCCACGCGAGCGGTTGGTCGTAACTACTGATTTTCCGCCAACGCGCGTACGCCTTGCAAAAAGCTTCCTGCACACAATCGGTCGCGAGTTCACGCTCTCCGCACATCGCCGTGATGGCGCGTACCAGCTGCGGGTAACCGCGTTGAAAGAACGCATCGAAATCTGCCTCGGGGTTTGCGGTCATGAGTGCCGTGAGTTGTACACGACGAACTACTGCAAGCGGTTTGGGTTTCGACTAGAAATCGTAAATTTTACAGGTTTTGGCGGTATTGGCCGGGTTGCAACGAGCGACTCCACCGCCGGGAAGCTCCACGAAATACCTTGTTCCGAATGGATTGTCAGTGAGCGACGGGTAGTCGGTGCTGATCCACTGGGCGCCACTCTTGATCGCCGCGTCGCGCATCGTGGTGTCGCCCGAGCGGGCTTGGATCGTGTCGGTGTCGGCGCGGGTACGCACGACGTAGCCGGCCTTCACGTAACCCTGAATCCGCTGCCATTCGAGGCCGTCGATGCCAATCGGGTCGTTGTCTTCAACGAATGCGGCATCGGGCTGGCCCGGGCTCGCGTTCGTGAACATCACGCGACCGGCAAGCGAAGGGTGCCCTTGGAGATACAACGGTCCGCGCGCCGCATTGTCGAGCATGAACATCACTTTGCCGCGCGATTCGCCGATGGTTGGCCAGCCGGTTCCCGAAAGTACCGACTGTTCGAGGGTGGCTGCGCCCTTGCGCACGTCATCGGGGGTGATGAGATCGCTGGCGGCGAACACCTTGTGCACGTCGGCGTCGACTTGGTCCAAAGCCGCCGCATCGAAGGGGTGAGGGATCACGAAGCCAAGGTTCGCCGGATCGACGATCGTGTCGTCTTTGGCTTCGACGAGAATGGTGATCGGCACGTGGTTCGGGTGCGAGTCGCTCCAGCGTTTGACTTGGTTGAGACACGCGACGAACGTGTAACACTGGGTTTTGAAATCGACGTCTTGGACGTGCATGACCTTTAAACCCGGGCGTTTCAGGTCTTGGATCCCAGAATCGATCGGCTTGCCCAACGCAGTATAGATGTGGCGGTCGTTGTACAGGCCGCCGGTTGGATCTGCGAACACGTCGAGTTCGATCTGGCGAATGCGTTCGGTGCCGAATTGTTGCGCCAACGGCGGATGCGAATATTCCAGCGAAGCCGCGAGCCCTGCGCTGAACGCTTGCAACAGACCGAAAACATCGGCATCCGCTTTGATGTGGTAACTGTTGTGCGTCCCGATGGTTTGCAGCTGATTGATCCGCAGACAATCGATAGTGCACGAGCTGTGACGGCGTGGGGATCTGGTCGCAGTATGTCGGGTTCGAACGACCCGGCGCGCGTCGGCCGCAATGGGCGCTGCCGCGATCCCGGTTCCGAGCACTGCCGCCACAATTCCGCCGATAAGTAGTTTGCGCATATCGAGCAGTGTGTCACGTTTTGGCGGCAGAAACCAAAAGTGCCGGACCGGGGTGTGACCCGCGCCAGGTTGCGTTTTGGGCTGGGCCGTTCTCGAGCGAGTTGGTGAGCGGTTGTTGGTTGATTGGTGAGCGAGTTGGTGAGCGGTTGTTGGTTGATTGGTGAGTGAGTGGTTAGTGAGTGGTTAGTGAGTAGTTAGTGAGTGGTCTCAGGCCGCAGGTAACTCATCGCGTGGGGCCAATAGCGGTTACCGACACGATCCCACCATTCAGTTCGGGTAAAACGGCCTCGCCGTTCGAAAATCGCCACGGCCGCGACGAGCAGCCAACCCACGATCGCGTCCACCACATAATGCTCACCGCTGTAGACCAAGGCGGTAATCATCGCGATCGGATACAAAATGAGGATTCCGCGGATCAGTTTGCGTTTGGTTCGGGGCCACATTGTGATCGCAACCAACATTGCGAACGCACTGTGCAACGACGGGATTGCGGCAAACGGATTCGCACTCGCTTTGCCGTTGTCCACCAACTTGTAGCCACCTTGTAACCCGATGACTGCAAGGCCGCGCGTGCTGTGGGTGCGGCCACACGTCACGACCCTCTCCTTGTGACCCTCAACCACCGCGGGCAAGCAGGTCTTTTCGAGTTCAAGGTGAAAGAGATGTTTGTCGGCCGCGGCCGACCATGGCGGTGCCGTTGGGAACGCCGCAAAAAATACGACCGCGCAAAACGAAATCGTAACGAACTGGGTGGTGTAGGCGCGCCATGCCGGCCAATCTCGACGCCAGAGCAGACCGGCGATCACAAACGGCACGATGAAATGCGAAACGTAGATGAGCGACGAAACGACATCCCACCATTGTGCGTTGTGATGCCAGAAATGTTTCTGGAGTGTCACCACCGGCAACTTGCCGAAGAAAAGCCATTTTTCCGCAGTTATTTGCGGGGTGTACGCCACGGGGCGGGCGAGCTTGTGTGCGAGGCCGCGGCTGAGGTCGTAGGCGAGGAGTACGAACGTGAACGGAATCCAATCGAACAGTACTTGCGCGATCTCTTGGCGCGGCCGTCCGATATTGGTCACGGTGAGCGCTCCGATGATCACCAAAATCACAACGACGCGATCGAACGGAACGTTGCCACCGATGAAAGCAACGACAGCGACGAGATAGGCAATGATCGCCCAGCCGCGAATCGTGGAATGGGTTCGGATGAACGCCACAAGCTTCGAGTCGGGCACCGTCGAATCGTAGAGGACTGTGGGGCATCGGCCAGCCATCTGGCGCGTGGGGCCCACGGTCCCTACGCTGGGTCCCAACTACTAGGTCCCAACTACTGGGTCCCAACTACTGGGTCCCAACTACTGCTACCCGACTGATCGAAAGGAATGGCGATGCGTGCACTGGTGTTTGGCGTGATGCCTGAGGCGATGCCTATCCCCGAAACGGACAACCACTTGCTGCGGAGCCTGGCCCGGACGCCAATGCGTTTGGAATCGGACTACGCCGAGCCGCGTCCGTTGCGGCCGGATTGGGTGGTGACCAAAACCCGCCTCACCGGAATCTGTGGATCGGATTCCAAGCAGGTGTTTATGGATTGGGGTGATGAAACTCGTTCGCCCGATAACCCGATGAAAGGGTTCTTCTCGTTGCCGCAGGTGCTCGGCCATGAAGTGGTCTCCGAGGTTTGCGAGCTTGGGCCTGAAGCTTCGGGGTGTTCTGTTGGCGATCGTGTGGTGCTGAACCCGTGGTTGTCGTGCGGTCCGCGCGGCGTTTCGCCGTTGTGCGCTGCGTGTGCGGTGGGAGACTTTTCCTTGTGTGCGTCGTTTGGTGCGGGGCCGATCTCGGCGGGAATTCACATCGGTACTTCTCGCGACGCAAGCGGCGGATACGCCGACTACATGCCCGCCCACGACTCCATGTTGTTCAAAATCCCCGACGGCATCGCCGATGAAGTTGCCGTCTTTGCGGATCCGTTCGCGGTGATGCTGCATGGCATTACGCGCAATCCGCCGCCGGTTGATGGCAAGGTGATGGTGTACGGCGCGGGCGCATTGGGTACGTGCGCGACTGCAATTTTGCGCGCCTTGTACCCGACCGTGGAAGTTTTGGTCGTGGCGCGTTTCGGTGCGCAATCGGAGATGGCCCGATCGTTGGGCGCGACAGTGATTGCGCACGAGCCCGCAATTTCGGTGATCGAAGCCGCGGCAGCATGGTCGGGTGGCGTGCTGGTGGCGAGCGACGGATTGCCGATGGCGTTTCCCGGCGCGATCGATGTGGTGTACGACACCGTCGGCAAGCGCGAGACGTTTGAGGTCGGAGTGCGAGTGCTGCGGGCTCGAGGCACGCTCGTGAAAGCGGGAGTGCACGGCCCGACGATGTGGGAAGACACACCGTTGTACTTCAAAGAAATCTCGATGGTGGGTTCGAACGCGTTCGGGTTCGAAGAGGCCCGCGGGATTCGTCAGCACGGTATTGCGCACTACCTCGACATGGTCGCCGATGGCACGATCGATCTGACCGGCATGCTGACCCACACCTTCGATCTTGATGACTGGCGATCGGCGTTCACCGCGTTGGCATGCCAAGCCGAAAGTGGCGCAATCAAAGTCGCCTTCGATTTCCGCTAGCCGGTGTGTTTTTGGGTCTGACCGGGGCGCGCTGGCTAGTGGTACTAGACAGTGCGCCTGATGGAAATTGTTCCGAAACCTGCTGAACTGCTGGCGTTGCACGACGTGACGGCCGAACTGTTCGAAACGTTGCAGCGGTGGTTCAGCGTGCCGCCGTCGATCTCGGTCGACGTCTCGGCAGTCGATGCCGACGGCGCGATTCGCGAGCTGGGTGAGCCGGTCATGATCGCGGGATTCGCGATGCGCAAACTGCAAGCGTTGCACTTGCTGTCGACTCCGGGTGTGCGCACGAGCTCCGATGTTGTGATCACGATGGTCCAAGATCTCACCCGCGCGCTCCTGCAAGCGCCCACGATGCGGCTCAAAGTACAAGCCGAAACCATGGATTGGGATGCTGCGTTTGCGGAGCTCGATATGGATGGCGAGCTTGCAGAAATGATGGACGGTGGCGGTGCGCCGTTGGCCGTCGATGATGAAGATCCGGAAGCGTTACGTTTCGAAGAACTCCACGGGTTGCTGCATCTCGCCGTGCACGCCGTCATCGAAGCGACCGAAGGCGAAATCACCTACTTGGAGTAGTGCCATGGCCGACGAAGTACTGATTGAAGTTGCCGACCGGATCGCGACGATCACAATCAATCGCGCCGAGGCGCGCAACGCGCTGAACCGCGCGGTGCGTAAAGCATTGCCTGCGGCCGTCGTGGAGTGCGAATCGCGCGAGGACGTCGATGTCATGATCTTGACCGGCGCTGACCCTGCCTTTAGTGCAGGAGTCGACCTGAAAGAATTCGCTGCGACGGCTCCGGCCAGTGGCGCTCGATTCGCCGACGTTCCCGAACCCCGTGAAGGCCGAACGGTGTTTCGTGGCGCATTGCCGGCGCACACAAAATTGTTGATCGGTGCCGTCAACGGAGTGGCGGTGACGGGCGGTTTCGAAATCGCGTTGAACTGCGACTTTTTGATTGCGTCGGAACGCGCCCGTTTCGCCGATACGCACGCTCGGGTTGGGATCATGCCCGGTTGGGGATTGACGGTGTTGTTGGCCCAGCGAATCGGCGTGGCGCGAGCCCGTCAGATGAGTGTGACCGGCAACTTCCTCGACGCAAAGACTGCGTACGAGTGGGGCTTGGTGAACGAAGTGGTGGCGCATGCAGATTTGTTGGCGCGCTGCCGTTCGCTCGCCGCGGATTGCATCACGATCGATCAACGCGCGGTGCGCCAAATGTTGGCGACCTATCAACGGGTGACCGATACGACCGTCGATGAAGGTTGGAATATCGAAGGCCAAGTTTCGCGGGAGTGGGAAGGCGCAGGGATCGACCCGGCCGAGATCGAACGCAAACGCCAAGGCATAGTGGACCGCGGCCGCACCCAAATCGCCTAACCCCCTGTGTCCCACTGGTGTTCCACCCGTGGAACACCAGTGGGACACAGGGGGTTAGGCGAGCAAGACGGCACACGCGATTTAGAGCACGCCTGAGCCGTAGACCCAAGCCCGCGCGTTGCCCAATTGTTTCGGTACCAACGGATCGAAAAATTCCGGCTTCACGAAGTGGCCGATTCCAGCGCCGCCCATGAACGCGGTCAATCCGATGGTGCGTGCATCGTTGGCGTTCACGCTGGTTGTCCGGGCGAACGGTCGGGCGAACGGTCGGGCGTTCGTGCGAGGTGGGTCTCGAACCAGTCGAGCGTTTTGGCCCAGGCGTCGGCGGCGTCGTCGGGGCGGTAATCCGCGCGGCGATCACAATTGAAGCCGTGCGGTGCATCAGGGTAACGAACAATCGCGTTCGCGACGGCCGCCTTCGCGGCCAGCTCCTCGCGCAACTGCTCAACGGTATCGACCGGAATCGAACCATCCGCGTCGCCAAAGAGACCCAGCCACGGAGTTTGCAAGGTCGCGCAATGTTGAATCAATGCAGGGAAATTCGAGGAGCGCTCGGTGACAATGCCACCGCCGTAAAACCCAACCGCCGCGCCGAGTTTGCGGTCAGCGGCAAGTAGGAACGAAGCTCGCCCGCCGAAGCAAAACCCGACGGTGCCAATTTGATCGTTCGCGAAACCCGCGGCGTGGAGATGCGCGATCGCAGCATCGAGATCGGCGAGCACCATCGTGTCGTCGAGCTCGACAAAGATCTTCAGGATTTCAGCAAAATCGTCGGTGTAGCCAAACACCTTGCCGCCCTGGCGGTGAAACAGATCCGGCGCAACCGCGTGATAGCCCGCGTCGGCTAGCCGTTGCACGAGATCCTCGATATGCGCGTTCACGCCAAAGGCCTCTTGGATCACAACGACGGCACCGCGAACCGGGCCCGTAGGAATTGCTTCATGGATTCTCATCGCAAGGCACATTAGATGGCGCGATCTTGCTACGGTCCAGCGTGTTGGCGATTGGCCTCGAAGAAGGAGTCGGTATGAAGGTTGTTGTGGATTTTGATCGATGCGAGAGCAACGCGGTGTGTATGGGGATTGCGCCGGAGATTTTTGAGGTGCGCGACGACGATTTCTTGTACATCTTGCAGGAAAATCCGGGTGAGGAGCTGCGCTCCAAGTTGGAAGAATCGGTGCGGTTGTGTCCGAAACAAGCAATTTCTATTGCTGAATAGTTGATCGATGGCTAGCGAACAATTTCATCTGATCGTTTCGTATCTCCGCGACAACATCAAGCTCGATGAAGCAGGATTGACCGCGCAGCAGTTGCGCGACAACATGAACGCGCAATCCGGCATGATGCCTGCGCCCGATGGCATTTCCTTCGAGGAAGCAACAGTGGGCGGAGTCGCCGGGTTGTGGGCTCGCCCCGACGGCGGCGTGACCGATGCGGTGGTTCTGTACCTCCACGGCGGCGGCTACGTGATTGGTTCGCCCGATTCGCACCGCAATATCACTGCGCAACTCGCGCAGCGGTTGGGGTGTTCGGTGCTCAGCCTCGATTACGCTCTTGCGCCCGAAGCACCGCATCCCGCCGCGGTGAACGATGCCGTCGCGGCCTATCAAGCGCTCCTCGCGGATGGCATTGCGCCGTCGAAGATTGCGATCTCTGGCGATAGCGCGGGTGGCGGGTTGACCCTGGCCATGTTGATGAAATTGCGCGACGACGGCATTGCGATGCCCGCGTGCGCGGTACCGCTTTCGCCATGGACGGATCTCACGTTGAGTGGCGATTCGATGCAATCGATGGCGGGCCTCGATCCCATGTGCAACGCCGACGGCCTCGGCCGCATGGCGGCCTGGTTCGTGGGTGATCACGATTACCAAGACCCATATATTTCGCCGCTCTTTGGTGATGCCACTGGGTTGCCGCCGCTGCTGATTCACGTTGGCGAAATCGAAACCTTGCGCGACGACGCCGTTCGGTTCGCCACGCTCGCAGCCGCGGCCGGTGTGGATTGCACCGTGAAAGTGTTTCCCGAAATGGTGCATGTCTTCCAAGTCTTTGCGGGCATCGTGCCCGAAGCGGATGCTGCCCTCGATGAAATTGCTGAATTTCTTCGTACCCACATGGAGTTATTACCCCGATGAGCACAATCGCTGGCCGGACGGCCCTTGTAACTGGTGGCGGTTCCGGCATTGGACTAGGAACGGCCGCGTTGCTCGCCAACGACGGCGCCGTCGTCACGATCTGTGGCCGTACCGAATCGAAGTTGGTGGAGGCATGCGCAACGATTGGGAACGGCGCGCGATACATCGTCGCCGACATCACCGATGAAGTCGCGGTCGCCGCCGCGGTTGCGTTTGCCGCGGAGCCAAGCAGCCGACTGGACATCGTGTTCGCAAACGCCGGCGGATCGCTGCACATGGGCGGCCTCGCCGATGCTGAAGCCGAAGCATTCCGTGCCACCCTTGAACTCAACGTGACCGGAACCTTCCTCACGATCAAACACGCCTGCAAACAAATGGCATCACAAACGCCGAGCGGCGGTTCGATCATCGCCAACTCCTCCGGTGCCGGAGCGTTTCCCCACCGCTGGCTTCCCGCATACGGCGCCGCCAAAGCGGGTATCGACATGCTCTGTAAATATGCGGCCGAAGAGTGGGGTATGCACGGCATTCGCGTCAATACCGTGCAGCCCGGAATCGTTGCCGATGAACTCATGGCCCCCATCACCGCCGGCGGGAATCTCCTCGAGGACTACCTGGAACAGATGCCGATCTCGCGCGTTGGCGAAGTCGACGACATCGCCAATGCCGTTCGCTTCTTTGCGGGTCCGGAATCATCGTGGATCACCGGGGTCAACCTCAACGTAGACGGCGGCCACCACCTGCGCCGCGGTGCCAACTACGCAAAACTTTTCGAGGCGTAGATATGGCGCCTTCGTATCAGCTTGCCGATTTGTGGGAGACCCTTGTCGACGCTGGCCCCGACGCCGAATGTTTGGTGGCTGATCCGCTGCGTCACACGCGTGGTTCGCTCGACGTGGCTGCGAACCGGATTGCCCACGCGCTCGCGGAACGCGGGATCGTTGCCGGAGATCATGTCGGCATTTACGCGCGCAACCGTGCGGAATACGTTGAGGCGCTACTCGGCTGTTGGAAGATTTGTGCTCGGCCAATCAATATCAACTGGCGTTACGTTGCCGATGAGCTGCGGTATGTGATCGCCGACGCGAACATCGTCGCGATGATCATTGAGCGTGCATACGTGCCGTTGCTGGATGAATTGGCGGCGGAATTTCCGGGCTTGCGCAATGTGCTTGTGCTCGAAGATGGTGCGCCGATCGAACCCACGACGATGGCGACTGAGCTCTATGCCGATGTCGTCGCGAACGCGTCACCCGAACGAGGTTTCACCTCGGCACGCACAGACGACGATGTCTACATGCTCTACACCGGCGGCACGACCGGCATGCCAAAAGGCGTGATGTGGCGCCATCACGATTTCTTTTATGCGTGCGTGATGGGTGGCAACCCAATCGAACCGATCAAAGCCCCACACGAAATGGCGAACAATGCGAAGCCGATCTTTCCGCTCGATGCGCTCGTGCTCGGCCCGCTCATGCACGGCGGCGGCCAGTGGCTTTCGCTTATTGCAATGTACTCGGGCAATCGCGCAATTGTTTCGACCGACTCGTCGTTTTCGGCCGAGCGCATCCTTGATCTCATTCACCGCGAACGGCCGTCCACTATTGGCCTGATCGGTGATGCGATGGGCCGTCCTATCGCGGAGGCCGCGCTTGCGAACCCTGGCCGTTGGGATCTTTCGTCACTCGTGTCGCTTGGCAACGGTGGTGCGATGCTCACTTCTACGATCAAAGAACAACTCCGCGAGGCATTCCCGAACGCGATGACCACCGATAGTTTCGGCGCATCGGAGACCGGCGCCGCGGGCCGTGAATACGCCGATGGTAAAGAGCGCGCTGGGCCGGCATTCACTGTCGATGACAACAGTGCAGTCCTGCACCCCGAAACGCTGGTCGCGCTCGTGCCCGGCTCGCCGGAACAAGGGATGTTGGCGCGAAAAGGTCATATTCCATTGGGGTATTGGAATGATCCCGAAAAGACGGCCAAGACATTCAAAGTCGATGCCGATGGCGTGCGGTGGGTGATCCCTGGCGATTTTGCCCAGATCGATGAAGAAGGCCGCATCATTTTGTTGGGTCGCGGCTCGGGGTGCATCAACTCGGGCGGCGAAAAGATCTTCCCCGAAGAAGTGGAAGGCGCGATCCGTTCCCATCCATCGGTGTTCGACTCGGTGGTGGTGGGTGTACCCGATGCACGCTTCGGCCAAAAGGTTGTGGCGCTGGTTGCCCTGCGCGACGGCGTGGACCCGATCAGCCTCGACGATATTCAGGTGCATTGCCGGACCAAGATCGCCGGATACAAAGTGCCGCGCGAATTGTTGCTCGGCGTCGCGCCTCGCACCAACGTCGGCAAACCTGATTACGTCAACGCATCCAAGATCGCCCTCGAACGCCTCGCCGGTGGCTCGTAATCCGCGAAATCTGGTCGTAACGCCAAGCTCGGAAACGAGTGCCTACGATTCGGCGGTCATGACGCGTGCAGTTACGACTCGGGTAGTTACGACTCGGGTAGTTGCAGCTCAGGCGGCGCGTCGAGCCGCGTGAGTAGTCGCCGTGCGATGAGGATGCACAACATTGTGGCGAGGATCGCGGCGTCGATACCAAAGACCCTGCGGACGCCAATGGTGTCCGCGAGTTTTCCTTGGCCCAAGACTCCGAGGGGCATACACAATCCAAATGTCATCAGCCACACGCTGGTCACTCGGCCCCGAAACGCGTCGGTGGTAAAGGTTTGGATCGCGCCGTGATCAACCGAAACCACGATCAGGTACGCGGCCCCGAGAAGCACCATGGTTGCGATCGCAGCTGCGTAATTGGGCGCGATCGCGAGCCCGAGCATCGAGACTGCACCACAAAAGATACCGAGCGCGAGTGCACGTGATTTGCGCACATGATCCTCGCTATTGCCGAGCGACACCGCGGCCATGATCGCTCCGATACCGAACACGCCGAGCAACACGCCGTAACTACTTGCTTTGATCTTCAGGTCGTCTTGGCTCAATTTCGCAATGAGATACGTGACGGGCGGAATCACGAACGCGAACACCATGTGCACACTGATCACGAGCCGCAACACGGGGCTTTCCATGATGTGGCCGAGGCCGAGCCGCCACCGTTGGAAGTTGGTGAGACCATCATTGGGGGCGTGCACTTGGGGCGCCGGCCCCAGCATGAGCAGCGCAACGATGATTGCCACGTAGCTCAAGGCATTGATTCCGAACGCGGAACCCGCGCCGAAGGTATCGATAGCGAGCCCTGCGCAGAGCGGCCCGAGCGCGCGAGCGATATTGAACTGGGTGCTGTTGAGCGTTATCGCATTGATGAGATGTTCGCGGGCTACGAGCTCCGCGGGCATTGATTGCCACGCGGGCGTTTGGATTGCGGTGAACATTCCGCCGAGCAACGACAAACAAAACAGCAACCAGTAGTTCGTGCCCGAACCGGCGATCCACACCAGCCAGAGCGCTGCGGCTTGCAAACCGTTGAGTACATTCGTGCCGACCAGGAACTTGCGTCGGGGCAGTCGATCGGCCAATACGCCAGCGGTAGGGCCGAGTAGCAACAACGGAATGATGCCGATAAACGCGATTCCCGTCGTGCGTACGGCCGAATGCGTCTGGGCCTGCACGACCCAGGCCAGCGCCGCGATCTGCATATTCGAGCCGATACTGGAGATCAGACCGCCAGCGAGAAATACCCGGTAGTCCCGAGAGGCCATGGCGCGCATCGAACGGGGCCACGCCCGGGGAGTGTCGGGGGCTTTCGGTGGCGCGGGACTCGGGCTAGGGATTCCGGTCTCGACCACGGGTCGCACGTTACTGGTGGCACGCGCTGAGAAAATATTGCGCTAGCGCCCAACAATTGGCAGAGAAGTTTGCCAAGAAAAGTCTGGCCACCGACGCAACCAATGTGGTGAGGTAGGCGTCTCAAGCTACGGAGAGGGGATAGGTGCAAGACGACGTGGCGATGGCGCAACTCGATAGCGAGCTTCTGTTGGAGCCAACGGCATCCAGCATTGCTCGGTCGCGCCCGAAACGCCCGAAGCGCGACGACGTCTTTGAAGCACTCTTCCAAAAGCACTACGACCGTGCGGTGAGGTTTGCGTTGTTGATGGGCGCGCGTGACCATCACCACGCGCGAGAGCTCGCTACGGATGCGATCGCCCGGGTGTGGGCCCGTTGGCGGCTCGGAAGTGTCGATGAATTCTGGCCTTATTTACGCACCGCGATCGTCAACGAAATGCGTTCACAGGCGCGGCGTAAACGCGTGGCGGATCGTTATGAACAACGGCAATCTTCGATGGTGCTGGAACCCGCCATCGACCTTGTCGTGGTGGAGCGTGACGAAGTAGCTGCGGCCATAGAGCAGCTTTCGCCGCGCCACCGAATGGTGTTGGTCTTGCGGTTCTTTGAGGATCTCAGCACCGAACAGACCGCGAAAGCAATGCGGTGCAGCGTGGGCACAGTGAAAAGCACGACCGCCCGCGCCTTACACGCGGCGCGCGCCGTCATGGAGGAACGCGACGATGGTTGATCCAGGAATGACTCCCGAACGCGAACACGATTGGATTCGCGACGCATTGCGCGAAACCGATCGAAAACGCTTGACGAACTACGACACGGATTTTGAACACGTGCGCGCCGCCGCGAAGCGAAGCCGAGCGGTGCGGCAATGGAAAGTGGGTTCTACCACCTTGGTCGCGTCGGTCGTCGTGGCGATTGCCACTGTGAACGTTGTGCAGATCGCGGGCACCGGCCGTACAAACCAAGCATCTTCGATTCGCATCAAACGTTCCTCTACGACGGATTCGTTTGTTCGTGTCGCGGCCGAATCCGTCTCGATGGTGGGCGACAGTGTGATGCTGGGTGCGGAGTCGACCGTCAAGACCGCGCTGGGGCCTGTGGCGAAGGGCGGTATCGACATTGATGCATCGGTTGGGCGTTCTGCCGATGCGTGTGTCTCGGTGCTCGACGATTTAGCGAAGCGCGGCAAGCTGGCCGCGACGGTTGTAGTGCACTGCGGCACGAACGGCCCGTTGCACGCGAACGATGTGCAGCGCATCATGAAGATTGTGGGCCCGAATCGTCGGATCGCGTTTTTGACGGTGAAGGTGCCGCGCACCTGGGAAGCCTCGAACAATTCGGTGTTGCGCACGACCGTGCAGCCGTATCGCAACGCGACCATCCTCGAATACGGGCTTGGCGCGCAGAAATGGACGCCCAGCCGCGAGTACTTCGCGAAGGATCAATTCCACCTCACCAAGGCTGGGTCGCGGCTCTACGCCGACCTCATCGCGAACTGGATTACCGCGCCGGTGCCGTTTGGCGCGAAACCGATGAACATTGTGCAATCGATCGACACTGCCGACGGTTTCCGCGACATGGTGGCCGATGGCGCCGACGTGTGGGTTGCCCGTCGCGAGGTAACGACGAATGTGCACGTGCTGTTGGAGCGGCGGGACGCCGCCACCGGTGCGTTGCGTACCAGCCTGATCGTGCAGCAGGAATCGGTGTTTTCGATCGCGACTGATCATGCGGGTTCGATATGGATCGTGGGCGGAGGCGACGGAGGGGTTCCCGACACGACGGTGAGCCGTATCGATACCAAAACCAATCGGGTCCGCTTCACCAAGAAGCTGAACCCGGTGCGTTGCGTTTGCCGGATTGCCGCGACCTCCAACGCTGTCTGGCTCGGCGCGAATGCGTGGAGAGTGTTGTATCACCTCAACCGCAATACCGGCGCGGTCGCCGGCACGATCAAACTCCCCGATAGGGCCGTTTCGCTGTTGGCTGCCCACGACGGTTTGGGCCACGAGTTCGCCTACGTCGGCATGGAAAACGAGCGGGTCGCCGTCGTGAACGGGCGGACGGGGTTGGTCGAACGAACGGTTCACTTGCGCTCGCCGGCGGGCGCACGCGGCGCGGCCTCTTGGTTGCACTCGGTCACGCTCGTTGGCCGCCAACCGGGTGATGTCGCCGCGTGGGCCACCTTGGGCGACGGCACGAATTTCGAAATCGTCCGCTCCTCGAACGGTGCGATCACCGTCTCGTTGGCGCTCGACAAGTTGGCCGAGGCAATGCATGGGGTGGCGCGTCGCGACGGTGAGCTGTGGAGTATCGCGAATAGGCAAGTACGCGTCGTGCGGCGCGGTGCGCAAGGTTTGGAACGACTCGTCTCGACATTCGAACCAATGAAACATACGTTTTCTGATCTGATTCCGGATGCTGGCGGCCCGTCCGATCCCAATGCGGCTGATCTTTCCCAGATTGTGGCAACGCCTTCGACGCTGTGGATAGCCGACGCGAATAGCTTGCCGTCGACAATCCGGATCGTACGAATCCCGTTCGACGCTGCGCCGCTGCCCGACCCGCCCCCAGTCTTGCCCGGGTTTCAACCGATTGCGACTGCACTGAGCGGTACGGCGTCGGTCTGGGTACTCGGTACGGATGTGTGCGACATTCCTGTTTGTACCGTCGCTTTGCAACGTTCACGGGATAACGGCGCGACGTGGTCCGCGGTTGCTGCCCCCGAGACGCCCTTTTCGGCGCAAGGCGATTCGCCTATCGGAAGCACGCCGAAGCTGCGATTCATTAACGACACAGATGGCGTGATCGAAATTGGTGAAGAACTGTGGGTCACCCACGACGGCGCGAAGCATTGGGCAAAAGTCGCGTTGCCGGAGTCGGAAAGCAACCCTGGGCTCTGGGGCTTCGAAGTCAACACGGGTCGGATCGTGTTGCTCCTTGAAAGCAAGCAACGCACGGTTCAGATCGTCAGCGTGTTGTTCAGTGATCTGGTGGCAAGCAATCCGGTGCCGCTCGGATCGACCACGACTATTGCAGTGAATACCAGCTCCACCGCGACGAATAACGCACTGTGGCGTCGCGAAACTACTTCGATGAAGCTGGGCTCCGCAGATGCGCACGTTTCGATCGTGAGCCGTGGTGCAAACATGTGGGTCGTGCAGACCGACGGAAAAGTCTTGAACGGCCTGCGCTTTTACAACGATCGTTGGCAGACCTGGAGCCCTCCGTGTGTCGGCCAAGATGGGTTGACGCTCGCAGCAGGAAACGTGCGCCAATTAGTTGCGGCGTGCCGCGCTTCGAATCTGGATGGCGCGCCAACAGCTACGACAATCATGACATCAAACGATGGAGGAGCAACCTTTGGCGACGCGACGCCGGTAACGCTGCCTGACTCTGGCGTCATCAACGGAGATGTCCGCTCGCTCACGGCTCATCGCGAAATTGTTGACGTGCAGATCGGACGAAGTCTGTATCGGCGAGCGAACGGCAAATGGCAACAGTTCGGCGTCGAGGCCACCATCGCTTCGACGGTGATCGCCAACGATGGTCGTGGCGTACGGCTCGTGGTCTACCGCGACACCTCCAGGGTTGCGGTTAGCAACGACGATGGCGCAACGTGGACGACCGCGCAGTTCAACTGAAATCGGCTGGAGCTCCCTGATAGGCCCAATTTTCAAAGGATTTCGTGCGGCTCGGCGGCGCACTGCATTGCAGATGAGGTATGTTCGAGTTGTTCATCCCAATCTTAGGGAAGACGCCTCGCTGACATTCGGGCCCCAGCCCCCACGATCCCGACGCCTCCTCTGAGCGCCGTCTCGATCGAGGAGCCTCACATGTCACCCCTGTCTGTTACCCCTTCCGCTCGTCCAATAGTCGATACCAGCCCGGCCTCAGTGGTTGCACCGCTGTTGTCGGGGACTACTGCGTTGGTGTACTGCGAAGGCAATTTCGCAGAGCTCGACGGCAAAACTGCCAATGGGCTCGTGCGGCATTCGGAAAAGTACGAAATTCTTGCCGTGGTGGATAGCCGCCATGCGGGCCACGATGCCGGCGAGCTGCTCGACGGTGTAGTGAACGGAATCGCCGTTCACCGGAGTGTGGCCGATGCGATCGCGAAACTGCATCGAGTTCCGGACTATTTCATTTTTGGTATGGCGCCCGCGAGCGGAATGTTGTCGCTGATCGAGCGTGACGTAGTGCTTGACGCGATCGCGCGCGGCATGCATATCGTCAACGGGCTTCACGAATTCCTCAATGAAGACGCAGAGTTTGTGGCCGCGAGCATTGCTGCGAACGTCACCATTCTCGACGTCCGGCGGCCGCGCCCCAAAAAGGACCTCAGAATTTTTTCGGGTCGAATCTTCGAAGTCGCGTGCCCGCGCATCGCGGTGCTCGGCACCGATGGCGCGATCGGCAAACGCACTACGGCGACACTGCTCGCGCAAGCGTTGAACGATCGCGGCATCAAAGCGGTGTTGGTGGGAACGGGCCAGACCAGCAAAATCCAGGGCGCGAAATACGGAGTTGCGCTCGACGCAATTGCCCCGCAGTACTGCTCGGGTGAGATGGAAGCCGCAGTCGTCGATGCCTACGAGAACGAACACCCCGATGTGATCATCGTCGAAGGTCAAGGAGCGTTGAGTCACCCAGCCTACCTCACAAGTGCGTACATCCTGCGCGGCAGCCAACCCGCAGGCGTGATTCTGCAACACGCTCCGAAGCGCGGGATGCTCGGGGATTTCCCCACGCTGCCCATGCCGACTGCCGCGAGTGAGATCAATCTGATTGAAACGTTCGCAAATACAAGGGTTATCGGCCTCACGATCAATCATGAGCATATGAGCGACGATGAAGTTGAGGCCGCGATCTTTGGCTACGAAGCTGAACTGGGTATTCCGGTGACGGATGCATTGACGCGTTCGGTTGATCGCTTGGTCGATATGGTTGTGCAAGCGTTTCCGCAATTTGAGGTATTGCGTACCGCACGGGTGGCGTGACCTCAAGTAGTTCATCAAACAGTGATTGTCGCGCCGCTGTTGATGTTGCTTTGCGAGCGCCCAGGCTTGAGATCGATCTGAACAAAATTGAGCACAACACCCAAGTGCTCGTAACGCAGCTCGGCGCCCGGGGCGTAACCGTTACCGGCGTGACCAAATCGTTGCTGGGTTCGCCAGAAGTCGCGGCCGCGATGCGCCGCGGGGGAGTTGTCGCGATCGCGGATTCGCGCGTAGAAAACGTTGAGCGATTGCGTGTGGGTACCGAAGGGCAATCATCCGCCGATGTTGGGCGCGACACGATCGCGTTGATTCGATCGCCGATGATGAGCCAGCTTGATCGCGTGGTTGTGAGCGCGGACATGAGCTTGAATTCTGAGCCTCGCGTGATCGCGGGGCTCGGAGCGGCGGCGCGTCGAGCGGGTGCTGTGCACGGAATTATGGTGATGGTCGAGCTGGGCGATCTGCGCGAGGGTGCGCTGCCCGCCGATATTGGTGGCATCGTGCGCGGTGTCCTCAATCATCCGAATCTCGTGCTTGCGGGCGTTGGTACGAATCTCGCGTGCCAAAGCGGTGTAGCTCCCGACGAACAGAATATGGGTGAGTTGTCGCGGTTAGTTCAGGAAATCGAAGCTAACTTTGGGATCAAAATCTCCAGCGTTTCTGGCGGGAATTCGGCGAACCTTCATTGGGCGCTGACCGCCGATGATTTGGGTCGAGTGAACCACCTCAGAATCGGCGAGGCGATTTTGCTCGGCACTGAACCGTTGTATCGCCACCCGATTGTCGGTCTGCACACCGACGCGATCACATTGGTTGCCGAGGTGATTGAAGCGAAGTGCAAACCCGCGCGGCCGTGGGGCAACGTGGCGACCACGACATTCGGTGTTGCTGCGCCGCGTGGTGGCCAGGGATCGGTTCGCCAGTTGCTCCTTGCGTTAGGGCAACAAGATGTGGATCCGAGCGGGCTGATTGCGACGCCGGGCGTTGTGATTCTCGGTGCGAGTAGCGATCACCTCGTGGTGGCAGTGGACGACACGCTCGCCGACGAAATTGGCGTTGGAGCTGAACTTCGCTTTGGTGTGAACTATTCGTCGCTGCTGCGCGCCGCAACGTCGCCCTTCGTTGGGAGGCACCTTTTGGGTGGCCGCTCGGCATGATCAGCGGGTTCGCTACGCGCGTGTAAATATGGGTGGTGCCTGAGCAGGTGGCGGTTGCGCCGCAACAACCCACAGTTGCGCACCGACGGTCGATGCAATTCGCGCCATTGGTCGTGGCGATCGCCGTGAACGGGCTCGGCTTGTTGTTCAGTTGGCGCGGCGAAGACCTGCCGGCCCAAGTGATGCGTTCCGATTGGTTTCGGCTTCATGGCTTCACGCTCTGGCACCCGCAGTGGTACGGCGGTCACGCCTCCCTCGATTACAGCGTGCTGTCGCCTGCAATCGGGGCGTACCTTTCGCCACTGTTGGTCGTGGCCGTTGCGAACGTGTTGGCGACCGTTTTGTTTACCCGGATCGCTCGCCGCTCGTGGGGCGCGAACGCGATCGCGGGCGCGCTGTGGTTCTCGGTCGCGAGCGCTGCGAATCTTGCGGTCGGGCGCGTCGCGTTCGCAGTTGGCCTCGCGCTCGCACTGGCGGTGATTGACGCTGTGCAACGCGAAAAGATGCTGATTGCCACGGGTGCGGCGCTGCTGACTTCGCTGCTGAGCCCAGTCGCTGGCGTCTTTGTGGTGATTGCGGTGGCCGCGCACTGGCTCACGAGCGAACGTAAACTCATTGCGAGCTTGGCTGGTGCGGGCGCATTTGCCCCGATGGCCGCGACGGCGATGCTCTTCCCTGTGGTGGGTTCATTTCCGTACACGAGCGGTGCGATCGTGCGCGACGTCGCCGTAGGCATCCTCGTGATCTTGATTACGCCGCGCGCGCAGCGAGCCTTGCGGATCGGTGCGGCTTTGTATCTCGCTACGTGTCTGGTGGCGTTCCTCATCGATACGCCCTTGGGTGCCAACGTCAGCCGCCTCGGCCAGATGGTCGGCGGCGCGATCATCGCATGCATCTTGTGGGCGCGGCCACGACGTTGGGGAGTGTTGGTCGCGGTCGGTTTGTTGCTGTGGCCGTGGCTTCCCGCGATTGATGGTGTGTTTCATGGGCCGAGTGATCCGGCAACGAAATCGGGGTATTTCGTGCCGTTGAATCAATTCTTGACTACTCAGCAACACCGTTTTGATGGTCATGGCGGCATCGGGCGCGTCGAGGTCGTGCCCTTGCGTCGCCATTGGGAATCGGTGTACGTCGGGGAGCGATTCGCGATCGCCCGCGGCTGGGAACGGCAACTTGATATCGGCTACAACAAACTGTTCTACGAAGGGCGTTTCGACGCGACTGTGTATCACTCGTGGTTGATCGATAACTCCGTGCAGTTCGTTGCACTCGCCGACGCGGACCTCGATCGCCAATCGAAACGGGAACTCGCGCTATTGCAACAGCCGCCCACGTATCTCCACGAAGTTTTTCACGATGCTCATTGGCATGTGTGGAGCGTGGAGGGGTATCACGGCTTTGTGGAAGGACCCGCGACGGTTCGCCAGAATCCATCCACACCCGATCGTTTCGAGGTCCTGGTGACCACGCGAGGTTCGCCGATCATTCACATTCGATGGTCGCCCCGCTGGACTATTAGCGCAAGCACGTGTCTGCGCGAAACCGAGCAGCATTGGATTCGTATGGTCGATGCGATGCCGGGCCGATATGTATTCGAACAAACGCTCGGCGGGGCGAACGCCTGCTCGTGAGACCGGCTCGGCTGCATTCGTCCAGGCGCGTTTCAACAGCGGTGTGGGAAGAGTTGCGGCTTAACCGTATAGGTACCGGCACGTGACGCGGTGATCTGGGTCCAGTGGTTGCGACTCTCGCTCACACATGCGCCGGATGATGCGTTCCAGCGAGCGGTGTAACGCACGCGAACGATCGCGGAGCCGGGTTCTGTGAACCGTAAGGTGAAATTATCGACTCCCAGATGCACGAATTCGGCGGAGCCATCGATGAAACCCTTGAAATCATTGACCTTCCAGAGGTGCCAGTGGCCAACACGTTGCGGATTGGTGAGGAAGCTCGGCGGGTGCTGCAACAGCTCGTGTTCGCGCGTGCCGCCAACATCGATACGCGCATCGGCGATCGCGACGTACTGCACTGCGTTGTCGAGGAGCCACGCGTGATATTTCGCAGTGTCGAGTTGCCCACTGTAAAATTGCGGGTTGTCGCGGATGTCGAGTTGTCGTTCCCACCCTCTCGCAATCGCAAACCGCTCGGCCACGTACACGGCTTCCCAATGGTGAAAGAGCGGCACAACCTCAACCCGGCCGAAGGGCCGCAGCGCGTCGAGCGCGGTGAGCAGCGGCGCATAGTACGGCGCGTGTGCGGCCGGATCTGCACTGCCGTGCAGTACCGGTTCGATCGCGGGAAGCCACGGCCAAACGACCACCGGCAGCGCCAGTGCGAACAGGAGCCGTTTGCGATGGGGCCACAACACTCCGGCCACGATGGGGCCTGCAGAGTATTGACCCAGACGACTCACGTTGCTACCCAACGGGCTATCTACAACGAACGCGGCCGCGCAGAGTGCTGCGTACAGCGCCGAACCGATCCGCACAATTCGATTCGTGCGCGGAGTCACCGCGAATATCACCGCACAGCACGTGATGTCGCGTGCGGCCGCTGTGGCGCTGTACGGAAAGGGCCCTTCACTTTCGAAGAACAATGCAACGCACGCGGAAGGCACCAGCGCGATTCCGCCAATGACTACGGCGCCAATGCGATGCTCGCGCTGCGAGAGCGCCCAAACCGCGGCGGCGAGCGCGATGAACAAGCCGGCAACGGGGCTCGTACAGGCCGCGGCCAACGCTCCCATCGCCGCCAGTGCGACCAGCTCGCGTTGCATCGCGGCGACTGCTGCCAGCGCGAACGCGAAACCGATCCCAAAGGTGATGCGCCCGAGGGCGACGTTGCTCGCCATACCAATCGCGAACCACACCCACGGGACCACAGTGTGCGGCCATGCCCGTCGTGCCACGCACCAAAAGGCAATCGCGGCCAACGCGCCCGCAAGCGCGTTGAGGAACACCGGATTGATACGGGCTGCCACAAAGGGCATGATCATGCTGTAGCCGAGGGTTGGGTGCCCGCTGTACCAACGGTTATCCCACAGCGTGAAGCCAACCTTGCGAAACATCGCGGCCCGAAACACCTGCGCAGGAAGGTCGCCACCGCGCCAACCCAGTGCCCCACCAAGCAACGACGGCGCGCTACAAGTTGCGATCGCTACGGGTAAACGCAACCGTTGCAATGCACGGGGCGCCTCGCTGATCATTGCGACGACAATAGACGCAGGCGCATGGCGCGTTCGCGTCGTTGGCGATGCCAGAATGAAGTTCGCGATGAACCCAACGATGGATATTTGATGCGAATCTTGTTTGCTTCCGCGGAATTCGCCCCGTTTGCGGTCGTGGGCGGTTTGGCGTCGGCTTCGAGCGGCCTTGTGCGCGAGTTGCGCGCGATGGGCCACGATGTTCAGATTGTGGTGCCTGACTATGGCGATGTGGCGCTGGCCAACGAGTCGCTCGCGACGGTTGCGTGCCCGGAGTGGGCTGGCGCGATGGATGCAAGGCGAGGCATTCACGAAGCTGCTGGCGCGGTGATCTTGATTGGCAGCGAACGCATCCGCAGACCGCACCCCTATACCGACGCCGACGGCGCGGGATGGCCTGACAATGATCAACGATTCTTTGCCTTTTCGGCTGCGGTTGCGGCGATAGCGAACGAGTGGCACCCCGACGTGCTGCACCTCAATGATTGGCATACCAGCGTTGCCGCTGCGTTCGTTGGCCTGCGTATCCCGGTTGTACTCACGGTGCACAACCTTGGCTATCAAGGCACCGTGGATGGAGGCTGGCTCGCACGTTTGGGTGAACGTGGGGCGGCGTTCGAACGTTTCGGTGCGTGTAACCCCTTGGCTGGCGGCTTGCGGCTTGCGGATGCAATTGTTGTGGTGAGCCCGAACTATCGGGCCGAGATTTTGCAAGAAGGCCACGCGTTCGGCCTCCACGACCTGCTTGTGCAACGCCAAGCTGCGATGGTCGGGATTCGCAACGGAATCGAGACGGACCAATGGGATCCGAGCACCGATCCCATGATCCCGTTTCGATTCGACGCCCCGGAGCTCGCGAACAAGGCGAAGGTTCGCGCGGAGCTTCGCGACGAGTTGCATTTGGATGTAGGCACAAAATCGACATCGCTATCGGTCGTCTTGTCGCGCCTTGTAGATCAAAAAGGCATTGATTTTATTACTGAATTAGTACCATTGCTCGAAGGTGTCCCGACGCAACTGGCGGTGCTCGGTGCGGGCGATCAGTGGATCGCCGATTCGTTGCGCGCCTCCGTGCAGCAGTTTCCCGGACGCGTCGCGTTCGTGGATGGCTACGACCACGGCCTCGGCCATCGCCTGCTGGCCGGCGGTGACTTATTGTTGATGCCCAGCCGCTTTGAGCCTTGTGGACTCACGCAAATGCAGGCGATGCGCTACGGCACGATTCCGGTGGTGACTGGCGTCGGCGGCCTCGTCGATACGGTCATCGATGCCGATGGCGACCGTTCGAACGGTACCGGCTTCATCGCGGCCAACGTGAGCGCAGCTGGAATCCTCGATGCCTGGCACCGAGCGCAAAGAGCTTGGCTCCATCCCCAACGGCGGGCCGCGATCCAACGCCGCGGTATGACCACAGATTGGTCCTGGCGTGAGCCCGCGCGACAACACGTTGAGCTGTACGAGCGGATTTGTGTTACGAAGCGATGAAATGGTGAGAAGTTGCTGCTGAAACGGCGCGTGTTCACGTCGCAAGTGACTACCGTGAAGGCACCATGGCATCCGCACCAAAAATCCTTGTCGTAGTTCTTGCGGGCGGCAAAGGCAATCGTCTGTTGCCGCTCACCAACGATCGAGCGAAGCCCGCGGTTCCGTTCGGTGGCTCCTATCGAGTGATCGATTTCGCGCTCTCGAATTTCGCGAACGCGGGCTACCTCAAAATCGTTGTGCTGACGCAATACAAAAGCCACAGCCTCGACCGTCATATCTCGCAAACTTGGCGCTTTTCGACGATGATGGGTAATTACGTCGCTCCGGTCCCCGCTCAGATGCGCCGGGGCCCGCATTGGTTTTCGGGGTCGGCGGACGCGATCTATCAGAACCTCAATCTCATCAGTGATGAACATCCCGATGTGGTGTGCGTGTTCGGCGCGGATCACATTTACCGGATGGATCCACGCCAGATGGTGCAGCGCCACCTCGAAACCGAAGCGGGTGTCACCGTGGCCGCGATCCCGGTGCCGAAAGCCGAAGCGGTCGAGTTTGGTGTGATCGAAGCGAACGCCGCGGGGCGGATCATCGCGTTTCACGAAAAGGTCTCGGACCCTCCTGAGATGCCGGACCGCCCCGGATATTGCCTCGCTTCGATGGGCAACTACGTGTTCGATACCAAAACCTTGGTCGATATCGTAACGCCGCGCGATAACGATGACGATGTGCTCGCCGATATCGGTGGCGACATCATCCCTGCGCTCACCGCTGCTGGGGTCGCGCACGTCTACGACTTCAGCACGAACATCGTTCCTGGTGACGATCTACACAACCGCGGCTACTGGCGCGATGTGGGCTCGATCGATAGTTACTACGACGCCAACATGGATCTCATCGCGCCGATGCCACAATTTGATCTTTATAATCAGGATTGGCCGGTATACAGCAACCACCCGCCGCTGCCACCAGCCAAGATTTCGCGCGGGCCCGGTGCCGAGATGGCGAATGTGCACGCAAGCTTGTTGTGCCAGGGGTCGATCGTTTCGGGTGGCCACGTCGAACAGTCGATCGTTGGCACCCAATCGTTTATCGAACATGATGCTCACGTCACCGAATCGATTTTGTTTCCACAGGTGCGCGTCGAGGTTGGCGCGCGACTGCGACGTTGCATCGTGGACAAAAACGTGATCGTTCCCTCAGGGATGCGCATTGGTTTCGATGCCGAATTCGATCGTCGCAACTTCACCGTGTCTGATCGTGGAGTCGTGGTGATTGAAAAAGATCGAGACCTCACGCAGCTGCAATGACGGGTGTCGAGAGTGCCCGCCCGGACGGCAGCGGCTACTTGCTGAGTGAGCTCGATCTCCAGCTTTTTGGGGAAGGAACGCACTACGACCTCGCGAAGAAACTCGGTGCCCATGCCCACACCGTTGATGGTGTCGTGGGGACTGTGTTTGCGGTCTGGGCGCCTGGCGTGCAACAAGTGCGCGTTGTGGGCGATTGGAACGATTGGTCGGGTGATGCGATCACGAGCGGAGCGCCGAACCTCATGCGGCCTATCGGCCAATCGGGAGTTTGGGAAATCTTCGTACCTTGCACCGTTGCTGGCCAACGGTATAAATACCGCATCAGAACGCGCGATGGTCGGGAGCTCGAAAAGGCCGACCCGTTCGCGCGCTGGAGTGAACTCGCTCCTGGCAACGCGTCGCGGTTGGCTGAAAACCTCCATCAATGGTCGGATGCGCCGTGGATGCTCGAACGTGCCAATCGCCAATCGGCCGCTGCGCCGATTTCGGTGTACGAAGTCCATCTTGGATCGTGGATGCGGGGAGGTGAACACGGCGAACACCCGCTGAACTACCGCGATCTCGGCCCGAAGCTGGGGGCCTATTGCAACGAACACGGCTACACGCACGTGGAATGTATGCCGATTATGGAACACCCGTTTACCGGTTCGTGGGGCTACCAAGTCACCGGGTTTTTCGCGCCGACCGCGCGCTACGGATCGCCCGACGACTTTCGATATTTCGTGGACGAACTCCATCGGCTCAACGTGGGTGTGCTCCTTGATTGGGTACCCGCGCACTTTCCCGATGATGCCCACGGCTTGAGTCGCTTCAACGGCGAAGCGCTGTTCGAACATGCCGATCCGCGCGAAGGGCGGCACCCAGATTGGGGCAGCCTGATCTTCAACTATGGACGCCGTGAAGTCGTGGCGTTTCTGATTTCGAATGCGTTGTACTGGTTTGAAGAATTTCACATCGACGGTCTGCGGGTGGATGCCGTGGCATCGATGCTCTATCGCGATTATTCGCGCGCTGCGGGCGAATGGATTCCGAATCGTTACGGTGGTCGTGAGAATCTCGAAGCGATCGCGCTGCTGCGCCGCTGTTCCGGTGAAGTCCGCCTTCGACACCCCGACGTAATGTTTATTGCGGAAGAATCAACGTCGTGGCCAGGCGTGACCGCGCCGACCTCTGATGGTGGCCTTGGGTTCACCTCGAAGTGGGACCTCGGATGGATGCACGACACCTTGGAATATCTTGGGCGCGAAACGGTACACCGCCGTTGGCATCACGACGAGCTGACGTTTCGCTCGATGTACGCGGGCGCCGAACACTTCACACTGCCGCTCTCACACGACGAAGTCGTGCACGGCAAGGGTTCATTGCTGAACAAAATGGCGGGCGACGACTGGCAGCAGCGCGCGAATTTGCGACTGCTGTTTGGGCTGCAATTTGCTACTCCGGGCAAGAAGCTCGTGTTCATGGGCGGCGAGTTTGCGATGCTTCGCGAGTGGGATCATGATCGCAGTATCGATTGGCACCTCCTCGACGACGACCGTCATGCCGGCATGCTGCGCTGGTGCCAAGAACTCAACTCGCAGTTGGCCACGCAGCCCGCGTTACACAAATTGGATAGTGATTCTCGGGGCTTTTCGTGGATTTCGGCCGACGATCGAGAGCAATCCGTCTATGCGTGGCAACGCAATGGACCATCTCCTGACGATGGAGTGATGGTGATCGCGAACTGCACGCCGGAGCCGCGCGACAACTATCGGATTGGGCTTCCGGCCGGTGGTTCGTGGGTGCTGCTCGCCAACAGCGATGAAGCTCGATTCGGCGGAAGTGGTTACCAAGTCGCGGGTGTTGTGATCGCCCAGAACTATCCGTGGCACGGGCGTGAGTGGTCGGCCGAATTTAGAATCCCGCCGTTGGCGCTGCTGATGTTCGGGGTTGCTGCGCGCGCAGATTGCGGCACCGCGCAATGAGCGATTCGCAGGCATCTCCCTCCAAGGTTGCCATTCACGGGCATCTGTACCAACCGCCAAGGCGCGATCCCTGGACCTCGCAGGTTCCCATCGAACCGACCGCCGATCCGTTTCACGACTGGAATGCGCGAATCGCCGCGGAGTGTTATCAGGCCAATGCGGTTGCCGAGCTCGGTGGAGTCGCGCGTAACAACTACGCGAGTTTGTCGTTCGATGTGGGCCCGACCCTCACCGAGTGGCTCGACGCATCCGCGCCAGAGACGTTGCAGGCGATCCGCGAGGGCGACGCGGCTAGCCACGCGCGCACTGGCCATGGCGGCGCAATCGCGCATCCGTGGGTGCACGCGATCTTGCCGATGTGTGAACCTGATGACGCAGCCACATTGGTGCGGTGGGGGATCGCGGAATTTGTGATGCGGTTTGGTCGTAGCCCGGAAGGGATGTGGTTACCCGAAACCGCAATGGATATAGCCACATTGCGCATCTTGGCCGAGCAAGGAATTCGATTCACGATGGCCGCGCCCCACCAGGTGCTCTCGGCGCGAAGCGTTGCCGGCTACTGGCAGCCGGGAGCGGGTACCGGAGCGCCTATCCGAGTGGCGTTGGGCGATGGTGCGACGATCATCGTGCTGCCGTATCACGGTGCACTTTCGAACCGGATTGCGTTTGGCGGCGGGCTTGAAGACGGCATCGCCCTCGCCCGCGAAATTGCGGAGGTCAGTGCCACTCAACCTGCCGTTGTCATCGCAACCGATATGGAGAGCTACGGCCATCATCACCACTTCGGCGAGATGGCGTTGGCGGCGATGATCGACTCCATCGAAAGCGATTCGCGACTAGAGCTCACGACCGTCGCGGAAATTGTTGAAAATACAGTTCCTGTCGATGGTGTCTTGGCGCTGCCCTCGGCGTGGAGCTGCGCACACGGCATCGAACGGTGGCGTAGCGATTGCGGATGCCGCTCTGGTCCGCAAACTCCACACGATCAATCGTGGCGTGCGCCGTTGCGCTCGGCACTCGACGTGGTTCGATCGGCGGCGTCGCAACTTCCGGAACTCGCAGGTGATCTGTGCGATCCCGCGGCGGCGCGCAATGCGTATTGCGATGTGCTACTCGGAATCCAAGATTGGGATTCGTTCGCAGACACGCACGTCAAGACCTCCGGCGATTCGATGCGCGCCCATACGTGGTTGGCATTGCAGTTTCATTTACTTTCTATGTATTCGAGTTGCGGCTGGTTTTTTGATGACGCGGCCGGTCACGAGACGTTGATCGTGCTGCGGCAATGCCGGCGGGCCATCGAACTTGTGCGAGAGCTCGGCGGGCCTGATCTTGAACCACTCGTGATCGAACGGCTCGCGTCAATGGTTTCGGATCTATTCGGGCTCAACGGCACTGCGATCTGGAACGAACTCACGCACTCCACGTAACGAGGCCGAGATCCTGCCACCGAGCTAAATCCGGATGCGCAGGAACAATGCGAGCAGTGAATCCGAACGACCCGGGGAGATCATTGGTGATCGTCGCCGTGTAACGAAGCGTGGCCCCTTTGGCAGACGGGTCGCCAGACGGGTCGCCCGATGGGTCACTCGGTCGGTCTCTCGATGGGTCTGGGGTCATCGCCATTGCTTGTACTTGGGTTTCGTGCAGGGAACCCGCGACATCGACCGAACCGTGCACAAGCTCCACGACAACATCGCTCGGGGTGAGATCGCCGAGCTGAACTTCGATCGTCACCATAAGCCCGGCGCCGCGAATCGGATCGCGTCCGTCGGTGGTGGCGCTGAGGATCCTCACGCCGGGCCAGGCGTGGGTGAGGCGTTGCCGAGCTGAGGCTAAGGACTTGGCGCGTTCATAGGAATTTTCGCTGATCAGCCGTTGTCGACGAGCCGCGGGTTCGTACGCTTCGGTCGTGTACGTGCGCACCATTCGATCCGCGGTCACCAGTGGACTCAAGCCAGCTAGCGACGTTCGGACGCGATCAATCCAGTGCACGGGAATCCCGCGATCGTCGCGGTCGTAAAATAGGGGCACTATTTCGCGTTCGAAGAGATCGAAAAGCCAGTCCGATTCGGCGGTATCGCGCGCTTCGGAGTCGTCGATCCAATCCGCGGATGGGATGGCCCAGCCGCGTTCAGGCGTGAACCATTCGTCCCACCAGCCGTCGAGCACCGAACAATTGAGGCCGCCGTTATAGGCACTTTTCATTCCGCTCGTACCGCAGGCCTCCATCGGTCGCAATGGTGTATTCAGCCAAACATCGCAGCCTTGCGTCAGGGCGCGTCCGGCGTCGATGTCGTAGTCCTCCAAGAACACAACGCGGCTGCGGAGTTCCGGATCATCTGCGAGCGCGGCAATCGCACGGAGGTACTCCTTGCCGGGTTCATCCGCGGGATGGGCTTTACCTGCGAAGACGAACTGCACCGGGCATTCGGAGTTCGTCAAGAGGCGGTGCAGTCGATCCAGATCGCGCAACATGAGCGTGGCGCGCTTGTACGTCGCGAAGCGGCGCGCGAATCCGATCGTGAGCGCCTCGGGATCAAGGACGGTGTTCGCCCACGAAGTCGCCGTCGAGAGACCTCGTCGGCGCGCGACGGCGCGGTTAAGCCGCGCCCGCGTGAACGCGATGAGCCGTGAGCGGGCGTCGTTGCGAGCGGTCCACAATGCAATCTCGTCGGTGGTTGCCATCGCGTTCCAGCGTTCAGCGGGTGCGGAACTCCAATCGTCGCCGATTGCATTGCGAAATATCTGCGCGATGCCATCGTCGACCCAGGTACTTGCGTGCACGCCGTTGGTTACAGATGTAATGGGTACCTCGGCCGTCGCGACTCCGGGCCACAGTGGCCCGAACATTTCGCGGCTCACCTCGCCGTGAAGTTGCGACACGCCGCCGGCCCAACCCGCCAGCCGCAAACTCATCGCGGCCAGATTGAAGGTATCGGGATCGCCGTCGGGTTCGAATCCGAGCTCCATCAGCTGGTCGATGGTGCGGCCGGTGTCACGGCACCACCAGGCGAAGTGGGATTCGATGAGCGCGCGGGGAAAGCGATCGATACCGGCAGGAACCGGAGTGTGAGTCGTGAACACGATGCGCGGTCGTACAGCTTCAACGGCTTCGTCGTAGTTCAGGCCGTGGTCCACCATCATTTCGCGAATGAGTTCGAGCGCCAAGAAGCCTGCGTGGCCTTCGTTGAGGTGAAAGACCTCGGGGGTTTCGCTGAGCGCTCGCAATGCTCGCAATCCGCCGACGCCAAGAAGCAGTTCTTGGCGTATTCGTTGATCGGATCCCCCACCGTAGAGGCGGTCGGCAACGAGTTGATCGGGGGCCGCATTGCTGTCGATCCCAGTATCAAGGAGATACAGCGGAATCGTCCCTACGTTGAGCTTCCAGAGGGCCGCGTGCACTTTGGTTTCGCCGAACTCAATCGAGATATCTGCGCCAGAAACTCGTTCCATGCGCAGCGCGGCCGGAGACAAGGCGGGAAATTGCTCGACCTGGCGCGACACTCGATCGAGTTGCTGGCGAAAATAGCCGTGGCGATAGAACAGTCCAATGGCGACCAAGGGAATGCCTTGATCCGCAGCCGCCTTCAAATGATCACCCGCCAACACGCCCAATCCACCGGAGTACTGCGGTACCGATGCCGCAAGCCCGTACTCCGCAGAGATGTACGCGACTCGGCGGAGGGGATCAGCCGTGTTGCGTTGCTGAAACCATCGCGCGGAAGCTGAGCGTTGTTGCAGTTCGGTCAGCGTGGTTTCGGCGCGCCCAATAAACTTCGAGTCTTGTGCCAATTCGTCGAGACGGCCCTGGGATACCCGATTCAGCACTCCGATCGGATCGAGACCTTCAATGTCGGCGAGATGCGGATCGATCTCGCGAAACAACTCGCGTGCCGCGGCCGTGTTGATCCACGCGACATCGGCTGCGATCGCTTGGAGCGCGGCAAGTGATGCTGGAACAGCCGCGAGGACCGAATAAGTGACCGTAGGTTTCATGGCTGGCAACGTACCGGTTAACCACCGTCGGTCGGTTGCAGAAGCGGTTGGGCCCGGAAGGTTCGGCAACCGTCGCCGCGCCGCTTGTGCATGCGCGAGAACTCGGGCGCGCCACGGAGCGCGCTTCGGATCTGCGAGCCTCTACCAGGTCGGCAGCGTGCGAGAGGTCGTGCTGACTGACCCGGCCCGGAGCTTCGCCCCGTCGGCCCGCAACTTCGCCTCGCAACTTCGGCCCGTGGGGTTGGCGGGTGCACAACTAGAATCCGTTCTCGTAGTGCGTGATCTCATTGAGAGCGGGAGCCGAGGCTGTGGCCAAACAGGTTGTTGAAGAATCCGTTGAGGATGCGGAGTTTCGGGCGCGGGCGCGGGCGTTTCTTGAAGGCGCGGCAAAGCGTAAGGTCAAGAACCGCGAGCACGAAGCGAATCTTGGCAACACGAACACCAGTCACGAAGCCGAAGTTGCGTACGCCCAATCGTGTCGTGATTGGCAGCGGACCCTGCACGACAATGGCTGGGCCGGAATCACCTGGCCGAAGGAATACGGCGGGCTCGGGCTCACCCAAAAACACGCGCGAATTTTTGCGCAAGAAGAATCGAAATTCGCGGTCTCCGTCGGGATGCTCAGCGTTGCCTTGCAGATGGTCGGCCCGACGATCATTGCGCACGGCACGGAATATCAAAAACGTGAGTTCTTACCGAAAATTTTGAACGGCACGCATTATTGGTGTCAGCTGTATTCCGAGCCGGGCGCGGGCTCCGATCTTGCTGGGCTCACGACGCGCGCGGATCTCGACGGTGAGGAATACGTCGTCAACGGTCAAAAGGTTTGGAACTCCGGGGCGCAGTTCGCGGACATGGGCATTTTGTTGGTTCGCACGAACTGGGATGTGCCAAAACATCGCGGAATTTCGTACTTCTTGGTGGACATGCACACGCCGGGAGTTGAGGTTCGGCCGCTCGTGCAGATCACCGGTCACTCCCATTTCAACGAGACGTTCCTCACCGATGTGCGAGTCCCGATCGCGAATGTATTGGGCGATATCGACGACGGTTGGCGGGTAACGCAAACCACACTGATGCACGAACGGTCGATGATCGGTAGCGGCGGAACCGGTGTCACCTTTGGTGCCATCGCGGATCTCGCGCAGCGTTGTGGCATCACCGATGATCTGGTGATGCGTCAAGAACTCGCTAAGAGCTACACGCGCTTCGAGTTGTTGAAGTGGCTTGGCGGTCGAGCGAAGGCAGCGGCTGCGGCGGGGAATCCGTTGGGCCCGGAATCGAGCGTCATGAAGCTTTTGGTATCAACTCGCGTCGAGCGCGACGGTGATTTGTTGATGGCCATGGAAGGCGCCAACGCCATGTTGAGTAACGCCGACGCTCCGGACGGCGGTTCTTGGCAGCAGATATTTCTGAGCCAGTGGGCCGTGCGCATCGGCGGCGGCACGGAGCAAGTGCAGCGCAACGTGCTGGGGGAGCGAGTACTCGGCCTGCCGGGTGAGCCCCGCCCGGACAAGACCCTGCCCTTCAAAGACGTCGCCCGCAACTAAAACCGCGCTGGTCCCTATGCGAGGCCGCGCTGGGCGTTGTGGAGGGACCACAATCGTGCTGGTCCCTACGAGCCGGCGTGCTGCAATGGCCGATGAACCCGGTGTAGTGGAGGTCTCGGGAGGGCCGCTTCGAGAGATCGCCTACGCAAAATTGCACGGGTTCATGGGATCGCTTGCGGAGCGGACATGCCAAACGCGCCCCGGCCTTATCCCAATTGTCCGAGAAATCGGACAGTCGATGTCCGTTCCGGTGCATTTCTGGTTCATTGAAATTTCTGGGTGGATTCACGACCCAATTCCCATCATTGACTTCGTCGGTTGCGTACTGTGAGCGACCAGTGACACAATCACACGTACGCGTCGTTCAGTTTTGAATTGCGCGTCCTATAGATCGAAACCCGAGGGGGGTTCATGAAGGCACGACATGGTTTGCCCGCATTGACATTGGCGCTCACGTTGGTCGTCTCGGCCTGCGGCCGTAGCAACTCGACGACCGCACCAACCACTAACGCACCGTCCGGATCGACCACATCGACCCTCGCGAGTAAGTGCAAATCTGAGGTCCTCAAAAAAACCGAAGTCGGCGTCACCGCCGACACCATCACGATCGACGTGATGGCTGATGTCAATTCGCCACTCGCGCCTGGGCTCTTTAAGGGCAACTGGGATGCGATGAAGGCATGGGCGACCTATGTGAATGCCCACGGTGGAGTTGGTTGTCGCAACGTGGTGGTCAATACCCTTGATAGCAAGCTCGACGATGCGAAGGCCGCTGACGGCAACATCCAGGCGTGCAAAGAAGCGGTGGCGAAGGTTGGTGGCAACACGCTGTTCAATACCAAAGCCGCAGATGATGCCAAGTGCGCGGATATCAGTGGCAAGGCGACAGGAATCCCGGACCTCGTTGGACTCGCCAACGATGTCAACGAGTTGTGTAGCCCAATGACGTACAGCGTTCAATTTTGGGCGGAGACCTGCCCGGTGAAGGCGACCGGGAGTCGGACCATCAAAGCAATGGTCGGGTTCCCGAAGTATTTGCTTTCGAAGTTCCCCGGCCTTCACGGTCTGTATCTCATACCCGGCGACCTTCCGACCACGCGCCAGTCCGCGGTTGCGATCATCGAATCGATGAAGCAGGCGGGCTTCAAATGGGATGCGACTTCGTTGGTCTCTGGTCTTGCTCCTCAGAGTGCGTTCGACAAGTACACGCAGTTGATGAAAACCAACAAATCGGACTTCGTCTACGACGGGTCAAACGACGCGGCAATGATCAAGATGCGTAAAGAAGCTAAGGCTCAAGGCGTCGATGGTCAGGTCAAGGTGTGGGCATGTTCGCTTGCGTGTTACTCGCAGCCCATGCTTCAAGCTGCCAGCGACGTTGAAGGCACCTACGTCTGGATGCAGTTCTTGCCGTTTGAAGAGGCCAACCTCAATGCCGACGACAAGGCTTACGTCGACGGTGTCGGCGGCCTTGCCAATACGACATCGTTTGGGGCTCAAGCATTCATGGCCGGACAAGCATTCAAGAAGGTTGTGGATGGCATCGTGGAAAAGTCGGGTCCGAACGCAATTACGCGTGAAGCGATCCTCGACGGTCTCAAAAACCTTGGTGGTTTTGACAGCAACGGTTGGATGGGTAAAAAAGAACTTCGAGGTACGTCCAGCTGTGTCGTTGTGATGCAGATCAAGGGCGGCAAATATGTGCGGGCCTTCCCCGAGAAGCCGGGCACGATGGATTGCAACGACGCGAACTTCACCACAGTCACCGTCGACCCGACCAAGGTTTCGGAAACGTTTAATTAAATCTGTACAGGTTGTGTGGGGGGCCCGCCGCCAGCCCGGTCCCCCCACAA
>JANYBW010000083.1 GCA_025360585.1 Actinomycetes bacterium | reverse complement strand
GTGTAGCTCATGAGGCAGCGGTAGCAAGCGGCTTCGCAATAGTTGGGATCATTGGGGTTTTGTTGCTCTGCACCGGTGATGGGGTGAAAGTGGCAAAGCTCCAGGGCACGTTGGGCCACCTTGGCAAACGCGTGGGGTTCTTCCACGAGACGGCGCAGCACTCCTGCGCCTCCTTCGGCGGCTTCGTACAACAAGATTGTGCGGCGATCTTTGGTATCGGGCAGTGGCTCGGCCGCGAGCTCAGTATCTTCGAGTTGAAATTCCACTTGGATCGCTTGCTTGATCGCCGCCGCGAGCGAAGCCATTGTGTTGTTGTCAAGTTGCAAAATGGGTGAAGGTTCAAATATCAAACAGTTGCGGTCGTCTTCTACGAACGGAATGACGCGTTTGGTCCGCGCCGACATTTCTGTGATTGGGTCGTCGGAATCGGCGTCGTCGCCTTCGTTGCCCCAGGTGCCGCGTTCCATATCGAGAATGAAACCAAGGCGTTCTTGCACATCGCGCCGGCGCCGGCCCACGTTGATGCGCCAAATCTTTGCTGTGTCGCCGTAGATCAACATTCCGAGATCATCGCCGTCAGCTTCGATGGTGGCGCGTGTCATGGAAAGTTCGTTGTGGCGAGTTGCGAATTGAATACCTGTGCGGATCTCGAAGCCCTCGCGGCGGCGTTCTTCTTCATCGGAGGAGATGCGATCGCGCCGACGGGTGGCCACGTTTTGCATACGCAACATGTCGGGGAGTGCCATGGCGAGTGGCGAACCGCAACGTTCACATAGGTCGGGGTTGGCTGCGCTGGAAACTTTGTGCATGTAGCCGCAATACGAACAACGCTTCGCGGCCGTGGTGAGTGCTTGTTCTCCGTCGGCGCCGATGGTGTCGCTGACTGGCAAGATGACTTTGGTGACCTGGTACTGCGAGCCTTCGTGATAGATGAATGTTTTCGGCCCGAATTCGCTAATTGCAAGAAATCGTGGACGCGCCACATACTCAGAATTGTCACGACCGATCTTGCGACCGCCGGGGATGAAGGCTGACAACGGGAGGCGAGGGAAACTGTAACCGGGCAGGAATCCTTCGCTCGCGAAATAGCGGTAGCTATAAAAATCGGACTGGGTCTGGCGAGATTCATCCGAAAGCAGCAACGTCATTTGGCGTTCGGCTTCGGCTCGCAACCGCTTTGCGATGTCTTTGTCCTTCGGTGCAGTTGCGGCGCTAGCGATGCGCTTCGTTTGGGTATCGAATTGATTGCGGGCAGAGCGATACAGGCCGCGCCAACGTTCGCAGGCTTCCTCAAACCGTTGCGGGATCGCATTGAGGGTGGCGTTCAACCATTCGGGGCTCCACCACACCGACTCTTGGAGCTGTGCCTCTACACCGGTGAAGATCTCTTCGACAATGGCCTTCGCTCGCAGTCGTGGTCGGGCGTCGTTGAGCTCATCAGCAACTCGTTGCAGCACTTCGACGGTGTTGTCTTCATCGTTGATTTCCAGCACATCACGCAACGAACTCCCCAAGCTGAGGCCACTTGCTGCGAGCCACACCGCGTGCACGTGGGCGCGTACTAACGATTCATTCGCAAGATCGAGACGCGGCGGAGTGACCTGTCCGGCAACCATGAGCTGCGGGCGGGCGTAGAAGTATTGATCGTGCGGGCTACCGGCCGCGCAATAGGTGAACACGAGCGCGGGTTGACCACTGCGCCCAGCGCGACCACTGCGCTGCGCGTAGTTGGCAGGAGTAGGCGGCACATTGCGGAGATTCACCACGTTGAGCTCCGAAATGTCGACACCGAGCTCCATTGTTGGCGAGCAGTACAACACGGGAAGCGTGCCTTCACGAAACGCTTGTTCGCGTTCGGCGCGCTCCGCATATGGGACCTGCGCCGTGTGTTCGCGAGCTTCGATTCCCACCGATTCAGCGGCCATATGTTCGTAGAAATCAACGAAGAACTGGTTGACGCGCCGCCCTGTGGCTGGAAGGTTGGGCATGCGCACCGGGTCGTGATACGGCTTGCCCGAGCCAGCAATCCAACGCATGGCGCTCGCCGGAAGGAGATAGCCAGTTTTGGGATCGTCGTGTGTGGTGCCTCGCACTCGCTCGACGAGCCCAGCGAGGGAAAGCACTTTGAAAAGATCGCTAATGATGTCGGCGGCATCGAGTTGCGTGAGCGGGCCGACGTTTTGAAACACGTTGGGGCGGCGAAGGTAGAGGCCGAATCCGCTGCGGGGTCCGAGGTAGGTGTCGCCGCGAAAGTCTTTTGGTGTGCGGGAACGCGGGACTACCAACGATGCAAACGTCATCTGTTCGTCTTCATCGAGAGCCCAGAGACCATCGAGGCGGGCCCGTGATCGTTGTTTCAATGAGTCTTGGTAGTCAGTGCTGAGATACTCCACTTTGATGGCGAGGGAGCGGCGGAGATGGTCGAGGAGCACGCGCACGATGCGTTCACGATCGGTTGCGCTTGCGCCGACGAGCGCAGAGTGCGTGCCCTGCCAATCGGAGTCGGTCGCGCACAGCTCCGCGATGGAGTGATAATCGATCGCCAGTAAACCCGATTGTTCGAGATTGGGCGCCGTCACACGCCAACCTCGGTCGAGATCGCGGTAGATGCGGTAGCCGATCACGTCTTTCAGTGCCCGTTCGGTTTCGGCGCGAGCCTGATATTTGAGGTCGGGGTCGACCGCGTACATGCCAAACGGCAACGCCAACGCCGCGAATACTGCAGCAGTGAGCTGATGGTGGTCGAGGCCCTCGACGCCAGAATCCTTGACCGCTCGAAGTAGCGCCGAACGCAGTAGACCCACCTGAACAAAATCGTTGAAGTGACCCGCCTGGAGAGACGCATCCTGGCGGTTGTCGGTGAACGACAACAGCTTTTGAGCCTTGGGTACGATCGAACCATCACGCCGCAGCGCTCGGACAGCAGAGAGACTCAGCACGCTGGTCGCAGTGCTGCGCCCTTCGGTGCCGAGGGTTGCGAGCTTGGTGAAATCGCTGCTTTGGCGCGCGCCGTAGCTCACTCCACACGACAAACAGAACCGAAACGGTGACGGCACAAACCAAGCTTGTTGCATGCCTCCGAGGGTGGCTTCGGTGCCGACCGAAATTTCTTGGGGTAGGTGCTTGCGAGAACTCGCTTTCACCTTGAGCGTTTCGTTTTTGTCTTCGAGGAAATCGTCGGGGACGCGTTCTAGGATATCGCTGTCGCGATCGGGCCACGCGTGCTCGGTGCTGAGATAGATATAACCCGGAATTTCGCTCTTGGTTGCCCGGCGGTCACCGATGTCTCGGGCGTCGAACGTGTCGGGACCATCCTTGACGATCGTGCGCTTGACGGTGTAGTACTCCTGACCGCATTCGCGGCAAAATGACAATGGCAGTAGCACTTTATTGCGCGCATGAGGCACGAACGTTTGGCGTTGCAGCGTGATATAGCGCAGCGCTTCAGGTTCGAGCGTGGTATAGACGGTGTCGCCTTTGCTGATGAATTGATGGAGGCGAAACGCGAATGCCGAGAAGTGCGTTTCGGGATGCTTCGCGTTGAAGCCTGCCATGAGCTGCGCTTCGATTGCCTGCTCGGCGCGTTCGCGGTCGACACCAGTGAGCGCAGCAAGCAAGCTTCCAGCGCCATCGCTTCCTTTGACTGCGAGTGGCACAACCCGCACGAGACGTCCGTCGCGTTCTTCCACGCCGAAGGCTTGTTCGATCCACGACGACAGCGGGTCGGCGATGTGCGAGTCGTAGTCGCTTGGCGTCTCGTCGTCGGCGAGCCGAGCTCGAAGTTCATTGACGGTCGCGGAATCATCGAAATCGCGTGCTGGCGTCGCCCGGCGTAGCGTTTCTCCGATGACGCCGTCACGAGCAACCTCGACGCCAAACAAAAGGCTTGCGACCCTCGCGATTTCTGTACGTTGTTCAAGCCAAGTGCCGCCTGATGCCAGCGTCGCACTGGTGCCAACGCATTGCAATGTGGAAGTTGCTTCGCACGCGTGGCGCACTCGCCGAGCAAGAAACGCAACGTCGGCACCTTGACGACCGCGATAGGTGTGCAGCTCATCGAAGACGAGAAACTTCAAACCTTTGGCCGATTTGATCAGCGCCTGATCGCGTTGACGGGTGAGAATCAATTCGAGCATCACGTAGTTGGTGAGCAGAATGTCGGGAGGGTTGTTGAGAATCTCGTCGCGTTCTACGCTGCTTTCCTGGCCCGTGTATTTGCGAAACGTCACTTTTGATTCAGGTTCGATACCGAACTCGAGAAATTTCATGAGTTCTGTTTCTTGGCTATTGGCGAGCGCATTCATCGGGTATACGACGATGGCTTGGATGCCTTTGCCAGTGTCGTTGCGCAACACATGGTCGACTATGGGCACGATGTAGGCGAGGCTCTTGCCAGACCCGGTGCCGGTGGTGAGCACGTAGTTATTTCCAGCTTTTGCCTGTTCGATGGCCTCTACCTGGTGGCGGTGCAGGCGCATCGGGTCGCCGAATAGGTTGGTGGAGCCTTTCCCAACACGAAAGATCGACGTGCAGGCGGGATGGATACGACCATCTGCGGCCAGTTCGTCGATCCAACCGCCGGATTCGAACGCGGGATTCAGGCCAATACGGGGGTCGGGCCAGAGGTGTCCTTCGGCGATATTGGTTTCGACATGGCTCGCGATGCGCGTGTCGCGGATCGCGAGGAAGCTACTGACGTAGGTGGAGTAGTCGTCGATCAAATCGTCGCGAAGCTGAAACACATCCACCGGTGAAACCCCTCAGTCTCATTACCCGCACCGCGCCGGTGCAACTGAGGCGACCATAGAGGAACGGTGGGACATCATGCATATTTGCTACTGCAAACGGGTGGGCCGGCGGAGCTATGCCTCAACGATGTTGAACTGGTCGAGCGCTGGCTCGACCACTTCGCTTGGGTCGGGGCTGCACATCACGAACAGCGCATCGCGCGGGCGAGTCATCGCCACAAACAAGCTGGCGATATTGAGTGACCGTTGCTCGGCGTATTCGTTGCCATCTTGGTTGGGCTCTTGAGGCCGTGGGAAATGTCCGGCACTCACGTGCATGAGGAACACAACCTTGAACTCCAAACCCTTCGCTCGGTGGAATGTGCCGACCTTCACCTTCGCCGCGGGCTTGCCGTCGTATTTTGAGAGCGGAATCGTGGGGATACCCGCGGATTGCAGGGCCGCGATGGTGGCGTCGACATCGTTGTTGATCGGGCCAAAAACCCCAATGTCTCCAAGGCCTATTGAGGAGTCGCTGGTGAGCTGGGTGATCGTTGCAATCAGATATTCGCATTGCTTCGCGAAGTCGGTGGCGACGACCAACGTGGGTTCGAACCCTGAGCTACGGGTCGCGGTGGCGTCGGCC
>JANYBW010000055.1 GCA_025360585.1 Actinomycetes bacterium | reverse complement strand
CAACATCACGTCGCATACCTTCAGATCACGCCATTTACACAAAATTCCTGACAGTCCCGCGACGGACCACTAGTTGGGAACTCGTCGTCGGTTTTCTGCATGACGCTCTGGACCGAGGGCCGACTATTGGGTACCGCTACGGCGCAGATTGAATCGTGGTCAAAGGCACATGCGGGCCCACGTGGTTTATTGGAGGTACTACGGCTTTTGGCGCTTGGTACTTCCGTGGGATCGGCTCCGCGTGTCATCCGCTCGATTTTGTGAGTCGTGTCTTTTATGTTGTGGTTTCTCGAATGCTCGCGGCTGTCGCGGCAGTGATGGTTCCAGCGGCGATCGCGATGTTCTTGCTTAACGAAGTCCGTTGGTGGCGTGGCAACGGTTTACGGGTTTGATCAACAGAACCGTATGACGAGCATCACGGGGCCGGTCTCGGCGTCGTACGCGTACGATGGGGAAGGGTTGCGTTTGAATAAGACGGTCGCTGGTGTGTCGACGGATTTCACGTATTCGGGTGATGGTGGGATGGCGATGTTGTTGCAGTGCAAGACGGGTGGTGTGACGACTGATTACATCTATGGTGCTGATGGGCAAGTTGTTGAGCAATACACCTCGACAGCACGCAGCTTTTTGCATCATGATCAGATCGGTTCGGTGCGGGTCGTTACGGACAACGCTGGTGCGAAGGCGGGTACGGTGTCGGATGGTTCGTTCGGTGGCGTGCTCGCGCAGACCGGTGCGCCGGTAAGGCGCGTGAGTCGAGATCGAATCAAAACCTCTTGACCTTGAACATGGGTTCATGGTTTATCCTGACCCGAATGAACGGCAAACGCATCTCACAACTCGCTCAGGCTGTTGGTGTCGCGGTCTCAACGGTGCGCTTCTACGAGCGCAAAGGGTTGCTCTCTTCGCCGCAGCGAACTCCGGGCGGATATCGCATCTATACGTCAGAATCTGAGGCTCGCCTTCGTTTCATCGTGCGTGGGAAACGACTCGGCCTGTCGCTCGACGCGATTTCGGATTTGCTTTCGGTCTGGGACGGTACGAATTGCTCGCAGACGCAGGCACATCTCAGCGAGTTGCTCGACGCCAAACAGCTCGAGATTGAAACTCACATTGCTGAACTCAAACGGTTTTCGGCGCAATTGCGGGACGTGCAGTGGCAACTGATACAGGCCCCGGAATCCGAGATATGTTCACCGGATCTCGATTGCTGCGCGCCGGAAATCGGAAGTTTTGCGGTTGCCGTAACGCATACCCGCGGGCGATCGATTGGCGTTATTGAGCGAACCAGTCATGAGTGATATCACTGATACCGAATCCGAAGCGCCGGTTGACGAAGAACCGCACAGAGATCGGGTTGCTATGGGGCTGCTGGTGACGGCCGGCGCTTGCGCTTTGTGTTGCGCGATTCCGTTGCTGAGCGGGCTGCTTTGAGTTTGGCGCGTCGCCAGCAATTGACGGCCGCGTTTGTTGTACTGGCGACCTTGATGTTTGTGTGGGGCGCGCTGGCCGAGCGTGCGATCCGTCATACAGGAACGCATTCCAATCCCAATGCGGGTGCCTCCGTTCACAGGAAAACACTTGGAGTGTTGCTCGTTGCAGACGAGCATGGAGCCGGCGCGACTGATCAACATGGAACAGAAGCGACGACGACTACCGGCGCGACTGATCAGCATGGAGCCGGCGCGACTGATCAACATGGGGCCGGTGGTAGCAAACCATCTGGCGAGACCGGCGTTCCTCATAGCGAAAGTACCGAAAACCGCAATGTCCTCGGAATCAATTTGGAATCACTGTGGGTGATTGTGCTCGGAGCCGCGGTGTCGTTGTTGCTTGCCGGCTTGGTGTTGCGCCGTCGCGATGCGCCAATCGTTGTTGCCGTGATTGTTGTTGCGGTTGCGTTCGTCGTGTTGGAGATTGCCGAAGTGCAACACCAACACAGCGAAGGTCGTAACGGTCTGTTGGTGTTGGCAGCGATCGCAGGTGTGTGTCATCTGGCCGCGGCTGGTACAGCGTTGCCGCTGTTGCGGGGAGATGACGCAGCGGCAGTGTGATGATCGCGAACTGAGGTGTTCGATTTCGTCCGCAGTCCAAAATCCTTGCACCTTGCGGTACCAGCTACGTCGAAAAGCCTGCAACGGCCGCCGGTATCCGTCGCGGCGAAGCCGACGGCAACACCTGTTTGGTACTCGAGATAGTTCGAGCTCGAAAAGACGCGCGATAAGGAACTCTACAAATGCAGAGGGCGGAGCCGTAGTGGCTCCGCCCTCTTGTTGATTTGGATAGGTGCTGTGAAAAGGTCGTACCTGTAAGCGCGTTTACGGATGTGGCGGGGATACGACGTCGGCAGCGCTCGAAGCGAGAGCGTCGCCTGAACGTGAATGCAAGATCGCCTCGACGTGATAGGGAGTGGCGTAAGCGACCGCCGGACCTTCATAGTCGTAGGTTCCAAACACCCCGTAGTTTACGTCTCGTTCCACGACACCCGTGGTGGAGTTCGTGATTTTGATTTCGACATAACCACTCGTGCCGCAGTCTTGTGCCGAGTGATGGGCCCAAATCGCGGCGTAGTTGATGTAGTAGCCAACCGTTGGTGTCTCGACGACGTCGGGCGTGCACGGTAGTGCGTTCAATGTGTCGACCGTCGTTGATCCGGTGGCGACCGTCGTCGCGACGTTGCTGACGATTGCCCAGGCGCGAGCAGTGATGCGGTATGAAGTGAGGGTGTACGGCAAGGTCCAAAAGACGGTCGGGGTAGCGGTATCGGGGTAGCTCAATACGGTTGCTCCCGAGACGATGTCGACGACCGTTATCGCGACGTGGGTGCGTGACTGACACGAAACGAGTGTGTATGAGGCGCTGAATGAGTTACCCGCTAGCGACTCAGTTGCGGTGCCTGTGACACCAACGGAATTGACGCAGGCTGCCCTACCGCCGCCTCCACCGCCGGTCGCGGTACCGCCGCCGGTGGCAGTACCGCCCGAGGTTGAGCCACCGCCTCCACTGGAAACTCCGCCCGATCCACCACTGGCGGAAGCGACAGAGACTCCGGCGACTGATATTGCGGCGACGGTCGCGGCGCATAGTGCGACGCGAAGGCGATGAGTTGTGCGTAGATGCATGGCTGATCCTTTGGAAGAGGTGGATGCTGGTGAGGTGAATTGCCTGAATCACCATGTACACGTCCGGGATGTGAAGTCGGTTTGGTTTCGTATCGTTCGTGATGTATTCGGGCGCGATTGAGCCCCTGCAAACGCACTCGCAGGGGCTCGAACGTCTTGCTGAGATGAGCTGATGGTGATCTCGTTGTATGCGAAGGCGATGTCGACGGGTGATATCCAGTCGCGTCTCGCTGAGATTTACGACACTTCGATTTCGCGTGAGCCGATCAGCAAGATCACCGGCGCGGCGAGTGGCTCCGCCCCCATGTTGCTCGTTCCTCGCTGGGTGGGCTGGGTTCGTCACCGCGGTGGGAGGTTCGAAAGACGTTCGGTCAGCTCCACTCGTGGTGATTTTGACAACGATTGTCCTGGTCAAAGTAGGTCTGAGAGAGCGCGATTGCGTATTGACTCGACAGAAACAGGTTGGTTAGCCTTCGGGCAGCGGCGGCGGAGGTAGGAATGATGAGCAATGTTGCGAAGCGTTTCGGTTCCCTGGCGATGGCTGTGGCCATCGCAAGCGCGGGCTCGTTGGCTTCGGGCCAAGCGCCCGCGTTGGGTGCGGCTCGTGCGATTGTGGTCACTCCGGCATCGGGCCTGAGCGACGGCCAATCTGTGGCGGTGACCGGCTCGGGATTTTCGCCGAATGCATCGATGGCCGCTACCCAATGTCTCGCAGGTGCCGTTGCCCAGGCGTCGTGTGATTTGTCTGGTGTATCGGTGTTTGCCTCGGATGCCGCCGGAGCGTTTCATGCATCGTTGACCGTGCATGCGTCGATCACGACGCCGACCGGTACCGCTGACTGCACCGTCGTCGGACAATGCATCGTGGGCGCAGCGGAAATCACCAACATCAACACAGCGAACGCGTTCGCTCCAATCGTGTTTCAGCCCGCTGCACCACCGCAACGCGGCAACGTCGCGGTGAGCCCGTCGACGTACTCCCAAGGCGACAGCGTCACCGTCACTGGGAGTCAGTGGGCCGCCGGTGCGCAACTCACCGCCTCGGTGTGCTCCGCCGGTGTCCACGATTACGACGCAGCGCAGTGCAACGGAGTGTATAAAATGTCCGTCGATGCGAACGGCGACTTTGTGCCGCTGCAGGTGCTCGGCGACTCGTTCGCTGGCAGTTCTGATTGCCACCTAGTTGGCGCGTGCGTGATGCTCGTAGTTGATCCGCGTGATCCGCCAAACACGTGGATCGAGATACCGATCACCTTGGTCGAACCAAGTCTGGGAACCGCGCAAGCAACTCCGGCGACGAACCTCCATCATCAGCAAACGATTACGGTTTCGGGAACAGGTTGGGCGCCTCACCGCGATGTTTATGTGATCCAGTGCTTCGGACCTTGCGACGCATACGCGTCAACAATCTTTGACGCGATCACCGATGCCAGCGGCTCATTTTCGGTCTCCGTCGATGTCAACCGTTTCTATGTTGACAGCCCAGTCTGTGGTGTCGGCACGACGGTGTGCACGCTGTCGGTCGAGGATTACAACAGCGACGGTACGGCACTTACAGCCAGCGTCGCGTTGTCGTTTGCGCCGATTGCTCCTGCGCAACGCGGCAGTCTGGTCAGCCCGTCGATTGTTCCGTTTCCGCAGCAGTACGTAGGCGCGGATCTTGCGGGTTGGGCAAACGAGGCGCCGATTCAAGTTGGCGTGTGTGCGGCAGGTCACTACGACAGTACGTGCATCGTGAATACCCTTGATGTTGGCACTTCAGGTGGGTACGACGGCTATTCGGTATATGCCCCCCCGAGCCTGAACGGCGCAGATTGTACGGCACCTGGCAACTGCGAGGTCGTTGCCTGGGACCCGAGAAACATTGCCGGAACGGTCGTCGCCAACGCCTATCAGTCGATTATCGCCCAAGCTGGAACGCTTGTTGTCACGCCGTCTGCCAATCTGAGTGACGGGCAGACTGTTTCCGTCACCGGTACAGGATGGCCTGCGAAGTATTCCCTCACGCTTGCGCAATGTCCGTCGGGTTCCCAGTACTGCGGCTACGGCCAAAACAATTCGATTTCCTTTTACACCGATGGAGCTGGCGGATTCTCGCAACAATTCACGGTGCACGAATCAGTGCCGGATGGTCAGGGATGGTCGACGGATTGCACCCAAAGTGCTGGAGCTTGTTCGATGTTCGGAATCTTTAATGGTTCGGGACGGGTAGTTCACGGTGAGACATCGATCTCGTTCACGCCGACGTCGTATAGCGCAACTTCGCACTACAGCGCGACGGAACTCGCGCAGATCCAAGCTGGCGCGGCGAAACTCGGTCTAACCACGGCGGAGTTTCAAAGAATTTCCACGTGGGCAACACTGTGGATGTTGGGCGTCGCTCATTCCAGCGCGGTGCCGCCGGGCGTCGATGCGGGGCCTTCAGCTGTCATGACGACCTATCCAAACTTTGAATACCAGCACCTGTCGTCCGTTGCGTCGAGTCACGGAATAACAGTCGCAGAACTGCAAAAAGGCAGTGCGCTTCTTGTGGCCTTTTTGCTGGCGATGTAAGGAGTCGACCAGGTCTATCGGCCGAACGCAGACGTCGGTCGCGGGTGCATCATCGAGAATCTTCAGAACGGCGAATGGACCCATACCGATCACGGGTGGGACATGGAGAGTCTTTGGATTCTTCAGCCCGGAGGCCTGGTGCGCCGTTTGGGTTTCATGGCTGCCGAGCTACTCGCGTGCACGCCGACGAGCTCGAGCTCCCGATGGTGAATGATCGATCGCAGCGAATGGATCACCGACCTGCTGTGAACCCGAGCCGTAGCGTCACTCTTCGTGTGGAGCCACGGCCCGTTGACGCTAACTGTCCGTGGCGATACGCTCACGATGTCGTCAACGAGTGGCGAAAATCAAAGATGGGTAGGCAAATGCGTCGCGATCTTTTGAGAAAATCATTGTTGCGGAAAGTGGCTTTAATGTCGAGCGCAGCGTTGTTCGCTGGACCATTGCTTAATACCGCGCCGAGTTCAGCAGCCTCGTTCATCGTTGTCACAACTACTGCCGACGACATGACGAACAACGGTAACTGCACATTGCGCGAAGCCGTCCGTGCTGCGGATACCGATCGTCGCGTCGATCAATGTGCGCCAGGTTCGGGCGCCGACACGATCGAGCTCTCGGGCGCCACCTACCGACTGCGCAAAGGCGAACTCAAAGTCGGGTCGAACGTGACCGTCGTTGGCATCGGTAAGGACACAGTTATCGACGGTCGTGGAGAAACGGATCGCGGCTTCCATGTGCTGGCCGGTGGTTACCTCCGTGCATCGAGGTTGACCGTGACGCGTACCAAGACTGCGTTTCGAAACGACGGGCATCTCGCACTCACAACAGTTCGGGCGATCGATAACAGCTTCGACGCCGGTGACCCGATCAACAACAACGACGCTCCGGTGTTTGCAGCGTCCGGGGTCGACAATCGTGGTCACGCAACGATTGAGTCGTCGGTGTTCGCTCTGACCCACGACGTTGCATCGAGCGTGCAGATCGTACCGTCCTTCATCAATGCAAAGCCCGCAGCGACGACGTCAATTGTTGATTCAGTCATTCGAGGCGTCGACTTTGGCAATGCGTACCTCGCGTGGTCGGGTGTTCTCAATCACGGTGACATGAGGCTGCGCGGCGTCACGTTCGACCATGTCGCGGCCTCCTCCACCGCATGTACCGTTTTGGAGAATTGGGGTGGCAAGCTGGTTGCCTCACATGTGCGTTTCGTGCACGGTGCGACCTGCTATTCCACTGGCAGTTCGCTGTACAACACGGGCGATGCGGTGGTTGATCACATGCTCGTCGACGGGGGTGACGCAGAGGTTGTGAACACTGGATCGTTACGCATGACCGACTCGATATTGCGCAATCTCAATGCCAACCGGGCAAGTGGCGCCGCGATCAACAACGGCGGAACGCTCGAACTCGAAAGGACTTCGATTCGGGATAACACCGAGATGCAAGGTGTTTTGGTGAACTATGCCGGTGTTGCGAACCTCGTTGATGTCACAATGCACAACAACATCGGCTCCAACAGCATCTACTCAAATACGGGTTTGGAAGGAGCCGGCGGGATCGATAATTATGCGACCCTCACAGGGCGCAACCTCAAGATCACCCACAACTCCTATCCGGCCGACCAGACCGATCCGTTGTCATCCGGCGGTATTTTGAACCGCCCAGGTGCCACACTGAATCTTGCAGATTCGACCGTTGCCGAAAACGAAAACGTCGACTACGACGGGCTCGAGGTTTCTCCAGATTGCTTTGGCAATATCAATTCGCTCGGTGGCAACAGCATCAAACATGTGACATCTGGCTGCACGATTGTTGCTGTTCCCTAAATCCGTGACAACACGACCTTTGCCTAAGGTGGCCGTCCTGGCGCCCCAAGAATACAATGTGCAGTCTCAAGGTTCGTAAGTTCGCGCAAAATTTGCAATCGTAACGGGAGATTGAATCATGGCGAAAACAGTGGTCATCACGGGCGCAGGATCGGGGTTCGGTAAGGGGGCGAGTTTGGCGTTGTTGGCTCGCGGGCATCACGTCATCGCCACGACCGAGACCGAAGCGCAAGCGGTTGCGTTGCGCGAAGAAGCACCGCAGCTGACGGTTGAAAAGGTTGATATCACGACCGCGGACGTTGCCAAAGCCGCGGCATGGGATATCGATGTGCTTATCAATAATGCTGGTGCGGGCCAGACCGGGCCAATGGCTGATGTTCCGATCGATCGTGTCCGGCACCTTTTCGATGTGAATGTGTTCGGCACGCTGGCGATGACACAGGCCGTCTTGCCGCGCATGGTGGCGAAGAAGTCGGGGCGCGTCATCATTGTCTCGTCGATCGCGGGCGTCATGACCGGCCCTTCGATGGGCCCGTATTCGATGACGAAGCACGCGCTTGAGGCAATGGGCAAAGCAATGCGCAGCGAGGTTGCGGATCAAGGTATCGATGTCACGCTCTTGAACCCTGGGCCCTATCTCACTGGGTTCAACGATCGCATGGCGGACTCCATGTGGGAATGGTTTGGAGACGACGCATTGAACGCTCCAGCGAAGCCGTTGTTTGAATTCATGCGCGGCGTTGTCACGGGTGATCAGATGGACCCTGCGGAAGTGGTGCAGCGCATGGTTGAACTTGTCGAAGCTGATGTAACCGAAGAAAACAACTTCGTACCACCGCAGATTCGTGCGCAACTCGCTGCGCAACTCGGTTAGCGCCGCGACAAGTGTCCGATTCTAACGGGGTCGCGGACTGCCAGTTCCGCGCCGCTCTGCCGGGCTCGATGTTGTGCATGGGTGCAATGCTTTCGTCGATTGACGCAACTACGATCTGCAGACCGGTGCCGCGCGCACCCTGACTACGGAGTTCGGCGATGGAAATTGTTACCCGGCAAGGGCCGTCATTTGGGGTTGCGCGTTTGAATTTGGCCTCAGGTGAATCAGTTCGGGTCGAATCCGGCGCGATGATGGCGATGTCTGCGGGAGTAACGCTCGAAGCAAAAGCCGAAGGCGGAGTTCTGAAGTCGTTGAAGCGTGCAGCGCTTGGCGGCGAGTCGTTTTTCTTGACGACGTATCACGCACCCCAGGAGGGTGGATGGGTCGATATCGCCGCACGTTTGCCCGGCGACTTGATCAACGTAGTCGTGCAGTCTGAGCAATCCTGGGTGATCTCGAAAGGGTCCTGGCTGGCGTCGCCAGCAACGGTGGAACTCGATACCAAATGGGGTGGCTTCAAAAATCTCTTTGGTTCTGAAGGTGGATTCGTCGTGCGGGCGTCGGGCAACGGTGAAGTTGTACTCGGTTGTTATGGGGCACTCGACAAATGGACACTCGCCGCGGGCGAGACGATCACCGTCGACACCGGTCACATGGTTGCGTACCAAGACAGCATTCAGATGTCGATACGTAAAGTGACCGGCGGACTCGTGCAGACATTCAAAAGCGGCGAGGGCCTCGTGTTCGATTTCACTGGCCCCGGCGAGGTTTATACCCAGACGCGCAACCCGAATGAGTTGGTTTCGTGGTTGAGCGCAGCGATCGGCCCGAACGGCGCAAGCGCAGGTGGCGTTGGCGGAATCGTGGGCGGGCTCTTCGGTCGCGAATAGCGCGACGACGCGGTTCGAATCGATGCCCGGCCGTTCATTGTACGGATAAGCACGCCAGGCGTGCTTATCCGTACAATGGTCAGGGAGAAGGGGGCGGGTTCGGGGACCCTCGCTCCTTGCTCATTGCTAAGGTTGTGTTCTGCGGGCGGTTGGCTCGCTTCGTGCAATGTCCGGAGGACGAGACGCAATGAAACCTGGATCGAGAAACACGGCTCCGGTGTTGCGAACGGTTTTGATGGCCGGTGCAGTTGCACTTGTTGCGAGTGGGTGTGGGAGCTCTGCAGCCAAAAGTGCAGCGCCTCAAACCAAGCAGTCCGGCACGAATTCGCCCACGACGATGGCACCGATGGCCAGCCACGACAAATCAGCTACGAAAGTTGTTTCGCGACACGACGTGACCAAAGATCTCAACGGTCATCAAGTTTCGGGAGTCAAGGCCCACGATGTCATGGCCGAAATGGCGCCGGACAAACCTATGGGGCCCCGTACGCGCAAAGTGCTGGCGCAACAATTGATCGCAGCTCGCGTTGCGGCAATGAAATATCCGACGGTTGCCGATGCTGAGGCCGCGGGATATCACCTCGTTGGCGGTGGCTTTGGGCCGGGGAGCGGCTCGCATTACATCGGCGGATTCTCGCTGAGTTTTGATCCCAGTACGCCACTAGCGCTTGTGTACGACGGCATCAGCAAGACGTCGCAAATGGTCGGATTGATGTACTACTCGATGGGCGACAAAGCGCCGAGTGGTTTCGCGGGGCCCAATGATCATTGGCACCGTCACAGTGGCGTGTGCAATGGCAGCACGGGCGTCTTGTTCCCACCGGATTCCAACGTCACTGAGGCACAATGCACCAAAGCCGGTGGAGCGTTCATGGCGATCACTGGTTGGATGGTTCACGCATGGGTTGTGCCGGCTTGGGAAAGCCCGGCCGGCGTATTTTCCCACGAGAACCCCAATCTGCGTTGCGCAGATGGCACGTTCAAGACCGACACGATTGGCCGCTGCCAGGGTTCCTGAACGGCGCTCGCGATTGCCGGCCTGCGGGTTATCGTCTGATACATGAACGACACGGCGAAGGCCACGGAACCTACAACGCAGATTCTGCGGCCGTTGCCGCAGATAACCCCGATGAACGAATGGTTCTGGACGTCGGGTGCCGATGGCCAACTTCGCATCCAACGGTGCGACGATTGCGCGACGTTGATCCATCCGCCGGTCCCGATTTGCCCGTCGTGTCGTAGCAAAGCGTGGACGCCGACGGTTGTATCGGGCAACGCTACGGTTGTGGGCTTCACGCTTAATTCGCATCAATGGCTTCCAGGATTTGAACCGCCATACGTGATCGCGAATGTGGCGCTGGCCGAAGACGCGATGGTGCGGCTGACGACGAACCTCGTCGATTGCGACGCGGCGGCGGTGCACATCGGCCAAGTTGTTTCCGTGCGTTTTGAACACCATGAAGACGTATGGATTCCACTATTTGTTCCGAGCGGCGGCACTGAGGCGCAGGACCGGATCGGTGACACCGTGCGGCGAACGCCGCGCCAACCATTGAGCAAGCACCGCTTCGAACACCGTTCGGTGTTGTCCGGGGTTGGGCGCTCGGCGATGGGCCGCCGACTCATGGTTGATCCATTGTCGTTGGCCGTTGATGCGTGCTTGGCCGCCGTCGCCGATGCCGGATTGGAACTTTCCGATATCGATGGGCTCTCAAGCTACCCAGGAGCAATGGGTATGGGCATGGGCGAAGGCGGGATCGCGGCGGTTGAAGAAGCCTTGCGGATTCGCCCTACATGGATTAACGGTGGCATGGAACTCCCTGGGCCTGGTGGCTCTGTGATCGCGGCGATGATGGCCGTCGCGAGCGGATTGTGTCGGCATGTGCTGTGTTTTCGCACGGTCTGGGAATCCACGTACGCAACCCTGCGCCTGGACGGTGGATTGCCGAAACGCGTGTCGGGGCCGTTATATGAATGGCGCGCTCCGTTCGGCGCGATGTCGGCATCGCATTGGATTGCGATGAATGCGCATCAGTATTTCCATCGCTACGGCGCTACGCGCGAAATGCTTGGCCTGATTGCGCTCAACGGTCGGGCGAACGCGGGCCGCAACCCGGCCGCGATTTATCGTGAACCGATGACGATGGACGACTATTTTGCCGCTCGCCCGATCACGTCGCCGTTTGGTTTGTATGACTGCGATGTTCCCTGTGATGCATCGATTGCTGTCGTCGTATCCGATGCCTCGGTCGCCGCGGATCTCCCGCATCCTGCGATTCGCATCGACGCAGTCGGGACGCAAATCACCGAACGAATTTCTTGGGAACAAGACACGCTCACCCACGAGCCGCAAGTGCTCGGCCAGGCCGAACATCTCTGGACTCGCACAAGCTTGCGCCCTAGTGATGTGGATCTTGCGTTGTTGTATGACGGCTTTACCTTCAACGCGATTACCTGGCTGGAGGCGTTGGGTTTTTGCGAGTTGGGCGGAGCGACCGATTGGCTCGACGGCGGGCGAAGGATCGCGCTCGGGGGCGAATTGCCAGTGAACCCCCACGGCGGACAACTTTCCGAAGGGCGAACGCACGGTTTCGGCTTCCTCTACGAAGCCATTACGCAGCTGCGCCACGACGCCGGTGCACGGCAAGTCGCGGGTGCGAAGACCGCAGTAGTGACCTCCGGTGGTGGCACACCGTCGGGTGTGTTGTTGTTGCAACGCGACGGCGCGTGATCGGGGAGTCGCTGCGATGTCATCGATGATCAGTGTTGAGGATTTTGATACTCAAGTTGTGCGGTGGCTGGAGGATCATCGTTCGGTCGCTCCTCGTGATTACGGCGCGATTCTCCCACCGGATCTTGTTGCGCCCGGGCAGGCCTGGCAACGCGCAATATTCGAAGCAGGTTTCGCGGGTATTCATTGGCCAGTCGAAGCTGGTGGCCAGGGTCTCACGCCAGCCCATACCGGCGTATGGATCCGGGCCTGTGCGCACGCGCAAGTGCCGCCGTTTTTGAATATGGTCGGCAACGTGCTGACCGCGGGCGCGCTCTTGACCTTCGGCACGCCGGTGCAACAGCGCGAGCACTTACCGTCGATTCTCGATGGGTCGCAGGTGTGGTGCCAATTATTTTCGGAACCGAACGCGGGATCTGATTTGGCCGGGCTTTCGACGCGGGCGGTTCTCGATGGCCAACAGTGGACGGTCGACGGCCAAAAGGTGTGGTGCTCCAACGGCCGAGTCGCTGATCGTGGAATTTTGTTGGCCCGTACCGATGGCACTGCGAAACCGCATCGGGGTATTTCGTTTTTTCTCGTTGATATGCATGCACCCGGTGTAACGGCACGAGCACTACGACAAATGAACGGCGGCACAGATTTCGACGAAGTCTTTTTCGATGCTGTCCGCATCGATGCAGATCAAATGGTCGGGCCGATCCACGAAGGTTGGTCCGTTGCGATGGGCGCGCTCACCAACGAGCGGGGCTATATCGGAGCGTCGGGGATCTCGATGCAACGACGCCTCGACGCGATGATCGCGCACTCAGAAGCATTGGATGTGGTGGAGCTCGACGCTCTGATGGCGTTGTGGATTCGCGGCACTGCGCTGTGGGCGATGGGGCAACGACAAGGGCCAGTCGCATCGGTGTTGGCGTCGATCGCAAAACTTGGTACCACCGAGTTGATGTTTGATTCCGCGGTGTTTCGGTCCGCGACTCAGGGTGCCGATGCGATGTTGTCGGGTCCGGTCACCGACGGATTGTTGTCGGCTCCGGGTGCTCGCATCGCGGGCGGCACGAGTCAAATCCAACGGAATATCATCGCGGAACGAATTCTCGGACTTCCAAAATAGAAATGGGGCGTCTTCGTGATGAATACTGAATCACTCGTTTGGTTTGCTGCTCCGGGCCCGTTCACCGACACGACCGGTTTCGATTTTGGGATCGAGGCTGCGGCGGGAAGCCGTAAACTCGTTGCACGCGTCGTTGCGTTCGTGCAAGGTGCGCTGATCTATGACGTTGTTGCGGAGCCGTTCTACGGAGTCGTCGTCGGCGAACGCGCCGACGATGTCAACTTCCGCGACGTTCGCATGATGTTGGAACGCGCGCTCCAGCTGGATGAACGACCACTGTCCGAATCGCGGGCCCCGCAACACCGAGTCTGCGTACGGTGCCACAACTACACGAAACTGACCGTTTCGGTGTTGCGATCATTAGACATCCCCGCGCGATCGCGATGCGGCTTTGGTAGCTACTTTGTGCCGAAGAACTTTGAGGATCATTGGGTTGTCGAATATTGGAATGCTGATGAACAACGTTGGGTACTCGTTGACGCCCAGCTCGACGAGCAGTGGCGTTCAATGATCAATTTCCAAGGTGACCCACTCGATCTGACCGTCGAGGAATTCGTGATCGCGGCTAAGGCCTGGCAAGGTTGGCGCCGCGGCGAACTTGATGCCGGACGCTTCGGCCTCACGGCAATTGGGGAACACGGCGCGCACTGGATCGCCGGCAATCTGCGCCTTGACTTCGCGGCGATGAACAAAATTGAGATGCTGCCGTGGGATGTCTGGGGCGCGGGCTGGGAACCAGGCGCGCCCACTCCGGATGATCTTTCGGTCTGGGACACCATGAGCTCACTCACTGAAGATGTCGACCCAAACCTCGCGGCGATTCGCCTGATGTACGCGTCGGACGATCGCGTACGGATGCCGGGTGCGGTGTTCAACGTGTTGCGCCAAACCGTCGAGCACGTCGAGGTTTAGGTCTCGCGGTCGGAAACCTCGCCGACGGTAGTGTCAGTGTCGGTCGATAGATTGCCAGGATGAGCGTACGCGTTGACCCCGAAGAACTGGCCGACCGGTTGCGACAATACGGATACGCGCCCTATCTGATTACCACGGGCGCGGATCTGCGGCCTCATACCACCCACGTCGTCGTCGCGTTCGTCGATGGGCAACTCTCAATGGCAGTCGGCAAAAAAACGGCTGCCAATGCCACCGACCGTCCGAACGTCAGCTTGCTCTGGATGCCCTTTGAACGTGGGGGGTTTTCGTTGATCGTGGACGGAAACGCGATTGCAGCGAGCGAAGGCGATACCCATCGTGTCGACGTTGCGATCACCGCCGCAGTGTTACACCGCAATGCTGATCCCGAAGGCGGGTACGCCGCGGACTGCGAACCGCTCGACGGTCGACACTGACGTTGCCCATCGGGCTCATTTCAGAAACCTGGTGGCGGTGTGTACCCCCCGTTGATGTCGCTGAGGATGCGGGCGACGGCGATCGCATCGCGGTCGCGTAACAAGGGCGCAACTATTTGCATCCCAACGGGCAGGTTTTCTCGCGTGCGCCCGATCGGTGCCGAGACTGATGGCAGGTTCATGAGCCCGATCAGTCCTGGCCATTGCACGAGCACCGTCTGCGGGTGAGGCTCGCCGAGTATCTCGACTGTGCGCGTGATGAAGTCGCCGGCTTGCGAATGCGCAAACGCGGGTGTGGGCCAGACGGGGCACAACAAGATGTCGTATTCGGTGAACCAATCGGCCCAAATCGCTTGGAGTTCTGTTCGGCGTTGTTGGGCGGTCAACCAATCGCGATGGGATCCCGCCATCGCGTGAGCCAGCTCATCGGGGAGCGACGGCGAAATCGCAGCGCCAATGAGTTGGAAAAATATCGAGTTTTGCTCGTCGAAATCAACCGCTGGATGCGCCACGTCTACGAGCGCGCCCGCCGCGCGAAGTTGTTCGGCTGCTGTATGCAACAGTGCAAGCACTTGTGTATCGATCGGCATGCCGGCTTGTTCGAACCAAATGCCGATCCGCAATCCTTTGGCCTCGGAAAATCGCGCCGCGGGAAGTTGCAAATTCCAACCCAATTGTTGTTCAGGTGGTGGCCCACCGAGCACCGTCAATAACACATCAATGTCGTCGATACTGCGCGCGATCGGGCCGAACACGTTGATGTCTACATCGGTGGTGCCGCCTCCGATTCGATCGAGATATCCGCGCTGTGAGATGACGCCGTAGCTCGGTTTCAAGCCGAATACGCCACAGCAATGCGCAGGCATGCGAACCGAACCGCCAATGTCCGTGCCAACCTCGAAACTGGTGAAACCCGCCGCGACCGCGGCGGCCGCACCGCCGGAGGAACCTGATGGCGTGCAATCGGTTGCCCAAGGATTATTGGTAGTACCGAAGATATCGTTGAACGTTTGCGGTTCTCCCGACCAGCGGGGAACGTTGGTTTTACCAAAGACGATTGCGCCGGCGGCTTTGAGTTTCGCGACCGATGGGGCATCGTGATTGGGAACGTGATTGGTGAGTTCGATTGCGCCGCCGGTGGAGCGCACGCCCGCAACTTCGATCGCATCTTTGATCGTGATCGGCAATCCGTGAAGTGGCCCGCGTGAATTGCCGCGGACGGTTTCTTGGTCAGCCGCGATGGCATTCGCACGGGCTCGATCGGCGTCCAGCGTCACGACGGCATTGATGGGCCCATTGAGGCGCTCGATGCGATCAAGATACATGTCGAGCAACTCGACCGCACTCAACTCCTTGGCTTGAATCTTGGCGGCGAGATCTACGGCGGAAGATGTTGCGATGTTGGAGTTGGTCATGGAATTCTCCTCGTTCAGTTGAGGCTCAGCGTATCGGCGGGCCGAGCTGTAGCGTTTGCGCGATGCGCGCGTACCGAATGTTGGCTTGGGAACAACCACCGCAACTTGTAGATATTGATATTCCTGAACCGGGGCCAGACCAAGTTGTGGTGAAGGTTGCGGGCAACGGGCTCTGCCATTCGGATTTGATTATGACCACGATGCCCGCCGCTATCGGTGAGGCAATTGGTTGGCAGATGCCGTTCACGCTCGGTCATGAGATCGGTGGTTGGGTGCATTCCGTCGGCGAAGGCGTCTCTGGCGTCTCGGTAGGTGATGCGGTGGCGTGTATGTCTCCCACGAGTTGCGGAACGTGCGACGAATGCGTGCGCGGCTACGACAATTGTTGCGATTTTGGCATCGCAGGGCGTGGTTACGGGCGCGATGGTGGCCTGGCCGAATACGTGATGGTTCGCAGCGTCCGCGAGCTGATACCGCTGCGCACGCTCGACCCAACGGTCGCGGGTGTACTGACTGATGCCGGAGCAACGTCGTATCACGCAGTTCGGCGAGTGCTTCCAAAGCTTGGCCCTGGAACGACTGTTGTGGTGATTGGCGCTGGTGGTTTGGGAAGCTTTGCCGTCCAGTATTTGAGGGTGCTGTCGGCCGCACGGGTCTTGGTGATCGACAACAATCCCGCACGCCGCGAATACGCGCTTGAGCTCGGAGCCCACGAAGCGCTTGCGGGAGTGGACGAAACGACCGCTCGGGCCCTGCGCAAGGCGGTCGGAGAGCGCGGCGCTCACGCGGTGCTCGATTTCGTGGGAATCGATTCGACAATCGCGCTGGGCATAGGAGCTACCCGGCCGACCGGTGCATTCGGATTGGTTGGCGCAGGCGGCGGAACGCTGCGAACTGATTGGAGTAACGGCCTGCCCCGCGGAGGTGAGGTATTTACGTTTCAGGGTCCGACGATCGCCGATACCCGCGAAGCGATCGCCCTGGCTGAAGCTGGGCTGATCCGGGTGGATGTAGATCGGTTCGGGCTTGATGAAATCGACCGGGCCTACGAGGCACTGGATTCTGGTGCATTGCGAGGGCGAGCCGTGATTGTGATGGCGGAATCGTGATTGGCATCTAGAACTTCAAAGCCTTCGCGTCTAAGAACGCGCGCCGATAGGTGAGAGGTAATCCGATGCAAGAATCCAGTTTCGCGCTCTCGTCGCTGCGCTCCGGGGCCGCTCGGGCCCCGGGCGGCGCCGCGCTTCGTCGAGATCAGTAAGAACCCGTCGCCTTTTGGCGCGCCCTCTAACGCGAACGCAATACGAGCCCTTTGAAACCGTCGGCGAAACCCGCATTGCGTAGGTCGTCGGCGATGGGAGCGGTGCGCGCGGGCTCTCCATTGATGGTCTGGAGCTGAAGGTCGTTGATCTTGCGGCTCTGAACCGCGTCGACAAGCGCACCGATCCATTCCTCGTTCGGATTCGTCGCGGCCGAAGCCAACGCGTGGAGATCCTCGAACGCTTCAAACGTCAACATGGTTTTGCCACCGCGCTCAAGAAACGCAACAACTGAACCGCGGCGTAACACGACGGTGGCACCAGCCGTGCGTGATCCGCGACCGTGCGCGTGCTCCGGCCAAGACAAGACGCTGCCGTATGGTTGGGCTGGATCGACCGCGCTCAGCACAACAGGTTCGGTACGTTCCAGTGAGTCGCGTTCGTTGCGGAGCCGTTCGATTGGCCCCGACATCGCGAACTGGGCCGCGCCGAGTTCGGCCACGAACCAACCTCGCCGCACCTTGCCGGCTTCTTCTAACGCTTTGAGTATTGGGTACACGCCGGCGAATCCGCCAACGATTCCTTCCGCGTTGACGGCCTCGCGAGTCGCGATGCCGTGGCGCTCCAGTAGGGTCAACGCGGTCGCGTGGGCAACCTCAGTCGGCGACGGTGTCGGCAACAGCAACGGCGCGACGAGCGACCATCGCCCAGCTGCCGCGGGTGGCCCCAGCCGACTCAAACGCGAAACATTCGGACGGCTGCGAGCGGTTCGTGCCGAGGGCCGTTTGTTGGTTCGAGGTGCTCTCACCGGCGCGAACGTGTCGTTGGTGATCAAACCCGCCCAGACCAAATCCCACAGTGCGTGCAGCAATGCGGTTTCAGCTGGATTTCCGGTGGCAGCCACGAGATCGGACCAAAACGATGCGCCGGCGGAGTTGAAGTGCTCGAGGAGCATCTGGTGCAACTCGGCGGGTTCAAACGATTGTTGGCTGCACGCTGGTGCGAGCAACCGAATCCGATCCCGGAAAAATAAGCGGACCCGGCCATCGTCTCCGAGCGGCCCGGCGCCAACCCAGACCAATTCTCCCGATGAACACAACGAGTCGAGCATCGCAGGCTGATAATCGCGGACTCGCGCGGGAAGGATCGACGATTCCAGTACGGATGCGGGCATCGCAACGCCTTGTAGCTGTTCGATGGTTTCGACGAGCGCATCCAGACCTCGCCGAGGATTTGTGATGCCCTGCCACGCGGGAAGAAACCGTGCGTACACCGTCGGGTCGACCGGTTCTACCTCTTTGCGAAGTGCGGCAAGCGATCTACGCCGCAGTTGACGTAACACGCCATCGTCGCACCATTCGCGACTATTGCCTTGGGGGCGGAATTCGCCCGCGACAACTCGGCCGAGCGCGCTGAGGCGCTGCAGCGCTGCGTCCACGCGTTCATTGGGTGCGTCGAATCGTTGTGCGCACTGTTCGGTCGTGAAGGGCCCGTGGGTTCGTGCGTAGCGAGCGACCAATTCGTCGAGCGGACGATCGACTGGCTCGGTGAATGCCGCCGGGAGGCCACTAGGAAGTGCACAACCGAGACCGTCTCGAAACCGAGCCGCATCTTCGGCCGCCGCGAACCGAGACTGACCTGCGATTTGAAGCTCGATGATGCGCCGGGCCAATAAGAGATCGCGGATCCAACCCGCAACTACCTCCGGAGTACTGCATCGATGTTGGATTTCATCTACCCGAAGGTCGCCGAGATCGCGCAGCAAATCGGTGAGCCCATCGGCCGATCGTATGAATCGATTGGTGGTGAGCCGTTGTAGCTCCAGCTCAAGTTGCGCGAGTGCCGCACCGTCAAGCAGCTCACGGAAATCTTCGTTGCCAAGGAGATCGCGGAGAAGCCCGCGATCGAGGGACAGCGCGGCGGCGCGCCGTTCCGCAATTGGAGTGTCGCCTTCGTACATGTAGACAGCGATCCATCCGAACAACAGCGATTGCGCAAACGGGGAAGCGCGCCGCGTCTCAACTTGCACGACCTTGACTCGCCGCATACTGATGTCGTTCAGCACTTCCCGCAGGGCAGGAAGATCGAAAACATCCCGTAAACATTCACGAGTTGTTTCCAACAAGATCGGGAATGCTGGGTATTGCGAAGCGACCTCCAAAAGATCGGCGGAGCGTTGTCGTTGCATCCACAGCGGAGTCCTGCGGCCGGGATCTCGGCGAGGCAACAACAGTGCCCGCGCCGCGTTTTCTCGAAACCGCGATGCAAATAACGATGTCGAAGGCAGACGGTCGACGACGGTTTGCTCGACCGTGTCGGAGCTCGGAATGAGTGTTTCGAGCGGCAAGGTGTTGAGTGCTTCGGGCAGCCGAAACACAATGCCGTCATCGCTCCACATCGGCGGAGCGTCGATGCCTTCCGCTTCGAGTTGTGCCTCAATCGCCATGGCCCACGGCGCGTGCACTCGCGCTCCGAACGGCGTGAGGATGCACACGCTCCAATCGCCGATCTCGTCGGGGAACCGTTCGATAACAATGGTCTGATCATCGGGTACCGCGCCCGTGGCTTCGTGTTGATCAGCGAGATACTGCGTGAGATTGCTGGCGGCGCGCTCGTCGAAGCCGTCGGCGCGCAGGCGTTGTTGTGCGATCTCAGTTGAAACGGCTCGGAGTTCTCGCGTAATAGCGCCCATGCCTCGCCCGAGTTCGAGCGGCCGGCCAGGTTTGTCGCCTCGCCAAAACGGCATCTTGGATTGCTCGCCGGGCGCGGGCGTCACGATCACTCGATCGTGCGTGATCTCTTCGATCCGCCAGGAGGACGCACCGAGTGCGAACACCTCGCCGACGCGACTTTCATAGACCATTTCCTCATCGAGTTCACCGACCCGCCCGCCCCCAGGAAGAAACACGCCGAACAAACCACGATCCGGGATCGTGCCGCCGTTGGTGACCGCGATGCGTTGCGAGCCCTCGCGTGCCGTAGCCGTTCCAGCGACCCGATCCCAAATGATCCTTGGCCGTAGCCCCGCGAACTGATCGGACGGATATCGGCCGGAGAGCAAATCGAGCACACCATCAAAAACGTCGTCGCTGAGCTGCGCACAGTTCGCGCTCCGGCGAATCGTTGCGCGCAACGCTTCGACATTCCATTCGTCCATGGAACATGCCGCGACAACGTGTTGGGCCACGACGTCGAGCGGATTCTGGATAATACGCATCTCTTCAACGATGCCTTCGCGCATGCGGCGCACGACCGCTGCGGTCTCTAAAAGATCGCCGCGCCACTTTGGAAAAAGTTTCCCTTTGCTCGGCGCGTCGATTTGGTGGCCGGAACGACCGATACGTTGTAGCCCCCGAGCAACTGAGCCCGGCGACTCGACGAGCACAACGAGATCGACCGTTCCCATGTCGATGCCGAGTTCCAAACTGCTGGTCGCCACGATCGCGCGAAGCTGGCCTGATTTGAGATCATTTTCAACCTGGAGTCGCTGATCCCGCGCCAAAGAACCATGATGTGCTCGCACGAGTTCTTCACCCGCAAGATCGTTCAATCGCGCCGCGAGGCGCTCGGCGAGCCTCCGGGCGTTGGTGAAAATCAGTGTTGTCGTATGCGCACGAATGAGTTCGAGCAGGAGCGGATGAACGTGAGGCCAAATGCTGTTGCGCGCCTCGGGCCCGCTCGGTCCGCTCGGATTTTCATCGACCGCCGAATTTACGTTTGCCATATCGTCGATCGGCACGATGATTTCGATATCGAGTTCCTTGCGGGCACCTGCGTCAATAATCGTGACTGGACGCGGCACTCCACCGTCAAAACCACCGAGGAAGGTGGCGATTTCTTGCACCGGTCGAACCGTTGCCGACAGGCCAATTCGTTGCGGCAACCGTGTGGTGATTTCGCCCAGGCGTTCCAATGCGATCGCCAAGTGCGCGCCGCGTTTCGTCGGAGCCATCGCGTGGATCTCATCGATGATGACGTACTCAACGCTACGTAACGTCTCACGCGCTTTCGAAGTCAACATCAAGTACAACGACTCTGGCGTAGTGATGAGGATGTCCGGAGGGTTACGCAACAATCCCGCACGAGTTTTGCTGTCGGTGTCGCCGGTGCGGATCCCGACCGTCGGCGACGTGAATCTCACACCGAGGCGTTCGGCTGCGAATTCGATTCCCCGCAGCGGCGCGCGCAGATTCTTGTCGACGTCGACCGCTAGCGCTCGTAGCGGCGAGATATACAAAACGCGGCAACGTTGCTGTTTGTCGATAACGGGTTGATTCCCGAGCTGGTCGATGGCCCACAGGAACGCCGCAAGTGTCTTGCCAGATCCAGTCGGCGCGATGATGAGAGTGTGATCGCCGTTCGCGATTGCGGGCCAGCCACCGAGCTGCGGTGGAGTGGGCGCGGCAAAATTGCTTTCAAACCAGGCAGCGACGGCGGGGCTAAATCGGTCGATCGCCACGGTTGACAATCTAGCGGCACCCCGCAGAATTGACGCAGCTGTCTGACTCGTCTCTGCGTCGCTGGAAAACTGCGTCCTCCTCCTCAACGTAGCTAGGGCTACGCCTCGTCGTGTGTCCTTGCCAGCAACACAGATCCTTCGCCATACACAACTGCGGCAATTCTGCGGTGCACCACTAGCAGCACCCTGCACCACTACGAGCTGAGTTGTGCCTCGAATAGCTCCAATACTCGCTGTTCGTGATCAGCCAGAGTCAGGCGGTGTTGGATGATTTGGCGCGGCCCGGCATCGCGGCAACGGCGCTGCAATTCCGGATCGTCAAGGAGGCGATCGATCGCAGCCGCGAGTGCGATCGGGTCAGCCGGCGGAACCAACAAGCCTGCTTCGCCGATGACTTCGACCATGCCGCCATGGTCAGTTCCGATGACCGGCACGCCGACACTCATGGCTTCGAGCGCGGTCAACGGGCCCGCTTCGGGATCAGTACTGGGCAGCACCACGATCGTCCACCGCCGCATCGGAGTCAACGGCTCATCTACGTGGGAAAGAAACCGAACGCGTCCGGCTAAATCGGGTTGGGCCGACCGGTGGCGAAGCGATGCCTCGTACTCCGCTTCTTTTGGAGGAGTACCGCCCATAATTTCCAAGATGGTTTCGCGGTGCCGAAGCTGCGAAACGGCTTCAAGTAAGACGTGATGGCCCTTCCATGGGGTCAGTACCGCCGCGATCCCAATGACAGGCGCGTCGGTGCTCGACGGTTCCGCGGCCCGCTCAACGGGCCAACGAGTGCCGTTGTGTAATACCTGGGTGGGGATTCCCGACGATCGAATAGTTCGGGCCACTGCATCCGAGACCGCTACGGCGAGATGGACTCGCGACCGCAACGCCTTGAGGAGTGCGAGTCGATCTTTACGAATCAGTACGTCGTGACCGAAATACAACACGCGGTGCTGTGTGAGCAACGAGGTCGCGGGCAAGACGTTGATGCTGTTGGCAATGACCAGTTCTCCCGGTGTCACCGCTCGTCTCAGCACCCAGCCTGCTCTCACCGCGGCCGCAAATGACCGCACGAATGCCAACAGTCGGTTGCCATCCGAGAGGCGCAAGTTGGGGATCGGGACTTGTTCGATTCCGAGCGATTCCAGTTTTGCGACCAGTGGCCCTTCGCTACACGCGACTCGGACGCTCCAGCCCGCCGCTCGCGCGGCAACGCAGTCTCGTAACAACACTGATTCGGCGCCCGATACCAAACTTCCGGGGACTACTCCGATGAGCGCTCGTGGTCGTGGTGCGCGTTCGTTCACAGCTATCAGTGTCGCGCAACCAGCACCGCGTCTCGGATCGATCCCGTAGCATCGCGGGTAAGCCGCGACACGAGGTCCGGTCGCAGATTTCGGGAGCGAACATTACTCAGACATCTTCACCGCGTGCTCCGCGTGCTTCGCGTTCACTGATATCGGGGGCGGGTGTTTTGCTGGCCGCCCGGCTCGGTGGTGCGGTGCTGAGCTGGACCGGAACGGTACTGATTATTCGCCAACTCAGTGTTGTCCAGTACGGCTCGTTTGCTTCGATTTTCAATCTTCTCGGGCTGCTGGGCTTGGTCGCCGATTTTGAAACGACACGAGTTGTGATGGCTGAGATTGGCCGCTCAGCTTCGGATGCGTTGGCCTCGATCGCAAGTCGTTTCATTGTGTTTCGGTTGGCGCTCGGGCTCGTCACGTACGGGCTCGCGTTGCTCATCGCGACCATCGGTCCGTATTCATCGCTTGAAATTCAAGCGGTCGCGATTGGTGGAACGTCCTACTTGATCGCATCTGCGTTGTGGTCGTTGATCAGCGTGTGTCAAGCGAAACAGTGGTTGCGTGTTGTGGCCGCAGCGCTGTTTCTGGGCCAAGTTGCACAGTTCGCGATGGTGATCGCGTTGTACACCACGCACCGCGGTTCGTTGCTCCGCTATATCGTGCCTTTTGTTGCCAGCGACGCAGTTTCCTTGCTGGTCGTGCTGCTCGTAGTTCGGCGCACGTTGCGAATCCGCTTGCGAGTTGATCTTTCGAGTTGGCGGAGATGGATCATCGACGCAGCTCCTTTGGCTGTCGGAACGGCGTTGGCAACGCTGTACTTTCGGGTCGATAGTTTGATGTTGCGCTGGGTGCTCCCAGGAAACTCCGGTCGCGTCGCGGTTGGAATTTACCAAATCGGCTATAAATTTGCTGATCTTTTGGCGTTTGTCGCGCCGGCGATGATTGCCGCGATGTTGCCCGTACTTGCGAAAGCCTGGCCCAGGAATCTCGTCGTGTTCCACCGGACGGTCCGCCAAAGCGTGGTGCTGGTCATGATCATCGCGAGCTACGCCGTCGTGATGTTTGGAGTCTTCGCCGCACCAGTGCTCGGTTGGATTCGGAGTGATTACGTTGCTGCGGCCGTGCCCGCTCGTTGGCTCGTCGCTGCGCAAGCGTTGAACTTCGGTACGCAAATAGTTTACGTATGTCTGATTACGGTGAACCGGCGTCGGATGTACCCGATCATTGCTTTGTGCGGGCTCGCGATCAATGTTGGCCTCAACTTGATGTTCATTCCTCGTTACGGAGTCAATGGGTCCGCTGCGGCGACAATCCTTACTGAGATCCTTGTCCTGTCGCTGCTCATCGTCCAGGTCGCCGACCTTCCGTTGCGTCCCTTGCCGATCCGTGCCGGTGCGATCACCATTGCCTCTGCCGGAGCAGCCGGTGCCGTCGGATTTTTCGCTCGAACATTTTTAGCGTGGCCGCTTGCGGCGCTCCTTGGAACAGTTCTCTACGTCGGGCTGCTGCATTGGTTGGCCGTGGACGGTCCGGGAGGGTTGCCTACGTTGCGGGCTCGATCGCATTTCGCGGACGAATAGGCCAATTTCAGCCCGTTCCTTAAGGTCTTGTCTGGCGCTACCGACGAGAAGCTGGTCAAGGATGACGGGATGAGCATGGATAACGAATTGATGATTCATGCAGTGCGATTACTGCGTGATCAATGTGCGCTTTTGGTGAACGCGCACGGCCGAGTTGAGTGGGTCGGCACCGATTGCGCGCAAGATCCACTCTCGGGACTCGACGTTGGCGACGACCTTTTGGCCTGTGTGCATCCGGCCGATCGGTCGGGAGCGCTTCAACTCCTGACTGAGTCGCGCCGCGACATTGTTGTGCGCACCCGACGTTTCGACGGCGGTTGGCATCGAACGGTCGTTGATTCGACGATGGTTGATGCCGCCCGCTCGCTGCTGTTACTGAGACTCTGTGATTCGACTGAAATCCAAACCCGAGAGCTCGAAGCCACGAACGCGTTGCTGGCACTCGCGAACGAATCAATCCCGATCGGCGTTGCGTTCGACTCGATTGCGCGTTTGGCCGAAGTTGCGATTCCGGGTGCCGACGTTGCGCTCTACATGCATCGAGATGCGGCCTATGAGCTCGTGGCTGCGCCGACGATGGATGCCCGTTGGGCCCGGCGCGCGTTTCGAATCTCAGACTGCGACGTGACTGCAATCGCAGAGTCTGCGATCGTCTCAGCTCGCGGCCAACTACAGGAATTGGGCAATGAATTCGGGCTTGGGCACGGGTGGTTGGTGACTCCGGCGGTAGTCCACGATGCGCCTTCTCCGATTGTCTTGGTCGCGTACGTGGGTGACAAACGGTTCTTGTCCCACGAAGAACGCGACAACGTCGCTCGCTCCGCGTCCTTGGCCGCTGAAGCAATCACGATTGAGGAACGGCGCCAAGCAGGACGCGAACAGTCCCGGACTGATTGTCTCACCGCAGTCGAAACCCGCCGTACGTTCTTTCGGGAGTTGGCCCAGTTCGACAACCCCGCGCATGTTCTTATTGTCAAAGTTGAAGGACTTCGCAACCTGAATGAAACGTTGGGATACGAAGCCGGCGATGCGGTGCTTCAAGCGGTTGGCAACAGCTTGAATGGCGCGACGCGCAGCCGCGACATCGTGGGTCGGCTCGATGGTGCCACCTTCGCAATCGTAACTTCGGCACGGAGCGATCAAGATCGTGCTCGCACTGATTCCCACCGAAGTTGGGGCGAACGGATCGGCCAAGCGTTGACCGCGCCAGTGATCGCGGCCGGGACCGTACTTACGCCGAGATGCAGCATGGTCCATGAGGTCTCGATTGGCTCCGAAACAGGATGGGAAACATTGCAGCGGGCCGAACGCTCGCTCGAATCGCTGCGGGAGCAAAACCGGTACTCAGGAACGGCTGTAAACGACCGATAACGACAAGGAGCGGTGAACTCAAACACGAGTTCACGCGAGGAGCAGACATGGCCACCACAGAATCGAATGATCTTGTCGCAGAGATCACGCAACTCCCCGTGCAGCCGGGCGCCGCAATGCGCCTGCTGTGGATGCTGGAGGACCCGCGCACTTCGGCAGCTGATCTTGGCCGCCTGATTGAAAGCGATCCCGCACTCAGCACCCAGGTGATTCGGCTCGCAAACACAGCATTTTATGGGCTGTCCGGCAAAGTCTCGAGTGCCTGGCGGGCAGTGACCGTCCTAGGTTTAGCGACGGTCCGAGCACTCGCTACGACTGCTGCTTTTGATTTGTTCTCCGAAAAGGGACGCTCCGTCCCCGACGATTTCTGGCCGCACTGCGTCATGACCGCGGCTGCATCATCAGTAGTCGCCCGACGCGTTGGTTTGCCGGGCAACGATGCGTTTTCGGTCGGGCTCTTGCACGACCTCGGCGCCGCGTTGGTATTCCGACGCGCTCCCCGTCGCTACGACGCCATCGTCGAACGACTAGCAGCCGAAGAAGGCCTCACGCTGGTCGCTGCCGAACGTGAAGAATTTGGCATCACCCATGCTGAAGTTGGCGCCGCTGCCCTGGGCGTCATGAAATTTCCGGCCGAATTCGTGACGGCAGTCGGTGTGCATCACCACCTACCGAACCAAGTTGAATCTGCGCTCGGCCGCGTTGTTATTCTTGCTGACGCGATTGCCTGCTCGTTGAACGCGGTAACCGAATGCAGCTGCGATATCGATGGAGCATTGACGGCGCTGCAATTGCCCCTTGAATCGAAGCAGTCGCTCTTCGACGAAGTCAGCCACGATCAAGAAAACCTCGCAGGTTTCTTGACCGTCGGAGGCTGACTCAGTGCACTAGGCGTGTATCGCGGGCCTACGGCCCGACCAGGGCGCTGCCGTCTCTAGCTGCGCGGCGACACGAATGAGCAGGTCTTCGCGTCCGTACGCCGCGACGAAATGAATACCGATCGGCATGCCACTATCGCTGCTACCCAACGGCAGTGAAATTGCGGGCTGTCCCGTGATATTGAAGCCCGCGCAAAAGGGTGCGAACGCCGCGGCGCGAAGGAATCCGAGAATCGGTGCTTCGTTGTTGACGAACGTGCCAAGGGGCACGGGTGGCTCTGCCAATGTCGGTGTGAGCAACAAGTCGAAACCGTCTTCGCTCCACCATTGCGCGGTTTCGAAACCGAGCCGTTGCACAGTTGCGACGGCTTCGATGAGCTGCTGTGCGGTAAGCCCACCACCGCCCTCGGCCATCTCTATCGTGAGCGCTTCGAAATCACCTTCTTGGGGCTCGGCCCCGACGGCGCGTTGTGCCTCGTTGATCGATGCCACGAGCCCCGCATCCCAGAGCGCGGTGAAATTCCCGATCAGTTGTTGATCTTCGAGCTGTTTTGGATACCCCGGCACGACACTGTGGCCGAGCGACTCTAAGAGCCTGACCGTCGCTTCGGTTTCGCGAACCACTTGCGGGTCGACGTCGCCTGTTCCGAGCGGGTTGTGCGATCGGCACCATTCCGCTTGCCACCGCGGCCGCAGAGCCACCACTGGAACCGCCGTTGGAATACGCGGGATCGCACGGATTGAGTGTCGCTCCATAGGCATCGGGTTCGGTCGTGGGTAGCAGACCAAACTCCGGCGTATTGGTGCGTCCGAGATAGACGAAGCCCGCTTCAAAGAACCGATGCGCAAGATGGTCGGTGGTGGTCGACCGGTAGTTATGGCGTTTCAAAAAGTTCGTTCCGTGATGGCACGGATCGCCGGACTTTGTTTGCTCCTGAAGGGTTGGTGTACTCCGAATGTTGGCGCGTTGGGGGACCTCAGCGCAACTAAAAGCTGACATCCTTATCCAGTAGTAAAAGGCCGCATTCTGTGCGAGAATGGCGCGGTGGTGCGGAAGTTGGGAAAAATAACCGCGGTGGGAATCGCGCTCACGTTGCTATTGACGTATATGAAGCTTGTGCGCCCCGTCCCGCGCGACGGTATTCAACACGCAGATGCGGTCGTGGTGCTCGCCGGCGACGAGACGCGCTTGGCCACTGGCGTCGCGCTCGCCGAGAAGGTTTTGGGTCAGGTACTCGTGATCTCGAACGGCGAACGCAAAGGTTGGAAGGCCGCGAACGCGTTATGCAGATCCCATCAACGATTCGAAGTGTTGTGCCCTTCGCCTGCCACCGACAGTACTGCCGGTGAGGCGGAGATGGTGAGACGTATCTCAACCGGCCGAAAGTGGCGCACGGTTGTGTTGGTGTCGTCGAACTATCACTTGTTGCGTGCTCGTTCGTTGTTTCACCGATGCCTCACGGCAAAAGTTCGCGTCTACTCATCTGAACCTGATCGCTTGGGTTTCTCAACGTGGTACGGAGCATTGATGGAATGGCCCAAGCGTCTCGTTTCCGTGATCAACCGCGACTGTTGAGTCGATACCTCACATAGCTCGGCTCGCACGTCTCGCGACCCGCCTGGCTCACCACGCGACTCGCCTAGTACGGGTCACCTGTTGGTGTTGACGCACCTGTGATCACCAACCGCGGAGATCGATTGCGATTTCGTCGATGACCGCGGCGTCGGGGTTTGCGCCTTCAGCAATGTAATACAGCTCGTGATACGCGGCAGTGGGATCGACGTGTGCGGGAGTGACCAGCAGCCGCGTGCCGACTGGCTCCGGTCGAGAAAATGTCGTGTGTTCATCGGAACAAAACCACACAGTTTTGTTGGCGATTTCTGGGTTTCCATGATCCATTCCCAAGCTTTTGAGCCCACAATCGGCCACGGCAAATTTCGAGTTTGATGACACGACGGTTGTGGCTACAAACAGGGCTTGGCGAAACGGGGTGTCGAGCTGTGCGTACGTGGAGTCCATCAGCGCGTACGACCCGGCTTGGATCTCGGTGGGGAGCGCGCTGATGTCGAAGGTTCCGGTGCCGCCAGCTGAAATGATTTCGCCACCGACGAGCGCGTGCGCTTGCGCCAGGAGCTCCATCGAATTTCTGCATTGTTCGGAACGGGTCGTGCGATCGGCAACGCCGACGACATGACCTTCGTAGCCCATGACTCCGCGGATCGCGATGCCGCGATCGCGCGCAACATCGGCGAGTCGACCCGCATTGTTTGGATCACATCCACACCTCGGCAATCCAACGTTGACATCAATGAGCGCGGCGCGGATACCGGCAGCCGAAGCCGCGTCAATTGTCGCTTCGCTGTCCAGTGCAATCATCACATCGGTGTCCAGCTGAGCGAGGGCGCGCAGCCGTTGTGGATCGATGCATTCGTTCGCGAGGAGGAGGTCTTCGGTGAAACCGGCGGCTGCCAACCCCAAAATTTCGCGCGGGGTAGCCGCGCAAAAGCTCCTGTGCCCATGCGCGAGTTGTAAGCGGGCCAACGCCGTCGACTTGTGGGCCTTGACGTGCGGACGGAGCCGGCCGCCGGGGCGAGCGTTGGCCATCGTCGTGAGATTGTGTTCCAGCGCAGCCGCATCGATGACCAACGCGGGTGTTTGGATATCGCCAACCCGTCTCGGAGCGTTCATTCTGCGCCCCACGATTCGAAGAGTTCGTGTCCGATGTTGCCCATGACAACACACGCCCCATCGAGCGCGCCACCTTCGAGGCCTTTTGCCATCACTGATGCAACCCATGCACTCTTCGGCATGGTGAACAGCCCAGCATCGGTTTCGACACCTGGGTACCCTCCCGTCTTGTTGTACACCTTCAATGGAAAATCGAAGCCAAAGTCTGCTGCGTGATGAAGGTTTGGGAGACGGCGGGGCAACGACTCTCCGTGTTGCTGGCGAAAGAGAATGCGCAAGCATCGTTTCGCCGCTTCGAGCGGATATCCGTGCGCGTCGGGTTCGTGGAGTACTGCGAAGCTTTCCGCCAATGCGTGCGCGGAGCTGGTGGCGAAGTCGAGCGTGCCGAACTCATGAAATGTGATCGGGCAGTCGATCTGGGCGCCGTGAAGATCCAACGTTTGCAGCATTTGATGGATCGATTCTGGCCCGCCGACCGCCCGCAACAATACATTGGTCGAGACATTGTCGGAGATAATGATCATCAAGTATGCGTGATCTTCAAGCGTGAGATTTAGTCCGGGCATGAGATAGCGAGCGACACCGCTACCGCGCACGTGATCGTTTTCGCCAAGACTGACTCGCGTTGTTGGATCGAGGCGACCTTCGGCGCACAACTGGGCGTACCGCAGCAATACGAATTGTTTGCCAGCACTCGCGGTCGGCATCGACAAGGTGTCGTTGTGGCGGACTGTTGCGCCGGTGGCGAGGTTTCGGGCATACATGGTCCACTCGCCAGCTTCCGGGCTGAGGAGTGCATCGATCTTCATCTGCAGATTCATAGCGCGACTATGGCACGATTGGTCTTATGGCTGCCGAAGATCGACCACCGACGGATCGCGACTGGGTAACCAGCGAACTTCCGCCTACGCCACAACGCGACTTTCTGATTCCGTCGTCTCGCTGGTTGGATGCGCCGAATTGGCTGCACGATTTGGGTGCGGATTTTGGGCACGAGCTCGTTGCGTACAAGCGCCGAATCGGGCACTTCTTGTTGTGGCGCGCGGGTCCCGCAGTCGGCGACAACGCGCGTTATACCGCAATCGATTCCCGCGACCTCAGCGTGCACTACGAACTACGGCTTCACCCCGATAAACGCGCCGTTGGTCTCGGCCCCGACGGGGTTAGCTTCACCCGGTTTCGGCTGTGGAAGGAATCGTTGCTCGCCGTCGTTTGATCGGCTATTGCTGCATCAAAATGCGTCGCAGCGGCTTGCCCGCTGGTGAACGTGGAATTTCGGTGACGAGCCGCAGCTCCTTTGGCGCCTTGGCGACGGCAAGGTGCTGCCTACTGAAATTGCGCAGCCCTTCGAGAGTGGGAGGATTCGTTGATTCGGATGGCACAACGCACGCCACAATCCGCTCGCCCCATTCCTCATCGGCAACGCCGATGACGCACACGTCGGCGACCTGCGGATGCTGCAACAGCACGGCTTCAACTTCGGTCGGGCCGACATTCACTCCGCCGGTAATGATGAGATCTTTGATGCGATCAACGATCGCAAGTTTGCCATCGATGATGCGGCCCACATCACCGGTGCGAAACCAGCCATCGGAGGTGAACGACTCCGCGGTGAGTGCATCATCGTTTCGGTAGCCGAGGGTGATCGGCGCGCCCCGAAGGCCGACCTCGTCGTCGGCGAGCAGCGTGAGCTCCACCCCGTTGTTTGCAACGCCGTTCGTTACGGCACCTCCCCAGGATTCGGTCAATCCGTACGCGTCGAATATCTCGGCGCCACTCGCGAGTGCCTGTTCGCGCTGATGGTCGGGCAACGGTGCGCCACCGACAATCGCCGCGCGAAAATCCCCGAGACCGTGAGCTTGCACGATCCGACGCAGCGTGGTGGGCACCACCGAGATAATCGTCACGCCTTCAACTTTCGGTGCGATCATCACGCGCTCCAGATCGAAGCCATTGTGCACTGTGACCGGAACACCGGTTACCCATGATCGCCCAAGAATCGCGAGCCCCGCAACGAAAAACAATGGATGGCAGGCCAACCATCGGTCGTCTTGGGTTGCTCCAATCGCGGTCGCTACGCCTTCGCCCATGACCTGCAAACCCGATCGCGAAAGCGCGACGGCTTTGGCCGCGCCGGTCGTGCCCGAGGTACAGACGATCGCCGCAGTGTCCTCCCCGACCGGTTTGCCGTTGGCGAGGGGGCGGCGGCCGTCCGCGTCGATGACGTGTGTCGGCTGCGCGAGTTCCATCAAGCGCCGGGTTTCCGGCGGTGCGAGCGCCGGATTCAGCGGCAAGACTGCTTCGCCTCGCTCCCAGCACTCGAAAATGTACGGGGCAAGCTCGGTATTCGGCAACGCCATGGCAACGAGATTGGTCGTCACCTCAAATACTCGGAGCTGATGCGCAGCACTGCATAGGCGTCGGGTTTGATCATCGCTCAGATACGCTCAATGGCGGGAGTGGACACTCTCACAGTATGGCCGAGTTGTCGCGGCGCGACAGAAGGGAGCGAGCGTGGCAACTCCAAAAGAGTGGGTCCAAGGTGCTCGACCGCGCACACTGGGAGCGGCGATCGCGCCCGTGATTGTTGGCACGACTGGCGCGACTCTCGGGAGATTTTTGTATGGCTGGCGGTTCGCAGGCGCGTTGTTCGTTTCTCTCGCGCTCCAAATCGGGGTGAATTACGCGAACGATTACTCCGATGGCGTCCGTGGCACCGATGCGAATCGTCGCGGTCCGCTACGGCTCACCGCGAGTGGGCTGGCAACGCCGATAGCTGTGAAGCGCGCCGCGCAAATTTCTTTTGTGCTTGCTGGCGCGGCTGGGCTTTGGCTTTCGTTGGTGGTCGATTGGAAGCTGTTGATTTTGGGTGCGTTCTGTATTGCGGCGGGAGCGTTGTACACAGGTGGCCCGAAACCATTGGGTTATTTAGGCCTGGGTGAGGTCATGGTGCTGGCCTGTTTTGGTTTTGCGGCCACGGCAGGTTCTGCCTACGTGCAATCCAAACACGTCAACCCAACCGTATGGGTTTCCTGCCTCGTCGTGGGCTTGCCGGCCGTCGCAATTCTGTTGTGTAACAACGTTCGCGATATCCCAACGGATCGCGTGAGTGGCAAAAAGACTCTCGCCGTTCGCATTGGAGATCAGCGCGCACGCTGGTTGTACATGGCGTGCATCGCCGGAACCGTGCTGGGCATCATCGTGATTGGTGCCAAACATTCGGTTGCGTTTGTCGCCTTAGCCGGAGTCCCGTTTGCGGTGAAACCCGCGCGGTTGATGTTGCGAGCACAGGATCCGCCATCGTTGGTCAAAGCATTGGTTGGCACCGCGACGTTTCAGATTGTGTCGTCGGCTTTTTTGGCGGCGGCGCTATGGACATCTTGAATAATGGCCGCAAGTCGTTCTGGTTGTTCAAGCGGAATTGCGTGACCACCCGGCAATCGATGACGATGAGCGTTCACAATCAGCGCCCCCATTTCATCGCCGATCGCAGTGAACTTTTGATCCAGGTCGGCGGTCACAATCGTGACTGGCATCGGCAGCGCGGCCAGGCTCGGCCACAACGATGGCATCGAACCGGTGCCCAACACTCGCAGATCGCTCGCGATCTGTTCGCTGGATATGGCCGATCGTTCAATGATTCCGGGCGCGTTGGCGGGTATCGTCGCGAACATTGGTTGGGCCAACCACGCTTCGATGAATGCAGACGGACCATCGTGCAAGGCTCGTTGTGCGAGGAGTTCATCAGCGGCCCGGCGTTGCGCACGTTCGGCTTGGGTGCGCAAACCGGGGCTGGCGCTCACCAGGATCAAATGCTCAACGAGTTCGGGATGCGCCACAGCCAGGGCCAGAGCGAACCGCCCGCCCATCGAATAGCCGCACCAGATGCTCCGGTTGCTCGTTGCGGCCAAGCGCTCGATCGTTGCCTCGAAACTATTGGCGCGCTCGAAATCGATTGCGACAACTCGGCCTCCGCCAGTGGCTTCAACCACGCCACGCCAGCTGGCCCGGGTCTGTGTGAACCCATGGATCAAACGCGTTTGCATTGCCTGATCGTGCCACGATGAGCGAGCTCACGGCGAACACTGGCGATCTCAACGCGAGCTTTTGCGCGACGTTGGTTGATGAGTGGGCCGCGCATGGCATCACGCGCGCAGTGATCGCTCCGGGATCACGATCAACTCCGCTCGCAATCGCCCTAGCTCGAAATTCTCGCATCCAGGTATCAGTTGTGCTCGACGAACGAACGGCCGCGTTCCGCGCCCTCGGGATCGCGAAAGCAACGGGTCTGCCTGCGGTGGTCGTCTGTACTTCCGGATCCGCGGGCGCACATTTCGCGCCGGCGATTGTTGAAGCCGATCACGGCCGAGTGCCGATGATTGTGTGTACCGCCGATCGTCCACCCGAATTGCGCGATACCGGTGCCGGCCAAACGATTGACCAGGTTCATCTCTACGGTAGGTCAGTTCGTTGGTTCGTCGATCCTGGCCCGCCGGATGGGCATCGGCCCGAATACTGGCGTTCGATCGCGGCGCGCTCAGTGAGTGAATCGGTGGGCGCGCTTGGCCGCGGTGCGGGGCCGGTGCATTGCAATCTGGCGTTTCGGGAACCGTTCACTGGTAACGCGACCTTGGCTGCCGGTCGCGGTGTTGTCTCGGGCACGGTGCAGGAACCGACGAGTGCAAGAGTCGAGCTCACGGCTGAGCTGGTCGCGAGGTTGCGATCTTCGCGCCGTGGTTTGATCGTTGTGGGCTGGGGGAGCGCGCTCACGGAATCCGAAACCGAACAGCTTTCAATTGCCACTGGTTGGCCGGTACTCGCCGATGCGATTTCTGGAGTTCGATCAGGAACCCGGTCGATCGGATCATACGAAGCGATCGTTCGCGACGAGGTCGCAACTCAGTTACGCCCTGAGATCGTCGTGCGTTTTGGCGCGGCGCCCACATCAAAGGTGCTCACGACATGGCTCGACGCAACGATTGAACACGTAGTGGTTGATCCCAACAACGTTTGGCTTGATCCGCTCCGTGCCGCGAGTTGGCGACTCGAAATCAACGACGATGTTGCGGCCCGCTCAATCGGTGCAGCGGTCGCCGGGCCCCGCGGCAACGTGCGTTGGTTCGAGGCTTGGAAAGCTGCCGACACCGTGGCTCGCGAAGCGATTGCTGATCGCTTCGCACAGCTCGATGTTGGTACCGACCTGGACGGTGCTCGCATCGCCCGAACGGTCTGGGCTTCGCTGCCCGACAATACACACGTATTGGTTGCTTCGAGTATGGCGGTTCGTGATCTCGATTGGTTCGCGGAACCACGTTCTGGCGTGCGAATCCATGCGAATCGAGGCGTGAATGGCATCGACGGCCTCATCGCGACTGCGGCAGGAATAGCGTTGGCTACGGCACAAAAAACCGTTGCTATCATTGGTGATTTGGCGTTTCTCCACGATGCCGGATCGCTGTTAGGGATTGCTCAATTGAGTATCGATCTCACTGTGCTGATTGTCGACAACAACGGCGGCGGGATCTTTTCATTTTTACCGCAGGCTGATGATTGCCGGGAAACGGAATTTGAGGATCTGTTTGGTACGCCGCAATCCGCGGATCTCGTAGCGATTGCGCAGAGCTACGGGCACCCGACCACGACCGTGGCCTCGGCTGCAGAACTGCGGGCCGCGTTGGTCGCGTCGGAATCGACTTCAGGTGTTCGTGTCATCATTGCAGCTACCGTGGATCGCACGACTGAAGTTGCGCGGCACCGCGATATTTGGAGTGCAGTCGCGCAACGAAATATCGCGGCGACGATTGCCGGGCTTGGCCACTAGCGCGAGGTCGCCCGGATGAAGCCCTTACGGGCGTACGAGTGCTCGCAGCATCGGTTCGAGTTTGGCTTGGGTTTCAGCCCATTCGAGATCGGGATCTGAGCCTTCAACGATGCCTGCTCCTGCGATGAGGCGTGCCTTGTTGCCTTCGAGCTGCGCGCACCGAAGCGCAACCGCGAACTCGCCGTCGCCCGTTGCGTCGACCCAGCCGACTGGCCCGCCGTAACTGCCGCGCGAAAACGGCTCGAGGGCCGCGATGGTTCTGAGCGCCGAGTCGGTGGGAGTTCCCCCGACCGCGGGGGTTGGATGCAACGCGAGCGCGAGATCGAGTGCCGTCGCCGCGGATCGCAGCTCACCGCGAATTTCGGTGGTGAGGTGCGTCACCGTAGCGAGCGGGACGGGCTCGGGATCACTCACCTCGATAGCAACGCAATGCATGGTGAGCGCGGCAACGACTGCATCGACGACGTACCGGTGTTCCGCCGCGTCTTTCATGGATGCCCGCAGTGTTTCAATCGCGGCATTGTCGTCGGCGATGGAAGCTCGCCGAGCAACCGTACCCGCCATCGGCCGAGAAGTGACGCGGGCACTATCACGACGAACGAGAAGCTCGGGGCTGGCTCCAACAAAATCTCCGGCTGCATAGACAAAACAGCCAGGTTGGGTGGCAGCCAAGGTACTCAGAATTTGTGCCACGTTGTACGCGTGATCAGCCTGCACAAACACCTCGCGAGCTAGTACCACTTTGCGCAGCTCGGTGTCTTCAATCTGCGCCAACGCGCTGGCGACCGCTTCGTCCCAGGCCGTGAGATCTTGTGCGGCCTCAACCGAAAACCGCCGGGGCGTCTGTGCGAGTTGTGGCGAATTCGCAAGCGTGGCGCCCTCAATTTCGGTCACGGAGCAAAGGTTCGCATTGCAACGAAGTACACGCGACGGAATCGTGAGTTGGCCAGTTTCGGAACTCGTGAACGGCAGTGCACCGCACGCGATTGCACCTTCGCCATCAATCGCCCGCAACGCGGCGATCGCTTGCGTTGCGTCGACAGTAACGGCCGTGCCGCTCGTGATGATCACGTTGCTTTCAGTGAGCCATGCGAACCCTCCTGAACCAAGCCACGCGAGGGGCTCGTCGGGCTTCGTGATTTCGTAGGTATGCGCTTTCAACGTGCCGAGCATCGTCATGTGCGAGTTCCCACGAAGCGATGAATCGCGCCGAAACCAAACCGGCGATGAACAACCGCGCGAAATCCTGCCGCTCGAATGAGGTTGTTCACAACATGCGGCTCCGGGAGGTACGCGGTCGATGCTGGGAGATATGAATACGCAGCGCGATCGGAGAGCAAACCACCAATAAACGGAACGAGCTTTCGAAAGTACAAGCTGTGCCCAAACCGCAGAATTTTGGATTTTGGTTCGCCCGCATCCAGCACGACCAAACGGCCGCCGGGTCGCAAGACGCGCGCACACTCCGCGAAAAACGGTTCGATGCCCGTGAAGTTGCGAAGCGCAAAGCCGCAACTCACCGCATCGACGCAACTATCGGGAAGCGGTAGCCGCAAAACGTCCGCCCGAGTCAGGGCCGCGGTCGTCGAAGCATTGCATAACATTCCCATAGAAAAGTCAAAACCGAGCGCGGTGTAACCCGCGGCCTGCAGGTCGTTGCACATATCGCCCGTCCCGCAGGCCAAATCAATCACGAGCGCGTTGGGCCCCCCTTCGATTTCGCGGACTGCCGCTTTACGCCAGGCAACATCGAGTCGAAATGTCAGCAATCGATTCATGCGATCGTACTTTCCAGAAATGCGATCAAACATTGCCTCAACGCTTTTCGCTTTGTTCTCTGGATCCGGCAGGAAAACGGAATCAGTCACTGCTGCGCTCCATGGATGATGCGTTCGGCTTCGACGTTCGCGGCGGCGAGCTCGGTGCCATCGCCCACCGCTTCGAGATGTTCTTGCGCGACTGCGAGCAGCACCGTGCGAAAGTGGTGCTCGACGAGCGACGTGACGGCAGGCAACATGACCTGAAACGCGGCGACAAGCCGTTGCGCTTTTTGTGGATCGGTGAGTTCCGAATCGCGAAGTGGCGTGCGAATATGTGCGTCGAACATGGCTACGGCCTGCTCCGCAGTCGTGCGCGTGCGCTCGTGATGGGCCCGGGCAAGCGCGAGCACATCCACCATCGGAAGCCCGGTGCCCATGAGCTCAAGCCCCGCTTGCATTACCCGGACATCGTCCGCGGCGAATTTGGTTACACCATTGATCGTTCGCGGCGCGAGTAAACCTTCGCTGACTACGGTTTCCAACATCGCCACCGGCACGCCCGTGCTCTGCGAAAGTTCGTCGATCGAAAGAAAGGAATCGTGGGCGTCGTGGCTTTCGGCCGCGACCGCTGCCGCGAGCGGCTCATCGGTGACATCGAGTTCCCCGCGCACGAGCCGGCCAATCAGCGCCAGGCTCAAGCCGCGCAGTCGTAGCTCGCGGATCCGGGCGAGTCGTTCACGATGTTGCGGCCCGTACAACGCAACGCGGCCGTCGCGGCGCGGAGGATCGAGGAGCCGGCGCTTTTGGTAAAAGCGGATCGTGTCGACCGATGTGCCCGAAAGCTCGGCCAGATCCTCAACTCGGTACTCCTCGGTCGCCATCATCCAACCTTAGGAGCAAACACTCCCAAGGTGGGGACGGAACCGCCAACGGCCCCCGATCCGGATGCGGCTCTAAACGGTTTTCCAGTTCGGCTTGCGCTTTTGCGCGAAGGCGGTCGCGCCTTCGACTGCGTCGCCTGCGCTGAAGACCTCAACGGTGTATTTGGCGTTGATACGCCAAGCTTCGGCTTCGTTGACTTCGGCTGCTTCTTTGACGAGTTTGCGCGAGTAACGCACCGCGATCGGTGAGTTTTCACCAATACGCTCGGCCAGTGCGATCGCGGTATCGAGGACATCAGCCTTCGGAACCAAGCGGTTGACCAGCCCAAGTTCGAAGGCTCGGGAGGCGGGAATCGGATCGCCCGTCATGGCAAACTCCAACGCCAGTGCCAACGGAACGCGCTTCGGAAGCCGGATCAAACCGCCCGCTGCCGCGATCAAACCGCGTTGCACTTCTGGAATGCCGAAGCGCGAGTCATCGGCTGCGACAACTAAATCGCACGACAACACGATCTCAAAGCCACCTGCCAACGCCGGGCCTTGCACCGCCGCGATGATCGGTTTGGGGAAATCGCGGTTCGTGATTCCGGCGAATCCGCCCTTGGGAGAAGCTATTGCGTTCGCTCCCCCCGACGCGATCACTTTGAGATCTGCACCCGCGCAAAAGACCTCGCCAGTGCCCGTAATCACAACGGTACGGATTTGCGGGTCGGATTCGATCGCGTCGAGGTGAGCTTCCATTTCCATGGAAACCTCAGGGCTGATCGCGTTTCTTGCCTCGGGGCGATTCAATCGCAGGATTGCGACGTGCCCGCGGTCTTCGCGTTCGACTACTGCCATGATGGCCTCCAAAGGTCGCTTGTGTTGTGTTGCGACGGTATCGGAGATCACGATTGGGTCTCCAGTCGACCGCGGCACGACACGATCATTCAAAGATGGACTCGGAGCTGCCCGCACGGAATCGCATTGTTGCGTTTCCCGCTCGCCAGGCGAATACGCCGGCGGATCAACTTCCCGAAGTACTGCCGGGGCTGCGCCGGTTTGCGAGCGCGTATCGAAGCTCCGACCGCGTCGTTGGCGAAGTCCCGGACCGCATCGCGATCGGTGTCGTTGTCGCGGGGTTCGTGCTGTGCGGGATCGGGACGCTGGTGACGCCCACCGTTTCGGTTGGTGAAGCTGATCTTTCGATGTTCGCGCAGCTCATCTCGACCATCTTTTGGGGCGCCGCATTCTTTGGCTCAGTCGGGCTGTTCTATCGCCGCACCCGCGGGCTTTACTGCGCGTTGATTGCGGGGGTCGCGTTTCTGAGCGCGCCGATTACCGCCGTTGTTGTCGATCCCGGTGTTGTCGGGCGGATGTGGGCAGCCCAACTGGTCTGCGCGGTGGAGTTCTGTGTCGTGTGCTGTGGTGCGTTATGGAGTGTCGCTCATGACGGCGAGCGTGATGCCCGGCCGTCGCAGCCGCATGTACCCCAAGCCACAGAGTGAAATGACGGCAGCGCCCGCGGTGACGGTGCGCACTCCGAACGCGTCGCCGAGCGGGCCTTGCACATTGAGCGCGATTGCGTAAAACGTTCCTAACGCAACTTGGTTGAGTGAAAGCACCCGTCCGCGCAGTTCAGCTGGCGCGCGCAGTTGGGCGATGTTCGAGAAACTCGAAAGCGCGCCGAAGTACGCCAAACCAGTAAGAAACATTGGCAGAATTGCTACGTAAACGTTCGGCGAAGCGGCGTACAAGATCAGCGTGCACGGAATGGTGAGCATCGAGCCGACCATCAATTGTCGCACCCCGTAACGCTGCACCGCGCGAGCGAACATCAAGCCAGTCACTACGGCGCCGGCGCCCTGCGCAGTAATCAGCCAACCGGTTGCGTGCTCGCCGCCACCGAATTCTTTTTCGACCATCGCCGGAATCAGCCCAATAAACGGCGCGAGCCACAAGGTGTTCCAGCACAACGATTGGATCATTACCCGCAAGCCGGGTTCGTTGCGTACGAATAGGAATCCTTCGCGAATCGACGCGAAAATCGGAATGCGTTTCACGGTTCGTTTGGGAATCGTGACGGTAATGAGAGCCACTACGACGGCCGCGAAACTGATGGCATTGATTCCCAAAATCCAGGCGATTCCCAGGGGCGCGTACAACAGCGCCGTGACGGTCGGGCCGACGACGCGACCGAAGTTCCACGATGCCGAACTCAAACCGATCGCGCTACTCAACGCCTCGGGCGCAACGAGCTCGGGCATCACTGATTGAAACGACGGAAAACCAATGGCGAAGGTGCAGCCGTTCGCGAGTGCGTACAGCGCGATGACGGGGGCGCCGAGAGTGGTCGTGGACATGATCAACGTGAGGATTCCGGCGAGAACACCTTGGATGATCGTGATGGTCATGAAAATGGTTTTGCGCGAGTAGCGATCTGCCATCGCACCGCCAATTGGGCCCAACAATGCAGTCGGTGCGAACTCGGCTGCGGCAACGAGCGCGGACCACGCCGCACTTTTAGTGAGGTGCGCCGTGTAGTAGCCCAGCGCAGTTGCTTGCATCCATGTGCCCACGTTTGAAACGAAACCGCCCGTCCACACGAACGCGAAAGAACGGCTGTGCATCGCGGCAAAAGCGCTTGTTTTTGCTGGGGTTTTCACAGGGATTACCGCTGGATTTTCTGCTGGCGGCGGCACGCGTCTTAGAAGGCGCGCCCAAAGGCGACGGATTCTGGCTGATCTCGACGAAGCGCGGCGCCGCCCGCGGCCCGAGCGGCCCCGGAGCGCAGCGACGAGAGCGCGAAACAGGATTCTTGCATCGGATTACCTTTCACCCATCGGCGCGCGTTCTTCGAGGGTCTCGCTGGGCCAATGCGGGGAGCGCTTTTCGAGAAATGCGCTCATTCCCTCGTGGGCATCGTCGAGCATCGCGTTGGCCTGCATGACTTCGCCTGCCCGTTGATACGCGACTTGCTCGGGCTCATCGATCTGCGCCCAGAACGCTCGCTTGCCGATCGCAACAATTTGCGGGCTCGCAGATGCGATTTGGTTCGCGAGTTCTGCGCACGCCGTGTTGAGTTCTGAATCAGCAACGGCACGATTCACCAATCCCCACGAAACTGCTGTGGTTGCATCGATCATCGAACCCGTCAGCAACATCTCCATTGCCCGTTTGCGGCCGATCGCTCGTGAAATGGGAACCATCGGAGTGCTGCAAAAAAGGCCTATGTTCACGCCTGGAGTGGCAAATCTTGTCGTGTCCGTGCAGATTGCAAGGTCACACGCGGCGACCAACTGGCAACCAGCGGCGGTCGCCACTCCGTGCACTTGCGCGATCACGGGAACGCGAAGTTCGTGGATGGTTTGCATCAATGCTGTGCACGTCCCGAACAAGCCGTCGTAAAAATTGGGGTTGCGCTCAATGCGCATCTCGGCGAGATCGTGGCCCGCGCTAAACGCCGGGCCAGCACCATCGATGATGATCACTCGACATTGGTCGGCCGCGGCGGCACCGGTGAGCGCGTCGATGAGCGATTCGAGCATCGCCAATGACAACGCGTTGCGCCGCGCTGGGTTGTTCAGCGTGATTCGCGTCATCGCGCCATTCGGTGCGGTGAGCGTCAGCGGGGCTTGGGGTGAAGGCATCGCGGTAGTCACGCCTGCACGGTAGATGTTCAGCGGCGTGCTTCCAGATTACGGAAGCTGGCCTCTCGATTGTCCGAAATGACAAGACTTGTGCGTTTCGTTACGATGCACGAATGCAGAACATTTCGAATGCAGAGGTTTCGGCACCAAGGCGCGGTCGGCGTTTCGGTGTGATGGTCATCGGGCCGGTCGTCGGGCTTGTCGTCGGGCTGGGCATTGTGGTCACCGGATGTGCAACGCCGCCTGGAGTCTTAGCCCCGGGTCGCGCCGCGGGAAGCACAGGCCAGGCTGGGCACGGCTCGATTGCTCTGCGCAATCTCGGCAATACCGCTACGTGTGATCCGCTCGATACTCGGCATTGTCTCTTGCCGTTTCCTTCGAATACCTTCACGGTCGAGGATCGCTCAACCGGCACTGGCCGTCGTATCAACTTCGCACGATCGGCGTTGCCAACCAATGCTGGCGGCGTGCAGGTTGACCCCGCGGAATGGAACCGTAACGACGGGTTTAGCCCCGGCCAAGCGATCAGCGTGTTTATTCCCGGCGTTGATCTTGCGGCGTCGAAACTCAACGACGTCACCAATATCGAGGCGTCGTTGCGCAGCGATGCAGGAGTTGTGTTGCTCGACGCGACGACCGGGCAGCGTTGGCCGTATTGGGCGGAACTCGATTCCAGCGTCAGCGACGCGAACGATCAAGTGTTGTATGTCCGTCCGGCGCGCAATTACCCCGATGGCCACCGAATGGTCGTTGGGTTTCGCAACTTGATCGACGTGCACGGTGCAATGATTCCTGCGAACGACGTTTTCCGTGCGTACCGCGATCGCTTACACACGAACGTCGAAGCTGTCGAACGGCAACGCAACCGCTACGAACGGGTTTTGAATGAGCTCGGTAGTGCAGGTGTCGCCCGCGATTCGTCACTGTTTATCGGCTGGGATTTCACGGTCGCGTCTACTCGTAATCTCTCCGAGCGGATGTTGCACATTCGCGACGTCGCGTTTGCACAGCTCGGCAGTGGGGCTCCAGCGTTTACAGTTGATCTGGTCGAGGACAATCCCGATGTCGAGATCGTTCGGCGGGTTACGGGCACGTTTGATGTGCCTTTGTTTCTTGACCAGAATGGCGTTTCGGGGTCGCGGTTCTTATACGGATCGAACGGTTTACCCGTTCAAACCGGCACGTACAAAGCGAGCTACATCTGCAATATCCCGCACGCCGCGCTCATCGCTCCTGGCCGCGCTGGCGTGTACGGGCATGGCTTGTTGGGTAGCAACGATGAAGTGAGCGCGGGCAACGTCCGTGCGATGAGCGAAGAACATAACTTCGTGTTTTGTGCAACGAAGTGGATTGGTTTGAGCGACGAAGACGTTGGCAACGCGATCGCAACGTTGAGTGATATGTCGAACATGGTGACCGAAGCCGATCGTTTGCAACAAGGAATGCTGAACACGATCGTGCTTGCACGGTTAGTGAAATCGCCTGCTGGTCTTGTGACCAACGCAGCATTTCAAACCAGTTCGGGCACGCCGGTCATCGCAACCGGCGCGGTCTATTACGACGGAAATTCGCAAGGCGGCGTCATGGGTGGCGGCGTGACCGCGGTTTCGGCGGAGTGGACCCGAGCGGTGCTGGGCGTGAGCGGCATGAACTACTCGACGCTCCTGCAACGTTCCGTCGATTGGAATACGTATCGTGCGGTCTACGACCCGTCGTACCCGAACGTGATCGAACGCGGTATCGGCTTGTCGTTGTTGCAGATGTTGTGGGATCGTGGCGAAGCAAACGGCTACGCGAACCACATCACCGGCAACCCGCTACCGGGTACGCCTCGCCACAAAGTGTTGATGGAAATCGGCATTGGCGACTTCCAGGTTTCGAATTGGGCCGCGTTGGTCGAAGCTCGCACGATTGGTGCTCGATTGGGTTGCCCCGCGACGATCCCCAGACGTTTTGCCGGCGTTGATCCGATGTGGGGAGTGCCGTGTATGGATCCGACCCGTGACAACGAACGCGGCAGTGCGATCGTGTTCTGGGATAGCGGAACTCCGGCGCCACCACTCGGCAATGTCGCCCCGTCGAGTGGGGTCGATTCGCACGAAGACCCGCGGGCCGATGCCAAGAATCGCGCACAGAAATCACATTTCCTGGGCGCGGACGGAGCCGGAGCCGGCAACGTCGACGGCAGCACCGGGACCATCGTCGACGTATGCAACGCGCAACCCTGCACCGCCAACAGCGTCGGCTAACCCCACCCCAACGCGCCCAACTCACCCCTCGACAGCCTTTCCCGGAGCTTTTCGTTCGGATTCCGCAAGTGAACGCCCACCAGAATTTTTTAGGGGCGATGGAGAGGGTGCTTGCACTAGCCGGTAGCAGCGAACCTTGCTGCCGCAGTCCGGACCCAGCGCGCCACGCGTTCGGGATGATCACGGATTTCTCGGTGCGTGATTCGCAACGGTGGTATCGCGCCCGCTGCGATCAACTCGTTGTCGCGTGCTCGATCTCGATCGCGGTCTACCAGTTCTGAATGGTGACGGCGGCTGTCGATTTCAATCGGGGTTCCGTTGGGCAGCCGATAGTCGACACGTCCGATCCAACGGTCCGTACGGATATTGATTTGACGGTCGGGTAGCGGAATGCCGTATTTCCGAAGCAGATCTTCGAACATTGACTCGAGCTCACTTTCGGCAACGGCGAGCCCTTCACCGCGATCATCCAACATGGCACGGAAACGCGACACGCCGTTGCGTCCGGACTGTGCAAGGTCTGTGAGTACTTGTTCGCATTGCTGAAATGTCACGAGCTGGCGGGCGAGTGCCGCATCGAGCATCCGCTCGGCGTCGTTCTGAAACCTCACTGTGGCCGCAATGTCGAACAGTGTTCGGGCGACGGTCGTGCAAGGGATCTTGTCAACGACCGTCAGGTGGTGTTCGAGTAACGAGCTTGAACGTCGCAGACCGCGAGTATCGCCGCGTATCCGTCGCTCGTCTTCGACTACGACCGATGCGGGGAGAATCGAAGCGTTCGGCAATCCGTGTAAAGCGGCGGCGCTCATGCCCCACGCTGCGGCTTGGCCCTGTCCTCGATGCAGCCACACTTGAGTCAGCAAATTCTGGCGGTCGGTTTCCGGTGTGCCGTTGAGCCGGTAGATCTTTGGGCCGACGCGCTCCCACACTCCGCTGTGGCAACGGCGGGTGATCGCCGACTGTGAAACGCCGACAGCAACGAGCATCGGGGTGTCGGCGAGACCATGGTGGGCTGAAAAAATGTCAGCGGCCCTCCGATCAAGATTCACATGTAAAACTGTAACAGATAGTGTCAAATGGTGACAGCTTCAGCTGCAAGGAATTCTGGTAGGCGCGGACTTTCGGAATCCGAACGAAAAGCTCCGGGAAAGGCTGAGAGGGGTGGAAAATGACGGTGGCCCCACCCGCCTGATCGCTTGATCGCGGGTGGGGCCACTGTGGGAGTCCCTTTTTTTCTGGGGTTCGGGACTCCTAGGCGGCCGGTGCCAGGGTGATTAATGTCGGGCTGTCATCCGTCACTCGCCCCGGCCGTTTGTGTGTCAACACGCTTTCTATCGGACACTCACTCAAATGAGTGAAGACCTTTGGTCGTAATGAGTGATGATGGACTAGTCCGCGCCGGGCTGGATGAGATCACCGTGAATGCCCTCGAGACCGTCGGGGGCGATCCCTGAGGCGCTCACAGGCCACTAGCTGCGCACCGGACCGAACCCGCACGGCTAGGAATTCAACATCGCTACGGATATACCGTTGATAACACGTCCGATGGTCCTTCGATGCCGTCTGACGGCACCGCGATTTTCAAAACACGATTTCGATACGCGCACACGTGAAGCTCCCGCGGCGGGTGCGGTACGGTTTTCGCAGCAACTGGGTCACCGATCGGCAATAGGCTCACCGCCACTCGTTGATGACACCTCAATGGCGCCGGATGCAGGATCGTTAGGGCTTCGGGTTTGCTGTAAGCCACGCGGCTTCTTGTTCGCCGAGCATTGTGGAGGGCGCACCGCCAACCCAAGGCCAAAGCTCTTCCGCGATACGCCGCCAATTCGCCGTTGCGTTGAGTTGTGCGAGGAGCGCATGAAGCCCGAGATTGATGCGTTGCGTAATGACGAACGCCTTGGGCACGTTTGATTCTTTCGCCACTGCTGCGCTTGGGCTCGTGAGGTCAAACATCTTGCGGACGGTGCTCGACGCGAATGCCGGGTCGAAGGTGACCAACTTGTCCTCGAGCACAAACTCATAGAAGTGGCCGAAATAGTCGCGGACCTGTTCATCAGTGATGGGCGATCCTGCGCGCAAAATCCCCGCGGTTTCGATGAGGTTTCGAAACCTTGGGATGTCGTGTTCGAAACACATCGCCCGAATGAGATCAGAAAACAGTTGTACTTCGGGTTGTGAGTAGTGCTTCACCAATCCGAAGTCGAGGAACGTCACGTGGCCACCCGGCGCGAAGATGTAGTTGCCGGGGTGCGGATCACCATTGAACGCGGCGATGCGATAAATGCTACGAAATACGAAACGAAAAATCGTTTCGGCCGCAAGTTCTTGTTCGGCGCGCGACCACGTGAGGAGCTCGTCGAAGCGGGCACCCACAACGAGCTTGGTCGTGAGCACGCGAGGAGTGGAGAGCTCGGTGATGACCGAAGGAATATGAATGAACGGATGATCGCGATACCAGTTCGCGAAGAGCATTTGGTTGCGGGCTTCGATGGAATAGTCGAGCTCTTCTAAAAGCCGTTCGCGAAGTTCGATAACGACGGTCTTCGGATCGAGGCCAGGAAACGCGAGACCGATCAGACGAAACAACATGTCTGTGTTGTCGAGATCAGCTTTGATGGCTTGGTCGACTCCGGGATACTGCACCTTGACCGCGACAGCTTGACCATCGTGGGTGATTGCTTTGTGCACCTGCCCGATGGATGCAGAAGCAATGGGATGTGGATCCCATTGCGCAAAGATTTTTTCGGGGGTGGCACCGAGCTCGGCGGCGATCACTGAGGCCGCGAGCTCGGCGCTCATCGGCGGCGCGTCTTGTTGCAACGATGCAAGTGCATCGCGCATTGGCTCCGGCATGGTTTCGTCGAGGTAGCTCGCCATTTGGCCGAGCTTCATCAACGCGCCCTTCATTTCTCCGAGTACCGCGGCGACATCTTCTGCGCTGCGCAACTGGTGTTGCTCATCGAGCTCGATGCGATGTTGCTCGCTTGCGAACGTCCGACGCGCTTTGTGTACCGCGGTGTGGGCCGCTCTGCGGGCGCCGAGCTGCGCGATCCGTGCGCTGCGAGCCGTTCGTGATGCATCGAACGAAGCGTCGAGTCGACTCTTGGTCCGAGTGAGCGCGATTCCGCCGAGAGCGGCGGCTGCTGCGACGGCGGCTCGTCGCCCCCACCGTTTGCGAATCGTCATTGTCGGCGACTCTACGGTGTAGGTGGTTGGGTGTGGGCACAAGGCAGCGGCGTCGGCGAGCTTCGATCGGACCGGTCGAGGTGCGCCACGGGTTCCGGGTTCTCTAGTGTGGCGCCGTTACTCCACGCCCCGTGCTGCCTTGGAAGGTGCCTGTAATGAGCGATGAACAACTGGTCAGCGATCTGTGCGATGAATTGCTCGCGAAGTGCAATCCCAAAACGGCAAGCGCTGAAGAATTTCTTGGTCACCAATACGATCTTGGCCTGGGCTGGGTGCACTTCCCTTTAGGCTTCGGTGGCTTGGGCTTGAACCCGAAAGCGCAAACAACGATCAATTCAAAGCTCTCTCAAGCGGGAGCACCTTCGCCGTATGGTCGCAATCCGATCGGCTACGGCATGTGCGCTCCGACGGTCCAGACTCACGGCGACGATGAAATCAAAGGGAAATATCTTCGCCGATTGTTCACCGCTGAAGACGTATGGTGCCAGATGTTCAGCGAGCCGGGAGCGGGCTCGGATGTCGCGGGATTGTCGACGCGTGCCGTTCGCGACGGCGACGAATGGATTCTCAACGGCCAAAAGGTCTGGACAACGTTGGCGCACGTTTCGAACTTCGGGATCGTGATCGCGCGCACCGACCCGGAAGCGGTGAAGCACAAAGGGATGACGATGTTCATCCTCGATATGCATGCCGCCGGAGTCGAGGTCAAGCCGCTCGTGCAGATCACTGGCGAAGCGGAATTCAACGAAATTTTCATGACCGACGTCCGGATCCACGACAGTCACCGCCTTGGCGACGTGGGCGAAGGTTGGCACGTCTCACTCACAACATTGATGAACGAACGGGTTTCGATCGGTGGACAAATCGCGCCACGCGGCGCGGGCATGATTTCCCTCGCGCTGAATGCGTTTGCGAAGGCCGACGACGAGACGCGTGCGAATCCGGTGACCCGAGACAAACTTGCGAAGCTCTGGATCGATGCTGAATTGCTCCGGCTCACCAACATTCGGGCCTCGAACAACCGCAAGATGGGTACGCCAGGGCCAGAAGGCTCAACCGGCAAACTCGTGATGGCCGAACTCAACCAGCGCATCGCAAACTTTGCGATGAACACGATTGGCATGGAAGCCACATTGTTCGGCAAGTACACGTTCGATCGTCCGAAACATGCGCTCGATCTTTCCACGCCCCAAAAGGCATTCTTGCGTGTGCAAGCGAATTCGATTGAGGGCGGCACCTCAAATGTGATGCGAAACATCATTGGTGAGCGTGTGCTCGGCCTTCCAGGCGAACCGCGCAACGACCGCGATATCCCATGGAGCCAAGTCCCCCGCAACTAACCCCACCCATCCGCTAATCCCGCTTTTTGGGCGCGGAAATACTTCAGTTTTGAAAGTTTGAATTGCCAAAACGGTGGGGGCGGGTGCGAGTTGGGTGCTGTCCCTCGTCCGGTTGGGCGAGGTTTGTATAGTCCGTTCGGCACCTTTTTCGACGCGACGCGAAGCACGGCTCAAGCTCGATGAATGACATGACGAACACCAATTGTCGGGCATAGGTACTCAGAATGCATCGGATGCACTCACCCAGCATGACAAGGATGTCTCATGAAAATTCGTCGCTCGCTCATACTTCTCAGCACCGCGTTGCTTGCAGTCACCGCGTTTGCACCCAGTGCCGGTGCCGATGTTGGCGTCGGGGCAGGAACGCTTGATTTCGATCCGACGGGCGCACCGTCGATCGGAAGTTTTTCTTCCGTCACGCTCAACGGCACACCCCAACTGACGAGCTTGACTGTTGCTCCGTTTACGATCGTGGATGCCACGGGGAGTGGCGCGGGCTGGAATGTCTTGTTGACCGTTTCTGATCTTGTAAATGGTGGAAGCACGATTACCGCATCCAACGTTTCGATGTCGGCTCCGGTTGTGACTGGCGCAGGTGCGTCGAGCCTCACTGGAGTCGCGGGTCACGCGTCGGCTGGTGGTTTCAACAGCGGTGAAAAGATCGTTACTGCTTCGGCCGGTAATGGGATGGGCACGTATTTGATCTCGCCTCGTTTGCTCAAGCTCACGGTGCCCGTCACCGCGCTCACCGGTACCTATTCCAGCACCGCAACGATTGCAGTGGTCAGCGGCCCCTAAGCCAGCGCCACGAGCTGCGCGGTTTACGCCGCGGTCTACCACTGTGCGTGGCGACAAACGTCGACACGATGCGAAACCAAAAAGAAACTCGTTATCGGCCCTGGTGCGCATCGCACCAGGGCCGATGAGTTATTCGGACGGCTTCATCGCCGGACTCGGGCGGAATGCAGAAACTCATGCGAGGCCCGGAAAGGAAATGATGAGACGGTCGACACGACGCTTGGTTGCGTCCTTGGGCATCGGGTTGCTCGCGGCGATGATCGTCTCGTTTGGTGACGCGGCGTATGGCGCGCAAGGCAGCGCAATCATTTCGGCCGCGGTCGCCCCGGGATCTTCGACTGATACACAAGGATCGTTCTTTGTGTTGCATGCTCACGCGGGTGACAACATTCGGCAATCCGTCATCGTGAAAAACGGCAATGATCGAACGCTCGCCGTGAACATTGCCGGCGTAGACGCTTACACAAGTTCCAATACGGGTGCCACCTACGGCTCGCCCGGCAGTACCCCAACACACACCGGCACTTGGCTGCAAGTAACCCAACGTCAGATTCAACTCATCGCAGGCCAGCAACGCACGCTGTCGTTTTCGGTCGCAGTGCCGCGCGATGCCAAACCCGGCCAATACCTCGCGGGCCTGAGCATCGCGGTACCGAAGGAAGGAAGCGACGCTGCTCCCACGCCGAACGGGAATCAAACCGGATTCGTCGTAGCGTTGCAGGCACAGCGGCTGATTGCCGTCGAGATTGATGTCCCTGGAGTTGTGCAATCGAAGCTCAGCGTCGACGGAGTGCATCCGGTTGCCCGCGGCGAAATGATTGAGCTCGAACTCGCGATCTCGAATCGGGGTAATGGCTTTGCGCGTGGCCGCGGCGTGCTGACGGTGGCCGATACTGGGCTGCGCCATGAGTTCGCAATATCAACCTTTGTGGCGAATACCTCGATCGCAATGCTCGTGCCCTGGACCCACAATGCGGTAGTTGGTCGGCACGCGGTTGCCGTCACGATCACGAACGACGATGGGCGCCGCTCGAATTGGAACGGTATCGTGGCGATTGATCAACGTTTGCAGGCGCGTTTGAACTCACTACTGCACGTGGCCGCGCCGAGTGTACGCAGAAGCGGCGTGGCCGGCGCGAGCGTTTCGCCGACTGCCATCGGTGGTGGTGCCATTTCTGTTGTGGCGTGTTGTGCGGTTGCCGTGCGATTGCGGCGGCGCCGAGCCTTTCGCGAAGGGAGTTCGCGTCAGCGCATGATCTGAGATGAAAACCTTTGCCGCTGCGTTCGGGCTGACTGTGGCGTGCACACTTCTTGTGCCCGCGCCATCCGCGGATGCTGCGCGCTCAAATTCGCAAGCGGCACCAGCACGCATTTCGCTGCGCGGCAACACCGGATCGGACATTTCATTGAGTGCCGCTTCCGGCGCGGCGGGCGAGACGGTTGCTCACATCACCAATGAAGATTCGATCACACACGTCGTGACGTTGGCGCTCGGGGGCAGCGATGACGCTGCTACGTGGTGGACACTTGCGGACACCGTGATTGATCTCGCGGCGCGCGCGAGTCAGGATGTTGCGTTGCGCGTGCGGGTACCAGAAGAATCGACCGCCGGACGGCACTCCAACACGCTGATGGCAACGGCGGACAACGCCCCGACGATTGTTGCATCGGTACCACTGACGCTGGCGGTACAAGGGCCGTCTCGAGGTGCGCTTTCCATCGAGTCCTTGACGATATCGAAAGGTGGTTCCAACAAAGTCGACATCGTTGTGAAGAATCGTGGCAACGTCGATGTGCACGCATCGGGAACGCTGCGCGTCGAAGGCAATCCGAGTGTCAAGGACTTTGCCGTATCGGTTGCGGCGGGTGCGCGCTCGGTGATCACCGTGGTGCGTCCGGTCGGAGAAGCCGGGCAGCCCACGGCCGTTGCGCTGCAGTACGGCCAGGACGTTGCGAATTGGTCGGGGATCCTCGCCGCCCATTCCTCGCCAGATGCAGGGGGCAAGGACTCTGGGGGCAACGTGGTTGGTTCGCCCGAGGGGGCGGACGCGACCGTTTCGATTTCGCCCGATGGTGGGCATGGCTTGTCAGTAACGACGGTTCTGTTGTTCGGCGTGTTGTTGGTTGCACTGTGCTGGATGTTGTACGAAGTGTTTGCGTCGAAGCGCAACCGATTGGACGATTCGGATGAAGAACCTGCGGCGATCGTCGAGCATGAGTCTGCGGTCGCGCTGCAGTCTGCAGCCGAGCTCGGTGCTCGACTCGAACCACTTGTGCATGCGATCGAGCAGCTCGCTGGTGCGGTTGCTTCAGGAATTGCTTTGCCGACGACCGACGAAACTGCTTCCGCCACCGCACGAATCGCCGCGCGGGTCCACGACGCGCGCGGTATCGCAGGAGTAGCGCCACCCGTTGGAAGTACGCCAGTGGGAAGTACGCCAGTGGGAAGTGCGCCAACACGAATTGCGCCAACACGAATTACGCCGGCGTTGGCTTCCGGTGGGCTAGCGCTGCAACTGAACGTTGCGGTTGAGGCACTCCCAAGACCGCCCCATGTCGTCGCGTCAAAGATTGAAGGTCTCGCCGCAATCGAGATGGCAACGGGCTTCGCCCGGGAAGTGGAAGTGGTCGAAGCCACGACCAGCGAGGGAGATGGCGAAGGCGATGACACGCTGACGCGTGCTTCGCTCATCGATGCAGTCGCGCAGGGTCTCGGCATTTCCAAGATGGCGCTGCTGAAGTGGATGCCCGACGATGTATTCGATCGCACTGATCCAAACGGCGAACCCTCACCTCCAGAAGTGATGCAACGCGACCATCGTGTGCTCGAACTCCAGGTTGCGATTTTGAAGCGCGCGCTCGCGCACCAAATAAATCCGCAATAGAATCAGGCGCTTTATTGGCAAAGGTGTTCGAATAGCGCGAGATGTTCGCGTTCGTGGCGCAGCATTTCGGGGTGCCACTGCACCGCATTTACATTGGGCGCGCCAACGATTTCGATACCTTCGGCGTGACCATCATGATTCGTTGCGGTGACCCGAACGTTTGCGCCCAGTCGATCGAGTACTTGATGATGCAACGTGTTCACACCGAGATCGATGGTCCCAACAATTCCAGCGAGTTGTGACCCAGCCTCGATCTCGACGCGATGGATGTGTTGGTTGTAGCCATCGAGGCGCATGTGATGCTCGACGTGTTGGATGAGCGTGCCACCCAACGCGACATTCAGCACTTGAATCCCGCGACAGATTGCCAGTGTTGGAAAATCGCGCTCGACCGCCGCACGGGCTACTGCGATATCGATTGCATCGCGTTGCGGATTGATGGCGCCAAGATTCGGTTCGGGAACTGCGTTGTAACTCGCCGGGTCCACATCGCAACCACCGGTGATCACCAGCGCGTCGACGACGCTGAACACATCCTCAAGATTGTCGAGATCGAGTATCGGCACAACGATCGGTATTCCACCGGCCTTGTGGACGGCTTTCACGTACGGTGTCGAGGCGACGAAATGCAGCAGCTTGTCGCCGTCGGAATCAGAAAAAAGTTCTTCGTGGGCAAGAATGCCGACGCGCGTTTTTGGTTTCACGATCGACCTACACGATTTCGAAATAACGATCGAGTTCCCACTGCGTGACGTTCGTGGCTTCGGCGTCGCCGCCGGTCGTGTGGAACATCAACCACTCCCAACGGCGCGTGTTCTCCCAATAGCTACAAAAACTCTCACCGAGAACTTCGCGCAACATGGTGTCGTGTGCGAACGCGTCGGCGGCTTTTGTGATCGTGGTGGGGAGGTGCGGCCAGCCGTCGGGGAGGCCCCAACCCGAAACGTGTAGCGCTGGCGGTGCTTCGATGCGGTGGCGTAACCCGGCAATACCGCCCGCGAGGACGGCCGCGAGGACGAGGTATGGGTTCGCGTCACCGCCGGCAACGCGGTTTTCGATCCGTGCGGATTTAGGTGCCCGCGACAAAACGCGCAGCGCAGTCGATTTATTGTCTTCGGCCCAACTTGCAACAGTCGGTGCCGCGGCAAACCCGACCATGCGGCGAAACGAATTGATCGTGGGGCACAACATTGAGGTGGCCGCGGGCAAGGTGGCCATCATCCCACCAATCCAATGCCGCGAAGTTTCAGAGAGGCTGCTGCCGTCGGCGGCATAAAACACTGGCTCACCGTCGCGGCTGAGTGAATGGTGCACGTGTAACCCGTTGCCGTATTCCTCGTTGGGTTTCGCCATCGTGGTCACGCAGTGGCCCTGTTCGAGGGCAACCTCGCGCAGCACTTGTTTGAGTCGGACAACGTGATCACACGCGGTTAACGGATCAGCGGGATCAAGATTGATTTCGAATTGACCAGGGCCTGCTTCATCGTGCCAACCCTCCACCGAAATGTTGAGCGCGTCGAGGCGTTCGATCACGGCGTCGATGTACGCGAGTTGGTGACGCGAGTTGTAGTGGAGATAGCCGAGGTGGCTTGGGTGCCCCATCGCAGTGAGATTGCGATACTTGCATGCCCGAGCAGAGGCCGGGCTTTGTGAAAACAACATTGCTTCGATTTCAAACGCGGCCTTGGCGGTGTATCCGAGTTCGCCGAGCTGTTGCACTACCCGCTGCAACGTACTGCGTGGGCACGCCGGAACTGGCTCGCCGTTGAGATTGACGGTATTACACAAAACGTTCGCGGTGCGCGAACGATCCGGCGCGACAACGAGCGTGTTGAGATCGGGCTGCTGATGAAAATCGCCGATGGCGTCGCGACGCCAATCGTCCCACCAGGCAAGGTACGGCGTGCCGCCGAGGTCGGAGCCCATCACAAGATCTGCGATTGCGTTTCCTAGTGGCAACGCGCTTTCAAACTTTTCGCGGCTGATGTGCTTGCCGATGACCAGGCCGTCGATCGAAATGCCTTCGGTTTTGACCCAACGAATATTGTTCGTTTCAAGCCATTGGCCGACATCGCGTGGATCCATGTTCAAGCCCCCAGCATGACGGCGATGGAGCGGCCGGTGAGCTCCGCGAGATGCGGAAGGGATCCCACCGCGCGGATCTTGCCGTCGAGTAAATCTTGGCCAAGGACGGTGTTGCCGCAGAACACGTTGAGTAGAGCGTGTTCGGTTCCGTGGATCTCGTACTCGATCGTGTCAGGATCGCCGAATGTTTGCGTGCTGGCATCGTTCAAACACGTCACCGAAACTCCCCGTGGCGCTTTGGGATTCGCAAACGTCGGCGCAAAAAACGCGGTCGCTTCGTTGCGCCATCCTGCGTTGGGAGGTTCGAGCACTTTGCTCGCGAGTAGGGCAAGCCTTACGTGACCAGCGATGCCTGAGACTTTGGGCTTCGGTGGGTTCTCATCGGCCATCTTGTTGACATCGGCTTCGATGATGACGTGCGCATCGCTCGCAACGCCGCGAACAACGGTGATCGTGCCGCGCGCAAAGCGTATCGTCGCGGCTTGCGGATCGACACTGGATTTCATCGCCACGTTGCCCTTCGCTTTGGCCATCGCGGCGGCGAGCTTCGGTTGGCGGGCAGATCGCCGCAAGGTTGCGGCGAGGATCAGCACAATGGGCGTGGGATCGTCTTCAACTTCAATGCGAAGCGGCCCAGAACGATCAACACTCATAACCGCAAACCTACCCGCAACCCAAAACCCTGTGTCCCACCCATGTTCCACCCGTGGAATATCAGTGGGACACAGGGGTCGTTCGGGCGGGGCGGGTTTGACTTGGTTGGGGGCTTCGTGGTGGTCTTGCGGCCATGAAGAAATGGTCGGAGACCGCGCGGGCCGCGGGTGGAGAGCCGTCGGGTGCGGAGGTGCGTAACGCGGCCACCGTGGCGTTGTTGCGCGATGGCGCCGATGGCCTCGAGGTGCTCATGGGCCAGCGGGCCACAAAGCTCGACTTTCACGGCGGTGCGTGGGTGTTTCCCGGCGGCCGGATCGATGAGGAAGACTGGGCCGATGCCAACGGCGACATCCTCATCGCGGCCATGGTCGCGGCAGCTCGCGAAGCCCAAGAAGAAGCCGGCGTGATTGTCGATGCCTCGGCGCTGATACATTTTTCGAACTGGACGACCCCCGTTATTTCTCCCAAGCGTTTCGCGACGTGGTTCTTTGCGGGGAGGGCCGGTGAAGATCATGATTCCGCCAAAGCCGACGGTATCGAAAGCGATGCAGTGCGTTGGATGACCCCGGAACTTGTGCTTGCGGAACGCGCCGCGGGCAACATCGAAATCGCTCCGCCGCAGTTTGTGAGCATGTTGCACCTTGCTCGCTTCGACGATGTTGACGCGGCGATGGCAACGCTCAGTATCGAGGACCCAATCGATTTTCAGCCCAACTTTCATTTTTTTGAAAGCGGTGGTGCGGCGGCGATTTACCACGGTGATGTTGCATTCGAAAACCTCGAACTCGTCGAAGCTCCTGGCCCTCGTCATCGGCTCACAATGGCTAAAGGTCAAAGCTGGATCTACGAAAAAGACGAATAAGAACGCGCGCCGATAGTTGAGAGGTAATCCGATGCAAGAATCCTGTTTCCAGCTCTTGTCGCTGCGCTTCTTCCCGCTCTTGTCGCTGCGCTTCGGGGCCACTCGGGCCGCGAGCGGCGCCGCGCTTCGTCGCTATCCGCCAGCATCCGGCGCCTTTTAGCGCGCCCTCTATCAGCTAATTTTGCAGATCGAGCAATGCTGCCGCACCATTCGCGAGTTCTGAATACCAATCTGAGACTCCGCCAAACGGCACCAAAACGATCTTGGTGAAATCAACCGCGACGAACGCCTCGATGCGCGCTCGCACTGCATCCCAGCCCACGGGTACGAGCTCGATGGGATCCACCTCAGGGTTACGCGTGCTAATCAATTCCGCGATTGTCGGCGGCAAAGGTTCGTGGGCATAAAATACCATCGCGCCGTAATGCTCCGGGTCCATCACGCGCCCGGCTTCGGCGGCCGCGGCTTCAATCATCACGCGGGATTCCGAGCACTGCACCGGCATCGCGAAACTTGCTAGCCAACCGTCGCCCAATCGGCCAACCCTGCGTAGTTCGGCGGGCGCCTTGCCGCCGAGCCACACATCGAGCGGCTTCAGCGGTTTCGGTTCAACCCGCAAACCTGAGTACTGAAAGAACTGACCGTCATGGTCAACACTCGGCTCGGCCCAAATCCTGCGCAGCAACGGCAACATTTCGTCGAACCGTGCGGCGCGTTCTTTGCGATCGACACCGAAGGCTTGCTGTTCATTCGGGTGCACCACGCCGAGCCCAAACGCGGGCAGCGCTCGATGATCCGACAGCACCGACAACGTCGCCCATTGCTTCGCCAACTCAGCGGGATTCCGGCCAGGCAACACCGAGACGCTTGTACCAAACTTGATACGTGAAGTGCGGCCCGCGGCGAACGACAATGCCGCGACTGGATCGAAACTTGGTGCGCCGATCCGTTCGGATAACCACAATGAATCGAAGCCGTTGGATTCAAGGCCATCAACAACCGTCGTAAAATCACGAGGCCCAATCGGAGCAATCCCCGAAACCCCGAAACCAACGCGCGTCTTCATGCGGCTGGTACTAGACGCGCGCGGTGCGGCCGGCGGATTCTGGGCGAAAACCTTCGTATTTACCGAGCTCCGCGCGTGCGATGCCGCGCAGATGCACTTCGTCGGGGCCGTCGACTAAATGCAACGTGCGCGCGTGGGCGTACATCGCCGCGAGCGGCCAATCATCGGTCACTCCCGAACCACCAAATACCTGAATTGCCCGATCGATCACGGTCGTCGCCAACCGCGCCGCTATCACCTTGATCGCCGCGATCTCAATCTGCGCGGCTTTCTTGCCGACGGTGTCCATCATCCACGCAGCCTTCATGGTGAGTAGACGCGCTTGTTCGATTTCGATGCGGCTCTCCGCGATCTGTGCTCGCACAACGCCTTGGTCGGCCAGCGGCCGTCCGAACGCAACTCGTTGTTGCGTTCGGGCGCACATCAATTCCAATGCTCGTTCTGCCAAACCGATCGCGCGCATGCAGTGATGAATGCGTCCAGGGCCGAGGCGGGCTTGCGCGATCGCGAAACCATCGCCTTCGTTGCCGATCAAATAGTCCTTATGAACCCGCACGTTTTCCCACAAAGTTTCGGCATGCCCAGGGCCTTCATCATGGCCAAAGACGGTGAGTCCGCGCACGACGGTCACGCCGGGTGCATCCATCGGCACCAGGATCATGGATTGCCGACGGTACGTCTCTGCGTCGGGGTTGCTCACGCCCATGAAGATCGCAACTTTGCAGCGAGGGTCGAGCGCTCCACTCGTAAACCACTTGTGTCCGCTGATCACATAGTGATCGCCATCGCGGGTGATGTTGCTGGAAATGTTCGTTGCGTCCGAGGACGCAACCCAGGGTTCGGTCATCGCGAAACACGAACGTATCTCTCCGTTCAACAGCGGATGCAGATACATCTCCTGCTGCAATGGCGTGCCGAATTGTGCGAGTACTTCCATGTTGCCAGTGTCGGGGGCGGAACAGTTCGTGGCTTCGCCCAGTAACGGAGAGGATCCCATTACCTCGCACAGCGGCGCGTACTCAACGTTGGTGAGGCCGGGGCCGTGATCGCTTTCGGGCGCGAACATGTTCCAGAGCCCGCGCGTCTTCGCTTCGGCCTTGAGTGATTCCATGATTTCGGGCGCGTGGCGGATGTTTCCGGAGTCTTGCCGCTGCTGCCGATAGATCGGCTCGCCAGGGCGCACAACGTCGTTATCGAACGCGATGAGCCGAGCGAGATAGTCGGCTGAGCGAGCGTTGGGTGCAAAATCCACGGGGCCTCCGGATGCGATACGAGAACCGCACCCTAACGAACCGAGGCGCCAGCGCGCCTGCCGGCGCGGCCGAGCCAGAAGCGTTAGGTCGCAGCCACGCCCAAGAAAAACTCAACGTCGGGGGGCGTGAGATCGAGCTCAGGGATTTCCGCGGCCAGCAACGCGGCCGCCTCGGCACGATCCGCATCCGTGAAGACGGCCGTCGTCACACAAAATTCCACCATGACGCCATTGGGGTCGTTGGTGTAGACCGAAGTGCACCAACCGTGATTGATTTCGGCAACATCGTTTCCGTTCGCGACCCAACGATCGCGGCGCACCCGAAGGTCGTTGAGATCACCGGCTGCGAATGCGATGTGGTTGACCCATTCCGGCAATCCGAGGCCAGTTGAGATACCCGTCGCGAAATCTGCAGGGATCGCGGGCGTGTGGAGATCCCAGATTGCAAACATTTCGTCGCCGCCGGTGTCATAAAAAAGGTGTCGCGCCCAACCCTGGCCTTCGGGTGTTGGATTGGCGACAACTTTCACGAGCTCGAAGCCGCACGCCTCGGTGTAGAAGCGGTGCGTTTTGGAGAGATCTCGGGTCGCGATTGCTACGTGGTGATAGGCCATGAACACAGTTTGCTGCACGCAGCGGTGTGGCCGCTACCTTCGAGCGAAATATTCGGGCAAGAGTTAGAACGCGGAAGCGTCGCGGCTGCAGTTTGGTTGGAGCAAAGGTGAACACAACTACCGCGATCGTGTTGGGTGCCGCTGGAGTCGCGGCGCTCGGCAATTGGTATTCGTGTCTGGTGCATTCCAAGCTCGTTGAATACTGGACCAAGCCAACCGCCACGGCATTGCTCGTTGTCGCCGCGTGCACGATTGATGTCCGCCACAGCGATGCTCGCGTTTGGTTTGTAGCCGCGTTGGTCTTTTCGCTTGCTGGCGATATTTTTTTGATGCTGCCCTCCGAGCGATTCGTGGAAGGCCTCGGATCGTTTCTTTTGGGCCACGTTGCCTACGTGGTCGGGTTTGTGGTGGCCGGGATTGCGGCAACCAGGACGTTGATCGGCGGCGTTGTCGTAGCGTTGATCGTGGCGCCCCTGGCGCTCAAGATTGTTCGCGGCGCTCGTATCGCCAAAGCGAATCTGGTGCCGCCCGTAGCGTTGTATATGGCGGTCATCGCGACGATGGTGACCTGCGCGATTGGCAGCGGCGAAGGACTCGCAATGATTGGAGCGGGGCTCTTTGCGTTTTCGGATTCGCTCATCGGCTGGACTCGATTCGTGCAGCCACTGCGTTGGGCAGGGGTTGCAATTATGGTCACCTATCACCTGGGCCAACTCGGCCTGCTGGTGTCGTTGGCTCGCTAGCGTTGGGGTTTCGCAGCCTCGCAGTACTCGCCGTAAAGGATCAATAATGCGCCGTTCAATTGATGATTCGGTCGACGACCATCCCGAGGGTGATGAGGAGCGAAATCCAACGTCCTGGGCGGTTGCGCTCAGCGATGATTGCGAAGCATGCGGCGATGGCGAACTCCGCGTCGTGCTCACTGTCGAAGAGATCGGACGGCCGGGATACGGGATTGTTGCCCATTTGGCTCCGGACACGGCCCGGCGCCTCCGGGCCGCGTTGGCTGCGGCGCTCAAAGAGATCGGCGAACGTTCCGAATAATCAAGCCGGGCGCCGAAATTGCTGACGAGTCAGGATTGCTCACCTCCAAGACGGCTCCGCCGATGGGAAGTGGTGAAGTACCCATCACGGGGAGCAAACCTATGATCGACCTTGACGCACTCGCGCAAGCTGCTGCATGTTTGGAACCGTTGCCGGTGTCAACATTGCGCCTCGCTCGTTTGGTGTGTAGCGCAGGAGATTCGCCCGATGTTGATCGGGTCGTTGAGGTTGTGCAGTTCGATCAGGCGCTCACCGCAGGGTTGTTGCGATCGGCGAACTCTTCGTGGAGTGCAAGCCGAACCGAGATCAGCAATGTCCGCGACGCGGTGATTCGTTTGGGAATGGGGCCAGTTTTTGCGATGGCGCTCGGGGTGCAGGTAAAAGCCCGGTTGTCGGCGCCAATCCCTGAGTACGGTCTTGGCGAACAGGAGCTTTGGAATCATTCGGTTGCAGCTTCGCTGGCCGCAGAGCTGATTTTGAGGCTCTCGCCCCGGCACTTGCCGATCGAAACCGTGACGTCCGCGCTCTTGCACGATGTGGGCAAACTCGTGATGTCTCGGTTCCTGAGCGAGGATCTACTCGACGCACTGGCGACGAGCGCAGCGTCGGGCGCTACCAGAATGCAAGCCGAATCCGACATTCTCGGGGTTCACCACGCGGAACTCGGCGGATTGATTTTGCAGTGCTGGGCCTTGCCCGAAGCGCTCGTTCGTGGGGTGACCTATCACCACACGCCCGATGTCAGCCTCGATCCCGTTGCCTATGGTGTGTACCTCGCCGATGTGGTGGCCAAAACCGTGACGGAATCCGCCGACGACAACGCTGACCTGGATGTCTTCAGCAATGCGATCAGTGAGCTCGAGCTAACGGCCGATGCCTTCGACGAGATTTGTGGGCTCACCCGCGACCGTTTTGCCGAGGTGCTTCAGCAATTCGAGGTCTAGACCGCGGCGGATGCTCTTCGCGCTCCCCAAATCTCACGAAGAGTGAGATAGGTGCTCAGGTAAGCCACAAAGAGTGCCGAATCATGGCTCATGCCACAAATCGGTCACGCGACGCGGTCGCACCCGTACCTTTCGCGCCAGATACGGGCGTTTGCCTGTTCACTCTTAGCGGTAGCCCCCATCGTGGGGATCACGAGCGGTGAAGAACCCGGTGCCGCGCTCGGTAAGGCGCTCGCGACCACAACGCACGCGAGCTCCCAGGCCCGGCGTTGGGCGCTTGAACGCACCGCGGACGGCCACCTCCGAGTCCACCGGTTCGCAGCCTCCGAACCGTCGGGCCATCCGCTGAGCAAACTCGTGACCAACGAGACGGGCAACCAGTCGGGCAACCAGTCGGGCAACCAGTCGGGCAACCAGTCGGGCAACCAGTCGGGCGACCAGACGGGCGACCAGACGGGCGACCAGACGGGCAGTACGCAAATTTCCGCTACGGAAATCGACGGCAAGGTCCGCGCCACCACTGATAGCGCCGAACCGCAGCAATGGGCATTGTCAGCGGTTGGCTTCCCGGCGGCGTGGCCAAACACAACCGGCGCGGGTGTGATCGTCGCAGTCATCGATACCGGTGTGCGCAAAACCCATGTCGATCTCGCGGGTGCAGTACTTCCTGGCGTGGACTACACGGCCGCTGGTGATGGCAGCAACGACCAAAATGGTCACGGCACCCACGTTGCAGGGATCATCGCCGGTCGCCGCAACGGCGTGGGCATTGTCGGCGGTGCGCCGAGTGTAAAAATTCTTCCTTTGCGGGTCCTGGATGCGCAAGGATCCGGCTCGACTGCAGATGTTGCCGACGCGATAATCTACGCGGCGGATCATGGTGCGCGGGTTATCAACATGAGCTTGGGCGGCACCGATCCGAGCGAGGGCATGCAGCAGGCGATGCAGTATGCGAACTCGCAAGGCGTCGTGGTACTCGCCGCTGCCGGCAACAACGCACAATCGGGCAACCCGACGATGTATCCAAGTTCGTATGCCGAAGCCATTGCAGTTGCCGCGGTCGATCAACACAACAATCACGCGGTGTTTTCGAGTTACGCGAGCTATGTCGATGTCGCGGCTCCCGGCGTTGGCATCTTGTCCGCGTGGGGTACGGGAGATCACGACTACGCCTACGCCGACGGCACCTCGATGGCGACACCCGCGGCCGCGGCAGTCGCAGCGCTGATCGTTGCCAAAAACCCGACGATGTCGGCTACGCAAATAAGGGCGCGTTTGGAGAGCACCGCAACTGATCTTGGCGCTCCCGGAACCGATCCGTATTTCGGCCACGGTCTGGTCAACGCCGCGCTCGCGGTTCAGGGTGGTACTGAAGGCAATGGCTACTGGGTCGTGGGAACGAATGGGCGGGTTCGAGCTTTTGGCAACGCGCACCGTTACGGCGATCTCTCGCGATCGTCGCAGCGGTCGCCAGTCGTTGCGTCGGCCGCAACAAAATCGGGGCTTGGCTATTGGCTGACGACCGCCGATGGGCATGTGCACGCCTACGGTGATGCAAAGTTCCGTGGCGACATGCGCAAGAAACACCTGTGGGCACCGATCGTAGCGATGGTCCCGACTCATTCTGGGCGCGGCTACATCATGGTGGCCCAAGATGGCGGTGTGTTCACGTTTGGTGATGCGAAATTCCGAGGCTCCACGGGCGGCATACGGCTTCGTTCACCCATCGTCGATATCGCGATCACGCCGTCCGATCGTGGCTACTGGTTCGTGGCCGGCGATGGTGGAATCTTTAGCTACGGAGATGCGAAGTTCAAAGGCTCCCTGGGTAATAAGCATCTTTGGAAACCCATTGTTTCGATCACGGCTGCCGCGCACGGCCAGGGCTACATCTTGGTAGCGTCCGACGGTGGAATCTTTGCCTTCGGAGTCGGGTATCATGGGAGCCTCGCGACCATGCCGGGTGCGGCGACCTACGGAGCTGGGGTTCGGGTCCGGGTATTGCCGAGCGGTCGTGGTTACTACGTGTTGACGAGCAACGGCACGGCGTTTGCCTTTGGCACTGCGCAACGCTTCGCAGGTTCGCCCGGTATCGGAGCTCCCGCAATCGATCTCATGCTTGCGAATTAAGCACCGTGGTGGCTTGCCATGGGCTTTCTGGCCAGCCACCTTTGCCGCGAGTGCGGTGAAGACGATCGAGATACTCCACAACGTCGCGCGGGCGATGGCCGAGATTCACGAGCGCGACTCCTAAGACCGTTCCCGCTCGCCCGCGTCCGCCTCGACAATGCACGGCCACGCCCTCGTCGTTGCTGATCGCGTCACTCACAACTGCCGCGGCGCGCAGCACGAGCACGCGTTCCGCGGCATGATCCAGCGGGCCAGTCGGTTCGCAAAACAGATCTTGCAAACCAAACGCGTGCGTGATGACGGGATCACTGACGTACGGCACATTGTTGTCGTGCGTGAGGCACACGACATGGCGTACGCCCGCGTCGAACAGCTGTTGCCAATCGATACGCGAAGGAAAACCCATGCCGATCAACGGCGCGGGATCGTGCGACAAGAAGTAGAGGTCAGCCGGAATCGCCGCATCGCCGAAGAAACCCACTTCCGATCCGGGTGGAACCAGTTTGATCGGCACGCGTGCAGTTTCTCAGTTGGTGAAGCGAGTCCGGTAATCGTCGAGGGTCGCGTCGGCTTGGTACACCGCTCCCGATGCGATCAATGCATCAATGATTGGCGTATCGATGTTGAACTCTTCGAGAATCTCGCGCGAGTGTTGGCCGACAAGTGGCGGAGGGCCAACGACTCGGGACTGCGTTTCGGAAAGGTTGATCAGCGAACCGAATTGGCGCATCGATCCAAAGATCGCATGGTCGTATTGGCTGACGAGCCCGAGGCGTTGATTATCCGCGTCGTGTAAAACTCGACGGCCGTCGAACGAATCGAATGGGATTTCATTGGGGATTCGCAAGTCGTCGAAGGTGCGCGACCAGAAGCGTGCAGTGTGCAACAAGAACGCGGGTTCCAACAGCGATTCGATTTGACGACGGTGTTCAGAACGGCTGTGCGCGGTCGCGAACCGAGGATCCATGCTGAGATCCGTCAGCCCGAGCGCGCCGCACAACGCTTGCCACTCGGCGTCTTTGGTGACCGCGATCATGATCCAATCGTGGTCTTGGGTGCGATAGAGACGGTAGAGCGCGTCGATGCCGTTGAAATCAGCGTCGAGCCGCGGGCGTTGGTGCACCGTGCCGTCGGCGCCTAACCACGTGTCGCTCGAATAGATCACGCCGCCGTCGTGCAGTGAAGTCCACAGCTCTTGGCCCTCACCGGTTTTGTCGCGGTGGCGCAACGCGGTGAGCACGCCGACAATCGATAACAAGGCATTGGATGCATCGCACATCCCGAAGCGGTAATACAACGGATGATTGCCCGCCGCGACTGCACCCGCTTCGAATTCCAGGCCACCCGAAGCTTGGTAGAGCGGATCAAGCCCGCCGAAGCGACCAAGCGGATCGGGTAGGCCATAGGCGTACGTGTTGCAATAGATGATGTCGCCGCGCTGCTGTTTCGCCGCCGCGTAATCGATGCCGAGTTTGGTGGCCACCCCACGCGTCATGTTGTGATGCACGATGTCGCTTTGGGCGATGAGCTCATGCGCGATTTCGCGTCCCGCAGGATCTTTGATATTGAGCGCGAGTGAACGCTTGCCGCGCTGGCAACCGAAAAATGGTTTCGACGCCATGCGCATCGCATCACCGGTGACCGGTTCGATCTTGATCACGTTCGCGCCGAGATCGCTCAACAGCATCGGGCCGAACGGGCCGGCGAGGTACTGGCCAAAATCGCAAATGGTGATATCCGCGAGGGGCCCGCGGTCTCGTGGCGAGACGCTCGCCGCGGTGGCAACAAGGCCGGCAACAGACGGGGTGACCGACTGGGTAATCGGCTGGGCAACTGACTGGGTAATCGACTGGGCCGCAACTGTCGCGGTCGTGGATGCGCGGGCTGCGGCCAACTCCGCGCGAATTTCGGCGTTGTGTTGGCCGACGGTCGGTTGTGGGCCCTGGATCATGCCGGGCGTGCCCAGCAGATGAATCGGAACGCCCATTTGGGTGGTGGAACCGTGCACCGAATCGATCACCGTGGCCACGAGGCCGTTCGCGATGGTTTGCGGATGATCGAAAATTTCGCCGGCTTCGATGATCGGTTCGACCGCGTGGTTGTTCGCACGGAATTCCGCGACCAGCGCGTCGCGATCCCACGTCAAGAACTTCGCGCGCCGTTTCGCATTAATGATCTCGCGGTCTTCGGCCGACATTGCCATGAATGTGAACGGATCCGGTGCATCGTCGAGTTCGAGAATCGCGTCTTGGGTTTTCAGCGGGGTGAGCCCGCTCATCACCGACAAATGCAAGTACTGGCGGTTCGCACATTCGAAGATCATCTGCTGGTGGATGCCGGGCGGGTAGCTCTTGCCCATGAGCTCATGAAATTGGCTGGTCGCGTGCTCAATGTCCTGCCAGATTTGGGTGGTGTAGAGCAGCGCGCCCTGGAACAGACTTGTCGTGACGTGCTGCCCACGGCCTGTGGTTTCGCGAGCGTGCAGCGCGCTCAAAATTCCGAGGGGCACGAGATACGCAGTACCCATGGACGGCATCGGCATATGCAGGAAAATTGGCCCCATCCTCCAGCCGGGCTGTTCCCACATCTGGCCTGAACTTGCCTGGACCAGCCCGTCGTAGCCGGGCCGCGGCGCGTAACGGTGGCCTTCGGGATACGCAGGAATTGAACACAAGATTGCGCGCGGGTTGATGGTCGCGATTTCTTGGTAGCCAAAGCCGAGTCGAGTCATGACTCCGGGCCGAAAGCTTTCGACGATCACGTCGGCGCTCGCGATGAGCTCACGAAATGTCGTGGTTCCATCGGAGCTTTTGAGATCGAGCTCAATCGATCGGCGGCTGCGATTCCAAACGGTATAGCCGTCGTAACTCCGAAACGGATCGCCACCAGGTGGTTCTACTTTGATCACGTCGGCGCCGTGTTCGGCAAGGAGCAACACCCCGAGCGGGCCCGCGATGCCCCAGGAAAGATCGAGTATGCGAATGCCAGCGAGTGCTTGAACCATTGCTTGAACCTAATGACCTTCGGCCAGATTGGTCAAAGAGTGGCCAGATCGGTGACACAGATACTGAAGGTCGCGCCAAACGTTTCGCCTCCGGCGAGCTGGCGCGCCGCGCCCGCGCCGAGCGCGTTGGAGATCGCGGTCATGGGTTCGATGCACACGAAATCTCCGGTGAGTGAGGCATCGGGGCCGGGAAGATATATCTGCGAGTGCGGGTAATGCTCGTCGAAAGTGATGGTGATCCGTTGATCGTGATCGGCAAGCGTGAACGTGCGATCGGCTCCGAGCGAAAAATGGTCGTCGTACGTTCGATCTCCGATTGGTGCCTGGCTCGCATCGAGTCTCGCGAGCCGGCCCGTGGGGATGAGCAACGCATCGAGTTCGTGTTGCTCACATTCAGGTATGCGCAGTTCCCAACTCGATCGTGGAGTTGATCCAAGGCGAAAAAATGGGTGCCATCCAAACGAAATTGGCATCGGTTTTCGTCCGCGGTTGCAGACGGTGGTCGTGATCCTCAAGGTCGCGGTCTCGGGGGCAATCTCGGCGTGCACCGCGAGGTCGTGAGGAAACGGAAAGCTCGCGAGTAATTCGGGTGCGTCGAATACGAAACCGGCAGTGAGGGAATTCGGTTTCGAATCGATGATCTCGAATGGCCGCGCGTGCAGGGTGCCATGGATTGGTAGCCCATTGCGGTCGGTGTGCACCGAGCCCGGCGTGATCGCTACCCGATCGCTGCCAAACGTGTACTCGTGACGATCAAGGCGGTTGGCCCACGGATAGAGCAGCGGCATCGCCGTGCAGCCACCCGTTGCGTAGTACTCCACTGGCCTTGGCGTCGCGATGTGTTCATTGCCGCTCACAAGCATCGATGTGGCGATCATGCCGCACCCCGCTAGGAATGTTGCCGAACACTGTTCGTTGCCGATAACCGTTTTCGTTGTGTCCACGCAGCGATTATGCCAGGCGGGCTGCGTACATGTCTTCGTGCATCACGATGGCCGAGCCGGAACCGGTGGGCGCAGTAGCGATGACGATTCCTCCGAGGGGTTGGCCGTTCACGTAGGTAACCGTGTGGTAATCGGACAACATGCGGCCGAGTGTCGTTTGGGCCAGCATGTAGGTCTTCATGGCTTTGGCGTGCAGGTTCGTCGTCGCCGACCATGTGATCCCACCGTCGTTTGATGTCGTGGAGACCGCGTAGATCGCACACGTTGCTCCGGTGCAAGCAGCATCCGCCATTTGGTAGAACATCAAATGAATCTGAGCGGTTGCTCCTTGCGTGCCGGGCGTAATGCCGATGCCAGCAACGAAGTGCTCAACGGTGCTGTTGACCGCGTCGACCGCGACTCGGGTCGGTGCAGTCCACGTAAGACCCGCGTCGATTGATTTCACGATGATGATGTCGTTGTTGGTGCAGCCCACTCGGAAGCGACAGTCGTACCAGGTGACGATGACGTTGCCCGCGGCATCGACTGCCGGCGCTGGCTTCGATCGGGTACGCAGGCCTGCGGCGAGCGCGTGCGTTTGAATGGCACTAACGGTGATCGGGGCACTCCAGGAAAGGCCGCCGTCGGTGGAACGAAACGAGACCACAACTCCGATGTTGAACTGCGTGGCGAGCACCACAACGGTTCCGTCGGCGCGCACCACAGGAACTGGGTCGTAGCCCACGGCGTTGTTGACCGTGCCGATGGGTTGTGACCACGTTGCGCCCGCATCATCCGAGAAGATCATTTGGAAGGTCTTGTTGACTGCGTTCGAAATGTAGGTGATGTAACACCGGCCGTAGTGCGGGCTCGTTGCAGTGTTGTCACAGACGATCCAGCCTTTGTCTGGGCGAATCTGTTGGGTTCCGGCGCCCGGAACTGCATCGGTAGGCATACTCCAGTTGATGCCGTCGGTTGAGCGGCTCACTAGCAATGCTGCGTAGAACCAGAAGGTTCCGTTGAACTGCATCGCGTGGTTCGTGATGATCCAAGTTGCGTGGGCGGCGTCGTAGGCGACGGTCATGTTGACGGTGCGCTGATAGGCACTCGGGTTTGGGCTGTTCACGGTGATGCCCGGCAGGAGGCCGCTGGTCCAGGTTGCGCCGCCGTTGGTGGAAGTTGAAAAACCTGCTGCTGCTGCGCCGCTGGTTTGGGTCGCGTAGCGGCCGTCTTGGAAGGTGCTGACGATCGTGTTGCCCCAGCTGGCAGTGACCGGCTCGACTTCGGTGTTGTGCTGCGCACCCGCGCCGACTGTGTGGTCTTGGGAAATTTTCAGACTGCCCACGGCCGCCGATGCAGGAACCACGGTGGCAGCAAGGATTGCGCCGGCGGTTGCGACTGAAGCCACCATTGATGCCGATTTTGAGAGAAGCGCACGCACGAAATCGAATTCCTTTTCGAAATATTGGGTGTGGCCTCCCAGCCAGGATGAGTAGAACACGATTGGGGTAGCAACGCAAGCAGTTGGACCAGGACGCGATTCGGCCCGTGACTGCTGCCACGGGCCGAAAAAAAGTCCTCAAGGTTGGGGGGACCGCGTCGCCGCGACTCCCCAAACAGCTGGGTTATTGGTTCGGGGTTGTACCCGTTTCCTTTGCGAGCTTGGCCGCCGCCTCGCGCTCGGCCAGCATTTTGATGAGGCCGAGTTCTTCTTGACCGACTTCGTCGATACGTCCGGCGATTTCTTCGATCGACCAGCGGCCGTCTTTGCGCATCTCGCGCACCTCGACTGGCTGATTCCACACCGCGATCTTGCCGCCGTTCGCGGTATAGACCTGGCCGGTGATGTCTTTGCTCAAATCGCTGAGCAAAAAGCCAACCATTGGGGCCACATCTTCTGGCTCGCCCATTTCAATGCCAAACGGAACGTTGCCCGACATGCGACTTTTCGCTACCGGTGCGATCACGTTGGAACGCACGCCGTATTTGTACATGCCTGCGGCAACCGAGCGAGCGAGCGACACGATGCCGCCCTTGGCTGCGGAGTAGTTCGCTTGCGCTACCGAACCTGCATACGCGCCGGAAGTGAAGGCAACGAATGCACCCGAACCTTGCGCTTTGAAGTGCGGGGCCGCGGCGCGAAACACTGTGAATGTACCTTTGAGGTGCGTTTCCACAACCGGATCCCACTCGGCTTCGCTCATGTTGAAGAACATGCGCTCACGCAAGATCCCCGCGACGCTCACAACGCCGTCGATACGACCGAACGTATCGATCGCGCTCTGCACGATTGAGGCGCCGCCTTCCATCGTGGTGACGCTGCTCGCGTTCGCGACGGCTTTGCCGCCCGCTGCGATGATCGCCGCGACAACCTCGTCAGCAACTTCGCTCGAAGGCTCCTGGCCGTCGATCGAAACGCCGAAGTCGTTCACGACAACCGCGGCACCTTCGCTGGCGCAAAATTCTGCGACCGCGCGGCCAATGCCTCGGCCTGAACCGGTAATTGCGATGACTTTTCCGTTGAGTGCTCCCATGCGCGAAAACTTAACGTCCGAGGTCATCGGGTTGCGAACCCGGATGGCCGTCTCGGCGCCGGTAGTAGACGAGCTCGTCGCCGTCGGTGGTCACGAAGCGTAAACCGGCCCGCTCCAGGGTTCGGTGCGCTGCGTCGTTGTCCTGGTGGCTAAAGGCTACGGCGCGAACGAGCTGGAGCTCGCCGAGTAGATGCTCGACGACGGCGCTCAGTGCTTCGCTGGCGTAACCGTTGCGCCAGAACTCGGGCGCGATCGTGAAACCAACCTCCGCCGTTGGCTCCAGGGCCTCAATCCGGATGCCAATATCGCCCACGATGTGCGCGGGATTTACGGCGGTCGCGATCGCGAGCTGGGTCCATTCGCCGAGGCGAAACAGGGGAGCCGCGGCCATCTCGATACCGAGAATTTCGGCATCAATGAGGTCGTAGGGCAGCGACCAGCCTTGATAGCGGGCAACCTCAGGGTCGTTGCGATAGGCGTGAAACCGCGCAACATCATCAAAACTGAAGCGGCGCACCACCAGCCGCTCGCTAGCCACAACAATCTCCATCACCCAAAACTAGGTTTTGCGGTACCCAGGAGGGCATTTGTGACTCTGTGGGCACTGCAAAAGGCTGGTTGGGGTTGGTGCCGTGGCAAACTCTTGGCCATGACTGATAGTGAGAGGAATCGCCCGGCGCTCACGGGGGTCCACCATGTTGCGCTCTGCGTGGCTGATGTGGCCGAAGCGATCGTGTTCTACACCGAAAAACTTGGCTGCACCGAGCGGGTCGACCGCCCTGATTTTGGGTTCCCTGGGGCCTGGCTCAATGCGGGCACCCAACAAATACATCTCATGGCCTTCGGCGCGCCCGAACGCACGATGCAACATTTCGCACTCCAGATCGACGACATCGATGCGTGGTGCTCCCACCTCGATGTTGAAGGCGTGGAGTATCGGCGGTCCGAACACACCCAAGGCGCGGGCCAGCAAGTGTTCCTCCACGACCCATCCGGCAACCAAATCGAGTTGAACCAACCCGATCACTAAACCGTGAACGATCTCGGCGTGACTCAGTGGACTGGACGTGCGCTAGATGCGTTTCGCTTCGATGACCCGCTTGAGGAATTGCTGCGTCGGCTCACACGTGGGGTTGGTAAATATCTGATCCGGCGTGCCTTGTTCCAGCAGCACGCCTTGGTGGAGAAACACGACGCTCGAGGCGCAGTCGCGTGCAAAACCCATCTCGTGGGTTGCTAACAACATCGTCATGCCTTCGGCCGCGAGTTCCTGCACCATCGTCAGTACTTCGCCAACCAGCTCAGGGTCGAGCGCGCTGGTGATCTCGTCGAGCAACAGGAGTTTCGGTTGCATCGATAACGCACGCGCAATCGCGACGCGTTGTTGTTGCCCACCGGATAGCCGATCGGGATAGTCGTTGCGTTTCTCCCACAAACCAATGCGAGTGAGCCATGGCTCGGCGATCGCTTCGGCTTCCTCGCGAGATTTCATCAGTACCTTGCGTGGTGCGAGCGTGACGTTTTCCAACACTGTTTTGTGCGGAAACAAATTGAAGCTTTGAAACACGATCCCTACGTAGCGGCGCAAGAAATTCAATCGGGATTCTTCTTGTGTGACCTCAAGGTCGTCGATGGTGATCGAACCGGCTTGGATCGCTTCGAGCCCGTTAATGCAACGCAAGAGCGTGGATTTTCCGGATCCGGAAGCGCCAATCAAACAGATGACTTGGTGCTCATCAACGTCGAGGGTGATGCCCTTGAGTACATGGTTCGTGCCGAAGTATTTCTCGACGTCGCGAACTTCCAAGAACGTCACGTCAGCCTCCCGTTGTTCGGCGCTGGTCGCGTTTGAGCAGTGTATCGGTGAGACGGGCGAGCGGAATCGTCACGACCACGTAGCAAAATCCCAGCACCGTGGTTGCGGTCAATGTTGAGTGATTGCTGTTGTAATTGCGGGCGAGATTGAACCCTTCGAGGGTACCGAGCACGTTGACAAGCGCGGTGTCTTTTTGGAGACCAATCCAATCGTTGAGTAACGGCGGCACGATGCGTCGCACGGCTTGGGGCACGATGACGTGTTGCATGGTTTGGCCATAACTCAAACCGAGCGATCGAGCAGCCGCGGTCTGGCTCCAGTGCACGCCCTCAATTCCCGAGCGGTACACCTCCGCAACGTAGGCGCCGTACACAATCGTGAGCGCCAGAATCGCGAATTGAAAATCGGTGAAATCTTTGAACAGTGGCAGTTCTACGAGCGGCAATCCGAGGCCAATCAAAACGATGGTCAAGATCGCGGGAAGGCCGCGAACGATATCGATGTACGCCGTAGCGAACCACCGCAACGGCGCCCCCAGGCGGCCGGGCGCGATCCGAAAAATTGCGAGGACAAGACCCCAAACCAGCACGAGGGCTTCGGCGATAAAGAAGATTTGGACGTTGAGCCAAAAGCCCTTAAGAACTTTCGGAAAGCTGCCGCGCAAAAACTCAGGCTTGAAAAAGACTTCGCGAACGGTACCGATTCCGTGCCGTTGGGTGAAGATCAAAAAGGCAACCAGCGTGGCCAGCCCTATGCCAATACCGATTCGCGCGAGCCGACGGGCGGTACGTATTTGGTCGTGGCCGGTGTATGCACCTTCGCTGGCCCAAATGCGGCGCTCGGCGTCGCTGGCAACCGCAAACGCGGCGATTCCTGGCAATACCAGCAACGGGACGCAGCCGAGCACACTGAGGCCGAGCGCGAGCCGAGCTCGTGGGTGAATACGCATTGAGGGCGGGCCAGTTGGCCCGCCCTCAACACCAATGATTTGATTCATGCTCTTTTTGTTCTACAGCAAGGTCCGTTACGGGATCTGAAGGTACGGAATTGCAGTCGGGTCGCCTTTGAATTCAGGCTTGAGCCACTTGTCTGCGAGCTTCTTGAGCGTTCCGTCGGCTTGCATGGCCTGAATCACTTTGTTGATTGCGTCGAGGTTCTTGGAATCCTTGGGCACGATGCCGCCGTATTGTTCGTTCGTTTTGAACTGCGCGACAACTTCGGCGTTTTGCTTACCAGCCTGCGGGAGCTCGATCACGGTGTCCATCATGATCGCGTCGATCGTCTTGGCCTTCAACGCCGTGAACAACGTTGCGAGGTCCTGGAAGGACTTGGCCGCAGAGCTTGGTTTGATTTTGTCGGCCACGAATGATTCGCCGGTCGTTGAAGCCTGCACGCCCCACTTCAACGTCTTCAGATTATCGGCGGTCACCTTCGTACCGGCATTCACCATCACGGCCTGGTCAGCGTCGAAGTACGGAGTTGTGAACTGCACAACTTTTGCACGCGCATCAGTGATCGTGACTTCCGAGAGCGCAAGGTCGTACTTGTTGGCCTTGCCAGTTTGGCCGGCAACGAGCGTGTCGAAGTTCACGTTCTTGATGACGGTTTTCGCCAGCCCCAGACGTTTACCGATTTCTTTGGCCATCTCATATTCGTAACCGCCGGTGAGTGAGGAAGGGTCGTCGCCGTTCCACCAGCCGGGTGCGGGCAGCGACACCTGCACGGTGAATTCTCCATCGATTGCGCTCGGGAAGGCGGCCTTCGCTGAAGTCGTGGTGGCGCCGGCGATGGTGGTCGCGGGTTTGGTTGAGCTGCTGCCGCAGGCGGCGAGGCTCGTAGCGAGCGCCCCTACGATGAGGATTGCGGAAAGTTGGTTGCGTCGCACGATGATTCCTTTGGCTTGGTCGTCTGCGAAATTCGAATTACTGCCGAGTAATGTACGCGCTTTACCGGGGCAACGTTGGGTTCTGGCTCGAAATCCGTTGTTCGCATGACGGGATCGGGCGCTCGCTCGGCGCTCGGCATCAAAATTAACTCACAACGATTGGTTCGTGACGACGAAACCATCGCGGTTCAGTTGTTGCGCAATCCGATCAGCGTGGGCCCGATCGCGCGTTTCTACCGATACCTCCAGTACGGTCTCGCGCAATGGGACGCCAGGACGGTCTCGGTGATGCTCAACATCGATGATGTTGCCGCCGGATCCGCCGATGATTGTGGAAACCGCCGCGAGCACTCCGGGTCGATCCGGGATTTCGAGGCGATACCGCACGATGCGCCCGGTGCGTGCCAGCGCCCGCAGGATCACTGAGGACAACACGCGCAAATCAATGTTGCCGCCAGAAACGACGACGCCACAGTTTCGGCCCGCAAATTCTGGCCCGTGATCAAGCAGCGCGGCGAGCCCTGCCGCGCCTGCGCCTTCAACGACCGTTTTTTCGATTTCCACAAAGAGCGCGACCGCTTCTTCGATGGTTTGTTCATCAACAATCACAATGTCGTCGACGATCTCGCGCACGATCTCGGTGGTGAGTATTCCTGGTTGCGCGACCGCGATACCCTCGGCAATCGTTGCACCGCCGATGCCTTGGGAACGTTCGGAACCACTGCTCGAATGCAATGCATTCGCCATTGCGGGATAGCTCGCAACCTGCACGCCGATCACGCGGATCGACGGATTGATGTGCTTCGCCGCGATGGCGCAACCTGCAATAAGGCCGCCGCCACCAACAGGAATGATCAATGTGTCGAGCGCCGGTTGCTGTTCGAGCATCTCGATTGCGACGGTGCCTTGCCCTGCGATGATTCGTGCATCATCAAAAGCCGGTACGAAGGTCGCGGCGCGTTCTACCGCGAGAGCCTGGGCTCGCGCGTGGGCTTCGGTGAAGTTCGCACCAAAGAGCACCACGGTCGCTCCCGACATTTCGGTGCGGCTCACTTTTGTAAACGGCGTTCCCGTTGGCATCACGATTGTTGCGTCGATTCCGAGGAGCTGCGCGTGATGGGCGAGCCCCTGAGCGTGATTTCCGGCCGACGCGGCCACGACACCCAGCGCTCGAGCTTCAGCCGGGATCGCTTCGAGAAACCACCTCGCCCCACGTTCCTTAAACGAGGCTGTGTATTGCAAATTTTCGTATTTGCACCAAACGTTCGCGCCCGTAATTGACGATAGCGTTTGCGATGGGGCACACGGGGTGCGCACAACAACGTTGCGCAACGCTGCCGCCGCGGCTTCGATATCGCCAAACGCTACGGAACTCATGTTGCTGAGTCTCGCACCGGCGTGCACTCGCCCCGCGCATCATTTCGAACTCAAGCCCGCGTTCCAACCGCCTGGATCATGCCCATAAATCACGCCCGGATAGGACGCCCGGATATGACGCCTGGATAGGACGCCCGGATAAGACGGCCACCGAAGGCGTGTAGATATGACGCCCAGGGCGGTTTGGCGATAGCGTCCCGCGGTCCATCGAACACGAAGAAAATGAGCAGGTCATGGCAGGATTAAACGAAGGTCGCGTTGTCATCATTACGGGTGCCGGTCGCGGCATCGGGCGTGAGCACGCGTTGGCGTACGCGGCGACGGGCGCGCACATCGTGGTCAACGACCTCGGTGGCGACGCAACCGGCGAGGGTGTCGATATCCATCCGGCCCAAGAAACCGCGGAACTGATTCGCAGCATGGGCGTGGACGCGATCGTCAATGGCGACAACGTTGCCGATTTTGCGGGCGCAGGCCGCATGGTGCAACAAGCGATTGATCACTTCGGCCGTCTCGATGTAGTCGTGAACAACGCCGGTATCTTGCGCGACCGCATGCTCACGAACATGAGCGAATCTGAATGGGATTCCGTGATCGCGGTGCATCTCAAAGGTACGTTCAGCCCGACCCGCCACGCGGTGGAGTATTGGCGAAACCAAAGCAAGGCGGGGAACCAACCGGACGCGCGTGTGATCAACACCACGAGCCCGAGTGGAATTTTCGGCAACGTTGGCCAAACGAATTACGGCGCGGCGAAGGCTGGCATCGCCTCGTTCAGTGTGATCGCGGCCATGGAACTTGGTCGTTACGGTGTAACTGTCAACGCGATCGCGCCGGTTGCACGTACGCGCATGACCGAGAACCTCATGGGCGGAGCTCCCGGTGCTCCCGATGTATCGAAGTTCGATGCGCTCGACCCGGCGAACATTTCGCCACTGGTGTGCTGGTTGGGCTCGCCGGAAGCTAAAGATGTCACCGGCCAGGTGTTCCTTGTAGCCGGTGACCGAATCGGTGTGGCGGAAGGTTGGCACCGTGGCCCGACCGCGGAAAACGATGGCCTGCGCTGGGACCCGAACACCCTCGGTTCGATTGTTCCTGGTCTCGTCGAAAAGGGCCGCAAGCCTGCGGGCATGTTCGAGTAGTCCCGTTTGGGCAGACTGTTTTGGGCAGACTGTTTCGGGCAGACTGTTTCGGATAGCCCGCGGTCCTGCGGTGCTCGCGGGCGGAGATCCAAAAGATCAATAACTATCGGATGTATTGAAGGAGTCAGCGATGACAATGAACCTCGATGCCGTCGGCGGCGTTTCCGAACCCGGCGCAAACTCGTGGACATCGAAAGACGCGTTGCTCTATGCGTTGGGCGTCGGCGCGGGCCAGGCCGATCCCACCGGATTCGAGTTGGAGTTCACGACCGAAAACAGCCAGAACGTCGCGCAGCGCGTGCTGCCAACGTTGCCGGTTGTTGTTGCCATGGGTGGCGGCGCCAATGCTCCGAAGTGGGGCGACTTCGATTTTCGGATGTTGCTGCACGGCGAGCAAGGCGTAACCGTCTGCGGCCCGATTCCGGCGGATGGTGAAGTCACGACGGTGCAGCGCCTCGTCGGTATTTACGACAAAGGCAAAGCGGCAGTTGTGCGGCTTGAAAACATCAGCACCTACCTCGACGGAACGCCAGCGTTCACAACGCGTTTCGCGGCGTTCATTCGCGGCGAAGGCGGTTGCGGAACCGCTGGCGACGACATTGCCGATCCGCCGAAGGTTCCCGAACGCGCTGCGGATCACGAAGTGAGTTATGCGGTGCGCCCGGATCAGCCGTTGTTGTACCGCCTCTCCGGTGATCGCAATCCGCTGCACTCAGATCCGGAACTCGCGAAGTTCGCCGGCTTCGAACGTCCGATCCTGCATGGTCTGTGTACATACGGTTTTACGGGCCGGGCCTTGCTGCACACCTTGTGTGGCAGCGACGTGTCGAAGTTCAAGAGCATGGACAACCGATTCAGTAAACCGGTGATGCCAGGCGACACCCTGACCATCAAAATGTGGGTGAACGCGCCGGGCGAAGCGCAATACCAGACCCTGAACCAAGACGGTGCAGTCGTGATCGACGGCGGCGTCTTTACGTACAGCGTGTAGCTCACCGGTTTCGGCGCGGCCGTTTGGTCGCGCCGACCTGGTTGTAGCAGTCGGTTGCTGGTGCGCGTTTGCGCGGGCCGGATTGATTCGTTCTCGATGAGATCGGTAGATCGGTTGGCTCGATTCGGGTTAGGCCGATCGAGCGACCGCGGCAGCACCGATGAGGGGGCCAGCGTCGGCGAGGCCGGCGGGCCGTATTTTGGTCCCGCGTGCAAATTCGATTTTGCAGTCTGCGTCGATTGTCGATTGCGCGGCATTGAAAAATGTTTCGCCGAAACCCAGGGCAACGGATCCCGCCACGACCGCTAACTGGAGATCGAGCAGGTTCGCGGTGATCGCAACGGCTCGGCCCACAAGCATTCCGGTGCGTTCGATGATGTCGAGCGAGGCTTTGCTCGCGGGTGTTCCGGTGATCGCTGCGATGGCCGTTCCGCTGGCTTCGGCTTCGAGGCAACCCCGCGCCCCGCACACGCAGAGCCGACCATCGGGAACCACAATGATATGGCCGATATGGCCAGCGTTACCGGTGTCGCCGTCGAGGAGCCGGCCGTTCAACACAATGCCACCACCGACGCCAGTGCTGACGACCATGGCAATGAAGTTATCGATGCCCCGAGCGGCACCCACCCAGCCTTCGCCGAGTGCGAGTGCTTTCGCGTCGTTGTCAACCAAGGTTGGCAGCTGCGTGTGCTGCGCGATTCTGGCTTTGATGGGAAACGCGCGCCAGGCCGGAATGTTGAGGGGAGAAATGTAGTCGCCGTTGCGGGCCATCGGGCCGCCAGTGCCGACGCCCACCGCGCGCACACTGCGGTAGTCGATCGAATCGATCAATGTTTGTAGCGTTTTCCAGAGTACTTCGGGGTCGGTGTTCTGTGGTGTGGGGACCGCGGCTCGTCTCAGCAGATTGCCGTTGTCGTCCACGATGCCAACGGCGAACTTCGTGCCGCCAATATCGATCGCGAGGTAGTGATCAGCCATAGGTGCGCAACTCGCGGGTGAGCACTTTGCCAGTCGCGTTGCGGGGGAGCGCATCAAGGAAGGTGATGTCGCGCGGAACTTTGTACCGAGCGAGGTGGTCGCGCACGTAGCCTCGAACTTCTTCGGCAGTGAGCGAGGTCGACGGCTGTTTCACTACAAACGCGGCGAGCCGTTGACCAAATTCTTCGTCGTCGATTCCAACGACTGCCGCTTCGATCACGTTGGGATGTTGGCACAATAAATCTTCGACTTCGCGCGGGTAGACGTTTTCACCGCCGCTCACAATCATGTCGTCGTCGCGGCCATCGATGAACAAGCGGCCGTCGGAATCGATATGGCCTACATCGCCGGTGCTCATAAAGCCATCGATGATTGCTTTGCTATCTCCGTTGGTGTAACCATCGAAAGCCAAAGGGCTTTGTACAAAAATGCGGCCGGGCGTGTTGCGATCCGTGATGATGCGATCGTGATCGTCATAGATCCGAAGTTCGATGCCCGCCGGTGGCCGCCCCGCAGTTCCGGGCGCGGCGCGTAAATCTTTCGGTGTCGCGATCGTCGCGGAGCCGACTTCAGTGGAACCGTAGAAGTTATAGACCACTTCACCGAATTGGTCCATGAAAGCTTCGGCGAGACCCGCTGGAATTGCCGAGCCCGATAGCGGCACGAGCCGCAACGAGCTGGTGTTGTGGTTGGTGGATGTTGGTTTTCCGGCGGCTTCGAGCATTCGTCGCAACATGATCGGCACGGCGACCAACACGCCGATGCGATGCGATGCGATCGCTTCGATGGCATCGCGAGGAACGAATCGCGGTTGCAACACAATCGGGCAACCGAGGCTGAACGCGATGGTGAGGTGCGCGAAACCCCAAGCGTGAAACAGTGGTGCTGCGATCAGGATTGGTTCGGACCGGTGATAGGGGATTGCTTCCAGCAAGCCGATCGTCGCGATCGAAATGCGAGGCGCGCCGCGAGCTGCGCCTTTGGGGGTGCCGGTCGTGCCGGAAGTAAGGATGATCGTTCGGCCCGGTTGTTTTGCCGCCGTGATTGGAGCGCTCGTGTGAGATGATGCCCAATTGCTGCACTGTAACGTCGTGTAGATGGAGCATTTGCTCGTGATATTGCTGCCTGCGATGAGTTCTTCGAACTCTTCATCGAAGATCACAACGGTCGCGTGCTCGCGTTCACAGACTGCCTCGAGCTGCGCCGCAGCCATCGCAGTGTTCAACAACAACGCGTGCGCGCCGAGCTTGGAGAGCGCAACGGCAACTTCTACAAATGTGGTGTGATTTCGTGCGAGTACGCCAACGGTTACTGCCTCGGCGACACCTTGATTCTTGAGCGCGTGGGCCAGCGCGTTCGTGCGTTCATGGAGTCGTGCGAACGTCGTGGTTCCGTTGTGATCGATAAGCGCGGTATCGCGGCCGTACAGCGCAGCCGCACTCGCGCACGCGCCGGCGAGCGTTGATCCATACTGCTGTACTGCGCGCGCCGCGCCGAGATAACGGTCGGGGCGCAACGGGCGGAGCAATCCGGCGCGGCTGGCAGTGCGAACGATTTGGAGTGCATCCATTGGCCTGAGCCTAGGGGTGATGCGCCGAGGAGCCGCGCTGTTCAGATGGTGGCAACGGTGTAGGTATCGCGGCCGCTGCGCACAACGGTTCCTGGAGTAGCGCCGGTGGCTGCACCATCGCGTACCGTTTCGATGCCATTCACCCAAACGCGCGTCACGCCTTGTGATCCCGCGGTGAGGCGCGCGCTATCGCCGGGAAGATCCTCAACCAGGGTTGCGGGATCGCTCGCGATGGTCTCGGGATCGAACATCACCAGATCGGCGTGATTGCCGATAGCAATAGTGCCGCGGTCTCGTAGACCAAAGAGTTGTGCCGGCGCTTCGGTGATGAGCTGCACGGCGCGTTCCAAACTCACGAGTTTGCGGCCGCGAATTACATCACCTAAGAAACGCGTGGTGTAGGGCGCTCCACACATGCGGTCGAGGTGTGCGCCAGCGTCGGAACCACCAACCATCGCGCGTGGGTCGTCCCAGAGCTCGGCGCGCATCTGCCAACTCTTATCGTCGCCGTCGCTCGCGATCGGCCACAAGATCGTGCGCAGATCGTCGTTGATCACGATATCGAGCAAGCAATCAAAGGAGTTTTGGCCGCGTTCTTTGGCGATATCAGAAACCTTGCGCATCTTGAGACCTTCGTTGGCCGCACTGAACGTATCGCCGATCACGTACGCACCCCAGGCCGAAAGCCGACGGAACACGCCCGCGCCGGGGCTATCGGCTTTGGCATTGAGGGCTTCTCGCACGGCCGGGTCGCGGAGTTGTTCGATGCGTTGTGGGCGATCGAGGCCCATCACATCGCCCCAACCCGGAATCATGAACAACGCGCAATATGTACCGAAGCTCATGTTCATCGGAACAATTGATGGCATCGTGAGCGCAATAACTTTGCCGCCTAACTCCGCGGCGCGATCGCCTGCTTCGAGTTGGCGCGGAATGCGTTGCGGCACGCGGCTATCGACAGTGAGGACATTCCAGTTTAATGGGCGTTGGCCCGCCGCACTCATCTGTGCGAGGAGTTCGATTTCCTCATCGCTGAACATATCGAGGCAGCCACTCACGATGGCTTCGAGCGTGGTGCCTTCATGATCTTTAACCGCGCCAGAAAGTGCGAGCACTTCATCATTGGTGGCCCAACGGCTCGGAACTTTCGCGCCATCGCCATCGGAATGCGTATGGCTCAACGTGGTGGAAAAACCTAAACCACCTTGTTCTAATGATGTTTTGAGCAGCGCCACCATGAGCGAGATTTGTTCGGGGGTGGCTTCTTCGCCAACGGATGCTTCACCCATCACATAACGGCGAATCGCACAATGACCCACGAGAAAGCCAGCATTAACCGCGATCTTGTTTTCGAAACGGTCGAGAAATTCACCAAACGAATGCCAATCCCACGTGATGCCGTGCTCAAGTGCGGCGAGTGGCATGCCCTCAACTTTGGCCATCATCTTGCGGGTGTAATCCGCAGCTTCGGGTTTGATCGGCGCAAGGCTGAACCCACAGTTGCCGCCAATCACCGTCGTCACGCCGTGCACATTCGATGGCGTTGCGAACGGATCCCAATGGAGCTGTGCGTCGTAATGCGTATGCGGATCAACGAAGCCCGGAGCAAGTACTAGCCCGGCGCCTTCGACCGTCTCGTTCGCGGAGGTCTCGGTGAGACCGCCAGCTTCGGTGATCGCGACGATCCGGCCCGCTTCTACCGCAACATCGGCCAACCGCTCCGGCGCGCCCGTGCCGTCGACCAGCCGAACGCTCAGAATCTTGACATCGAACATACGAATCGAGCCTCCAAAGGACGCACACAGCAAATCTGACGGACCGTCAGATTAGCGAGGTTTATGCATGGGGTCTGATCGTGTTTTTATGGGGCCTGACCTGGTGTTATGCCGAATTTTCGGGTATTGTGATTGTGGCGTTGGTGGTGATGTATCACTGATGTATCAAAACTATTTGGGTTTGGATGGTACGTGATGGGTTGGAAAGCGACTGGACGGCCGACAGTGCGCGCGCAACGCGACGCGTGGGTTGTGCGCGTTGACGGTATCGATACGGCTTCTGGGGTGAAACGTCCGCGACAGCTGGGGACGTTTCCATCCAAGCGCGCGGCGCAGAATGCAGCGGCGAATTTCGCGGCTGATGGCGATGCGGGTGTTGTGCAGCGCGGGACGGTCGCGTGGCTTGTTGGTCGGTGGGTGACGTCGCGTACTGAGATCGGCCCGAAGACACGTTCGCAGTATGAGTGGGCGTCTGTGCATGTCTGTAAAGGGCTGGGCGCGGTCACACTCGAGTTACTTGATCGTGATGATGTTGCTGTCTGGTTGGCGGATCTTGCTGCGGCTGGCAAGTTGTCACGGCGCAGTATTGAGATCTGTCGGATGTTGCTACGTGCCGCGCTTGCGGATGCGGTGAGTGAAGGGATCGTGAAACGTAATGTCGCGGCGCGTGTCGCGATGCCGCGCATGGTCGTGAAGGCCGGGATGGCCCGTGAGATCCGGGCATGGAACGAAGATCAGATCGAAACGTTCTTAGCGGCAGTGGATTCGCTTGAGTGGGCGGTCCCGTTGCGGTTGATGGTCTTGTATGGGTTGCGGCGTAGCGAGCTGTTGGGTTTGCATTGGGTGGATGTTGATCTCGATGCGGGCACGCTACGGATACGGGGCGGAGTGGTTGAGGTCAATGGTGCGTCGGTTTTGACCGATGGGAAGAATTCGCGGTCGCGTCGTGTAGTCCCGATCGACGTGGATACTGCTCGGCGTCTCAGTTCGTATCGGGTCGGCCAGTTGCAGGCTCGCCTCGCGGCAGGATCGGCATGGTGCGATACGGATCTTGTTGTTTGTGATGCGTTGGGTGGTGGTCCATCGCCGAACGCGTTTCATCAGGTCCTGGAGCGCGTCGTGAGCGCTTCTGGCTTGCCGCGTTTGACGTCGCATGGGTTGCGTCATACTGCTGCGTCGCACATGGTCCGCGACGCCGCCGATATCGGCGAACTACGCGCGATTGCGGATGTGCTCGGGCATAGCCCCGCGATTTTGATGCGGACGTATGCGCATGCGTTGCCTGATTCGATGCGCGCAGTCGCTGATCGTGTCGGTCTCCGCGCGACCAAGACCAGCTAACAATCAAGGGTTGCAACTCGCAGCCGGCTCGGGTTCGGACGACGGCGTGTGCGTACGAAACGTCAGTCACAGCTGGCGGTATTACCGGCCACAGAATTTCAGGTGTCCGGAAAACGCGGCCCATCGTTGCTTGCTGATGGCTGCGGATTTGACGGCACTCGACGGACGCGGGTGGGGTTTTGAGTGGGTCACCAAAAGTGTCACCAACCGGGGCTCGCATCAATGATGCATAGGTGTGCCAAATATTTTGAACTCTCAAATCAACGAACTTGCTGATCGCGGTTTTCGCGTAACCCACTCGCGCGTTCTGGTGGTACCGCTTTGCGGTACCACCATTTGTGCTCCGTCCAATTTTCTTTGCATTTCGATTCACTCGCGCGTTCCGATCACCGCGCGCGTCCCGTAGTCGCGATCACCCGCGAGTCGGTTCAATGTTCGCGAATCGCGTCGTGCCTGCGAACCCGATCATCAGCGCGTTCTTGCGTCGTTCACGCGTACCTCTGAATCTTTGAATCAATCTTAGAGATTTCGCGCTCGATGAGCGCCTCGCGAAACGCGTAGCAACGCGTTGTAGGGCCCTGTGCGCTGCTCGCGTCGCGCTCCGGCCGTATACGGGCATCGGAGAAGAACGCGCGACAGACAGCGGCGTCTACAGCTGCGTGTGACGGTGTGCGTGGCTTGATCGGTAATGTTCGTTTCCGTTGCGCGGTGACGTGCCGACGGCACACGTTGCGAGGTGAGACAACACGACGGTAACGGGGCGGTAGGCGACGGAACCACGTATTTTTGGGCGCACAGCCCGGCATTGAGTATGCGGTTAAGAACATCAATGTTTACAGTACAAATCTTGGCTGTCTCGGCGCGTCGCTGATCGTACTGGTGCGATGCCACGAACGATGCCGGTTGGTCAACTCGAAACGGTTCACCAAAAGTGTCACCGGTGTTGTACCAGTCCCGGTGAGCGGCATCACGCGTCGCGTTGGTTCGCCAGCCGCTGCGTGATGCCGTTACCCGGGTTGATCGTTTAGATGATGCCGGATGCCATCGTGGGCGGATCGCGCGGTCGGAGCCAGCGCGGCGCGCGTCGCGATGACTATCGGCGGATCGGCGGTCATGGTATGGACGTGACGACAATGCTCGGACCGCGAGTGGCGTCTTGAGTGTCTCCGCGAGTGGGTCTCGTCGCGTGAGTGGCTCGCGGAAACATCAATAGAACCGTGCCCTATTTGCGGTGCACGGCAATACCGTGCACGGCATTTCGGCACTGTGCGTCGACGGCGTTCCTATGTCGAGATTTGAGTCTGGTTGCACATGCGATGATCTGCGATTCTTCGTTCTGACACAGATGCATCTGCGATCCCCACCACGGTGATGGGTCTGGTCGAACCGGTGATCACTGCTTGGGTCGCCGGATGCCCGACAACTATCTGCCATCCCTATAAACCCAATTATCCCGATTTATGACATGGGTAACTGGTTTCTATACCGGTAGGTAATTTTCGCGATCGGCGGTTCGGCGTATCGTGGCGGTTTCTACCGATTTGGTGTTGCTGCGTTTTCTAGGGGGTTGTTGTGCGTGGTCTTCGGTTTGTCGCTCGGGCGAGCGTGGTGTCGTTTTTGGCGGGTGCTCTTGTTGGG